>DYFV01000029.1 GCA_020725025.1 Azoarcus sp.
CCAACGTCGAGACCCTGCTGACCATCGCCAACACCGCCTTCGCCAGCGCCGAGCGTCTTGCCGCTCTGAACCTGAACACCGCCCGTTCGCTGCTGGAAGACAGCCTGGCCAACTCCAAGGCGCTGCTCGGCGCCAAGGACGTCCAGGAGCTGCTCAGCCTGCAAACCTCGCTCGCCCAGCCGCTGGTCGAGAAGGTCGTCGCCTACAACCGCAGCGTCTATGAGATCGCCTCCCAGAGCCAGGAAGAAGTTTCCAAGCTCCTCGAAGGCCAGGTCGCCGAGCTGAACAAGGCCGTCGCCGCTGCCCTCGACAAGGCCGCCAAGTCCGCTCCCGCCGGTTCCGACGTCGCCGTGGCTGCCGTCAAGTCGGCCATCGCCGCCGCCAACAGCGCCTACGACAGCGTGAGCAAGGCTGCCAAGCAGGTCGCCGAGATCGCCGAAGCCAACGTGGCCGCCGCGACCAACGCCACCGTGAAGGCCGTCACCGCGACCGCCGCCGCCACCGCCAAGGCCGGCTCCAAGAAGGCCGCCTGATAGCGTTACCGGCAAACGGTCGAAGTGAAAAAGCCCCGCGATGCGGGGCTTTTTCTTTTGGGGGCCTGCGGAAACCCGCTCGGTCCGGCAGCTCCCGCACGGCTCTCGGCCCTCAGCCGGCCTGGCGGGCACGGCGCGGGGATGTCGCCGCCTCCTTGTAGTGGTGCGGGAAGAGCCTGTGCATCTCGCCCTCGATCCAGGCTTCGGCGCGGCGGTTCACCTCCACCGCGTCGAGCCCCGTGGGATCGATCACCGGGCCGATGCTCACCGTGATCTCGCCCGGCTGCTTGAGAAAGGCGTTGCGTCGCCAGAACTCGCCGGCGTTGTGGGCGACGGGCACCACCGGTACCCCCGCCTGCTGCGCAAGCCAGGCGCCGCCCGGCTTGTAGCGGCGCGTGGTCCCCGGCGCGACGCGCGTGCCTTCCGGAAACACCACCACCCAGTAGCCTTCCTGCAGCCTCTGGGTGCCCTGCTCCACCACCTGCGCGAGCGCATCCTTGCCGGCGTTGCGGTCGATGGCGATGCCCGGAATCTGGGCGAGTCCCCAGCCGAAGAATGGCACCCGCAGGAGCTCGCGCTTGAGCACGAAGCACAGGGCCGGGAAGATCACCTGCAGCGCCATGGTCTCCCAGGCGGACTGGTGCTTGGAGAGAATCACCGCCGGCCCCGCCGGGATGTTCTCCCGTCCGAGCACCTTGTAGCGGATGCCCAGGAGATGCCACACGAACCACATCACCAGCGGCGCCCACGAGGTGATGATGCGGTGGCGCACGCGTGGCGGCAGCGGGAAGGTGAGAAAGCCGAAGATCGCGTAGGGCGGCGTGACCACCGCGAGAACGATGGCGAACAGCAGGGAACGCAGGAGAATCACGATGGGCTTCAGCCGGTGAGATCGGCGACGACGGTCGCCAGGTCGGGATAGATGAGGGTGTCTTCGGGCAGCGCCGGGTCTTCGCGGGTCTTGAGCCCCTTTCCGGTGAGCACCAGGTAGGGCTTGCAGCCGACCGCGGCACCCGCGACCAGGTCGCGCAGGCTGTCGCCCACGCAGGGAACGCCCGCGAGCGACACGTTGAAGCGCTCGCCGATCTGGCGGAAAAGACCGGGCTGGGGCTTGCGGCACTCGCAGGTCGAGTCCGCGCTGTGCGGACAGAAGAAGATGGCGTCCAGGCGCCCGCCCACCTGGGCGAGGCTCTTCACCATCTTCTCGTTGATCGCGTTCAGCATGTCCATGCCGAACAGTCCCCGCCCGATGCCCGACTGGTTGGAGGCCACCACCACCCGCCAGCCCCACTGGTTCAGGCGCGCGATCGCCTCCAGCGAGCCCGGAATCGGCTTCCACTCATCGGGCGACTTGATGAACTGCTCCGAGTCGTAATTGATGACCCCGTCGCGGTCGAGAATGATGAGCTTCATGCGCGCGTCCCGCCGGTCAGGCCGACAGGCGGGAGATGTCCGCCACCCGGTTCATCAGCCCGGCCAGCTGCCCGAGGAGGGCCAGCCGGTTCTGGCGGGTGAGCGGCTCCTCGGCCATCACCATCACGTCGTCGAAGAACTGGTCCACCGCGCTCCGCAGGCCGGCCAGCACCCGCAGTGCCTCGGTGTAGTCCTCGTTGGCGACGTGGGAGGCCACCCGCGGCGCCACATCCACCACGCGATGGAAGAGGGCCTTCTCGGCCTCCTCCTGGAGGAGTGCGAGATCGGGCTCCGGCGGAACGGCCTCGGCCTTGCGCAGGATGTTCACGATGCGCTTGTTGGCGGCGGCGAGCGCCTCGGCTTCGGGCAGGGCACGGAACACTCGCACCGCGTCGAGCTTGGCGGGCACCAGGTCGATACGCGTCGGGCGCAGCGCGAGCACCGCGTCGACCACGTCCACCCCATGGCCGGCCTCGCGCAGCATGTTGCGCAGGCGTTCGAGCATGAAGTCGAGGAGTTGCTCGCGGAAGCCCGGGGCGACCAGCCGGGCCGGCGGGAAGCCGTCGGCCGCGTCAGCGATGAGCTCGGCGAGATCCAGCGGCAGCGGCGCCTCCATCAGGATGCGCAGCACGCCCAGCGCCGCGCGGCGCAGGCCGAAGGGATCCTTGTCGCCGGTGGGCAGCTGGCCGATGCCGAAGAAGCCGACCAGGGCGTCGAGCTTGTCGGCGAGTGCGACCGCGCACGCGACGTTGCCGGCGGGCAGCGCGTCACCCGCGAAGCGGGGCTGGTAGTGGGCCTGGATCGCGTCGGCCACCACCTCGCCCTCGCCGTCGTTCAGCGCGTAGTAGCGGCCCATGATGCCCTGCAGCTCGGGGAACTCGCCCACCATGTCGGTGACGAGGTCCGCTTTGGCCAGATGCGCCGCACGCGCGGCGGCGGCGTCGTCGGCATGCAGCCGCCGCGCGATGTGCGCGGCCAGCCGCTCCAGGCGGCCGATGCGCTCGCGCTGGCTGCCGAGCTTGTTGTGGTAGACCACCGCCTCGAGCCGCGGCAGGCGCGCCTCGAGGCGCTGCTTGCGGTCCTGCTCGAAGAAGAAGCGCGCATCGGCGAGCCGCGGGCGCACCACCCGCTGGTTGCCCGTGACGATGTTCGAGGGATCCGCGACCCGCATGTTGGACACGATGAGGAAGCGGTTCAGGAGCTTGCCCGCGGCGTCGAAGAGCGGGAAGTACTTCTGGTTGGCGCGCATGGTGAGGATGAGGCATTCCTGCGGCACGGCCAGGAACTCGGCCTCGAACTCGCCCACGTAGACCGTCGGGTGCTCCACCAGCGCCGCCACCTCGTCCAGCAGATCGGCGTACTCGCCCAGGCTCGCGCCCAGGCGGGCAGCCTCGGCGACCAGTTGGCGCTCGATCTCCGCGCGGCGCTCGGCGAAGTCGGGGACCACCTTGCCTTCGGCGAGCAGCGCGGGCTCGTAGGCCTCGGCGGTGGCGAGCTCGATCTCGCCGCGGCTCATGAAGCGGTGGCCCATGGTGACGCGGCCGGAATCCAGATCGAGCACACGCCCCGGAACCACCCGCTCGCCGTGCAGCATGACGAGCTTGTGCACCGGCCGCACGAACTGCGCCTCGCCCGCCCCCCAGCGCATCAGCTTGGGCACCGGCAGTGCCTTCACCGCATCCTGAACCACGCTCGCCAGCACGTCGTCGAGCTTCGCGCCGGGCTGGGTGCGGGTGTAGAAGAGCGCCTCGGCCTTGCCGTCCACGCGCCGCTCGAAGCCGGCCACCGCCTCGGGCGCGATGCCCTTCGCCTCGAGCTTCTTCAGCAGCGCCTGGGTCGGCCGCCCGTCGGCGTCCAGCGCCACTGCGACCGGCATGATCTTCTCGGTGACCTCGCGGGACGGCGCCTCGGCGCGCACCGCCGGCACGGCCACCGCGAGCCGGCGGGGGGCGGCGAACCAGCGGAAGCCCTTGTCCTCGGCCAGCAGGTCGTGGGCCTTGAGCCCGGCGAAGACGGTGGCGGCGAAGGTCTCGCCCAGGCGCGGCAGGGCCTTGGGCGGCAGTTCCTCGGTCAGCAGTTCGACGAGTACGGATGCGGCGCTCATCACGCGGCCTCCTTCTTCTGTTGTTGGGGCAGCATGGGGAAGCCGAGCGCCTCGCGGGATTCGTAGTAGGCCTGGGCGACCGCACGCGACAGGTTGCGGATGCGCCCGATGTAGGCGGCGCGCTCGGTCACCGAGATGGCGCCACGGGCGTCGAGCAGGTTGAAGGTGTGGGCGGCCTTGAGCACCATCTCGTAGGCGGGCAGCGCAAGGCCGGCGTCCATCACCCGCTTTGCCTCCGACTCGTAGTTGCCGAAGAGCGAGAACAGAAACTCCACGTTCGAGTGCTCGAAGTTGTAGGTCGATTGCTCGACCTCGTTCTGGTGGTAGACGTCGCCGTAGCTGACCTTGGAACCGTCGGGGGACACCGCCCACACCAGGTCGTAGACGTTCTCCACACCCTGGAGGTACATCGCCAGCCGCTCCAGCCCGTAGGTGATCTCACCCAGCACGGGCTTGCAGTCGAGTCCGCCCACCTGCTGGAAGTAGGTGAACTGGGTCACCTCCATGCCGTCGAGCCAGACCTCCCAGCCGAGGCCCCAGGCGCCGAGCGTCGGGTTCTCCCAGTCGTCCTCGACGAAGCGGATGTCGTGCACGTTCGGGTCGATGCCCAGGGCGCGCAGGCTGTCCAGGTAGAGCTCCTGGATGTTCAGCGGCGAGGGCTTCAAGACCACCTGGTACTGGTAGTAGTGCTGCAGGCGGTTCGGATTCTCGCCGTAGCGGCCGTCCTTGGGCCGGCGCGAGGGCTGCACGTAGGCGGCGTTCCAGGGCTCGGGGCCGATCGCGCGCAGGAAGGTGGCGGTGTGCGAGGTGCCAGCGCCAACCTCGAGATCATAGGGCTGGAGGAGCACGCAGCCGCGATCGCCCCAGAACTGCTGGAGCGTCAGGATGACTTGCTGGAAGGTGGGTTTGTGCTGGGACATGGTCTCGGGCGGCCGAAAGCCGCGCATCGAACGCAAAGAGACCGATTTTACTGGCATTCGGGGACGCGGGCGAAGCCCGCAGGGGAATTGTTGTGCGCGACCGCCCCGGGAAGGGGCTTATGCCGCGCCACGGCGCGCGCGCAGCGCCGCCGCCACCGCCAGGAGCGCCAACCCCAGCGCCGCCCGGTCGCCCCAGCGCGCATAGGGCGTGAGCCCGGTGTATCCGCGCACCTCCGCCTTCAGCACGCCGCGCTCGAAGGCCGGCAATACCGCGCTCAGCGAGCCGTCGGGGGCGACCACCGCGGTCATGCCGGTGTTGGTCGCGCGCAGCATCGGCCGCCCGGTCTCCAGCGCCCGCACCCGGGCTATCTGCAGGTGCTGCGGCTGGGCGAAGGAGTCGCCGTACCAGGCGAGATTGGAGAGGTTGAGCATCAGCGTCGCCTCGGGCAGGCGCGTCAGGAGCTCCTGCCCGAAGAGGTCCTCGTAGCAGATGTTCACCGCGATGCGCTGGTCCCCCAGCGCCATCGGCGGCGGATTGCGCGGACCGCGGGTCTGATCGGACATGGGGATGTCGACCAGCCGGTAGAACCAGCCGAAGAGCGGTGGCGAGTACTCGCCGAAGGGCACCAGGTGCTGCTTGGCGTAGGTTTGCGACGGCGAGACGCCTACGCTCAGTGCCGCGTTGTAGATGGCGCCGTCGGCATCCCGCGTGAAGACGCCGAAGACCAGGTTGCCGCCCGCCTCGCGCACCGGCTCTGCGAGCAGCTCCAGATAGCCTTCGGGCAGCCGGTCCGCGAGCAGCGGCAGCGTGGTCTCCGGGAGGACGACGAGCTCGGCCGGGTTCTGGTGCACCAGGCGCGCGTTGACCTGCAGCCAATCGACCAGACGATCCGGCTGCCACTTGAGCCCCTGCTCGATGTCGGTCTGGACGAGCGCCACCGAGAGGGGCGCGCCCGCGGGCGCGGTCCAGGCGACCTGGCCGAGGGCGACGCCCGCGCCGGCCACCGCGGCTGCCGCACCCACCGTCGCAGCCGCCGAACGGCGCATGCGCCAGTCGGTGAAGGCGAGGAGCGCGCCGAGGAAGGCGACCAGCCCCCCCACGCCGAAGACCCCGATCACCGGGAGCCAGCCGGCGAGCGGACTGGGCGGCGTCTGCGAGTAGCCGACGGCGAGCCACGGGAAACCGGTGAACAGCCAGCCGCGCAGCCACTCGCCGCCCACCCACAGCCCGGCGAACAGGCCGGCCCGGGCGAAGGCGCCGCCACCGCGCAGGCGCACGAAGAGCGCGCCGACGATGCCCGGAAACAGCGCGAGATAGGCACAGAAGAGGGCGATGGCGAGCCCCGCGAGGGGCATCGGCATGCCGCCGTAGCGGTTCAGGGCCACGTAGAGCCAGGACACGCCGGCCGCGAAGGCCCCGAAGCCCCAGGCGAAACCGGTGAAGAAGCCGCTGCGCGGATTCGGGGCACGGGCGAGGACCCAGGCGAGGACGGCGAGCGAAAGCGGCGCGAGCGGGCAAAGCTCGAAAGGCGCGAACGCGCCTACCGACAGCGCGCCGCCCGCTGCGGGGAGCAGCCCGTGCGTGCGCCAACCGGTCCGCCGCAGTGCGCCCATCCGCGGCACGGCGGCGCCCGAGGCGCGATCAGTCACGCGCGACGTCCGGCTGCGGCGTGAGATGTTCGACCAACAGGGTATGCACCCGCCGGCTGTCGGCGCGCAGCACCTGGACCTTCATGCCGTCGAGCACGATGCTCTCGCCGCGCTTGGGCAGGCGCCCGAGCTGGCGGATCACCAGGCCGCCCACGGTGTCGGCCTCCTCGTCGCTCAGATGGGTGGCGAAGGCGGCGTTGAAGTCTTCGATCTCGGTCGTCGCCTTGACCCGATAGCGGCCGTTCTGGTCGAGGCGGATGTTGTCGCCCGCCTCGTCGAAGTCGTATTCGTCCTCGATGTCGCCCACGATCTGCTCGAGCACGTCCTCGATGGTGACGAGGCCCGCAACGCCTCCGTACTCGTCCACGACGATGGCCATGTGGTTGCGGCTCACACGGAACTCGCGCAGGAGCACGTTCAGGCGCTTGGACTCGGGCACGAACACGGCCGGGCGCAGCATGTCGCGCAGGTCGAACTCGCGACCGGCGAAGGCGCGCAGGAGATCCTTGGCGAGGAGGATGCCGAGCACGTCGTCCTTGCTCTCACCCACGGTGGGAAAGCGCGAGTGGGCGGTGTCGACGGCGAACTGGACGATCCTTTCCATCGGGTCGTCCAGATGCACCACGTCCATCTGGGCACGGGGAACCATCACGTCGCGCACCTGCATGTCGGACATCTGCAGGGCGCCCTCGATGATGGAAAGGGCATCGGCGTCGAGCAGGTTGCGCTCGTAAGCCGCGTGGAGCAGCGCGAGGAGCTCATCGCGATCTTCGGGTTCGCGCGAAAGGAGGGCCGAAAGTCGCTCTAGAAAACTTGGCTTGCCAGGGGAACTGTCCATGTGTTGAGTGTGGTCGAGGAGCCAGGATTTGGGATGACGCAATTTCCATGCACGGGCCGGCGCCCGCTCCCTCCCAAATCCTGGATCCTCCCGCCCCCACTCAGGCGTAAGGATCGGCGTAGCCGAGCTTCCCCAGAATCTGTGTCTCCAAAGCCTCCATCTCTGCGGCTTCGCCCGCGTCCTCGTGGTCGAAACCCTGCAGGTGCAGCATACCATGCACCACCAGATGGGCGTAGTGCGCATCCAGCGGCTTGCCCTGCTCGGCCGCCTCCCGCGCCACGACGGGGACACACAGCACCAAGTCGCCCGAAATCGGTGCGTCCTCCTCGTCGGGAAGGAGGGGTTCACCCTCACCATAGGCGAAAGTCAGGACGTTGGTGGGGTAATCCTTGCCCCGGTAGTCGCGATTGAGCTGCCGGCCCTCGGCCTCGCCGACGAAGCGAACGGTGACCTCCGCGTCGCCGCGCAGCGCCTCGCGGATCCAGCGGCGAACGGCGACGCGGCCCGGGGTGAGCGCCCGGTCCGCGGGGGCCAGGGCCTTCTGCAGCGACAGGGCGAGACGGGGCGCGCGTGGCCTGGTCGGCATCCCGCTCACTCCTTGGGCGCCTCGAGGGCCGCACGGGCCTCGCGCGCCGCCTGGTTGTCGTAGGCCTCGACGATGCGCGCCACTAGCGGGTGACGCACCACGTCCTCCTTCTGGAACTCGCTGAAGGCGATGCCGCGCACCGAGGCGAGCACCTCCCGCGCCTCCCTCAGGCCGCTGCGCTGCCCCCGCGGCAGGTCCACCTGGGTGAGGTCGCCGGTGACCACCGCCCGCGCGCCGATGCCGATGCGGGTGAGGAACATCTTCATCTGCTCGGGCGTGGTGTTCTGCGCCTCGTCGAGGATGATGAAGGCGTGGTTGAGGGTGCGGCCGCGCATGAAGGCGAGCGGCGCGATCTCGATCGAGCCGCGCTCGAAGAGCTTGGCCACCCGGTCGAAACCCATCAGGTCGTAGAGCGCGTCATAGAGCGGGCGCAGATACGGATCCACCTTCTGCGCGAGGTCGCCCGGAAGGAAGCCCAGGCGCTCGCCCGCCTCCACCGCCGGCCGGGTGAGGATGATGCGCTCCACGTACTCGCGCTCGAAGGCATCCACCGCGCTCGCCACGGCGAGATAGGTCTTGCCGGTACCGGCCGGACCGATGCCGAAGGTGATGTCGTGGGCCTGGATGTTGCGCAGGTACTCCACCTGGCGCGGCGTGCGCCCGTGGAGCTCGCTCTTGCGCGTGAGCAGGGCCGGGGCCGGCTGGTCCGACTCGCGCCGGTTGGCGAGCTCGACCAGGCCCAGCTGGATGTCGTCCACCGTCAGGTGTTGCTCGGCCTGGGCGTAGAACTCCCGGAGCGCCTTGGCCGCCAGCTGCGCCTGGACCGGGTGACCCTGGAGCGTGAAACGTTCGCCGCGGCGCGCGATGGTGATGTCGTAGGCGGTTTCGATCTGGCGCAGGTTCTCGTCCAGCACGCCGCACAGGTTCGCAAGCCGCTCGTTGTCGAGCGGCTCGAGCAGCACTTCGGTCGCTTTCGCCATTCAGCAGTCCCGTGTGACGATTTCGCCCCGCAGGCTGTGCGGCAGCGCGGCGGTGATGGTGACGTCGACGAACTGGCCGACGAGGCGCGGCTGGCCGACGAAGTTCACCACCCGGTTGTTCTCGGTGCGGCCGGCGAGCTCCTCGGGGTTCTTCTTCGAGTGCCCCTCCACCAGGATGCGCTCGACCCGGCCCACCATGCTGCGGCTGATCTCCTGGGCCTGCTCGTCGATGCGCTTCTGCAGCCGCGCGAGCCAGGCGAGCTTGGTCGCCTGAGGCACCGGGTCCTCCAGGTCGGCCGCCGGCGTTCCCGGACGCGCGCTGTAGACGAAGCTGAAGGAGCCGTCGAAGCCCACCTCGTCGATGAGCTTCATCGTCTTCTCGAAGTCCTCTTCGGTCTCGCCGGGGAAGCCCACGATGAAGTCCGAGGTGAGCGAGAGATTCGGCCGCGCCGCACGGAGCTTCCTCACGACCGACTTGAACTCGAGGACCGAGTAACCGCGCTTCATCGCCGCCAGCACCCGGTCGGAGCCCGACTGCACCGGCAGGTGGAGATGCCCCACGAGCTTCGGGATCTTCGCGTACGCATCGAACACCCGCTGCGTCATCTCGCGCGGATGGGACGTGGTGTAGCGCAGCCGCTCGATGCCGGGGATCTCGGCCACGCACTCGAGCAGGAAGGCGAAGTCGCCCTGTTCGCCGCCGTCGCGGGTGATCGCGCCGCGCCAGGCGTTCACATTCTGGCCGAGCAGCGTCACTTCCTTCACCCCCTGCGCCGCGAGCCCCGCCACCTCGGCGAGGACGTCCTCCAGCGGCCGCGACACTTCCTCGCCGCGGGTGTACGGCACCACGCAGAAAGTGCAGTACTTGGAACAGCCTTCCATGATGGAGACGAAGGCGCTCGCCCCTTCCACCCGCGCGGGCGGCAGGTTGTCGAACTTCTCGATCTCCGGGAAGGAGATGTCCACCTGCGAGCGGCCGCTCTTCTTGCGCTCGGCGATGAGCTGCGGCAGCCGGTGCAGGGTCTGGGGTCCGAACACCAGGTCCACGTAGGGCGCGCGCTTGACGATGGCCTCGCCCTCCTGGCTCGCCACGCAGCCCCCCACCCCGATGATGAGCTCCGGCTTCTGCTGCTTGAGGAGCTTCACCCGCCCGAGGTCGTGGAACACCCGCTCCTGCGCCTTCTCGCGCACCGAGCAGGTGTTGAACAGGATGACGTCCGCCTCTTCCGGGTTGTCCGTCTTCACCATGGGCTCGGCCTGGCCGAGCACGTCGGCCATCTTGTCCGAGTCGTACTCGTTCATCTGGCAGCCGAACGTGCGGATGTAAAGCTTCTTCATGACACGCCTTGACGGCAAGTTTCTCCAGCCGCTATATTAGCAGGCTCGCGTGGTGATGTAGCTCAGACGGTTAGAGCGACGGATTCATAACCCGTAGGTCGGCAGTTCGATTCTGCCCATCACCACCACAGATTCAGGCACTTAGCCCGGCCCGCAAGGCCGGGCTTTTTGCTTTTTGCGGGCATCGTGCAATTGGACAACCCCGCCTCCGACTTGTGCCGGCAATGCAGTTCGCGCGCCCGAGCCGCGGGCCATGCACACTCAGACCTTCGCCCCCTGGTACTCCGAGAAGATGCTGAGCGGCTTCGCATCGACGTAGCGGCGCACCCCGCCGAAGCCGGCCGCCTCCAGGGTGGCGACGACGCGGACCGGCGGCGCGCAGGCGTCGATCGTGTCCCAGTAGTAGCGCCACAGCTTCGCCGTCTCGCCGCTGGCGCCGGCCAGCCGCGCCAGCGTCGGCACCACCCCGCGCATGTAGCCCTTCAGCACGACGCGACCGAAGCGGCTCTCCGGCCGGGTGATCTCCAGCAGGCAGATCCGTCCGCCGGGTTTGAGCACGCGCCGGAACTCGGCGAAGGCCGCCGAAAGATCCCCGATGTGGCGCAGGGCATAGCCCATGCTGAGAAAATCGATGCTTTCGTCGGGCAACGGCAAGGCTTCGGCCCGCCCCTCGAGCAGGGTGACGCCGGCCGGCAACTGGGCATTGGCCATCATCCCCGGGCTCGGATCCACTCCGGTCACCGCCGTGGCATCGCCCACGATGCGCACCGCCTCGCGCGCCACCATGCCGGTACCAACGCCCACATCGAGCACGCGCATCCCCGGCACGAGGCCGGCGCGCAGCAGCGCCTGCCGGCGATACCAGGCGCCGCTGCCGAAAGCGAGCAGGCGCTCGACGCGGTCGTAGTCCCCAGCCGTGCGGTCGAAGATGCCGCGGACGAACCCGGCCCGATCGGCTTCCGCCGCATAGTAGTCGGTGAGCGGCGCGTGGGGGGCACGAACGAGCTGATCGTTCGTCGCGCGGGAGGGTTGGCTGGTCATGGGAGTCTCGGGTGGCCGGCAAGTCGCGGAGGCGCCACTGTACCGGGAGTGCGGCCGCTAAGGAATTACCGTTCTTACCGGAATGTCGAAATCCGCCGTCCGCTCAGTAGAATTCCGCCTTCTCCAACACGTCCCGCCGCCCCCATGCGACTCAAGAATCTCGTCGAATCCACGGCCTTCCAGCGCTTCATCATCGCGGTGATCCTGGTCAACGCCGTGACCCTCGGACTCGAGACGTCCGCCACCGCGATGGCGGCGGCCGGCGGCCTGCTGCTGACGCTCGACCGCATCGCGCTGACCGTGTTCGTGGTCGAGATCGCATTGAAGCTCGTCGTCTATCGCAGGAGCTTCTTCCGCGACGGCTGGAACGTGTTCGACTTCCTGGTGGTGTCGGTCACCCTCGCACCGACCGGCGAGGGCGTGGCGGTGCTGCGGGCGCTGCGCGTCCTGCGGGCGCTGCGGCTGGTGTCGGTGGTGCCCTCGATGCGCAAGGTGGTGAGCGCGCTGCTCAAGGCGATCCCCGGCATGGGCTCGGTACTGGCCTTGCTGCTCCTCGTCTTCTACGTGGCGGCGGTGATGACCACCAAGCTCTTCGGGGCGGCCTTCCCCGACTGGTTCGGCACCATCGGCGCCTCCCTCTACACCCTCTTCCAGGTGATGACCCTGGAGTCGTGGTCGATGGGCATCGTGCGTCCGGTGATGGAGGTGTACCCGTTCGCCTGGGTGTTCTTCATCCTGTTCATCCTGATCACCACCTTCGCGGTGCTCAACCTCTTCATCGCCATCGTGGTCGACGCCATGAGCGCGAGCGAGCACACCGAGCAGGAGACCACCCGCGCCCTGGTCGCCACCGAGCACGAGGAGCTGATGCGCGAGCTGCGCGCGGTGCGCCTCGAGCTCGCGCGCCTGCGCGACACGCGCGAAGCGGCTTCGCCACAGGACTGAAGGGGACTTCCTCAGCCGAGCCGCTCGGCCAAGTGGCGGCGCACCGAGATGGCGCTGCCGAGCCAGCCGAGGAAGGCGGCGAAGGCGAGGATGGCGGTGCTCTCGAGGGGGCCCGGCCCGGCCAGCGCGAAGACCGCGCCGTAGGTCTGGGCGAGCCGCGCCACCGGCTCGCCGAGCATCTCGACCGCGGCCCATACGATGGCGAGCGCCACCCCGCCGCCGAGCAGGCCCTGCAGGCTTCCGAACCAGTAGAACGGCCGCCGGATGAAGGGGTCGGTCGCGCCCAGCAGGCGGCTCACGTCGATCTCGTGGCGCTGGGTGAGGATCTGCAGCCGGATGGTGTTGAAGGTGACGATCACCAGCGCGACGCCGAGCAGGCCCGCCAGGAGCAGCACCGCGGCCTGCCCCAGGCGCAGCAGGGCATGCAGCCGCTCGACCCAGGCCGAATCGAGCTGCACGTGGGCAACGCCCGGCCATTGCTCGAAACGCGCATGGAGCACGCCGTACACCTCCGGGTCGTCGCTGCGCGGCGTGATCACGAAGGCGTCGGGCAGCGGATTGGCGGGCAGCCCGCCCAGCACGTCGCCCAGGCCGGCGCGCTCGAGCTGGCGCAGCGCCTCGTCCCGGGGGACATAGCGGTAGGAGGCGAGCTCGGCGTCGCCGCGCAGCCGCTTCTCGATCGCCGCCACCTCCTCGGCCGAGGCCTCTGGGGTCATGAACACGCTGATCTCGGGCGTACCCGACACGCCGCGGGCGAGCGACGCGACATTGTCGAGCAGCAGGTAGCCCGCCGCCGGCAGCGACAGGGCGATGCCGACCACCAGCGCGGAGAGCAGCGTCCCGACCGGCTGGCCGGCGAGCCGCCGCACCGCCAGGGCGAAGGCGCGCACATGCAGGTAGAGCCAGTTCGTCATGCCGCCTCCGCCATGAGCTCGCCCTTGGCGAGCACCAGCCGGCGCGGATGCTGCGCGGCAAAGAGCGCCTCGTCGTGGGTCGACACCAGCACGGTCACGCCGGCTGCGTTGAAGGAGCGGAAGAGCGCCGCGATCTCGCCGGCGTAGGCCGCATCCAGGTGAGCGGTCGGCTCGTCGGCGATGAGGATGGACGGGCGATTGACGATGGCGCGCGCGATCGCCACCCGCTGCTGCTCGCCGCCCGAGAGCCCAGGCGGGTGCTCGCGCTCGCGCCCGGCGAGCCCGACCCGCTCCAGGGCGGCCGCCACCCGGCGCGCCGCGTCGCGCGGCGGATGGCCGGTGATGACCAGCGGCAGCATCACGTTGTCGAACACGCTGCGATCATGCAGCAAGCGGCTCTCCTGCAGCACCAGCCCGAGGTTGCGCCGCAGGTAGGGAATGGCGCGGGGACGCAGCCCGGACACATCCTGCCCGTTGATGCTCACGCTGCCGCCGGTGGGCCGTTCGATGGCGGCGATGAGCTTGAGGAGCGTGCTCTTGCCCGCCCCGGAGTGGCCCGACAGCACCGCGAGCTCGCCGTGGCGGATCTCGAAGCTCACCCCGGCGAGCGCGGTATAGCCGCCGGGGTAGCGCTTCACCACGTCCTTGAAGACGATCATGCCGTGCCGTTCGCCCCGCCGTTGACCTGCGCGCCGTTCTCGAAGAGGGCGTCGACGAACTCGCGCGCCCTGAAGGGCTGCAGGTCGTCGATGCCCTCGCCCACTCCGATGAAGCGCAGGGGCTTCGGGCACTGGCGGGCGATCGCGGCCACGACACCGCCCTTGGCGGTCCCGTCGAGCTTGGTCACGACCAGGCCGGTGACCCCGATCGCGGCGTCGAAGGCCTTCACCTGGGTGAGCGCGTTCTGGCCGATGTTGGCGTCGAGCACGAGCAGCACCTCGTGGGGCGCGGTCGGCTCGGCCTTGGCGATGACGCGGCGCACCTTGGCGATCTCCTCCATCAGATGGAGCTGGGTGGGCAGCCGCCCTGCCGTGTCGGCGAGCACCACGTCGATGCCCCGGGCGCGAGCCGCGTTGACCGCGTCGAAGATCACCGCCGCCGAGTCGCCGCCGTCCTGCGCGATCACGGTGACGTTGTTGCGCTCGCCCCAGGTCATGAGCTGCTCGCGCGCGGCGGCGCGGAAGGTGTCGCCCGCGGCGAGCAGCACGCTCTTGCCCTGGGCCTGGAAGTACTTGGCGAGCTTGCCGATCGAGGTGGTCTTGCCGGACCCGTTCACCCCCGCGATCATGATGACGAAGGGCTTGTGGGTGGAGACGTCCAGCGGCTGCTCGAGCGGCCCGAGAATGCCGAGCAGCGCGTCGGCGAGCGCCTGCTGGAGCTGGTCGGCGGTCTCCAGCCGGTCGCGCTTCCAGCGCCGGCGCAGCTCGTCGATCAGGTGCTGGGTCGCCTCCACGCCGCAGTCGGCCATGAGCAGCGTCGTCTCGAGCTCCTCGAGGAGCTCCTCGTCGATCTTGCGCCGGCCGAACAGGCTCGCCAGCCCGCCGCCCAGCTGCTGCCGGGTACGGGACAGCCCGGCCTTGAGCCGCTCGGTCCAGGAACGCCTGGGCGCGGCCGCCGGCTCGGGAGCCTGCACCGCGGGCGCCTGGGGCGCAGGCGCGGGCGCCTGACGCGCCTCCTCGGCGGCCGATTGCGCCTGGGGCTCTTTCGCTTCGGGCTTGCCGGACTTCTTCAAGAAACCAAACATGGATACTCGTGTCTTCACTGACGTTTGAAATTCGGCTGCCGCCACAACCATGCCATTGACGCTAAGATGCGGCTGCACGTCGAATCCGGCGCGAAACGCGGTTCGCTCCGAAAACCGCGGATTCTAACAGATGCAGGACATCTCCATGTTTCGGCAGCCCTTTTTTCGCATCGCGGCGGTAGTCGCCGCGCTCTTCGCCGGCGCAGCGCCGGCCGCCGCCAACCCCTTCGAAACCCGCCTGGACAACGGTCTTCACGTGATCGTGAAGGAGGACCGGCGCGCGCCCTCGGTGGTGCACATGCTGTGGTACGGAGTCGGCTCGATGGACGAACCGACCGGAGTGACCGGCGTGGCCCACGTGCTGGAGCACATGATGTTCAAGGGCACCGACCGGATCGGCCCGGGCGAGTTCAACAAGCGCGTGGCCGAAGTCGGCGGCCGCGACAACGCCTTCACCAGCCGCGACTACACCGCCTACTTCCAGCAGGTCCCACCCGACCGGCTGGGCGAGATGATGATGCTCGAAGCCGACCGGATGACCGGCCTCAAGATCGACGAGGCGCAGTTCAAGCCCGAGCTCGAGGTCGTCAAGGAGGAACGGCGACTGCGCACCGACGACAAGCCGCGCGCCCTGGTCTACGAGCAGCTCATGGCAACCGCCTATCTGGCCCACCCCTACCGGCACCCCGTCATCGGCTGGATGCCCGACCTGCAGGACATGGAGGCCGAGGACGCACGGACCTGGTACCGCAACTGGTATGCGCCGAACAACGCGCGTCTGGTGGTGGTGGGCGACGTGGACCACAAGGAAGTATTCGAGCTCGCACGGCGCCATTACGGCCCGATTCCCGCCCGCGAGCTCCCCGAGCGCCAGCTCTCGGGCGAGCCCGAGCAGCGTGGACCGCGCACGGCCGTCGTCCGCGCCCCGGCCGAGCTGCCCTATCTGGCCCTCGCCTGGCACGCGCCGACGATGCGCGACCCGGCCGGCGACCGCGAGGTCTACGCCCTCGAGGTGCTCGCCTCCGTCCTCGACGGCTACGACGGGGCGCGCCTGCCGCGCCGCCTGGTTCGCGAGAAGCGCCTTGCCGTGTCCGTAGGCGCGGGCTACGACGGCACGGGGCGTGGCCCCCAACTGTTCATCCTCGACGGCGCACCGGCGCCGGGTCATACGGTGGCCGAGCTCGAGTCGGCGCTGCGCGAGGAGATCGCGCGCATCCAAAAGGAAGGCATCACCGAGGAGGAACTGCAACGGGTCAAGACGCAGACCGTCGCCGCCAACGTCTACAAGCGGGACTCGCTGATGGGACAGGCGATGGAGATCGGCTTCCTCGAATCCGCCGGCCTGTCCTGGCGCGACGAGGCGCGTCTCCTCGAAGGCATCCGCCGGGTCACCGCCGAGGAGGTCCAGGCGGTGGCCCGCAAGTATTTCGGCGACACGACGCTCACCCGTGCCCAGCTCGATCCCCTGCCCCTGTCCGAAGAGCGCCCCCGCGGCCTGCTGCCCGGCATGCGCCCCTGACATGGAAGCCCCCGCCATGACTCGTCTGCCCCTCTGGAAACACTTCATTTTCACCTTGGCACTCGGACTCGCCGCCGCCGGCGCCGGCGCCGGCGGCCCCGACATACAGCACTGGCGCGCCAAGACCGGCGCGCGGGTGTACTTCGTGGAAAGCCGCGCCCTGCCCCTGGTCGATATCCAGGTCGATTTCGCCGCCGGCAGCGCCTACGACCCCCATGGCAAGACCGGACTCGCCGCCATGACCCACAAGCTGCTGGAGACCGGCACCGAGGGGATGAGCGAGCAGGAGATCGCCGAGCGCGTCGCCGACACCGGCGCTCAGCTGTCCGGCGGCACGGACATGGATCGCACCAGCGTGAGTCTGCGCACCCTCTCCAGCGAGGCCGAGCGCGATGCCGCGGTGGCACTGGTCGGCCGGCTGCTGGCCCGGCCGACCTTCCCCGCGGAGGCGCTCGAGCGAGAGCGCGCACGCTCGATCACTCAACTGCGCGAGGCGCTCACCCAGCCGGACACCCTGGCCGCACGCCGCTTCCGCGCCGAGATCTACGGCACCCACCCGTACGGCCGCTCGACCACCGTCGAATCCCTCGAAGGCCTCGAGCGCGATGATCTGGTGGCCTTCCATCGCGCGCGCTACACCGCGCCCAACGCGAGCGTGACCATCGTCGGCGACGTGAGCCGGGCCCAGGCGACCGCGATCGCCGAGCGGCTGACGGCGGGCCTGCCGGTCGGCGATCCGCCGGCCTCCCTGCCCGCCCCGAATCAGCCCGAGCGCAAGTACGAGCACATCGCGCACCCATCCGCGCAGGCCCACATCCTGATGGGCATGCCGGGGCTCGCGCGCGACGACCCCGACTACTATCCGCTGCTCGTCGGCAACTACGTGTTGGGCGGCGGCGGCTTCGTGTCGCGGCTCACCAAGGAGGTGCGCGAAAAGCGGGGCTTCGCCTACAGCGTCTACAGCACCTTCATCCCGCTCAAGGTCGCGGGCCCCTTCCAGATCGGCCTGCAGACCCGTGGCAGCCAGGCCGACGAGGCACGGCAGGTGACCGAGCGGGTGCTCACCAACTTCGTCGCCGAAGGCCCGACCGAGGACGAGCTCCGCGCAGCCCGCGACAACATCATCAACGGCTTCGGTCTGCGGCTGGACTCCAACCGCAAGATCCTCGACCACGTGGCGATGATCGGCTTCTACCGCCTGCCGCTCGACTGGCTGGAGGCCTATCCCCGCCACGTCGCCAAGGTGAGCGTCGCGGACGTGCGCGACGCCTTCTCACGGCGCATCCGTCCGGAGCACCTGGTGACGGTGTCGGCCGGCGGCGACGGCGAGCGCGCGGCGAACGGCAAGCCGGCGCCGGCCGAAGCCCAGGGCGCGCCGCGTTGAGCCGGGTCCGCATCGTGGGCGGGGCATGGCGGTCCCGCCTTATCGAGGTGGCGCCCGTCCCCGGGCTGCGGCCCACGCCCGACCGGGTGCGCGAGACGCTCTTCAACTGGCTCGGCCAGGATCTGAGCGGCCTCTCCTGCCTCGACCTCTTCGCCGGCTCGGGCATCCTGGGCTTCGAGGCCGCGTCGCGCGGAGCGGCGCAGGTGACGCTCGTGGAGCGCGATCCGCGCGCGCTCGCGGCTCTCCAGCAGGCAAAAAAGACCCTACAGGCCTCGCAAGTAGAGGTGATCCGCGGCGATGCGCTAAAATTCGCGCAAACCACCCCTCACAAGTTCGACGTGGTCCTTCTCGACCCTCCGTACCGGCAAGGCTGGCTCGAGCGTGTGGAACCGTATCTCGAGCGCCTCGTCGAGCCGGGCGGCTGGCTCTATGCCGAAGCGGAAACGCCGGTGCAGAGCCTGGGGGCATGGGTCACGACGAAACAGGGCCGTGCCGGTCAGGTACATTTCCATCTCTTGTCTGGGAGCAAGGAATGAAGGAAGGGGTGGCGGTATACCCGGGGACGTTCGATCCATTCACCCGGGGACATGAAGACCTGGTGCGCAGGGCATCGCTGCTCTTCGACAACGTGGTCGTTGCCGTGGCGGAGAGCCGCGGCAAGGTGCCGATCTTCACCTTGGCCGAGCGGGTCGAGATCGCGCGCGAGATACTCGCGCCGTTCCCGAACGTGACGGTCACCGGGTTCGACGGCCTGCTGATGGATTTTCTGCGCAGCCAGAACGCGCGCCTGATCCTGCGCGGGCTGCGTGCGGTATCGGACTTCGAGTACGAGTTCCAGATGGCCGGGATGAACCGCAAGCTCTTTCCGGACGTCGAAACGGTATTCCTGACTCCGGCGGACGAATACATGTTCATCTCCGCCACCATGGTTCGCGAGATCGCCCGGCTGGGCGGCGACGTGAGCAAGTTCGTGCAGCCTGCCGTCAACGAGCGGCTGCTGCAAAAGGTGTCTTTGAAGCAATAGCGAGGAAGCAAACGATGTCTCTGATGATTACGGACGAATGCATCAACTGTGATGTGTGCGAGCCGGAGTGCCCCAACGGCGCGATTTACCAGGGTGAGGAAATCTACGAGATCGATCCGGACAAGTGCACCGAATGCGTCGGCCACTTCGACGAGCCCCAGTGCCAGCAGGTCTGCCCGGTGGACTGTATCCCGCTCAATCCCGACCACGCCGAGACGCGGGAGCAGCTGATGGAGAAGTTCCTCCGCCTGACCAGCCAGAAGGTCTGATACACCCCGCGCGCCTTTTTCCGGCCTCCGAAGGAAGGCGCAACTGAAATGCAAAGCGGGCCTCGCGGCCCGCTTTGCGCGTTTCTTCGTCCCTGCGCCGGCTCAGAAGGTGTGAAGAAATCGTCGCGAGCGGGCCGAGGGCAGGGCGCACGGCCCGCAGCGACCGAGACATGTCGAGGAGATAGGAGAGGGAGCGAGCACCGCGCAACGCAGCCCTCGGCCCGCGCAGCAGATTGGTTCACACCTTCTCAGGCCGCGCGGGCTCGAGGTGCCGGCGGCACGCCCGTCGCGTTCGCCTGCGTTCCGCCCAGCGCCGCGCGGATGGTCTTTTCCAGCGCGGCGAGTTCGTCGAGCTGGGCGAGAATCCCCGCCTCCGCCTGCTTCAGTTCCTCCACCCGGTCTTCAAGCGTGTCGGTCGCCTGGTGGATGCGCTTGACGCTCTCGAGCCGCCGCTTCAGCTGCAGCTGGTACTCGCGCACCTGGGTTTCGAGGGGGGACATGACCGCCCGCAGCCACTGCTCGACGTCCCGGTTGGCGAGTTCGAAGGTGCGCCGCGCCTGCACCGCCACGGTTTCGAAGAACTTCTGGGTGAGCGCGTGCTTCTCCGTCGTCACCAGCGCGAGCGTCGTGTTGATCTGACGGTTGAAGGCGTACTCCAGCCGGTCGAGCTCCTTCTCGTAGCGCAGCGTGGAGAATGCCTCCGGCGAGGTGAGCTTCAGCCCGTGCTCGACGCTGAAGCGCTTGTACATGCTGTCGAGCATGCGCGTGATCTCGCCGATCTCGTCGGTGGAGCGGGCCATGTTGGCGCGCAGGTGGGCAAAGAAGCCCTCCATCGCCTTGCGCAGCCCCTTGGAGAAGGTCGACTCCATCATCGCCTCGCGGGTGCGCCGGGTCTCGTCCCGCAGCGCATCCATGCCGAGGTGGCGAAGGAGATTGTTGGTGAGCGTGGAGAACACGCTGCGCACCGCGTAGTACTTCTGCAGGCCCTGCTCGAATTCGGCCTTCTCGCTGCGGATCTTGCGCATCATGTACTCGATGACGCTCTGGTTCTTGCCGCGCAGGTCCGTGAGCTCCTGCAACTGCTCGCGCAGGCCCGCGAGCCGGGCCATCAGAAGCTCGCGCGCCTGCTCGACGATGTCGTCGGTCTCGCCCAGGGTGTTGTCGCGCACGATCTCCTGCTTGGTGGGCAGCAGATCCTCGGTGAGCGCCCGCTCCAGCTCGGGCAGGCGGCTCTTCGCGACGAGCGCCGCGTCTCCGTTGATGCGCCCCACCAGGCCCTTCTGCGCCGATACCGGGAAGACGCTCTCGACGCCGATATCGAGGGTTTCGGCGACGGTGCGCACCTGACGGTCGATCTCCGCGCCGATGCGTGCCTCGTCGCGCAGTCCGTCCCAAAGGCCGTCGATCTTGTTGAGCACCACCATCCGGCCCTTCTGGCGGCCGCGGCCGGTCTGCACGTACTCGCGCCAGACCGCCATGTCGCTCTGGGTGACGCCCGTGTCGGCGGCGAGGATGAAGAGCACCGCATGGGCGTTCGGCAACAGGGACAGGGTGAGCTCGGGCTCGGCGCCGATCGCGTTCAGGCCCGGCGTATCCAGCACGACCAGACCCTGTTCCAGAAGCGGGTGGGGAAACTGGATCGTGGCGTGGCGCCAGCTCGGGATCTCGACCTTGCCGTCGGCACCCGGCTTGAGGCCGGTCTCGCCCTTGGCGTCGATGGTGAAACCCAGGCGCAGGGCTTCGTCGCGCGTGACACGCTCGGTCTCGCCCACGCGCGCCAGCGCGCGCTGCAGGCTCTCGGCCGAATCGGCCTCGAGCGGGTAAACCTGCCATTCCTCGGGATACTGCTTGAGATCGGAGACGCTGGCGTGGTTGGCGCGCGAACGGATCGGCAGCAGGCGGATCTCGGGGCGCCCGCCCGGCGCCCACTGCAGCTCGGTCGGACACATGGTGGTCCGCCCGGCGCTCGACGGCAGCACACGGTCGCCGTAATCCGAAAAGAAGATCGCGTTGATGAGCTCCGATTTGCCGCGAGAGAACTCGGCCACGAAAGCCACGGTGAGCTTGTCGTCGCGCAGGCGGTCCAGGACGTACTGCAGGCGCATGTCGCCCTGCGCATCGCCGATCTCGTTGCGGGTCAGCCAGTGCCGAAGCCGCCCCACTGCCTCGGCCGCGCCATTCCGCCATTGGCTGTAGGCCGAGAATTGGTCAACCAGAGTCATGCTCGTCTCACTCGTTCATGCCGGAAGCCCCGGCGCCCGCCCGCATGTTACACCCGCTCAGCATACCGTCGTTTGACGGGCGACAAAATCCCGGACGGCCAGCACGCGATAGGCGGCGACCCGGGCGCGACGAGCGCGCAGCGACCAGGACATCTCGAGGAGACGGACGAGAATGCGAGCACCGCCCGAAGCAGCCGTCGGCCCCGCGCAACGGGCACCTTTCACCCGCGCTCAGCGCGGCTGGCAGTGCGGGCACCAGAAGGTGGCACGCTGCCCGCACACGGCCCGCCGCACCGTGCCGCCGCATACCCGGCACGACTCGCCGTCGCGCCCATAGACGAAGTACTGCTGCTGGAAGTAGCCGGGCCGGCCGTCGCCGCCCACGAAGTCGCGCAAGGTACTGCCGCCCGCCGCGATGGCCGCCTCGAGCGTTTCGCGCACCGCCTGCGCGAGGCGCGCATAGCGGCGCGGCCCGATCTCGCCGGCCGGGGTCAGCGGATGGATGCGGGCCCGAAACAGGCTCTCCGAGGCGTAGATGTTGCCGACGCCGACGACCCGGTGGGCGTCCATCAAGGCCTGCTTAACCGGGATGCGCAGACCGCGCGTGGCGCGATGGAGCCAGGGGCCGTCGAAGCGCTCGCCCAACGGCTCCGGCCCGAGCGGCGCGAGCCAGGGATGCTCGAGCGCATCACCCGGCTGCCACACCACCATTCCGAAACGGCGCGGATCGCGCAGGCGCAGCGCGGAGCCGCCGAACACGAGGTCCACGTGATCGTGCGGACCGGGTGGTGCATCCGCCGCCACCACCTGCAGACTGCCCGACATGCCCAGGTGCACGATCACGCTGCCGCGGGGGAAGTCCAGCAGCAGGTACTTGGCACGGCGGCGCACGTCCGCCAGCCGCTCGCCCACGATCGCCTCGCCCAGGGTTTCGGGCACGGGCAGGCGCAAGCGCGGGTTGCGTACCGCAAGCCCAGTCACGAGGCGGCCCGCCACCAGCGGACGGATGCCGCGCCGGGTCGTCTCGACCTCCGGCAGTTCGGGCATGAAACTTGTTCTCCTTGTCGATGGGGGACCGCCGCGCGCTTGCCCAGGCACGCTGAATCTGCATACCATGAGGCGAACCGAACGGGCGCCCAGCCTTCTAACCGACACCCCCGCGCGGCAGCTCGTCACAGCATACAGCCAAGGCGCGCGTCTGGCGCCCCGCCCCTCGAAGGAGTCCCCACGGGTCATCGCACATGAATCGCACCCTGTCGCTGCTCACCTCCGCACTGGCCCTGTCGGTCATGCTCACCCTGCCCGGGACGGGACGCGCGAACGAGACCGATGCCGAAGCGACGTCCTCCGCGACGCTTCCGGCCCAGCCGCTCACTCCCGAAACGCTGTACACCTTCCTGCTCGCCGAGATCGCCGGTGCGCGCGGCGAGGTGGGCGTGGCACTCGACGCCTATCTGGATCTGGCAAAGCGCACCCGCGACCCCCGCATTGCCCGCCGCGCCACGGAGATCGCGCTGTTCGCCCGCAACCTTGCCGCCGCCACGGAAGCCGCGCGCATCTGGACGGAAACCGATCCCACTTCGGATGACGCACGCCGCGTGCTGGCGAACACGCTCACCACCGGCGAGCGCCATCTCGACGAGGTGCAGATCCAGTTTGCCCGCATCCTTGCGAACACACCGGACCATCTCGACCAGAACCTCATGGGGCTCACCCGGGCGCTCTCCCCGCTGCCGGACAAGCAGAAGGTGCGCAGCATCGTGTTCCGCCTGACCGAGCCCTACCTGGACCGCCCCGAGGCCCAGTTCGCGCGCGCCCAGGCGGCCGCACTGAGCGGCGACGGGGCAGCCGACGCCATGACGGCGGTCGACGAGGCCTTGCGCCTGCGCCCCGACTGGGAGCCGGCCGTTCTCCTGAAGTCGCACCTGCTGCTGCAGACCGGCGCCATCGACGAGTCCACGAGCCTGCTCGACCACTACCTGCTGCGCCATCCCGAGAGCCGGCACGCGCGCCTCGCGCACGCGCGCGCGCTCGTCACCGCGCGTCAGTTCGAGGCCGCGCGCAGCCAGTTCAACACGCTGCTGCGCTCGGCGCCCGACGACCGCGACCTGATGTACGCGGTGGCGCTGCTGTCGAGCCAGGTCGACGATCTGGACACGGCCGTCTCGCTCTTCGAGAAGGCCCTCGCGGCAGGCCATCCCGAGGCCGACAACATCCGCCTCAACCTGGGACAGATCGCCGAGCGGCGCCAGGACCCGGACGGTGCACTGCGCTGGTACCGGGCGGTCGAGCCCGGCCGCCACCACCTGGACGCCCAGGTGCGGATCGCCACGGTGATGGCGCGCCAGGGCAAGCTGGACGAGGCGCGCGGACATCTTCACGGCCTGGGCGGCGACGAGCAGACGCGCAAGCAGCTGCTGCTCGCCGAGACGCAGCTTCTGCGCGACGCCGGACGCGAGAACGAGGCCTTCGATCTGGTCGAGGCCGCGCTCGCCAAGGCGCCGGAAGACCACGAGCTGCTCTACGAGTCGTCCATGCTCGCCGAGCGCCTCGGGCGCCTGCAGCTGATGGAAACGCGGCTGCGCAAGCTCATCGCCCTGCGCCCCGATCACGCGCACGCCTACAACGCCCTCGGCTATTCCCTGGCCGACCGCGGGCTGCGCCTCGATGAAGCCGAGCAGATGATCGCCCGGGCCCTCGAGCTTTCGCCCAACGACCCCTTCATCCTCGACAGCATGGGCTGGGTGCGCTTCCGCCGCGGCGCCATCGACGACGCCCTCGCCCACCTCCAGCGGGCCTACGCCTTGCGGCCGGATCCCGAGATCGCCGCGCACCTCGGGGAGGTCCTGTGGGCGCTGAAGCGGCACGACGACGCCGGGCGCGTCTGGGACGAGGCCCTGCAGGCCCATCCCGACAACACCGCTCTGAAGAGCACGGTCCAGCGCCTGCGCAAGCCATGAGCCGGACCGCCCTGATCGCCCGGCGCGCCGCGCTGGCCGCCGTGCTCGCCCTTCTTGCGGGATGTGCGACCCAGCCCGCGCCGCCGGCGACGGTCGCCGCGGCGCGTCCGGTCTTCCCCGCGTTCGAGCTGGCGGGACGGCTCTCCGCCACCGACGGCGAGCGTGGCGCGAGCGGCCGCCTCGACTGGATCCACACCCCCTCGTCCGACGAGTGGACCGTCTACAACCCGCTCGGCCAGGTCGCCGCGCAGCTGGTGAGCACGCCGCTCGGCGCCGAGCTGCGCACCGCCGAGGGCCGCGCCGTCCAGGCGAGCGATGCGCGCGAGCTGATCCCCCGGCTCGTGGGCGTACCGGTGCCGCTCGACGGGCTGTCGCACTGGGTGCAGGCCTCCGCGCCACCCGGCGCGCGCGTGCTCGCCCTCGACGCGGCCGGGCGGCCGGCCCGGATTTCCGACGAGGGCTGGATCATCGACTATCGGGAGTACGCGGGCCCCGAGCCCACCGCCCGCCCACGCCGCATCGACGCCCACTGGGGCGACGCGCAACTGCGCCTCATCATCGACGAATGGACACCGCTGCCCTGACCCGCCTCGACGACTGCCCCGCACCGGCCAAGCTCAACCTCTTCCTGCACGTGGTCGGCCGCCGCACCGACGGCTACCACCTGCTGCAGAGCGCCTTCCGGCTTCTCGACTGGGGCGACAGCCTTTCCTTCGCCCTGCGCGAGGACGGTCTGATCGAGCGCGCGACCGAGGTCCCCGGCGTGCCGGCCGAGCAGGACCTGGTGGTGCGGGCGGCACGCCTGCTGCAGTCCGAAACCGGATGTGCCAAGGGGGCGACGATCCAGGTGGTGAAGCGCCTGCCCATGGGCGGCGGGCTGGGCGGCGGCAGCTCGGACGCGGCCACCACGCTCATCGCGCTGAACCGCCTGTGGGGCACCGGCCTGGACCGCGAGCGGCTTGCCGGCCTGGGCCTGCGCCTCGGTGCGGACGTACCCTTCTTCGTGTTCGGCCGCGACGCCTTCGTCGAAGGCGTGGGGGAACGGATGACCCCGCTCACGCTGACTCCGGCCTGGTATGTCATCGTGGCACCCGGCGCGACTATCCCGACCGCGGAGATTTTCTCTGCGAAGGAGTTGACGCGGGATACCGTTCCCATCACAATTGCGGACTTCGCAGCGAGCACCACCCGAAATGACTTGCAGCCAGTAGCGTGCAGTCGTTACCCGGAAGTAGGTGCAGCAATCGACTGGCTGGCGCGGTTTGCGCCGGCGAGAATGACCGGATCGGGGTCCTGCGTGTTCGCGCAGGTCGACGGAGAGGCCGATGCACAGCGCATCGTCGAAGCCTGTCCTCCGCCGTGGCGAGCCTGGAAGGCGAAAAGCCTCCCTGTGCATCCGCTCCACGACTGGGTCGATTGAGCTGGCGATAAAGGTTTCATTGGGGAGTCGCCAAGTCGGTCAAGGCACCGGATTTTGATTCCGGCATTCGAGGGTTCGAATCCTTCCTCCCCAGCCATACAGCAAACCCGGGCAGGCCACGCGCCTGCCCGAGTCGTTTTTATCGCGGTAATTCTATCTGCATCGGAGATTCGGCCATGGCCTACGGCAGCCTGATGGTCTTCACCGGTAACGCCAACCCCAAGCTCGCCGCCGATGTGGTGCGCCGCCTGGGTATCTCGCTCGGCTCGGCCACGGTCGGCCGCTTCTCCGACGGCGAAGTCAACGTCGAACTGCTGGAGAACGTGCGCGGAAAGGACGTCTTCGTCCTGCAGCCCACCTGTTCTCCGACCAACGAGAACCTGATGGAGCTGGTGATCCTGGTCGACGCCCTGAAGCGCGCGTCGGCCGGCCGCATCACCGCCGCCCTCCCCTACTTCGGCTACGCCCGCCAGGACCGTCGCCCGCGCTCGGCCCGCGTGCCCATCACCGCCAAGGTGGTGGCCAACATGCTGCAGGCGGTGGGCGTGCAGCGCCTGCTGACCATGGATCTCCACGCCGACCAGATCCAGGGCTTCTTCGACATCCCCGTGGACAACGTCTACGCCGCGCCGGTGCTGCTCGCCGATCTGGACAAGCAGAAGTACGACGACCTCCTGGTGGTTTCGCCCGACGTGGGCGGCGTGGTGCGCGCGCGCGCCTTCGCCAAGCGCATGGAGTGCGACCTGGCGATCATCGACAAGCGCCGTCCGAAGGCCAACGTCTCGGAGGTGATGAACATCATCGGCGAGGTCGAGGGCCGCACCTGCGTGATCATGGACGACATCGTCGACACCGCCGGCACCCTGTGCAAGGCGGCCACCGCCCTCAAGGAAAACGGCGCACGGCGCGTGCTCTCCTACTGCACCCACGCGGTGCTGTCGGGCACCGCGGCGGCGCGCATCGCCGAGTCGGATCTGGACGAACTGGTGGTCACCGACACCATCCCCCTGCGCGACGATGCCAAGGCCTGTAGCCGCATCCGCCAGGTGTCGGTGGCGTCGCTGCTCGCGGACACGATGCTGCGCATCAGCAACGAGGAATCGGTCTCGTCGCTCTTCATGGAATGATTTTCGCCGCCGGCGGTAGCCGGGGGCACAAACGGATCCGCCTGGTCGCGGGCGGGTCGATTCAACTCAGGAGCAATGCATAATGGAAATCGAATTCAAGGCCACCAAGCGCGTGGAACAGGGCACGGGTGCGAGCCGCCGCCTGCGTCGCGCCGGCCAGATCCCGGGCATCATCTATGGTGCCGGGCAGGACGCCCTGCCGATCACGCTCGACCACAACGAGCTGTTCCACCTGCTGAAGAAGGAGGCGTTCCACGCTTCCGTTCTGACCGTCGACCTCGAAGGCGGCAAGCACAAGGTCGTCCTGCGCGACACCCAGTGGCACGCCTGGAAGCCCCAGGTGATGCACCTCGATTTCCAGCGCGTCGACGCCGGCCACAAGCTGCACCTGAAGGTGCCCCTGCACTTCGTGAACGGCGAGGTCAGCCCGGCCGTGAAGCTCGCCGGCGGCATGATCTCCCACGTGATGAACGAGATCGACGTGCAGTGCCTGCCCGCCAACCTGCCCGAGTTCATCGAGGTGGACCTCAAGGACCTGCAGGCCGACCAGTCGATCCACCTCTCCGAGCTCAAGCTCCCGCAGGGTGTCGAGCTCGTCACCCACGGTGAAGGCGATCCCGTGGTCGTCACCGTGCTGAAGACCAAGGGCGGCGCCGAGGAAGAGGGCGCCGAGGGCGGCGAGGCCGCCTGAGGCCGGCGCGCCCCATGACGGTACGGAGCGAGCGCCGATGACCGCCGCGCCCCCGCGACTGGTCGTCGGCCTCGGCAATCCCGGCGCCGAATACACCGAAACCCGGCACAACGCCGGGTTTTGGCTTTGTGAGCGGCTCGCCGATAAGCTCGGCGCGCGCTTCTCCCACGAGTCGCGATTCCACGGCTTCGTCGCCAATGCGCGCGAGGCCGGCATCTGGCTGCTCATGCCCCAGACCTACATGAACCGGTCCGGCCAGGCGATCGGGGCGCTCGCGCGTTTCTACCGCATTCCGCCGGCCGAGATCCTGGTGCTGCACGACGAGCTCGACATCCCGCCGGGGCAGCTGCGCCTGAAATTCGGCGGCGGGCTCGGCGGCCACAACGGGCTGAAGGACACCTCGGCCCATCTCGGCACCAACGATTACTGGCGCCTGCGCATCGGCGTGGGGCATCCCGGCGACCGCAACGAAGTCGTCAATTACGTACTCAAACCCGCACGGCGAGAGGAACAGGCGCTGATCGACGAGGCGCTCGAGCGCGCCCTCGCCGCCTGGCCGCTCATCGCGCGCGGCGACTGGAACGGTGCCGCCACGCGGGTCAACGCCCGCCCGGCCGCGCCAAAGCCGGCGAAACCCAAGGACGAGAACCGCCCATGAGCCTCAAATGCGGCATCGTCGGCCTGCCCAACGTCGGCAAGTCGACCCTCTTCAACGCACTCACCAAGGCCGGCATCGACGCGGCCAACTACCCCTTCTGCACCATCGAGCCCAACGTCGGCATCGTGGAAGTGCCCGATCCACGGCTCGCACAGCTGGCCGAGATCGTGAAGCCCCAGAAAATCCAGCCCGCCATCGTCGAGTTCGTCGACATCGCGGGCCTGGTGGCGGGCGCCTCCAAGGGCGAAGGCCTGGGCAACCAGTTCCTGGCCAACATCCGCGAGACCGATGCGATCGTGCACGTGGTTCGCTGCTTCGCCGACGACAACGTGGTGCACGTGTCCGGCAGCGTCGATCCGATCCGCGACATCGAGGTGATCGACACCGAGCTCGCGCTCGCGGACCTCGCCACCGTGGAGAAGGCGGTGAACCGCTACAAGCGCCCCGCCGCGGCCGGCGACAAGGAAGCGAAGATCCTCGTCGCGGTGCTCGAGAAGTGCCTCGCCCAGCTCGACCAGGCGAAGCCGGTGCGTGCCCTCGACCTGTCGAAGGAGGAGTGGGCGAGCCTCAAGCCCTTCTGCCTCATCACCGCCAAGCCGGTGCTCTACGCCGCCAACGTCGCCGAGGACGGCTTCGAGAACAACCCGCACCTGGACGCGGTGCGCGAGCACGCCGCGGCCGAAGGCGCCGAAGTGGTGGCACTGTGCGCCGCGATCGAGGCGGAGATCGCCGACCTGGACGACGCGGACAAGAAGGACTTCCTGGAGTCCATGGGCCTGGAAGAGCCGGGCCTCGACCGATTGATCCGCGCCGGCTACAAGCTGCTGGGGCTGCAGACCTACTTCACCGCCGGAGTGAAGGAAGTGCGCGCCTGGACCATCCACGTGGGCGACACCGCCCCCCAGGCCGCCGGCGTGATCCACACCGACTTCGAACGCGGCTTCATCCGGGCCCAGACGATTTCCTTCGACGACTTCATCGCCTTCAAGGGCGAGGCGGGCGCAAAGGAAGCCGGCAAGATGCGCGCCGAAGGCAAGGACTACGTAGTGAAGGACGGAGACGTCCTGAACTTCCTGTTCAACGTCTGACCGACGCGGACCGGCCGGGCGGGCGCGCTCAGGCCGGCTACACCAGCAGCCCGGCGAGCAGCCGTTCCAGGCCCGCCGGATCCAGCGGCTTCACCAGGTGGAAATTGAACCCGGCTTCGCGGGAGCGGCGCCGGTCGTCCTCGTGTCCCCAGCCGGTGACCGCGATCAGCGCCGTCGCCGCCCCCCAGGACTGCTCGCGAATCCAGCGGCAGACCTCGTAGCCGTCGAGCCCCGGCAGGCCGATGTCGACCAGGCCCACCTGCGGCCGGAACACCGCCGCCACTTCTGTGGCCTGCCGTCCGTCGAAGGCCACCCGGGTCTCGTGCCCCATGAGCTCGAGCATCATGCCGAGGCTCTCGGCCGCGTCGTGGTTGTCGTCCACCACCAGGATGCGATAGCGGGGCGCCCGAACAGGGGCGCCGTCGGCCCCGTCGCCATCCGCCCCGATCCCGGCCGGCGAAACCACCGCCAATCGGATTCGGAACTCGCTACCCCTGCCCGGCCCGTCGCTCCAGGCCTCCACCGTGCCTCCGTGCATCTCCACCAGGTTGCGCACCAGGCTCAGGCCGACGCCCATTCCCCCCTGCCGGTCCGGCGGCTCCTCGAGCTGGGTGAACATTTCGAAAATGCGCTCCAAGGCGTCGACCGGCAGGCCGGCGCCGTTGTCGGCCACCCTGATTACCGCGTCGGTCCCCATGCGCTCGACGGCGACGCTGATCCGCCCACCCTGCGGCGTGTATTTCGCGGCGTTGTTGAGGAGGTTGGAGAACACCTGCGCGAGACGCATGCGGTCCGCGCTCACGATGACCGGCTCGTCCGGCAGCGCCAGTTCCAGCTCGTGGCCCCCGGCCTCGATCACCGGACGGCTCGTCTCCAGCGCATCCTGGAGCACCTGCGCCAGCTCGACGAGCTCCCGTCTCAGCTCCACCTTTCCCCGTGTGATCCGGGACAGATCCAGCAGGTCGTCGATGAGGCGCACCATGTGCCCCAGCTGCCGCTTCATCACCGCGCACGCCCGGTCGGCCAGGGCAGCATCGTCGCCGGCCCGCCGCAGGATCTCCAGGCTGTGGCACATGGGCGCCAGCGGGTTGCGCAACTCGTGCGCGAGCATCGCCAGGAACTCGTTCTTGCTGCGGTCGGCCTCGCGCAGGGCCTCTTCCATGCGCTTGCGCTCGGTGATGTCCACCAGCACGTTCACCGCGCCGCAAACGCGCCCGCCCTCGTCCCGGAACGGATTCGCATGTGCCAGGCCGGTGATCCGCTCGCCATCGGGGCGCTCCACCACGATCTCTCGGCCGTTGAATTCCCGTCCCTCGAGCAGGGCCAGGGCCATCCAGCATCGGTCGTGGGCGATCGGAGTGCCGTCGGGCGCATACAGCCTGAAGGACCCGCAGTACCGATCCACCGGGTCGTTCAGCCGCGGCGCCCGCCCCCATAAGGCCTCGGCGCGCGGATTGAAATAGGTGATGAGCCCCTCGGCGTCGCAGGTATAGGCGGCCGCCGGCAGCTTCTCGAGGAGATTGTGGAACTGGCGGGCGCCGTCCGGCCCGTCCGACTCTTGAGCGACTTCCCTCTGCATCTCGAAATCCCGGGCCGTACTGACAGGAATCGACCCCGGTTTGAGCACCGAGTTCAGCCGTCGCGGATCGGGACACCGCCGGCTTCCGGGTGGTCCGCGTCGCGGTGTTCTCAGGCCCGTGACGGCGCCCGCAGCCTCGCCACGCCGGCCACGACCAGTGCGACCAGGCTACCCGCCGCCAACGGCACGTCGATCAGGTAGTCCCACAGGTTGCTCGACTCCAGCCAGCCCAGCCGCCACGCGGCGAGCGCGGCCACGAGGGCGAGCGCGAGCACGCGGCGGCCGGCGAGCCACGCGACGGCGGATACCCCGCCGACGGCGAGCGTGAAGCTGCCCTCACCGTAACCCCATGCGTAGGGATCGACGGGCCCAAGACCGAGCGCCGGTGGATAGAACAGGGCACCCGTGAGCGCCGCGAGTCCCGCGACGAGCAGGGCCTCCCCCGGTGCGAAGACCCGGTGCGCGCCACAGCGGGCGGCGAAGAGAGCCCCCAGCAGCACCAGGGTGACGACCGAAGGCGAGCCCGACACGCCACGCAGCACCGTGAGCAGATCGACCTCCCCAACCGGCACGTGCAGCACCGCGGCAAGGACCGCGAGGACGGCCATCGCCCGGCCGGGACGGCCGGCGAACCCCGGCACGCACAAGGCGAGCGCGAGCGTCCAGGCCGTCGCGTCGTGCAGCCAGGCGCTCATAGCCGTTCCTCCAGCCAGGCGCGGTTGAAGCGGAGGTGGCGGATGAAGGAGCGGTTCCAGGTGTAAACGAGATGGAAGTCCCCGGCGGCGTCGCGGATCACGTAGGGATAGTCGTACTGCCAGCTGCAGCCGCCGCCGTTCCGGCACAGGTTGCGCTCGGCGTTGCGGGCCACCGCCTCCGGCGCGGGGCCGGGACCGAGCGCGGCGAGCTCGTCCTCGAGCAGCGGACGGAAGGCCTCGGGTGCGAGCGGGCGATGAAGGAATTCCTGGTGATCCTCGAAGCGGTGCACCACGCGCCAGTGAAGACCCTCGTCCTCGCTCACCAGCAGCGACAGGCGCAGCCGCTCGTCCTCCGTGTCGTTGGCCACCGCGAGGAGCCGGCCGTCCTCCAGCGCCAGCGCGGCGAGCGCCGAATTCGGGTTGGGCAGGTCGGTCGCAGCCACCGGCGTCCAGCTCCGCCCGCCATCGGATGTCTCGTTGCGCCAAACCCGGGGAGGAGCCTCGTCGTCACCCGCGAAGCGCTGCAGCGCCACCGCGCGCCGGGCGTCGCGCACCATCACCACCGGCTGGAGCGAACGCCTGCCGTGGTCGAGGCGGATCTTGCGCCGCACCTCGCCTTCGGGCGTGAGCACCAGCAGCTCGCCGAACTTGCCCGCCATCTCGTGATAGACCGGCAGGCCGATGTCGCCGTCGGCGTAGAAGACCGGACTCCCCTTCACCAGGGTGCTGAGGTTGAGAAAGGGGGACGTGACGAGCCGGGTGGCTGGCAACCAGGTCCGCCCCAGGTCGGGCGAGCGCAGGAGGTTCAGCTGGCTGGTCGCCCAACCGCCCAGGGTGACGCTCACGTAGACCACCCAGAGCTCGCCCTCGGGGGTGACGAAAGCGACCGGGTTGCCCATCTTGCGGACAAACCGGCCGACGTCGCGGCTGGTCTGCCCGGGCGAGGCGACGACCGCCTGCTCGCCCCAGCCGCGACCGGCCTCGTGGAAGGCACCATACACCCGCACGTCGGCCGCACCTTCGCGGGCACCTCCGAACCAGGCAGAGAAAAGCCGTCCGTCCGGCAGCGCCGCGATCGAGGCGGCATGCACCCGCGGCGGCTCCGCGGCGTTGACGAGGGCACTCGTCAGTGACGGCGCCGCCCCGGCCGCTTCAGACAGTAGCGGCTGCACGAAGCGCGGCTCCGGCGCTTCCTGAAGTCCCGGCCATGCGGCCCACACCGTGGCTGCCAGGATCGCCGCGAGCCCCGCCCAGCGCACGACGTTTCTTCCGGGCGCTCTGCTCACCGTCCTTCACCTCCGCTTACCCGCAGGATGAGGTGCTCGCCGAGCACGTCCTCGCGCCGGCGCGGATTCAGGAAGCGGGCGTTGAGCCGGGTCACGCGGAAATCCGGCGTGCGCGCCAAGACTTCCGCCCTCAGGCCGGCCGCCTCGATCGCATCGAGCCCGGCAGCGGAGGTGTAGACCAGCGTGGCGGCCGGACGGGCCGCGAGCTCCGCCAGGCTCAGGGTGGGCGTCAGGCGAGCCGTGTAGAAGTCGAAGCTGCTCGCCCGCCCGTACCCCTCCAGGTAATGCACGGCCTCACGGTCGAGTCCGAGGCGCTCGACGGCGGCGGCGAGGTTGTTCCCCGCCTGGTAGCGCAACAGTTGCGGGTAGAAGTTGCAGGCGAGCAGGAAATGGAAGAGCGCCGCCGCCGCGATCGAGGCGGCCACGAGGCGCGGCATGCCGGGCGGGGTGCGTACGACCACGAAGGCGCCCAACCCCGCCACCGCGAGCGCGCCCATTCCTACCGCCGCGGAATCCAAGGGGAAGGCCCAGCCGTTGAGCGCCACTGCGAACAGCGCCAGCAGCACGAACACGAAGCCTTGCGCGAGCCATACCCCTCGCCCGACCGGGCGCTCGAGCCGCGGCGCGAGCCAGGCGGCGAGCAGCACCGAGAAGAAGGGCAGCAGGATGTTGAGGTAGTGCGGCAGCTTGAAATTGGAGCTCGAGATGATGGCGAACATCACCACGATGGTCCCGAGCGTGAGCATCTCGTACCCTGCCAGCGGCCGCAGGCGTGCGCCGATCACCGCCCTGGCGTGCGCCCATACCGCCGCCGCGGCGAGCAGCGACCAGGGCAGGAAGGCCCAGATGAAGGTGTGGAAGAAGAAGAAAGGGTCGCTGCCGCCGGCTGCGCCGAAGCGCTCGCCCGCGAGCCGCTCGAAGTTCTGCGACCACACGATGAAGCGCACCCCCTCCATGCCGAACTGCTGATGGTAGGCGACGAGCACCGGCGCGGCGAAGAGTGCGGTGAGGAGCGCCAGCGCGAGCCAGGCGGGATCGAAGAGCCGCCGCCAGTCGCGCCGGTAGGCGAGATGGACGAAAAGCGCGATGCCCGGCATCGCCACCCCGATCATCCCCTTGGTGGCGAAGCCGAGCGCGAGCCCTAGCGCCGCAAGCACCAGGTTGCGTGCGCGCCGGAACTCGACGAACTCGGCGAGCTGCCAGGTGGCGAACACGATGGTCGCGGTGAGGATCGCGTCCATGCGCACGTCGTTGTTGGCGAGGATGAAGGCGAACGCGCTGGCGAGCACCAGGGCGGCGAGCCGCCCGACCGCCGGCGAGTAGAGGAGCCGGCCCAGCCCATAGGTCGAATAAAGCGCGAGCACGCTGAAGAGGAGCGAGGGCAGCTTGTAGGCGGCGGTCGTCACGCCCAGCAGGTGATAGCCCGCGGCGGCGAGCCAGAACAGCAGATGGGGCTTGTCGAGGTAATCCTGCCCCTGGGTGACGAGCGCCGCGTATTCGCCGGTGAGGAACATCCGCAGGCCGATCACCGCGTGGTGGGCCGAGTCGTTGTTCATCAGCGGCACGAACAGGCCGCCGATGTAGGCCACTCCCAGCAGCAGGTAGAGGGCGAGTTGGCGTTGGGAGTCGGACAGCACGTCGATCCGGGGAATGGGCTGGCGAAAGAGGTCGGACGCCGCCCCGGGATGCGGCGGCGCGCAATGTTATCATGGTGCGCGCCCCCGCCGGGCGGCCCGTGTGCCGCCGCACCCAGCGGGTCGATTCCTGCCATGACCGACGCATCGCCCCCCTACCTCGGCCGCTTTGCGCCCTCCCCCACCGGACCGCTGCACTTCGGCTCGCTGGTCGCCGCCGCCGGCAGCTTTCTCGAGGCGCGCACCCGCGGCGGCCGGTGGCTGGTGCGCATCGAGGACGTGGACGCGCCGCGCAGCGTGCCCGGCGCCGCCGAGGACATCCTCATCACCCTCGAGCGCTTCGGCTTCGAGTGGGACGCCGAGCCGGTATGGCAGAGCCGCCGGCTCGATGCCTACGCCGCGGCGCTCGAGCGCCTGCGCGCCGCCGGCCACGTCTTCGCCTGCGGCTGCACCCGGCGCGAGATGGCCGACTCGGCGCTCGCGCGCGACGGCTCGCGCATCTACCCGGGCACCTGCCGGGCCGGACTGCCCCCGGGGCGCGAGGCGCGCGCCTGGCGAGTGAGGGCGGAGGGCACGATCGCCTTCGAGGACCGGGTGCAGGGCCCCCAGCACGAGGACCTCGCCCACGAGGTAGGCGACTTCGTGGTGCTGCGGGCCGACGGGCAGTTCGCCTACCAGCTCGCAGTGGTGGTCGACGACGCGGAGGCCGGCGTCACCGACGTGGTGCGCGGAGCCGACCTCATCGGCTCCACCGGCCGCCAGATCCACCTGCAGCGCCTCCTCGGCTTCCCCACCCCGAGCTATGCCCACCTGCCGGTGGTGGTCAACGCGGCCGGCGAGAAGCTCTCCAAGCAGACCCTGGCGTCGCCCGTCACCGACTACGCGCCGACGCACGCGCTGCTGGCGGCGCTCGCCTTTCTCGGCCAGAATCCTCCGCAGGCGCTGCGCGGCGCGCCGCTTCGCGAAGTGTGGCAGTGGGCGCTCGCGCACTGGTCCCTCGCTGCGGTGCCGCGCCGGCTCCAGGCGCCCGCACCCACCGGCGTCTTCGCGCTGCCGAACGCCGGCACCGATACGCACCCGTCCCATACAGGAAGCTCGACATGATCGACGACATCGCCGGCCTGCGCCGGCTGCTGCAGGAGACGCGCACCATCGCCGTGGTGGGCGTCTCGGCCAACTGGCACCGCCCCAGCCATTTCGCCGCCAAGTACATGCTCGAGCACGGCTACACCATGATCCCGGTGAACCCCGCCTACGTGGAAGTGCTCGGCCAGAAGTGCTACCCGACCCTGCGCGACATTCCCGTACCCGTGGACATGGTCGACGTGTTCCGCCGCCCCGAGGACGTGATGCCGGTGGTCGAGGACGCGATCGCGATCGGTGCCCGCTCGATCTGGTTCCAGCTCGGCGTGATCAACCCTGAGGCGGCGCGCCGGGCGGAGGCCGCCGGCCTGCAGGTGGTGATGGACCGCTGCGTGAAGATCGAGTATGCGCGCCTGTTCGGGGGGCTGAATACGGTCGGCGTGAATACCGGGGTGATCAGTGCGAAGCGGCCCGCGGTGGTGAGATAGGGGCAGGGGACGGCGGCGCCGTCCACCCGCCCCGCACTCACCACGAGATCTGCTCCCTGTCCCTGAAGAATCCGCCCGTCGGCCCGTCCGCGGGCAGGGTCGCCGCCCAGATCACGGTGTCGATCCCCTCCTCCGGCGAGCGGGTGGCGTTGTGGCCGCCCAGGTCGGTGCGGCACCAGCCCGGACACACCGCGTTCACCTTGATCGGCGTATCCGACAGCTCCACGGCGAGGATGCGCGTCAGCGCGTTCACCGCCGTCTTCGAGATGCGGTAGGCCGGCGTGCCCGCCTCCATCTCCGAAAGCTGCCCCATCCCCGACGACAGGTTCACGATGCGCCCCGCGCGGCTCGCGTGCAGCAGCGGCAGCAGCGCCTGGGTCACCCGCAGCATGCCGAAGAGGTTGGTCTCCAACGTGGTGCGAAGGGTCTCCAGCGGCAGCTCTGCGAGCCGCGTGGTGTAGCGGTCGATCATGATGCCGGCATTGTTGACGAGGACGTCCACGCGCCCATAGCGCTCGGCCAGCCAGTCGCGCAGAGCGGTCACGGAACGCTCGTCGGTCACGTCGAGCGCATGGGTGTCGATGCGGTGACCGCCCACCTCCAGCTTGGCCGTGAGCGAGGCCAGGTCCTCCGGCTTGCGCGCGGTGGCCACCGCCCGGTGCTCCTTCATGGTGGCGAACCGCAGCGCCGCGGCCCGCCCGAGTCCCCGGCTCGCGCCGGTCACCACGCTGACGATGGGCGTGTCCATGTTCCCCCTCCTCGGGGCCGGCACTCAGGCGTGCAGGCGCACGTTCAGCTGGTCGACGACTTCCGCCCAGTCGGCGTCCTCGCGGAGCTCGTCACGCAGGAAGGCAGCCTGCGCGGGGCTCCAGAACGGGGCGTCGGCCAGCGGAACCGTGTCGGGCAGCGGATGGGTGGCGATGAAGCGCTCGATGGCTGCCTCGTCGGCGGGCAAGCCGAGCTGCGCGAACAGATGGGTCATCGAATGCAGGGGTGATTCCATGATGCACCTCCACGGTGAAGTCGATCCCTCGTGCAGGGTCCCACCGGTACGCCGGCGTACCCGCTCTTAGGATAGTTCGCGCCGCGAACAGTGCACCGGCGTCAGTGCTTGCCGCCGTATCCGGCGAGGCCGATCGCGAGCCGCACGAACTGGTAGGCGAGCCAGCTCGCCACGCGGCGCAAGGTGGGCAGGCGGTGCCAGTCCTCGCGGCGCAGCTCGCTCGCACCCTCGCTCATCGCCCGCGCGAGGCTCGCGCGCAGCCGTCGCGCGAAGCCGACGTCCTCGATCACCACGTTGGCCTCGCGCGCAAGCAGCAGGCTGAAGGGATCGATGTTGCTCGAGCCCACGGTCGCCCAGCGGCCGTCCACCACCGCCACCTTGGCATGCAGGTAGCTGTGGTGGTATTCGAAGAGCCGGATGCCCCGCTCGAGGAAGAAGGGATAGAGGGCGCGCGTGGCATAGAACTGCGTGGGGTGGTCGGAGACGCCCTGCAGCAGCAGGATCACCGCCACGCCGCGGGCGGCCGCATCGACCAGGGCCTGGCGGAAGCGCCGTCCGGGAAAGAAATAGGCGCAGGCGATCACCACCTCGCGGCGCGCCGCGTGGATGGCCTCGAGATAGGCGTCCTCGATGTCATGGCGATGGCGCAGGTTGTCGCGGGTGAGGAAGGCCGCCCGCACCGTCCCGGCGGCCACGGTGCGCGGCGGTGCGAGGAGCGCCCGGCGCTGGCGGCGGCGCAGGCTCGCCCAGGACACGAGCCGCCACAGGTGATGGACCGAGTGGGTGATCGGCGCGAGCAGCGGCCCCTCCACCCGCACCGCGTAGTCATAGCGCGGCCGGTCGGGGCCGCTCGTGGGCAGGTCGTCGACAATGTTGATCCCGCCCACGAAGGCCACCGCGCCATCGACCACCGCCAGCTTGCGATGCATGCGCCGAAGGCGGTGGCGGCGCACCGAGAACAGCTTCAGCTCGCGCCGGAACACCATGACCTCGACCCCGTCCTCCTCGAAGGCGGCCATGCGGTTGCGCACGAAACCGCGGCAGCCGAAGCCGTCCACCAACAGATGCACCCGTACGCCGCGCCGTGCCGCCCGCCGCAGCGCGCCGCCGATCAGCGCACCCGCTTCGTCGTCCTCGAAGATGTAGGTCTCCAGGAAGACCTCCCGGCGGGCCGCGTCGATCGCCTCGCGCAGGGCGGGAAAGAACTCCCCCCCGGACTCGAGCAGGGTGATCCCATTGCCCGCCAGGAAGGGACTCACCCCACGAGCTCCAGGTCGGCGGTCAGCGCGGCGTGGTCGGAGATGCGCGACCAGGGCGGGCCGCAATGGACTTCGGCGCGGCGTACGCGAAAACCGCGCACGTAGATGCGGTCCAGGCGAAACATCGGCACGGTGCTGGGGAAGCTGCGCGCCGGCAGGCCGCGGCCGGTGTCGAAGGCTTCCGTCAGCCCGAGACGCCGGGCGAGCAGGTCGTTGGCCTGATTGCGCCAGTCGTTGAAGTCGCCGGCGATGATGAGGGGCGTGTCGCCGGGCGCCACCTGCTCCATGCGCTGGGCGAGGATCTCCATCTGGCGCCGCCGGCTGCCCGCCATGAGCCCGAGATGCACGCACACGCAGTGCACCGGAGTGCCGCACCGAGGCACGCGCACCTCGCAGTGCAGGAGCCCGCGCCGCTCGAAGCGGTGATCCGAGACGTCCAGGTTGTGGGAGTAGTCGATGGGATGGCGACTGAGGATGGCGTTGCCGTGATGGCCGTGGTCATACACCGCGTTGCCGCCGTAGGCGGTCTGGTGCCACACGTCCGCCGCCAGGAAGACGTGCTGCGGATCCGGGGGCCAGTCCGCGTGGCGGGTGGCGTGCCGCAGGTGCAGCCCCTGCACCTCCTGCAGGAACACCAGGTCCACGTCCAGGCTGCGCAAGCGCTCGCGCAGCTCGTGGACCATCATGCGCCGGTTGAACTGCGAGAACCCCTTGTGGATGTTGTAGGTGCAGATGCGCAGGGTCATGGCCGGGCCGCGCGCCGTCCGAATCAGGACACCGCCAGCATCCGGTCGAGCGCGACCCGCGCGAGTTCCGCCTCGTGCTCGGGCACCTTGATGCGGTTCACCACCTTGCCCTCGGCGAGGTTCTCCAGCGTCCACGCCAGGTGCTGCGGGTCGATGCGCTGCATCGTCGAGCACATGCACACCGTGGGCGCCATGAACTGCACGATCTTGCCTTCCGGCTTGACCTCCTCGGCCAGCCGGTTCACCAGGTTGAGCTCGGTGCCTACCAGCCAGCGGGTGCCGGGCGCGCCGGCCTTGATGGTCTTGATGATGTACTCGGTGGAGCCGACGTAGTCGGAGTTGCGACACACCTCGAGGCTGCTCTCCGGGTGGGAGATCACCAGCCCTTCGGGGTGCTGCATCCGCCAGCGGCGGATGTGGCTCTCCTGGAACATCTGGTGCACCGAGCAGTGTCCCTTCCAGAGCAGGATCTTCGCCTTGCGGATCTGCTCGGGGGTGAGGCCGCCGTACTCCAGGTCCGGATCCCACACCACCATCTCGTCGAGGGGAATGCCCTTCTTGAAGCCGGTCCAGCGGCCCAGGTGCTGATCGGGGAAGAACAGCACTTTCTCGCGCTGCGCGAAGGCCCAGTCGAGGATGGTCGGCGCGTTGGTCGAGGTGCACACGATGCCGCCGTGCTCCCCGCAGAAGGCCTTCAGGTCGGCCGCCGAGTTGATGTAGGTGACCGGCGTGATGAGCGTGTCGGGCGTGTCCAGAACCTCGGTGAGCTCGCGCCAGCAGCGCTCCACCTTGGCGAGGTTGGCCATGTCCGCCATCGAGCAGCCGGCGGCCAGATCCGGCAGGATCGCCTGCTGGGTCGGCTTGGACAGGATGTCGGCCACTTCCGCCATGAAGTGCACGCCGCAGAAGACGATGAACTCGGCGTCGGTCTGGGACGCGAGACGCGCGAGCTTGAGCGAGTCGCCGGTCAGGTCGGCGTGCTGATAGACGTCGGCGCGCTGGTAGTGGTGGCACAGCAGCACCGCCCGGTCGCCGAGGCGGGCACGCGCGGCGCGGATGCGCTCTTGCGCCTCGTCGTCCTGAAGCGCGTTGAAACGGTCGAAACTGATGGTGGAGACTTGCATTCTGTTCGGTAGGTCTCGGGTCAAGGGACTATCGAAAACCGGGCCGTGCCCGGACGGCGATCGCCTCAGCTCTGCTTCCAGGGCAGGCCGGCGTGGCGCCAGCCGCCGATGCGATTGCGCTGCTCCTTGGCGTCCTTGTCGCCCTCGAAGCCTTCGAGCACATTGTAGCAATCGGGGTATCCCGCGGACGTCGCGGCCCGTGCCGCCATGTCGGAGCGGGCACCGGAACGGCACAGGAACATCACCAGCGACTGGGGATCGACCTCGCGCTTGAGCTGGGCCAGGAAATGGAGATTGGGCTGGTGGCCGGGATAGGTGAGCCACTCGATCTCGACCGCGCCCGGCACCCGCCCCACCCAGTCCCACTCGGCCCGGGTGCGCACGTCGACGAGTTTCGCGCCCGGCGCGAGCTGCCAGACCTCGTACGCCTCGGCCGGCGTGAGCGCGCCCGCGTAGGGCAGATCCATGTCCTGGGCGCGCTGGCGGGCGAGCCTAAGCAGATCGGTCAATTTCCCCATGGCTTCCGTCCGGAATAGAATCGATCAGGAAAAAAGCAAGTATATACCGCGCTCGCCATGGACCGCCCCTCCGCCGACCTGCCCGCCGCCGAGAATCCCGAACGCGCCCGCGCCATCCAGCGGGTGACGCTGACCGCGGTCGCCGCCAACGCGTCGCTCGCGCTCGGGCAGGTCGCGATCGGGCTCTTCGCCAACGCCTTCAGCCTCGTCGCCGATGCGGCGCACACTCTGTCCGACCTGTTCACGGACGTCCTGGTCCTCGTCGCCGGACGGCGCGGCGCGCACCCGGCCGACCGCAATCATCCCTACGGCCACGGGCGCATCGAGACGGCCGCCACCCTGCTACTGGGCGCGGTCCTCGTCATGGTGGGGCTCGGCTTCCTGTGGAGCTCGGGCATCCGCCTCCAGCACATGGACGAGGCGCCCCGGCTGCACGAGGCGGCGCTCTACATGGCGCTGGCCACCCTCGCCGTGAAGGAGGCACTCTTCCGCTACACCATCGCGGCCGGCCGCCGGCTGAAGGCCCCCCTCCTCGAGGCCAACGCCTGGCACGCGCGCTCCGACGCGGCCTCCTCGCTGGTGGTGGCGATCGGCATCGGAGGCGGTCTCGCCGGCTACCCCTTCCTCGAGCCGCTCGCCGCAGCGGTGGTAGGCTTCCTCATCCTGAGCATGGGCGTTCGGCTCGCCCTCAGGGCGGTGCGCGAGCTCATCGACACAGGCCTGCCGGAACAGGAGGTGGCGCGCCTGCGTGCGACCATCGGCGCCACCCCCGGCGTCGTGGGCGTACACGACGTCCGCACCCGGCGCATGGCCGACCGGGTCCTTTGCGACGTTCATGTGCAGGTCGACCCGCACATCACCGTATCGGAAGGCCACCAGATTTCCGACAACGTCTACTTCCGGGTTCGCGCCGCCCACCCCGAAGTCAGGGAGATCCTGGTCCACGTGGACGTGGAGAACGACGCCGTGGGCCGCATTCCGGTGCCCTCCTCCCTGCCGGCACGCACCGAAGTGGTGAATGCGATCCTCGCCCTGCTCGGTGACGAGGTGGCTGCACCCGTCCGCGTGCAGGTGCACTACCTCGGAAAACGGGTGGAGGCGGAGGCGATCCTGCCGGCCGAAGCGGCCCGATCCATCGACGTCGACGCACTCAGACGGCGCACTGCGGCCAAGCTCGCCGCCGACCCGCAATACCGGGGCATCCGGTTCTATATTCAGATTGCACCGTAACGGTGCATCCAGGTACGCACCGGCACCGTTTTGGTGCATCCGAGGGTCGGGCCGCTCATCTCGACGGTAGCGAATGGCGCCTGCACGTTAGCCGATACTCGGTACGCTTCGCGGCACATGCGGCGCCGCACCGGAGCCCGCACGACGCGATCGGCCTTGTGGCACAATGCCGAACAACGCCGATTTCGCATGGCACGATTAGTGCTTGTTGGGCCCCGCCGGAAGTTTCACGATCAACAGCTATCGCCTCAGTTCACCAGGAGTGAAAATGAACGCTCAAGACGTCATGAAGATGATCCAGGAAAACGAAGTCCGCTTCGTTGACCTGCGCTTTACCGACACCCGCGGCAAGGAGCAGCACGTCGGCCTGCCCGTGTCCGCCTTCGAAGAAGAGCACTTCGAGCACGGCCATCCGTTCGACGGTTCGTCGATCGCGGGCTGGAAGGGCATCCAGGCGTCGGACATGATCCTCCTGCCGGAAGCGGGCTCCGCCTACATCGATCCGTTCTTCGACGAGACCACCCTGGTGCTGACCTGCGACGTGATCGAGCCCTCCGACGGCAAGGGCTACGACCGCGACCCGCGCTCCATCGCCAAGCGCGCCGAGGCCTACCTGAAGAGCACCGGCATCGGCGACACCGCCTTCTTCGGCCCCGAGCCCGAGTTCTTCATCTTCGACTCGGTCGAGTGGTCGGTCGACATGTCCGGCGTCTATAGCAAGATCATCTCGGAAGAGGCCGCCTGGTCCACCGCCGACAAGTTCGAAGGCGGCAACTACGGCCACCGTCCGAAGGTCAAGGGCGGCTACTTCCCGGTCCCGCCGGTCGACAGCCTGAACGACATCCGCGCGGCCATGGTGCTCGCGCTCGAAGGCGTCGGCATTCCGGTCGAAGTGCACCACCACGAAGTGGCCAACGCCGGCCAGTGCGAGATCGGCACCAAGTTCAGCACCCTGACCAAGCGCGCCGACTGGACCCAGGTCCTGAAGTACATCGTGCACAACGTCGCGCACCAGTACGGCAAGACCGCCACCTTCATGCCGAAGCCCATCGTCGGCGACAACGGCTCGGGCATGCACGTGCACCAGTCGATCTGGAAGGACGGCCAGAACCTCTTCGCGGGCAACGGTTATGCCGGGCTGTCGGAGACCGCGCTGTACTACATCGGCGGCATCATCAAGCACGCCCGCGCGCTGAACGCCATCACCAACCCGGGCACCAACTCGTACAAGCGCCTGGTGCCGCACTACGAGGCGCCGACCAAGCTGGCCTACTCCGCCCGCAACCGCTCGGCCTCGATCCGTATCCCGTACGTCGCGAACCCGAAGGGCCGCCGTATCGAGACCCGCTTCCCGGATCCCTCGGCCAACCCCTACCTGTGCTTCGCCGCGCTGATGATGGCGGGCCTGGACGGCATCCAGAACAAGATCCACCCGGGCGACCCGGCCGACAAGAACCTGTACGACCTGCCGCCGGAAGAGGATGCCAAGATCCCGACCGTGTGCACCAGCCTCGACCAGGCCCTCGAGTACCTGAACGAAGACCGCGAGTTCCTGACCCGCGGCGGCGTGTTCTCCAACGACTTCATCGACGCCTATCTGGAGCTGAAGATGGAGGAAGTGAACCGCCTGCGCATCACCACGCACCCGGTCGAGTTCGACATGTACTACAGCCTCTAATCCTTCGGGAAGACGCTGTCAAGAGAGGACGGGCATTGCCCGTCCTTTTTTTGTGCGGTCTAATTGGGACCGTCCGGCGCATCGTGCCGGCCGGAAGTCGAATCGGAACAACAACCTTTGGCGTCCCATCCCATGCGCAAGCTCCCGCTCGTCCTGCTGCTCGCAGCCCCTCTCGCGCACGCCCAGATCTACAAATGCGTGGATGCCGAAGGGCGCGTCACCTACACCAACAGCGGCACGGAAGCGCGCGGTTGCACGGTATTGAGCACCGAGCAGCCGGTAACCTCCGTTCCGGCCCCACCCCGTGCCCCCGCTGCCGCCCCGCAACCGAGCCCGACCGCCTTCCCGCGCGTCTCGCCCGAAACCCAGCGCGCACGCGACGACACCCGCCGCCAGGTGCTGGAGAAGGAGCTCGCCCGCGAGGAGGAGGCGCTCGCCCAGGCCAGGGCCACGCTCGAGGCGGAGGACCAGCGCGATGCGCCCGAGGACCGTAACGCGCCCAAGCGCACGACCGCCACGGTCGACGGCAAGACCGTGACGAAGGTCGGCCCCGCGACGCTCAACCTCGGCAAGAAGGAAGCACGCCTCCAGCCACTCCGGGACAAGGTCGAGCTCCACGAGCGGAACATCGAGGCCCTGAAGAAGGAAATGGGCAGCCTGCGGTAGCGGACATCGGCCTGGCGCGCTTCTTGCGAGATCTCGGCAAACACATCGCGCGTGCATATGGCCAAGACCCTCCGCCCCTCGAGTTCGTGCGGCCCGTTCGCCGGGCTGGACCTGCTCTCCTCCGCCGTCGTACTGCTCGACGACGGACTCGTCATCCGCTACCTCAATGCAGGCGCCGAGAACCTTTTCGCGGTCAGTCAGCGACGCATGCTCGGCGTGCCGGTGTCGCGACTGCTGGGCGAACCGCCCGGCCTGACCGCAGCGCTTCAGAACGCGCTGCGCACCAACTGGAGCTACACCGGGCAGGACCTCAAGATCCGGCGCGGCAACGGCGAAACGCTCAACCTCGACTGCACCGTGAGCCCGGCCGATGCGGACGGCGTGCGCCTGCTCCTCGAATTCCGTCCCATCGACGCCCAGCTGCGGGTCGCGCGCGAGGAGCAGCTCCTGCAGCAGCAGCAGGCGAACCGCGAGCTCATCCGCAACCTCGCCCACGAGATCAAGAACCCGCTGGGCGGCATCCGCGGCTCGGCGCAGCTGCTTGAGCGCGAGCTCGCCGATCCTCAGTTGCGCGAATACACCGAGGTGATCATCGCCGAGGCCGACCGCCTGCAGGACCTGATGAACCGGCTGCTCACCTCGCACGTCACGATGCGTCCCGGGCAGCTCAACCTTCACGACGTGCTCGAGCGGGTACGCCGCCTCATCCTCGCCGAGTTCCCCGAGCTGTCGATTCGCCGCGACTATGACACCAGTCTGCCGGACATCACGGCCGACCGGGAGCAGCTCATTCAGGCCATCCTCAACATCGCGCGCAACGCAGCACAGGCGATGCACGGCTGCGGCGAGATCTGCCTGCGCACGCGCGTGGCCCGCCAGGTGACGCTCGCCAAGCGGCGCTTCAAACTGGCATTGGAATTGCAAGTGATCGACAACGGTCCCGGCATTCCGGAGGAGATCCGCGACAAGATCTTCTATCCGCTGGTGTCTGGACGGGAGGGGGGAAGCGGGCTGGGCCTGTCGCTCGCACAGAGCTTCATCGAGCAGCACCAGGGCATGATCGACGTCGAGAGCCGCCCCGGACGCACCTGCTTCACCATCCTGTTGCCGATCACCGACCGCAGCTAGCGCAGTGCGATCGCACCAAAATAGTGCATGCCTATGAACACCGTCTGGATCGTTGATGATGACCGCTCCATCCGCTGGGTCCTGGAAAAGGCCCTGGGCCGGGAGGACATCCCGCACGAGAGCTTCTCGTCGGCGAGCGAAGCCCTGGCGGCGCTGGAACGGGCGCCCCAGCCACCGACCGTACTGGTCTCCGACATCCGCATGCCGGGCGAATCGGGCCTGAACCTGCTGCAGCGGGTGAAGGCGCTGCATCCGCAGTTGCCGGTGATCATCATGACGGCCTACTCCGACCTCGAGAGCGCCGTAGCGGCGTTCCAGGGCGGCGCGTTCGAGTATTTGCCGAAACCGTTCGACGTCGATCAGGCCGTCGCACTCGTTCAGCGCGCGATCGACCAGAGCACGCACCAGGAAGGTGCGCACGTGGAGACGACGCTCGCTCCCGAGATCCTCGGGCAGGCCCCGGCCATGCAGGAGGTGTTCCGTGCCATCGGCCGCCTCTCGCAGTCGCATGCCACGGTCCTCATCAACGGCGAGTCGGGCACCGGCAAGGAGCTCGTCGCGCGAGCGCTCCACCGCCACAGTCCGCGCCGCGACGCGCCCTTCATCGCGATCAACACCGCGGCGATCCCGCGCGACCTCCTGGAGTCCGAGCTCTTCGGCCATGAACGCGGCGCCTTCACCGGCGCGGCCACGCAGCGGCGCGGGCGCTTCGAGCAGGCCGAAGGCGGCACGCTGTTCCTGGACGAGATCGGCGATATGCCGGCCGAGCTGCAGACACGGCTCCTGCGAGTGCTCTCGGACGGGCACTTCTATCGGGTGGGCGGACAGCAACCCATTCGCGCCAACGTGCGGGTGATCGCCGCGACCCATCAGAACCTCGAAGACCGGGTTCGCCAGGGGCTCTTCCGCGAAGACCTCTTCCACCGCCTGAACGTGATCCGCCTGCGCCTGCCGCCGATGCGCGAGCGGCGCGAGGACGTCCCCATCCTGGTGCGCCACTTCCTGCAGAAGAGCGCCCAGGAGCTCGGCGTCGACCCCAAGCGCATCTCCGACGCGGCCATCAAGTACCTGCAGGCGATGCCCTTTCCCGGCAACGTGCGGCAACTGGAGAACCTCTGCCACTGGCTCACGGTGATGGCGCCGGGCCAGATCGTGGAAGTGGCCGACCTTCCGCCGGAGATGCGTGACCAGCCCAATCGGGAGGCGCCCATCGACTGGACCGACGGGCTCGCAATCGAAGCCGACCGGCTGGTGGCGACGGCGCCCGGGGAGGTGTTCGACCGTCTCACGCGGGAATTCGAGCGCACCCTCATCCGCCGGGCGCTCGCCGCCACCGGCGGGCGCCGCATCGAGGCCGCGCAGCTCCTCGGGATCGGCCGCAACACGATCACGCGCAAGATCCAGGAGCTCGGCATGGACGACGGGCGGCTTGCCGGCCACGATTCCGAGCACGCCGAGTAGGATTCCGCTCCGCGCACCATACTCGTGCGCGCACGCCCAATATTGGATAATGCCGGTCTTGCTCCCTTCATACGGAAAGACCGGTTTTGTCCTCCGCGACCCTGAAGTTCCCGCTCGACGCCGATACGATTCGGCGTGAACTGGGCGACCTGGCTACCGCCTTCGAGGTGGAGGTCGCCGCCGAATGCCCCTCCACCAACAGCGCGCTGGTCGACGCGACGCCTCCCGACTCCGGGCGCACCCACGTGCTGGTGGCCGAGTGCCAGACCGCCGGTCGTGGACGGCGCGGACGTCAGTGGCAGTCGTGGCCGGGCGGCAGCCTCACCTTCTCCACCCTGTGGCGCTTCCAGCCGGGCGCGCCGGTTCCGGCGGGCCTGTCCCTGGCGGCGGGGCTCGCGGTGGTGCTCGCGCTGGAGAAGCTCGGGGTGCAGGGCCTGCAGCTCAAGTGGCCCAACGACGTGCTCATCAACGGTGAGAAACTCGCGGGCATTCTGGTCGAGCTCGTTCCCGGCCGCGGGCGCACGCCTGCGGCGGTGGTCGGCATCGGGGTGAACCTGGCGCTCCCACCCGGCGCGACCATTCCCGACCAGCCTGCGGTCACCGACCTCTCCTCCCACCTGCCGCTGCTTGCCGACCGCAACGTCCTGCTCGCACACCTGCTGCGCGAGCTGCACACGTTGTTCGAAACCTACGCCACGGCCGGCTTCGGCGCGCTGCGCGAAGCCTGGCAGCAGCGCAACGCCTTCGCCGACCTGCCGGTGCGCATCACCGGCGACGACCGCCGGATCGAGGGCCTGTGCGCCGGCGTCGACGACGACGGCGCGCTCCTCGTGCGCACGACTGCCGGCGTGGTGCGCGTGCTGACGGGAGAAGTGTCCTTGAGGGCGGCGCCGTGATGCTGCTCCTCGACGCCGGCAACAGCCGCATCAAGTGGGCGGTCGTGCACGGCGGCGCATGGCTCGCGCAGGGCGCCCTCACCCACGACGAGGCCGACCGCTTGCGGGTGGAGGTCGCGGCACACCCCGGCGTGGCGCGGGCGGTCGGCACCAACGTGGCGGGGCCACGGGTCGCGGCCGCGATCGCGGCCGCGATCGCGCCGCTGCCCCTGGAATGGCTTCGTTCCAGCGAGTACGCCTGCGGCGTGCACAACGGCTATGCCGACCCCGCCCAGCTCGGCGCCGACCGCTGGGCGGCGCTCATCGGGGCGCGCAGCGAGCACCCCGGCCCCTGCCTCGTCGTCACCGCCGGCACGGCGACGACCGTGGACGTGCTCGACGCCGACGGCCGCTTTCGCGGCGGCCTCATCCTCCCCGGCGAGGAGCTCATGCGCCGCTCACTCGCGGGCAACACCGCCGACCTGCCCTTCGCCGAGGGCGTGTACCGCGACTACCCGCGCGCCACCGACGACGCGATCGTCTCGGGCTGCCTCAACGCCCAGGCCGGCGCCGTCGAGCGCATGTTCCGCCTCATCGCCGATGCACCGGACGCGCTGTGCGTGCTGAGCGGCGGCGGCGCCGCGCGCCTCGCCCCCCTCCTCGCGCTGCCGCTGCGGCCCATTGAAAATCTCGTGCTCAAGGGGCTGGCGGTGCTCGCCGGCGCCGGGCACGCCACCGACGACCCAGGACTCCACTCGCGAAGGAAGACGCAATGACCGAAGCCACTCGCATCCTGCTCGAAGAGCACGAAATCCCGACCCATTGGTACAACGTGGTGGCCGACATGCCGAATCCGCCGGCGCCGCCCCTGGGCCCCGACGGCAAGCCGGTGGCGCCGGAACAGATGATGGCGATCTTCCCTGGCCCGATCCTCGAGCAGGAAATGAGCGCCGAGCGCTGGATCCCGATCCCCGACGAGGTTCGCGACATCTACCGCATCTGGCGGCCCAGTCCGCTGATGCGGGCGGTACGCCTGGAGCGCGCGCTCGGAACGCCGGCCAAGATCTTCTTCAAGCACGAGGGTGTCTCCCCTGCCGGGTCGCACAAGCCCAACTCGGCGGTACCTCAGGCCTTCTACAACAAGCAGGCGGGCATCAAGCGGCTCACCACCGAGACCGGCGCCGGCCAGTGGGGCTCGTCCATCTCCTTCGCCGGCCAGATGTTCGGGCTCGACGTGCGGGTCTATATGGTGAAGGTGAGCTACCACCAGAAGCCCTATCGGCGGCTGATGATGCAGACCTGGGGCGCCGAGGTGTACGCCAGCCCATCCGAGCTCACCCAGACCGGCCGTGACGTGCTGGCCAAGGATCCGGACAATCCCGGCTCGCTGGGGCTCGCCATCTCCGAGGCGGTGGAAGAGGCGGCCGGCCGGCCCGACACCAATTACACCCTGGGCTCGGTGCTCAACCACGTGCTGCTGCACCAGAGCATCATCGGCCTGGAGGCGAAGAAGCAGTTCGACAAGATCGGCCTCTACCCCGACGTGGTGCTGGGCCCCTGCGGCGGCGGCTCCAGCTTCGGCGGCATCGCCTTCCCCTTCCTCGCCGACAAGGCCGCGGGCGACAAGCGCGCCCAGAACCTGCGCTGCGTGGCGGTGGAACCCACCTCCTGCCCCACTCTCACCAAGGGGCACTACGCCTACGACTTCGGCGACGCCTCGGGCTTCACGCCGCTCATGAAGATGTACACCCTCGGTCACGACTTCATGCCCCCGGGCATCCACGCCGGCGGCCTGCGCTACCACGGCGACTCGCCGCTCGTCTCCCAGCTCTATCACGAGGGCCTGCTCGAGGCGGTGGCGGTGCCCCAGCTCGCTACCTTCGAGGCGGGAGTGCTCTTCGCCCGCAACGAGGGCATCATTCCTGCACCCGAGTCCTGCCACGCCATCCGCGCGGCGATCGACGAGGCGCTGAAATGCAGGGCGACTGGCGAGCCCAAGGTGATCCTGTTCAACCTCACCGGGCACGGCCACTTCGACATGAGCGCCTTCGACCGCTACTTCTCGGGCCAGCTCGAGGATTACGACTACCCGGCGGAAGCGGTCGCGCAGTCGCTCGCCCACCTGCCGCAGGTCGGCTGAGCGCTTATACAATCGCGGGCGATCCGGTAAGCTTCGCGGCATGCCGGTACTGCGCCTGCTCTTCATCGTGCTGGTCATGCTCAACCTGCTAGCCCTGGCCGCCGGCCGGGGCTGGCTCGGCTCGTCCGAGCAGCCCGGCGAGCCCGAGCGCATCACCAATCAGCTCAACCCCGAACGCATCGTCCTGGAACCGCGCGGCAGCGCGCCGAGCGCCGGGGCGAGCCCCGCGCGTCCCGATACGCCCCCACCGCGTGCCGAGGCCGCCACGCCGCAGCGCCCGACCGCCCCCGAGCCCTCGGCGCTCGACACGGCGGCGCCTCCACCGCCACCCGAGCCAGAGGCCTGCATCGCCTACGCCGCGCTCACCGGGCAGCAGGCCGACACCCTCGAGAGCGCCGCGCTCGCGCAGCCGGTCGCCCTTCGGACCGAGCGCAGCGAGGAGCATGCGCCCAGCGGCTGGTGGGTGCGGCTGCCGCCGGCCGGCGGCCGCGAAGGCGCGGAGCGCAAGGTCAACGAGCTGCGCGCACTCGGCGTGACGGACTTCTTCATCATCCGGGAGCCGGGGCCGAACCAGTACGCGATCTCCCTCGGGCTGTTCAAGACGGAAACGGCGGCACAGCAGCACCTCGTCTTCCTGCAGGGCAAGCGGGTGCGTGGCGCGATGGTCGCCGCGCGCGACGGCGTGCAGCACGGCGTGCGGATCTACGGCCCGTCCGCGGCGCTGGAGCAGCTGGCCGGGGATCTCGTACGGGAAATGCCGGGCGCATTGCGGAGCGAGTGCGCACAATGAGCGCCGAGCGGCCCTACATCGTGGGACTCACCGGAGGAATCGGCTGCGGCAAGAGCGCGGCCGCCGATTTCTTCGCCGAGCTCGGCGCCGCCGTCGTGGACACCGACGTCATCGCGCGCGAGCTCACCGCGCCGGGCGGCGCAGCCATTCCCGCGATTCGGCAGGCCTTCGGCGCGCAGGTGATCACGCCCGACGGTGCGATGGACCGCGATGCGATGCGGGCCCTCGCCTTCTCGGATCCCGACGCGCGCCGGCGCCTGGAAGCGATCCTGCATCCGGCCATCCGCGCCGAGAGCGCCCGGCGGTGCCAGGCAGCCACCGCACCCTATGTGGTGCTGGTGGTGCCGCTGCTGGTCGAGTCGGGAACCTACCAGGGACGCTGCGACCGCATTTGCGTGGTCGATTGTCCGACCGCGGTCCAGGAAGCACGGGTCATTGCCCGCAGCGGGCTCGCGACGGAGCAGGTGCGTGCGATCATGGCGGCGCAGGCGAGCCGCGATATCCGGCTCGCACATGCCGACGACGTGATCGACAACAGCGGTGACCTGGCCGCGCTGCGTGTCCGTGTCGAGGCGCTGCACACGCAGTACATGCGAGCCGCGTGCATGCGCCATCGGAACGGAAGCTAGGCGGGTCGTACCGGTACGCTGTGCTATCATGCCCGGAATAACGAGGAGACACGGAATTCCGGGCGCAACGTGGTCATCTGCTACGAATACCCTCTGAATGAGCGCATCCGCACGCTCCTGCGCCTCGAGGACCTGTATCGCAAGTTCGCCCACTTCGCTCGCAGCGACGCGTGCCCGGAGCACCATGTCGCGCTGCTCATCCTTTTCGAGATCCTCGAAGTCGCCGGGCGCGCCGACCTGAAGGTCGACCTGGTCCAGGAGCTCGAGCGCCAGCGCCAGATCCTGCTGTCCTTTCGCAACAACCCCGAGATTTCCGAGGAAGCCCTGTCGGGCGCCCTCTACGAGATCGAGCAGGCCTCCGCCTCGCTCCTCTCCATGGCCGGCAAGATCGGGCAGTATCTGCGCGAGAACGAGTGGCTCATGGCCATTCGCAGCCGCGCGGCGATCCCTGGCGGGGTCTGCCAGTTCGATCTGCCCTCGTACCACTACTGGCTGAACCGCGACCCGCAGCAACGTCGCCACGACCTCGATACCTGGCTCCATCCGATGACCCCCATCCGGGACGGGCTCGAGATCGTGCTGCGCCTGCTGCGTGCGAGCGGACGGGCCGAGCAGCAACGGGCGCGCGCCGGCACCTACCAGGCGACGATGGCCGGGCGCAATGCCCAGATGCTGCGCCTGCGCCTGTCGAACGGCGACACCGTGGTGCCCGAGATCAGCGCCAACAAGTACGCGCTGAGCGTGCGCTTCATGTTGCCCGAGACGGTGGTGCGCCCGCGCGTGGCTGAACGCGACGTGCCGTTCGAGATCACATTCTGCAGTCTCTGAACGGCAGCACGGCAATGACGGAACCGCGTACGGTCAAGTGTCCCCATTGCGGCGCCCCGGTGAAGTGGGTGCCGGAGAATCCCTATCGCCCCTTCTGCTCCGCACGCTGCAAGCAGATCGACCTGGGCGCCTGGGCGTCCGAGCGCTACCGGGTGCCGAGCTCGGCGCCACCCGATGCGGCAGGTCCCGACGAGGACGAATCGCGCTAGCGCCAAGCCGCCCGGATGGCGGCGATGCCATGGGCGCCGCACTCGCGCGCGCGTGTCATGTCGTCGCGCCCCACCCCGCCCAGCGCGAGCACCGGGATCGGCAGGTCGACCACGAGCGCCGCGAACGCATCCCAGCCGAGCGCAAGACGGTCCGGGTGGGTGGCCGTCGGCTGGACTGCGCTGAGCAGCGCGAAATCGCAGCCGAGCCCGGCGGCACGCTCGAGCTCCCCGCGATCGTGGCAGGACGCCCCGATCCATTCGAAGTCCGGACGCGACGTCAGGGTGGCGAGGCGGGCGGACGGCAGTTGCACGCCGTCGGCCCCGGCCGAGCGCGCCACCGCCTCGGAGCCGTTGATCAGCACCAGCGCGCCGACGGCGCGGGCACGCCGCACCACTTCCCTCGCGAAGGCCTCCAGTTCACCCTCCGGCATGCCGGGCTCGCGCACCTGCACGAGACGCAGCCCGCCTTCCAGCGCGGCATCGAGCTCGGCGAGCTGGCGCGCAACCCCCACCTCGCGGGCACGGGTGATGCCCATGAAGCGCGGCAGGCGCAGCGCCTTGAGGATGGGTCCGTTGGCCGGCAGCATCGGTCCTACGGAGGGATGCTCGGCGGATTCCCAGGAGAGCGCGCTGTGCACATGGTCGTTCACCGTGCCGTCCCATTCGCTCACCTCGAAGAAATGCAGCCGCACGTGCGCATGCTCGTACACGTGCTCGCGGGTGATCCAGGGATGAAGCCGCCGCACCCGGATTCCCAACTCCTCCTCCAGCTCGCGCACCAGCGCCACGGCGGGCGATTCGCCCGGCTCCACCTTGCCGCCGGGAAACTCCCAGTAGCCGGCGTAGAACGTGTCCGGTGCACGCTGCCCGAGAAGGAAACGCCCGTCCCGCCGGGTGATGACGCCGGCAGCCACCGCCACACGCTTGCCAGTCATGCCAGTCGCCCTGCGTGGTCGCGTGCGAACTGCCAGGCCACCCGTCCCGAGCGCGAGCCGCGCATCAGCGCCCACTGCAGCGCCTCGGAGCGCGCCCCGGCGATCGCCTCGCGGCCCACGCCGAAGGCCTCCAGCCAGTGGGCGACGATCGTGAGGTACTCCTCCTGGCTGAAGGGATAGAAGGAGATCCACAGACCGAAACGTTCGGAAAGCGAGATCTTCTCCTCGACCGCCTCGGCGGGGTGGATCTCGCCATCGATATGCCGCGTCTGGAGGTTCTCGTCGTGATACTCCGGCATCAGGTGGCGACGGTTCGAGGTGGCGTAGATCAGCACGTTGTCGGGAACCGCCGCCACCGAGCCGTCCAGCACACTCTTCAGCGCCTTGTAGGCAGGCTCCGCCTCCTCGAAGGAGAGATCGTCGCAGAACAGGATGAAGCGCTCGGGACGCCCGGCGACCATCTCGACGATCTCCGGCAAGTCCATGAGGTCGGTCTTGTCCACCTCGATGAGACGAAGCCCCCGATCGGCGTAGGCATTGAGCAGCGCCTTCACCAGCGAGGACTTTCCGGTGCCGCGGGCGCCGGTGAGCAGCACGTTGTTCGCGCTGCGTCCCTCGACGAACTGGCGGGTGTTCTGCTCGATACGCGCCTTCTGGTCGTCGATGTCGCGCAGGTCATCGAGACGGATCTCATGCGGACGGGTCACCGGAATCAGCCGCGCGCGCCCATGGCGGCGGCGCCACAGGAAGGCGTTCGCGGCCGACCAGTCGGGCGGCTGGGCATCACCCGGCAGGAGTCGTTCGAGCCGGTCGACAAGGCGCTCGGCGCGCGCCATCAGGTGTTCGAATTCACTCATCGCGTTCGTCGTGTCGGTTTGCATCCTCGCGCCGCTTCGGCCACGTCGCCCATACGATGACGAGCAGCAGGGCGAGCGCAAGACCCACTTCCAGGAAAATCACCCACATCGTCCTCTCCTGCCGAAGCGGCCAGGCCGGGCCGGTATACTGCGGGCAAGCCTCGTCCGAGTCCACCCGCAGGAATTCATGAACCTCCTCCCGTTTCGGCTGCACCCCCGTCAGCTCGCCCCGTTGATCCCCCTCTTGCTCGGCGCTTGCGCAAGCCAGCCGCCGGCGCCGATCGCCCCGGCATCGCCCGCCTCGCCGACGACGCCGCCACCGGCCTCCACGGCCGCCTGCCCGGCAACGCCGGCGCCGGTCGCGCCCGCCGCTGCGCCCTGCCCGGCGTGTCCGGCCTGCCCGCAGCCGACAGCGCCGGAAGCCGCGGCCCCGGCCGCCCCGCCGCTGCAGCGAGCGACCTGGTCGGAGCTGCCCGGCTGGCAGGAGGACAATCCCGCGCAGGCATGGCCGGCCCTACGCGAGTCCTGCAAGGCCCTGGCGCGCCAGCCGCGCTGGCAGGCGCCCTGCACGGCCGCGCAGGCGCTCGGCGAGCAACCGTCCGAGCCGGCCGCGCGCCGCTTCTTCGAGACCCATTTCGAACCGTGGGCGGCGGTCAACGCCGACGGTTCCCGCGAAGGCCTCGTCACCGGCTACTATGAGCCGCTGATCAAGGGCAGCCGCACCCGCTCCGAGCGCTTCCCCTGGCCGGTCCACGGCGTCCCTCGCGACATGCTCACGATCGAGCTCGGCGACGTCTATCCCGACCTCAAGGGCATGCGCCTGCGCGGCCGCCTGGTGGGCAACAAGGTGGTACCCTACTGGACCCGCGCCGAACTGGAGAAGATGCAGGCGCCGACGCTGCTGTGGGCGGCCGATCCGATCGATCTCTTCTTCCTGCAGGTACAGGGCTCGGGCCGCGTCGAACTGCCCGACGGCGCACAGCTTCGCATCGGCTACGCCGACCAGAACGGCCACCCCTACCAGTCGATCGGGCGGTGGCTCGTCTCCCGAGGCGAGTTGTCGATCGACAAGGCGTCCATGGAAGGAATCAAGGACTGGGCCCGCAACAATCCGCAGCGCCTGCCGGAGCTGCTCAACGCCAATCCGAGCTACGTATTCTTCCGGGAAATGCCTGCCGGCAACGGGGGGCCGACGGGCGCACTGGGCGTGCCGCTCCATGCCGGGCGCAGCATCGCGGTCGACCCGCGCACCGTGCCCCTGGGGGCACCGGTCTTCCTCGCGACCACCTGGCCGCGTTCCGAGCGCCCCCTGCGCCGGCTCGTGCTCGCCCAGGACACGGGCGGTGCGATCAAGGGTGCGGTACGCGCGGACTACTTCTGGGGATTCGGCCCTGAGGCCGGCGCGGAAGCGGGAAAGATGCGCCAGCAGGGCCGGATGTGGGTGCTGCTGCCATCAGGGCAGACGCCCTGAGCCGGGGGGGCACAGCCCCCCCGGCCGACTTGTCAGTTGCCGGCCGACAAGGTCTGCTCCAGCTCCGCGACGGGCACGTAGCCGCCGATCCGGCGACCGTCGGCGAGGAAAATGGTGGGCGTACCGTTGATGCGCAACTTCTGTCCGAGCGCCACGTTGCGGTCGATCGTCGAGCTGTCGCATTTCGCGGCCGCGGGCACCTTGCCGTCGATGATCCAGTCGTTCCAGGCCTTGGCCTGATCTTTCGCACACCAGATGTTGCGCGACTTCTCGTTCGAGTCCTGGCTGAGGATGGGATACAGGAAGGTATAGACCGTCACATCCTTCATCTGGGCGAGCTCCTTGCCCAGCCGCTTGCAGTAGCCGCAGTTGGGGTCCTCGAAGGTGGCGATCACCCGCTTGCCGTTGCCGCGCACCTGCTTGATCGCGTGATCGAGAGGCAGCGAGGCGAAATCGATGGACGAGAGCTGAGCCATCCGGGCGGCCGTCATGTCGCGCCGGGTCTTGGCATCGATCACCCGTCCGTCGATGATGAAGCTCACCTTCTCGTCGGTATAGACCAGCTCGCCGCTCTTCAGCACGACCTCGTACAGTCCTCCGTAGGGCATGCGCACGACAGACTCCACCGCCGGTGCGCCGATGAAGTCTTCGATACCCTTCTTCACGTCGGCTTCATTGGCCAGCACCATACCGGTGGCACTGAGGGCGATGGCCGCGACGGCGGTACGGATGAGACGAGAATGCATCAGGATCTCCAGTAATCAGAATCGGCCGCTCACCGCGTAGCGGACGAGCGCATTGCGTACGACCGGCAGACGGTTGGTGAGGTTCAGACCGAGATTGCGCGCCAACGCGACGAGCGGATTGCCGGTGCCGAACAGCCGGTTGAGGCCGTGGGTGGCGTATTGAAGCACGAAAGGCTCTTCGGCGCGCGCACGCGCGTAACCGCGGAGCAGGGACAGATCGCCCGGATCGCGCCACTGGGGGAGCGTGCGCAACAGCTCCGCGAGGGCTGCGACGTCCTGAAACCCGAGGTTGATCCCGTGCCCGGAGAGGGGATGGATGGCGTGCGCGGCATCGCCCACGAGGGCGACGCGCGGCTTCACCACGGTATCGACACGCAAGAGCCGCAGCGGGAAGGCGGCCGCGGGCGTTACCAGCTCGAGCCGCCCGAGCACGTTGTCGCCGGCCTCCGCCACCCGGCCGCACAACGCCTCGGCGTCGAGGGCGACGAGCTCCGCGGCATGGGCATCGGAGGTGGACCACACCATCGACATCATCTGCCCGGGCAGTGGCAGGAAGGCGAGGATGCCGTCGTGACGGAACCATTGCCAGGCCACGTTGCGGTGGGACCGCTCGCAGCGGAAGTTCGCCACGACCCCCATTTCGCCGTAAGGCACTGTCGTGGCCTCGATGCCCGCCTGGCGGCGCACCCATGAATCGGCGCCGTCGGCGCCGACGATAAGGCGCGCGCTCGCGCGTTTGCCGTTTGCGAACGCGAGGCTCGCTCCACTCTCGTCGATCGCCAGCGAGCCGGTCTGCTCGCCGACCATCAGGCTCACGTTGTGCTGGCGCCGAACCGTCTCCCACAACTCGCGGTGCAGGCGCCCGGATTCGACGATCCATGCAAGCTCGGAGAGACCGCTCTCGTACGCGGAGAACTCGAGCGCGCCCCCGGCGTCGCCCCGGATCGACATCGCGTGGACCGGCGCGATGCGCTGCCGATCTACGTGCTGCCAGATCCCGATCTCGCTCAGGAACTTCACGTTCTCGGGACTGATCGCGTAGATACGCGCGTCCCACCCGGCCGGCTGCTGCGGCGCGCGCGGTTCGACGACGCCGATCCGCCACTGAGTGCCGCGCAAGGCTGCCGCCAGACTCGCTCCGGCGAGTCCTCCACCGACCACGATGACGTCGAAATCCATGGATCAAAGGGTATGCGCAATGAGACCGTGATTCTGCCCCATGAGACGTCCCGAGTCACGGCGCGAGGCCGTAAACGCACAAAGCCGCCCGAGTTGGGCGGCTTTGTGTTGGGTGTAGGTAGTC
>DYFV01000030.1 GCA_020725025.1 Azoarcus sp.
TTTGCGGCTGCTCTCCTGTCAATGCGGGCGTTGCTCATGCCGATCTCCGCGATCGCACGGTCCCGCCGATCCTGCCCGCTCAGCGCGACTCCGCGCTCTCCAGCTTCTTCATCCGATAGGCCAGCCGCGAGCGGGTGAGGCCCAGCAGGCGCGCCGCGGCGGTGAGGTTGCCTTCGCATTGGGCCACCGCCTCGCGCACCAGCCGCGCTTCGAGGGCGTCCAGGGAGGGGCCGCGGGGTCCGGCCGGGGCGAGCTCGCGGAAGCGTTCCAGGGCGGAGCCGTCCTGCGGGGTGTCCGCGCTTGCCAAGCCCCCGGCGGCGCCCACCGAGAAGAGCAGGTTGCGGGTGGTCTCCTCGTCGCGGAAAAGGTGGGGGAGGTCGATGGGCGTGCCATCCTCGGCGGCGATGACGCCGCGCTCGACCAGATTCTGCAGCTCGCGCACGTTGCCCGGGAAGCGGTAGTTGAGGAGCGTGCGCACCGCCTTCTGGGTGAAGCCGGTCACCCGGCGCCCGTGCAGGCCGTTGTAGTGCTCCAGGAAGTGGCTCAGCAGCAGCGGGATGTCGTCGCGCCGCTCGCGCAGCGGCGGGAGCTGGATGGGGAAGACGTTGAGGCGGAAGAAGAGGTCCTCGCGAAACTGCCCCTGGCGCACCGCTTCGCGCAGGTCCACGTTGGTGGCCGCCACCACGCGCACGTCCACCCGGATCGTCCGGGTGCCGCCGACGCGCTCCACCACGCCTTCCTGCAGCGCCCGCAGCAGCTTGCCCTGGGAGGGCAGGCTCAGGGTGCCGATCTCGTCCAGGAAGAGGGTGCCGCCGTGGGCCCGCTCGAAGCGGCCGGGGCGGGAGGTGGTGGCGCCGGTATAGGCGCCGCGCTCGACGCCGAAGAGCTCGGATTCGACCAGGGTCTCGGGTATCGCGGCGCAGTTGATCGAGATGAACGCATGCTCCTTGCGCGGGCTGATCTCGTGCAGCATCTGCGCGAAGAGCTCCTTGCCGACACCGGACTCGCCGGTGAAGAGCACCGTCGCGCGGGTCGAGGCGACCCGCCGCAGCATGTGGCAGGCGGCGTTGAAGGCGGACGACACGCCGACCAGCTGGCGTTCGCCGAGCGCCGGCAGCTCGCTGCGGGCGCCGGGCAGGCTCGCCTGTTCGCGCACGGACGGGTTGTAGTTGTCCCGAGTGAGGAAATCCTCGGCGTTGAGGTAGCGCAGATCCTCCTCCACGTCGCCCCACTGCTCGACGGTCTTGCCCAGCACGCGGCACACCGGGTGGCCCATGGAGCGGCACTCCACCTCGCGGAAGATCGTGAGGCGCCCGAGGAGCGTCGTCACGTAGCCCATGGCGTAGCCGAGCTGCATCCAGCACGCGGGCTCCGTGCCGATGCCGTAGGCGGCGATGTGCTCGTCGTCCTCGCTGGAGTGATGCCACAGGAACTCCCCGTCGTAGGTCCCCTTCTTCGGGTCGAACTCGAAGTGCACCGTCTCCACCTGCACCACGCCCTCCAGGGAGTGCAGCCGGGTGCCGGCATAGAAGATCGCCTCGGGCTTGGCGTCGGGCCAGCGCTCGCGCACGAGCTGGGCGTCGCGCACCCCGGAGGTGTAGCCGGCGCGGGTCAGCAGGCCTCGCGCGCGCTCCAGGCCGAGGCGCTCGATGAGCTCGCGGCGCAGGCTGCCCAGCGAGGTGTTGTGCATCAGCACCATGCGCTGGTCGTTGAGCCAGATGCGTCCGTCCCCGGGCGAGAAGAACAGGCACTCGCTGAGATCCTGGAAGGTGGGGGCGGCGGTGTCGCTGAGGGTCTTGCTGTCGCCGGACGGCAGGACCGCACCGGTGGCACGCGACACGTCCGCAAGCGAAACGCGCTTGGACGGGGGCATGGTTGTCTCTCTCCGTTATCGGTGTAGTGCGCAAGATTATGAGGTCCTCTCGCGGCGCTTAACAAATTTGTGAGGTTGATGGCGCGCGACGGGGTTTGTGCGGCGCGGCGTCGGCGTCCTCGTCGACTTGCCTGCGCCCCCTCGATGCGCGGCACGTGCGCGATGCTGGCATGCAGCACGCCCACGTCCTGCACGGCCTGGCATACCGCTTGCCATGTAGCTGGCAAAAGAGATCGAACGCCGTGTCCGCTGCGGAACACAGGCAGATCCATCAACCCGACGGAGGAGAAGGACGTGCTATCTGGCAACGAGGGCCTGCTGCGCGATTCGCGCTGGAACGGCCGGATTTTCAACGGCAGCTGGGCGGAGGCGAGCGGCGGCTCCGCCGCGGTGGCCGAGCCGGCCACCGGCGAGACGCTGACCCGGGTCGGCATGGCCAATGCGGCCGACATCTCCATCGCGGCACGCAGCGCGTCCGAGGCCCAGCCGGGCTGGGCCGCCATGCCGCCGCGGGAGCGGGCGGAGGTCTTCCATCGCGCGGCAGCCGTGCTGCAGGGCGATGCCGAAGCGCTCGCCCGATGGATCGTGCGCGAGACCGGCAGCATCCTGCCCAAGGCGCAGCTCGAGGTGCGCGAGGCGGTGGTCATCCTGCGCCGTGCGGCGGCCATGGTGCTCGATGTGCACCAGGGACTGATGCTGCCGTCGGCTCCCGGCCGCCTCTCCTATGCCAAGCGGACGCCGCACGGGGTCGTGGGCGTGATCTCGCCCTTCAACGTCCCGCTCGTCCTGTCGATTCGTGCGGTGGCGCCGGCGCTCGCGGCCGGCAACGCAGTGGTGCTGAAACCCGATCCGCGCACCCCGGTGACGGGCGGCTTCCTGCTTGCCCGCGCCTTCGAGGAGGCGGGGCTGCCGGCCGGGGCGCTGCAGGTGCTGCCCGGTGGCGCCGATGCGGGCGAGGCCCTGTGCACCGATCCCCATGTGCGGATGATTTCTTTCACCGGCTCGACCGCCGTCGGCCGCCGCGTGGGCGAGCTCGCCGGGCGGCACCTGAAGAAGGTCGCCCTCGAGCTGGGCGGAAAGAGCCCGCTGATCGTGCTCGAGGACGCCGATCTCGACCTCGCCGCGCGCAACGCGGCGTGGGGTGCCTGGCTGCACCAGGGCCAGATCTGCATGTGCTCGGGGCGCATCCTCGCCCACCGCTCCATCGCCGCCGAGCTCGTCGCCCGGCTGGTGGAGAAGGCCAGGCACCTGCCGGTGGGCAACCCCGCCCTGGGCGAGGTCGCGATCGGGCCGATCATCGATGCCAAGCAGCTCAAGCGTGTCGACGGCATCGTCCAGGACAGCGTGGCCGCCGGGGCGAAGCTCGAGGCCGGCGGCGTGATCGACGGGCCCTGCTACCGGCCCACCGTGCTCTCCGGGGTGCGTCCGGGCATGCGCGCCTACGACGAGGAGTTCTTCGGACCGGTCGCCAGCGTCATCGCCTTCGACAGCGACGAGGAGGCGATTCACATCGCCAACGACACCGAGTACGGGCTGTCGGCGGCCGTCATCTCGCCCTCGATCGGGCGCGCCATGGCGATCGGCGAGCGGGTGCGCTCCGGCCTGCTGCACATCAACGACCAGACGGTCGCGGACGAGTGCGTGAACCCCTTCGGCGGCTGCGGCGCGTCGGGCAACGGCGGCGCCGTCGGCGGCCCGGCCGACTGGGAGGAGTTCACGCACTGGCGCTGGGTGACGGTGAAGGACACTCCGCCCGCGTATCCCTTCTGATTCCCGGCGGGCGCGGCGAATCGCGCCTGGCGTATCGGCGAATACGGCCTGCCGATGCAGCAGGCCGATCCCACCCACCAAGGAGGTGACATGAAGCGTTTCAGCAAGAATCCGTCCTGCCGGCCACAGGCGCTTGCATTGGCCATCGCAACGGCGTTGTGGTTGCCCCAGGCCGGGGCGTTCCAGATCGACACCGGCAATCCCGACTTCCGGCTGCGCTGGGACAACACCCTCAAGTACAGCGCGGCATTCCGGGTGAAGGAGCAGTCGGACACGCTGATCGCCGACGTGAACTACGACGACGGCGACCGCAATTTCGACCGGGGCCTCATCTCCAACCGCATCGACTGGCTCACCGAGCTCGACGGGCGCTACCGCGACGTGGGCTTCCGGGTGAGCGCCGCAGCCTGGTACGACGCGGTCTACAACCGCAAGAACGACAACGAGTCGCCCTTCACCAACAACTCGACCAGCGTCGCCCATGACCGCTTCACGGACGACACCCGCGAGCTGCACGGGCGCAACGCGGAGCTCCTGGACGCCTTCGTCTACGGCAACTTCGACCTGGGGAGCCTGCGTAGCAACCTGCGTGTGGGGCGCCATTCGCTGGTCTACGGGGAGACGCTCTTCTTCGGCGCCAACGGCATCGCCGACGCCCAGGGGCCGATCGACCTGGTGAAGCTGCTCACCGTGCCGAGCTCGCAGTTCAAGGAAGTGCTGCGGCCGGTGGAGCAGGTCTCGGGCACCCTGCAGCTCATGCCGGGCCTCTCGCTGGGGGCCTACTACCAGTTCCGCTGGGACGAGACCAAGATCCCGGCCGCGGGCAGCTACCTGTCGAACATCGACTGGGCCGGGGACGGCGCCGAGTCGCTGCTCGTGGGGCCGGGCGTGCGGTGGAACCGCATCTCCGACATCGACGCGCGCGACTCGGGCCAGGGCGGCCTGCAGCTGCGCTTCTCGCCGGAGGGCAGCGACTTCGAGTACGGGCTGTACTTCGCCCGCTACCACGCCAAGACGCCGTCGTCCTTCTACTTCGATCCGGTGGGCGGGACCATCCGCACGGTCTATGCCGAAGGGATCCGCACCGCGGGCATGAGCGCCACCACCTCGATCGGTCAGCTGAACCTGGCGGCGGAAGCCTCCATCCGGCACAACGCGCCGCTCAACGGCGATCCGCAGATCTCAATCCTGCAGACAGCGGACAACCGCCACAACATCCTCTATCCGGTAGGCAAGACCGCCCACGCCAACCTGTCCGGCATCTACGTGCTGCAGCCCTCGGCCCTGTGGGGCGGCGGCTCGGTGATCGCCGAGCTCGCCTGGAACCGGGTGCTGTCGGTCACGAAGAACCCGGCGGCGATCGACCCCAACACCACCCGCGATGCCTGGGCCATGCGGATGATCTTCACGCCCGCCTACTTCCAGGTGCTGCCCGGCCTCGACCTCGAGGTCCCCATCGGCCTCGGCTACAACTTCGAGGGCCGCTCGCGCGCCATCGCCAGCTTCAACGGCGGCAGCTCCGACGGCGGCGACTTCTCCCTGGGGGTGAACGGCACCTACCAGAACGTGTGGAAGTTCGGCGTGAGCTATGTGCGCTTCTTCGGCGACGAGTTCAGCCTCGTCACGCCGCAAAACTCGCCCGCCCCCATGCTTTCGTTCAAACAGACGCTGAAGGACCGGGACTTCGTCTCCTTCAACATTCAGCGCACCTTCTAACGGAGACAGACTCATGAAACTCGCATTGCGCAGCGCCGTCGCCGCCGTTGCCCTGGCCCTGGGCGCCCACGCGGCCGTGGCCGCCGTCACCGCGGAGGAGGCGGCCAAGCTCAAGAGCACCCTCACGCCCTTCGGCGCGGAGAAGGCGGGCAACAAGGACGGCAGCATTCCGGCCTGGACCGGCGCCTACACCAAGAGCCCGGCCGGCTACCAGAACGGCATGCCGCGGCCCGATCCGTTCGCCGACGACAAGCCCCGCTTCTCGATCACCAGCGCGAACCTCGCGCAGCACGCGGACAAGCTCACCGACGGGGTGCAGGCGCTCTTCAAGCGCTACCCCGACTTCCGCATCGACGTCTATCCCACCCGCCGCACCGCCGGCGCACCCCAGTGGGTCTACGACAACACCTTCGCCAACGCCACCCGCGCCAAGCTCGCCGAGAACGCGACTTCCGTGAGCGGCGCCTTCGGCGGCATCCCGTTCCCGATCCCGGCCAACGGCGACGAGGCCATGTGGAACCACCGCCTGTCCTGGTCCGGCGAGTCGGTGGCCTTCAACCTGCGCACCTTCATCGTCACCGCCGACGGGCGCCGGGCACTCTCCAGCGAGGGCGACGAGCTGCTGCAGCGGCCGTACTACGCCAAGGACGGCAGCCTCGAGAGCTACAAGGGCATCTACCAGCTCGGCCGCTTCATCGTGTCGGGACCGGGCTCCAAGGCCGGCGAGGCGATCCTGGCCCACGACCCGTCGGCGGCGGACAAGCCGCGGGACATCTGGCAGTACCTGGTGGGGCAGCGCCGGGTGCGCAAGGCGCCCTCGGTCGCCTACGACACGCCGGACTTCGTCACCTCGGGGGTGGGCCTGTTCGACGAGGCCTTCATGATGTTCGGGCCGATCGACCGCCACGACTACAAGCTGGTGGGCAAGCGCGAGCTCTACATCCCGTACAACAACAACCGCTCCGCCCTGGCCAAGATCGAGGACCTGGTCGGCCCGCACTTCCTGAATCCCGACCACGTGCGCTGGGAGCTGCACCGGGTGTGGGAGGTGGAGGCCACCCTCAAGCCCGGCAAGCGGCATAGCGTGCCCAAGCGCAAGTACTACATCGACGAGGACTCCTGGCAGATCGTGCTGTTCGACGGCTGGGACGCCAAGGGCGACCTGTGGCGCATGAACTACTCGCTCACCTACCTGGTGCCCGAGCTGCCGGCGCTGGTCACCAACGTCATGTGGGGCGGCTACGACCTGCAGACCGGGGCCTACTACTTCAACGCGGCGATGAACGGTGCGCCGACCCACTACAAGATCAGCGGCCCGAAGCCCGAGCACATCTGGAGCCCGGAAGAGCTCGCCAACCAGGGCGCGCGCTGAGCGCACTCGCCTGGGCCGGTGCGCCTGCCGGGGCACCGGCCCGAACGGAATCGATCCCGCCCGCCGCGCGGCGGACGGGACATCCCCGATGACGACGACCATGACCCCTCACCGACTTTCACGCCACTTTTCGCCGGTCACGCGCAAAGGCCTGCGGCTCTGCACATTCCTCCTCTTCGCAGCGCCTGCGTGGTCGGCTTCTTTACCCGCCGAGCCGGGCTTCGCCGTGCTCCAGCAGCCCGCGCTCGTCTCGGCCAAGGCGCCGCACCAGGCGATGCTGGCGATCACCCGCGCCGGCCCCCGCCTGGTGGCGGTGGGCGAGCAGGGCATCGTGCTGCTGAGCGACGACGACGGCGCGAGCTGGCGCCAGGCCGAGGTGCCGGTCTCCGTGTCGCTCACCGCGGTGTGTTTCGTCGACGCGCGCATCGGCTGGGCGGTCGGGCACCTGGGCACGATCCTGCACACCGGCGACGGGGGCGAGACCTGGGTCAAGCAGCTCGACGGCATCGCCGCGGCACAGGCGGTGCTCGAGGCGGCCGAGGCGCGCCTGGGCGAGGCCGGCGACGAAGCCGCCCAGCGTGCCGTGGCCGACGCGCGGCGGCTGGTGGAGGAGGGGCCCGACAAGCCCTTCCTCGACGTGCACTTCCTCGACACCCGCACCGGTTTCGCGCTCGGCGCCTACAACCTGGTGTTCCGCACCGACGACGCGGGGCGCAGCTGGCGCCCCTGGCAGGCGCGCGTTCCCAATCCGCGGGGCCTGCATCTTTACGGCATGGCGGCGACCGGCGGCGCGCTGGTGATCGCCGGCGAGCAGGGCCTGCTGCTGCGCTCGACCGACGCCGGCGAGCACTTCGAGCCGGTCGCCTCACCGTACCGCGGCAGCTTCTTCGGCGTGATCGGCACCGCCGACGGCGGCTTCGTCGCCTACGGCCTGCGCGGCAACGCCTTCCGGTCGACGGACGGCGGCCTCACGTGGCAGCGGATCGACACCGGGCAGGGCGAGTCGCTGAGCGCCGCCACGCTGCTCGCCGACGGCCGCGCCGCGCTCGTCAGCCAAGGCGGCGAGGTCGTCGTGAGCGACGCCGGCGGACTGCGCTTCGCGCGCACGCCGGGACTGCCCAAGCTGCCGCTGGCCGGCGTCGTCCAGGCGGCCGACGGCGCACTGGTCGCGGCGAGCCTCGCGGGCGTGCATCGCCTCGGCCAGCCGCAGCCGCGCGAATGACGCGGCACGCCCACGTATGCCCCAACCCCAGGAGCACACCTTGAATTCCGAATCCTCCCAACACGACGCGAAGGCGGCGGGCGGCGGCGCCTTCGATCCGCGCACCGGCTCGCTGGCCGAGCGCCTGATCTTCGGCCGGCGGGCCCTCGTCCTTCTCCTGTGCCTGCTCGCCACCCTGGCGCTCGGACTGCAGGCCACGCGCCTGCAGCTCAATGCGAGCTTCGAGAAGATGATCCCCACGGGTCATCCATTCATCGCCAACTTCCTCGCCCACAAGGCCGATCTGGCCGGCCTGGGCAATTCGCTGCGCATCGCGGTGGCGGTGGAGGAGGGCGACATCTTCGACGCCGCCTATCTCGACACCCTGGCGAAGATCAACGACGAGGTCTACCTGCTGCCGGGGGTGGATCGCCCCTACATGAAGTCCCTGTGGACCCCGGCCACCCGCTGGGTGGCGGTGACCGAGGAGGGGCTGGACGGCGGCACCGTGATCCCCGAGGACTACGACGGCTCGCCCGACAGCCTGCAGGCGGTGCGCATGAACGTGCAGCGCTCGGGCGAGATCGGGCAGCTGGTCGCCGAGAACTTCCGCTCCAGCGTGATCTACGTGCCGCTGCTCGACAAGGATCCGCGCACCGGCAAGGCCCTGGACTACGCGGATTTCTCGCGCCGCCTGGAAGACATTCGCCAGCGCTACCAGGGCGCCGGCATCCGCATCCACATCACGGGCTTCGCCAAGATCGTCGGTGACCTGATCGAAGGCATCCGGCAGGTGGGGGTGTTCTTCGCGCTGGCCGTGGCCATCGCCGCCGCGGTGCTCTACGGCTATACCCGCTGCGTGCGCAGCACCCTGCTGGTGACGGGCTGCTCGCTGGCGGGCGTGCTGTGGCAGCTGGGGCTGCTTTCGGCCTTCGGTTTCGCGCTGGATCCGTACTCGGTGCTGGTGCCCTTCCTGGTGTTCGCCATCGGCATCAGCCACGGCGCGCAGAAGATGAACGGGATCATGCAGGACGTGGCCCGCGGCATCGACCGCTACGTGGCGGCCCGGCACACCTTCCGGCGGCTCTTCCGCACCGGCATGGCGGCGCTGGTCACCGACGCGGTGGGCTTCGCGGTGCTGCTGGTGATCGACATCGGGGTGATCCGCGAGCTGGCGATCACCGCGAGCCTGGGCGTGGGCGTGCTCATCGTCACCAACCTGATCCTGCTGCCGGTGCTGCTCTCCTATACCGGCGTGAGCCCGGCCGCGGCGGCACGAGCCGCTGCAGCCGAAACGGACGCCGGCGTCCGTCGCCCGATGGACGGCGTGTGGCACGCGCTCGGTCTGTTCACCCGGCGCCGCTGGGCGGTGGGGGCCCTCGCGGTGGGGCTCGTCCTCGCCGTCGCCGGCGTCGTCACCGGCCAGCGCCTGCAGGTCGGCGATCTCGACCCCGGCGCGCCGGAGCTGCGCGCCGATTCGCGCTACAACCGCGACACCGCCTTCATGGTGGCCAACTACGCCGCGAGCGCCGACATCTTCGTGATCATGGTGAAGACGCCGGACGACGCCTGCACCCGCTACCCGGTGCTGGCGCGGGTGCGCGAGCTCACCTGGCAGCTCGAGCAGCTGCCGGGCGTGGAGGCCACCAACTCCATGGCCAAGCTCTCGCGCTACGCCACGGTCGGCTACAACGAGGGCAACTTCAAGTGGCTGGACCTCATCCCCAACGATGCCGCGCTGGGTGCGGTGCAGACCCGCGCGCCGCGGGAGCTCTTCAACCAGGGCTGCAACCTGCTGTCGATCTACGTGTACCTGAAGGACCACAAGGCGGAGACCCTCTCCCGGGTGGTGGACGCGGTAGAGGCCTTCGCCGCCGCCAACAGCGACGACGACGCCCGCTTCATGCTCGCCGCGGGCAGCGCCGGCATCGAGGCCGCGACCAACATCGTGGTGAAGCAGGCGATGCGCGAGATGCTCTACCTGGTCTACGGCGCGGTGATCCTGCTGTGCTGGTTCACCTTCCGCTCGTGGCGGGCGGTGGTCGCGGCGGTGCTGCCGCTGATGCTCACCTCGGTGCTGTGCGAGGCGCTGATGGTGGCCCTCGGCATGGGGGTCAAGGTCGCCACGCTGCCGGTGATCGCGCTGGGCGTGGGGATCGGGGTGGATTACGCCCTTTACGTGCTGTCGATCCTGCTCGTCGGCCTGCGCACCGGCAAGAGCCTCTACGAGGCCTATCAGCTCGCGCTGCGTTTCACCGGGCGGGTGGTGCTGCTCACCGGCGCGACCCTCGCCGTGGCGGTCGCCACCTGGGTGTTCTCGCCGATCAAGTTCCAGGCCGACATGGGCGTGCTGCTCGGCTTCATGTTCCTGCTCAACATGCTGGGCGCCCTCATCCTGTTGCCGGCGCTCGCCCACTTCCTGCTCAAACCCGTCGCCGCCGTGGAAACGGGTCACGACGTCGCGGACGCAGCCCGGCCCGGTGCCGGCGCCGCGGTACCCCATCCGGCCGACACCCATCTCAGGAGCTCCAGCGATGCTCGATATCCAGTTGCGGAATCTGCTTGAAGGCGCGCGCGCCGCGGGCGCGCCCGATTTCGCCGACCTGCCGCCCGCCGTCGCGCGCGGCCTGTACAGCCAGATCCTCGCCGCGTCGGACCTCGCACCGGCCGCGGTCGACATCGAGGACCGCGTGATCGAGGGGCCGGGTGGCGACCTGGCGCTGCGCATCTACCGTCCCCGCGGCCCGCGCAAGGCGCGCGGCGCCGTGCTCTACCTGCACGGCGGCGGCTTCGTGATGGGGCGGCCCCAGGACTACGACGGCGTGGCGAGCCACCTGAGCGAGCGCAGCGACTGCGTGCTGGTGCAGGTGGACTACCGGCTCGCGCCGGAGCACCCATTTCCCGCGGCGGTGGACGACTCCTACGCGGCCCTGTGCTGGCTCGGCGCGCATGCCGCCGAGTTGGAGGTCGATCCCGCGCGCATCGCCGTTGCGGGGGACAGCGCGGGAGCGAATCTCGCCACCGTGTGCGCGATCCTGGCGCGCGACCGCGGGGGGCCGCTGCTGGTGCAGCAGATCCTGATCTATCCGGTCACCGCGGCCGCGCCGGGAATGTTCGACTCCTACCTGCGCTTCGGCGAGGGCTTCACGCTGACCGCCCGCGCGGCGCACTACTTCACTGGCCACTACCTCGGAGACGGGGTGCCGGCGACCGATTTCCGCGCCGCGCCGCTCCTCGCCGAGGACCTCGGCGGGCTGCCGCCCGCCCTGGTGCTGCTTGCCGGCTACGACCCGCTGCGGGACGAGGGCGCCGCCTATGCCAACCGCCTCATCGCTGCCGGCACGCCGGCGAGCCTGATCGAATACGCCGGCTTGGCCCACGGCTTCTTCACCATGGCGGGAGCGGTGCACACGGCCAGACTGGCGGTGGAGCAGGTGGCCGGCGCGCTGCGCCGGTAACCGGCGGCGAGGCCGGAACGGCGGCCCCGCGGGCCGCCGTGCCGCCGTTGCCCCGCGGGCTCAGGCGAGCCCGAGCAGGCGCTTGGCGTTCTCCTTCAGGATCAGCGGGTGCACCTCCGGGCGGAAGCCGGCCTGCTTGAAGTCGTCCAGCCAGCGATCGGGCGAGATCAGCGGGAAGTCCGAGCCGAACAGCATGCGGTCCTTGAGCAGCGTGTTGGCGTACTGCACCAGCTGCGGCGGGAAGTAGCGCGGCGACCAGCCCGACAGGTCGATCCACATGTTGGGCTTGTGCAGGCACAGGGACAGCGCCTCGTCCTGCCACGGCCAGCTCGGGTGGGCCATGACGATCTGCATGTCGGGGAAGTCGATCGCCACGTCTTCGAGCAGCATCGGGTTGGAATTGCCGACCTTGAGGCCGCCGCCGCGCGGCATGCCGCTGCCGATGCCCGAGTGGCCCGTATGGAAGATCGCCGGCAGCTTGTGCTCGGCGATCACCTCGTAGATCGGCCACGCGAAGCGGTCGTAGGGCAGGAAGCCCTGCGCCGTCGGGTGGAACTTGAAGCCCCGCACGCCGTAGTCCTCCACCAGGCGGCGCGCCTCGCGCGCGCCCATCACGCCCTTGTGCGGGTCGATGCTGGCGAAGGCGATCATCATGTCGCTGTTGTCGCGCGCGGCCTCGGCGATCTCCTCGTTGGGAATGCGCCGGCGGCCGATTTGCGCCTCGGTGTCCACGGTGAACATCACCAGGCCGATCTTGCGCTCCCGGTAGTAGGCGACCGTCTCCGCGATGGTCGGCCGATGGGCATTGCGGAAGTACTTGTCGGCGGCGCGATCGAATTCCTCGCCGAAGGCGTCGTGGGCCTGGCAGCAGGACACCTCCGCGTGGGTATGGATGTCGATCGCGATCAGCTCATCGGTTTTCATGGGGTTCCTCGGGCGCTTGCGCGCCTTGTCGGGTGGTATGGAAAGACGGCATGCGGCGGGGCGGGGCGACGCGCGGTCACGCCGGCTGCGTGACGCGCGGCAGCAGCAGCCACGGGTCCTGCTCGCGGCCCTCGTACATCGCCTCGACCAGCGCGGCGCGGTGGGTGAGCACCGCGCGCTGGTTGATCGAGCCCTTGTCGGTGATCTCGCCCTTGTCGATGGAGGGCGGCTCCACCAGCACGTGGGCGCGGGCGACGCGTGTGGCGCTGCCGGTGCCTGCCGCCCACAGGCGGTCGACCAGGGCCTGGAAGAACTCGCGTACGGGGGGCGCGTGCAGCACCTCGGGCAGCGGTGCGTCGGGCGGCAGGCCGGCGAGCTTGCGGCACTCGTCGACCCGCGGCAGGAACAGCACGCCGATGTCGTCGCGGTTCATGCCGGCCACCACCGCGTCCTGCACATAGGGCGCGCCGGCGGCGACGATGCGCGCGCGCAGCGGCCCGACGCTGACGAAGGTGCCGGTGGAGAGCTTGAAGTCCTCGGCGATGCGCCCGTCGAAGAGCAGGCCGCGCGAGGGCTCGCTCGAATCGATGAACTTCACCGCGTCGCCGGTGCAGTAGTAGCCCTCCTCGTCGAAGGCCTCGGCGGTGAGCTGCGGTGCGCGCCAGTAGCCCGGCATCACGTTGGGGCCGCGGAAGCGCACCTCGGTCTTGCCGTTCACCGGCACGAGCTTCACCTCGACGCCGGGGATCGGCAGGCCGATGTGGCCGGAGGCGACGTCGGTGCCCACGGCGAACATCGACGAAGGCGCAGTCTCGGTCATCCCCAGGCCGGTGATCATGCGCACCCGCTCGCCGATGGTGCGCTCGGCGAGCCGGTCGAGCTGGTCCCATACCGCCTGCGAGAGCCCCGCGCCCGCGAAGAAGAAGGCCTGCACCGAGCGGAACAGCGAGGCGCGCAGCACGTCGTCGTGCTCCATCGCGGCGGCGATCTCCTCGAAGCCCTTGGGCACGTTGAAGTACACCGTCGGGGAAATCTCGCGCAGGTTGCGCAGCGTCTCGGCGATGCCCTGCGGGGTCGGCTTGCCGTCGTCGATATAGAGCGTGCCGCCGTTGTAGAGCGCGATTCCGACGTTGTGGTTGCCGCCGAAGGTGTGGTTCCACGGCAGCCAGTCCACCAGCACCGGCGGCGTCTCGGCGAGAAAGCCGAGGCACTGGCGGATCATCTGCTGGTTGGCGCAGAGCATCCGGTGGGTGTTCACCACGCCCTTGGGCATCTTGGTCGAGCCCGAGGTGAACAGGAACTTGACGATGGTGTCGGGCCCGAGCCTGCCGCGCACCGCGTCCACCGCCGCACCGGGGACGGTCGCCAGCAGCTCGGCGAAGGGCGTGGCCGCACGGTCGGGCAGCGTCCCCTCGGCGAGCACCACCTCGACGTCGCTGCCGACGGTCGCCGCGATGGCCTTCGCGTAGGCCGGCCCCGACGCGAACACCAGGCCGGGCGTCGTCTCGCCGACGATGTGGCGAAGCTTGCCGAAATCCTGGGACACCAGTGCATAGGCGGGCGAGATCGACGCGTAGGGGATGCCGGCGAACATCGCGCCGAAGGCGAGCGTCAGGTGCTCGAGGCTGTTCTCGGCGAGGATCAGCACCGGCCGATCGACCGACAGCGGCCGCGCGAGCAGCGCCTCGCCCACGGCGCGGGCGCGCGCGAGCATCTGCGCGTAGGAGATGCGGACCCACTCGCCCCCGTGGTCCCGGCGGGCGACGAAGGTCCGGTCGGGCGCGACGCTCGCCCAGTCGGCGAGGCGGTCGTTGAGCACGTCGGGGAAGGGCTTGAGCGCCTCGGTGGAGCGCAGCACGGTGCAGCCGTCGGCCCGCTGCTCGAGCTGCGCCTCGATGCAGCCTCCGACCGTGATGGCGCGGTAACGCGGGGAGAGCGCGGCGTTCATCGCGTGCCCTCCGTCATCTTCACGATCGGCTTGATGGCGCGCCCCTGCTCCGAGTCGGCGATGGCCTCGTTGATGCGGTCGAACGGGTAGAACTTCACCATCTTGTCGAAGGGGAAGAGCCCCTGCCGATGCAGGTCGATCAGCATCGGGATGAAGGTGTCGGGCGCGGCTTCGCCTTCGACGATGCCCATGAGGCGGCGCCCGCCGCTCATGAAATGCACCTCGTCCAGGGTGATCTCGCTGCCCGGTGCCGATGCCCCGAGGATGCCGCAGGTGCCACGCGGCGCGAGGCTCTCCACCGCGCTCCGGATCACCGGGGCGAGCCCGGTGGTGTCGAGGGCGAAATCGACCCCGTGGCCGGTAATGCGCAGGATCTCCTCGGCCGCATTGACGTCCCTCGGGTTGACGACGTGGGTCGCCCCCAGCTCGCGGGCGAAGGCGAGGCGCTCGTCGTTGAGATCGACCGCGATGATCCTGGTGGCACCGACCACGCGCGCGGCCATCAGCGCCGACAGGCCCACCGATCCCGCCCCGAACACCGCGAAGGCGCGGCCGGGCCCCACCTTCAGCGCGTTGATCACCGCCCCCGCGCCGGTCTGGACGCCGCACGCGAGCGGGCCGAGAAGCTCCAGCGGTGCGTCCTGGGGCACCTTCACCACGTTGCGCTCGTGGCACAGGGCGTGGGTGGCGAAGGAGGATTGCCCGAAGAAGTTGCCGTGTACCGGTACGCCCTCCCGCGACAGCGCGGTGCTGCCATCGGCTCGCGTGGCGAAGAAGTTGCGCGGGAAGAACTCGTGGCAGTAGCTCGCGGCATGGTCGGCGCAGCTCGGGCAGGTGCCGCAGGAGTTGAAGGTCATCACCACGTGATCGCCCGGCGCGACCTTGCTCACGGCCCGTCCCACCCGCTCGACGATGCCGGCGCCCTCGTGGCCCAGCACCACGGGCAGGGGCGTCGGCAACATGCCGTCGCGCACCACGATGTCGGTGTGGCACACGCCGGTGGCGACGACGCGGACGAGGATTTCGTCGTCGCGCGGATCTTCCAGATCGAGCGTCTGGAGCGACAGCGGCGCGCCCGCGGTGTGGGCGACGGCGGCTCGGATCTTCATTCTTGTCTCCTGTGCGTTCTTGTTGGGGCGCCCGGCATGCCGAGGTCGCCCGTGTTGCGTCGTGCGCCTTGGGGCGCACGCCCGAGCGCCGTTCGGCGCGTCGGGTGGGGCCGGTTTACAGATCCAGCACCAGCAGCGGCGTGCGGGACCGTGAGCAGCAGGGCAGGAACTGGTCGTTGGCGGCCTGTTCCTCGGGCGTCAGGTAGGCGTCGCGGTGATCGGGCTCCCCGGCCAGCACGCGGGTGAGGCAGGTGCCGCACACGCCCTGTTCGCAGGCGGTGGGCAGATCGACTCCGGCCGAGATCAGTGCCGCGGCGACGCTCCGGTCCGGGGGAACCGGGATCGTGCGCCCCGAGCTCGCCAGGCGCACCTCGAAGGCGGTGTCGCCATCGGTTGCCTGGGGCGCGGCGCCGAAGAACTCGTAGTGCAGTTGCGACTCGGGCCAGCCCTTTTCGCGCGCGGTGGCGAGCACCGCATCCATGAAGCCTTTCGGTCCGCATACATAGAGGTGCACCCCGGCCTCCGGCGTGGCCAGCAGCACGGCGAGATCGAGGCGCTGAGCCGGGCTGCCGTCGTCGAAGTGGAAATGCACCCGTGGGGCGAAGGCCGAGTCGCGGATGCGGCGCGTGAAGGCGGTGCGTTCGGGCGAGCGGGTGCAGTAGTGCATCTCGAAGTCGGCGCCGCTCGCCGCCAGGCGCTCGGCCATGCACAGGATGGGCGTCACGCCGATTCCGCCGGCCAGCAGCAGGCTGCGGCGGGCTTCGTGGGCGAGCGGGAAGTGGTTCCTGGGCTCGCTGATGCGCAGCAGGTCGCCTTCTCGCACCAGGTCGTGCATGGCGCTCGAGCCCCCGCGCGAGGCGGGGTCGCGCAGCACGCCGATGAGGTAGCGGTGGCTCTCGGTGGGATCGTTGCACAGGGAGTACTGGCGCACCAGGCCGCCGGGCAGATGCACGTCGATGTGCGCGCCGGCGGAAAACGGCGGCAGGTTGCCGCCGTCGGCTTCCACCAGCTCGAAGCTCAGGATGTCGGTCGCTTCCACCGCCTTGCGGGCGACGCGGACCGCAAGGGTCGCTTGAGTCATTGGTCGGCCTCCCCGGGGATCAGGCCGCGACCGACGCGGCCGGCTCGGCCCCGGCGCGCTCCTCGGCGATCAGGCGGTCGATGATGCGTCGCGCCTGCACGCCACCGGTGTCGATGTTGAGCTTCAGCAGCGGCCGCTGGGGCCAGTTCAGCAGGTTCTGCTGCTGGCGTTCGAGCATTTCCAGGTCCTCGGCGAAGATCCTGCCCTGGCCTTCGCGGATCTGCGCGGTGAGCGCCGCATCGTCCGGCCTGAAGCGGCGCGCCATCCCCCAGAAGTACCAGATCGAGGTCTCGTGCTCGGGCGTTATGAAGTCCACCACGATGCTGGACACCTTCGCCTCGTCCGGCGCCTCGTACCCGCCGCGGCCGGCCAGCGCGACGCCGACCTCGATCATCACGTGCGACGGAGGGCTGAAGCGGCAGATCTGCCAGCGGTCCACCGGCTGGTCGTCGGGCAGGCCGTTGGCGCGCAAGGCCATCTTCCAGAACGGCGGCGCCTCGATGCCCTGCATGAAGCGGCTGGTGGTGACCGCGTCGCCCTCGGCGCGGGTGGTGCAGGGCGTCTCGTCGATCTCCTTCTGGCCGATGCTGGTCGAGTGGACGTAGGTCTCGTGGGTGAGATCCATCAGGTTGTCGACCATCAGCCGGTAGTCGCAGGCGATGTGATAGAGCCCGCCGCCATAGGCCCACTGGGGGTCGCTCGCCCAGGCGAGATCCGGGATGAGCGCATCGTCGGCGCGCGCCGAATCGCCCGGCCACACCCACACGAAGCCGTGGCGCTCCACTGCCGGGTAGCGCTTCACCGCCGGGAAGCCGCCCACGCGCTGCCCGGGCATGTGCGCCGTCTTGCCGCTGCAACCCATGGCCAGGCCGTGATAACCGCACACGAGCTTGCCGTTTTCCACGGAGCCCAGCGACAGCGGCGCACCGCGGTGGGGGCACCAGTCCTCCAGCGCGGCCACGCGCCCCTCGTCGCCTCGGAAGAAGACCATGGGCTCGCCGCAGATGCGGCGGCCGAGGGGCTTGGTGTCGATCTCGTGGGGCAGGCAGCCCACGTACCAGGTGTTCTTCGGGTAAGTCATCTCCGTGTCCTCTGTGTGGGGTCTTGTCGTTCTGGGCTTTTCGGTGAAGCGCGACGGCGGCGGATTCGGGCTCCGCCTCAACTCTTCTGGCGGATCAGCCGTCCTCCCGGAATGAGGTCCATCACCCGCGGATTGGCGAGGGTCGCCTGCAGGTTGCGGTGGGCGATGCGGGCGTGCTCGCGCATGAGCGCCTCGGCGCGGGTCCCTTCGCGACTGGCCAGGGCATCCACCACGGCGCGGTGCTGAGCGTTGGCGATGGTGAGAATCCGCAAGGCGTCCGGTCGGGCGGCCTGCGCGCGCAGGAAGCCGTTCGGCGAGGCGAAGGGCAGGGCGTTGCCGCGGGCCACCTGGCGATGCACCACCTCGCTGCCGCAGGCAGCGGCGAGCAACTCGTGGAAGCGGGCGTTGGCCTCGACGTAGGCTTCGAAGCGGGCCTCGTCCGGGTCGCCCTGCTCGAGGAGCCGATCGATCCGCTCGACGCAGGCCGTGAGCGCCTCCAGCGTCTCGGCGGAAACGCCGCGTTCCGCCGCCAGCCGCGCGGCGAGGCCCTCGAGCGTGCCGCGCACCTCGATGGCGTCGCGGATTTCGTCCACCGAGAAGGCCCGCACCCGGAAGCCACCCGAGCGGATCGGCTCGAGCAGTCCCTCCTCCTGCAGGCGGACCAGCGCGGTGCGGATGGGGGTGCGGGAGATACCGGTGATCTCCGCCACGACGGGCTCGGAGATGCGTTCGCCGGCGGGCAACTCGCCGTCGAGGATCATCTCCCGCAGGCGCAGCAGTGCGCGCACGGTCTGAGAGGCGGAGGGGTCGAGGGGGTCCGTTGGTGTCACGATGCTGTTCGCCTTTGATGTATACATAGACGATGCTATACGCCGAAAAGACAGTTGTAAACCGTCTTGTTTTCGTCGTTATGTATACAACTGGTGGCGCTCTGATCCGCTGCCGGACCGGAACAGGCGATCGGTGAAAAAAATGCCGCCCGAGGGCGGCATTTGTGTCCGTAGCGTCGGCGCCGGGGCTAACCGGCCCCGGCGACGCGCGCCCTGCGATCCCGCTCCATCTTGAAGATGTAGCGCTGAATGCGTGCGGCGAGTGCGTTCGGCAGTCCGAGGAACTCGCAGCCCGCGCGCCACATGCGCACGCCGTTTCGGGTATCGATGTGGAACAGGTTGCGGACCACCATGCGGACCTGCAGCGGCTCGCCCTCGGGGAGCATGAGGCGGCAGTCGTCGAAGGCCATCCCCGGCTCGAGGGTGATCTCCGAGGGCGGCACGATGACTGCCACGCCGCCGCTGCTGATGTCGAGCACCTTCACCGGCACCGACTTCCTTTCGCCGGCAGGATCCTCCATGGCGATGGTGCACAGGACCGGCGTCGCGATCGGCGTCACCAGCCGATAGAACTCGCGCCGCTGCAGGCGGAGCACCGTGTCCGGCAGACGGGTGCGCAGCGCCAGCAAGCCGTCGTGGGGGAACCGCTCGACCGGCGGCACGGTGAACTGCACCCGTACGCGCTCCAGCCGGGTGTCGCAGACGATCTCGCTGGCGGTCGCCGCGCGGGCGTTGACCTGCTCGTCGGTGCTCGCGTCCAGGATGAGCGCCTCGCCGTCTGCGCTTACTCCCAACACCGCCGTGATGAAGGAAGAACCGGCGTCGAGGTGGGCCGTCACGAGCGATCGCTTCTCGGCGAGCGCCTTCATGATCTGCACGATCTCCCGCCGGTCGTGGACGAGATAGCGGGAGAAATGCTGAGGATCCAGAAGCTGGGCGCCGCGGTCGCCCTCGGTGTGCTCGGTCATGCCGGCTGCAGTCGATCGAAAGGGGGCATTTATAGCATGGGCAGCCCGGCATGGGGCGGATTCGAGCCCGGCTAGCGCCCGGTGGTTGGCGTGCGCGGGCGGGGTGGGGCGGGGCGAGCGCTCGCGCCGCCGTGCTCGACGCTGTATACCCACGCCAGCAGTTCGGCCACCGCCACATAAAGCTCGGGCGGGATGCGCGCGTCGAGATCCACCTGCATGAGCAGCCCCACCAGTTCGGGCGACTCGTGCACGAAGACGCCCGCTTCGCGCGCCCGCGCGATGATCTCCTGCGCGATGAGCCCCCGGCCCTTGGCCACCACGCGCGGAGCGGCCTCGCCGTTCGCGTAGGTCAGCGCGACCGCTTCGCCGCGCACGCGATCGGGTGAATCACTCGTCGCCATGGCGTTGCTCCGCGACGAAGCCGGTGAGCGGCACGGCGGCTGCCGCGAGGGCTTCGTCCAGCCGCGAACGGGCGGCATCCAGCGCCGCCACCGTCTCTGGGGCGTCGGCGAGCAGGCGCAGCGCGACGCCCGCCGGCGTGAGGGTGAGGCGGGCCTCGAGCCCGCCGAGCCGCGGCAGCGTCAGGCGCAGGGTGGTGTTCCAGTCCCGCGCCGCCTCGTCACCGCCGCCGCTCTCGTCGTCGTCCGGATCCTCGATCTCCCATTCGACGTTCTGGCCCGGCCATACCTGGCCCTGCCACACATAAGTATGGGTTGCGAGGGCGTCGAGTTGCTGATGCACGATGGGCATCAGTCGCTCCGGCACGACCGGCAGGCGTTGGGCGGCGTTGGCCGAGGCCGCGCTCTGGGCGGGCTGCGTCTGCGTCGACTCGCCCGACGGCTCGGCAGCGCCGGGCAGCGCTGGCGCCGGGGCGCCGCCGATCGCCGCCGGCGTGCTCCCTTGGGACACGGCGGCGGCCGGAGGTGGCGGAAGGCTCCCGGTCGCAGGTGCCGGTGCGCCGCCCGGAAGCGGCGGGGGCGCGCCGGGTGCCGCTGCGGCAGGCGACGGGGCTGATGCCACAAGGGAGGCGAGCGTGCCCGGCGGCAGTCCGGCTCCGGGCAGGGGCGCAGGCGATCCGGGCGTCGCCGCCGCGGCCGGCTGCGCGCCGGCACCTGCTGCCGGTCCCGGCAACGGCTGGCCGCTCCCGGCCGCCGGCATGCCGCGCGGCAGCGGCTGCTGCCCCTGCGGCTCGCGCATCAGGCTCGCCATGTCGAGCTTGCCGGCGATCCAGCGCGACTGGTGCGATTCGTAGAAGAGCCCGCTCTGCCCCAGCGCCTGGCGCAGCAGCGGTGCGAGCGGCGCGCCGTTGGTCGTCGGCGGCGCGTCGAGGAGTGGCTTGCCGCCGGCCAGCGCCGCCGGCTGGGGCGTGGGCTGTCCGGTGAGCATGAAGCTGATGAGACGGCCGGTTGCGCTGAGGCTCGCGTTCGCCGCGCCGGGCTGGGCGGCGGCGGCCGGATTCGCGGGCTGGTTCGCGAGCTGCGCGAATACGGTGCGCGGGCCGGTCTGGGTGACGACCAGCTCAAGGGTATCGCCCGCCTTGGCGGAGTGGTTGAGCGCCAGGGTGTAGGTGCGACCGGCGACCACCGCCTGGAAGGTGCCGTCGGGCAGGGCACGCTGCAGGTGAGCGGTGAAGCGCTGGCCGGGAAGGAGCTCGGGCAGGCGCGCCTGGATCTCGCGAATCCGGGCCGTGCCCTGGACGGGCGGCTCGCTGTCGAAGAAGCTCGCCTCGGCGAGCATGCGCAGGCGGGCGGAGAGGTCGGCAGGAATCATCGATCTGTTTCCCCCGGCGGTCGTGCCGCGAGTGACCGCCTTCGTTCGCGCCCCCTGCGCCGGCTATGCCGCGCTATCCACCGTAAGTGCGGTCCAGTTTGCGGCGCGCGGCGCCGGCGGCCAGTTGCTCGGCGCGGCTGGCGTGAGCGGGTTCGGCCAGCCTGCGAAGTTCTCCGATCGTGGCCAGCGTGCGTTCGACGAGGGCAGCCTTGGTGCGCTCGGCGTCCGGGTCCAGCGCCTGTCCGGCCGACTCGGTGGCGGCGAGGGCCGCCCGCACCTCGTCTGCGCGTGCAGCGACTTCCGCCACCGCCTCCCAGTCGTCGTGCTGCGCCTGGGCGAGCATCTCGCCGTGCAGCGCTTCCAGCTCCCGGTACCGTTCGAGGATGGCCGCCACGGCAGCGGCACGCTCCCGGTCCGGGGTGGGGCCAGCCGTGCTCATGCCCGGGGCTCGATCTGGTTCCAGGCGTCGGCGAGCTGCCACAGCAGGTCCCGCGCCTCATCGAGCAGCGCCGGATCGTTGTTCATGTGAGCCTTCACGAGCTGCATGCCGATGTACTCGTAGAGGTCGTCCAGCGACTGGGCGAGCTCGCCGCCGTCGCGGATGTTCAGACTCGAGCGCAGCCCCCGCGAGATGACGTCGACGGCGCGCGTGATCGCTTCCGCCTTGGCCTGCACATCGCCCGCTGCCATATGCGTCTTGGCTTGCGCGATGTAGGCGAGGGCCCCTTCGAACAGGAGCTTGATCAGCCGGTGCGGGCTGGAACCGAGGATCTCCGCCTCCAGGCCGCCGGCTTGGTAGGCGTTTCGGACGTTCATGGCTTGCGCGAACATTTTGCGAATCCTTGTGAGTGGCTCGTCAGGCGCCCGAGCCGGTCAGGTTTGCCAACTGCTGCGTCAGGTAGTTGCTCGTCGTGGTGAGCTGGCCCATGAGCGCGTCGAGGGCGGTGAATTGGGCGCGGAGCCGTTTTTCCGTCTGGGTGAGGTGATACTCCATCGACGTGCGCTGCTTGGCCAGCTGACTGATCGTGGCGCTGAGGCCGTCGGTACGGTTGGTGAGCAGTCCATCGAAGCGGGTTACCTGATCGGCCAGGTCCTCCATCGCGCCGCCGAAGGCGTTGAGCGAGCGCGTGACCTCCGTGAAGTCGGCATCGATCGCTTTGGTGAGCTTGGTCTCGTCCAGTGAAAGCGTGCCGTCGGTCTTGAAGCTGATGCCGAGACTGGAGAGCGTCTCGTAGGTGGCCCCCGAGATATCGGCCGGCGTGGTGGTGATGGTACTGTGCAGCAGGCCTTGCAGGGTGCGCACGGTGGAATCGCCGTTGAGCACTCCGGCCGTCTTGGTGGCGGCGTCGTACGCGCTCGACTTCCTGAGCTCCGTGGCGACTTCGTTGAAGGCGGTGACGAAGGCCTTCACGGAATCGAGGGCGCTCGAGGAGCTGCGTGCGATGTCCACCGTGGTGGTGCCGACCTTCTTGGCGGTGATCGCGACGTCGGGAATCGCTCCCGTGATCGTGTTCGATTGCGACGTGACCGTTTCGCCGTCGATGCTGACGATGGCGTTCTGTGCCGCCACCGCGTTCGGGTGCGCGCCATCGAAGGTGGCGAGGCTCGCCAGGTTGGCATCGCCGCCCGTGACCGCCAGGCTGAAGGCGTTGTCCGTCCCGGTCTCCTTGGCGGTGAAGACGAGGCGCGTGCCGGCGTCGCCGGTGACCGTGGTCGCGGTCACGCCGATGTTTGCGGCGTTGATCGCGTTGCGCACGTCGTCGATCGAGCCCCCCCCGAAGACGACGTCGGTGCTCGTCGTGCCGATGGTGAACGTGAGGGTGCCGGCCGCGAAGGTGGTCCCGGAGGCGTACAGGCTCGAGAATGACTTCTGCGCCTGCGCGAGCTGGGTCACATCGACGCTGTAGCTGCCGGGCCCGGCCGTGCTGCCGGGGGTTGCCGACAGAATGTCCTTGTCGCCGATCGTTGCCGTGAAGGCGGCAAGCTTTGCCGGGTCGGCAAGGGTGGCCGCCGCCGTCTTGAGTCCGTCGAATTTCGACTTGAGCGTGCCGAATGCGGAAATCTTCGCCTGATACGACGCCTCGCGCCTGTTGAGTGCGTTGAGCGGGGCGCGCTCGAGCTCCATGAGCTTGGCGACGATGTTGTTCGCGTCGATCCCCGAGCCTATGCCCAGCGATGTGATCGATCCTGTTGCCATGATGCTCTCCTTGCGATCCGCCTACTCAGGCTTCCTGCTTCAGCAGCAGCCCGGGCCGGTTTTCGCCCTCCAGTGTCTGGAGGTTCTCCGCGATGCGCAGCATCTCTTCGGCAGGAATCTGCCGGATCACTTCCTTCGATTCCCGGTCGATGATGCGCACCACGATCTCTCCGGTTTTCTCGTGGATACTGAACGAAAAGTCGCGCACCCCGCCGTTGATCGCCTTCTGGGCGTTCTCGATCGCCTCGAGGAGCTTCTTGCGATCAGGGGCCTCGCGAGCCTCCGATGCCTGCTTCTCCACTACTTCGTGAACGAGTAAAGCAGCAGGCGTGCCAGTTTGTGGCGCAACGACGTTCTCAGTGCCCGCAACGGGCGAAGCCCCGGCTTGCGTCGGCGCAACCGGGGTGCGGGGTGCTTCGGTCGAAGGTCGGCTTGAGCTCGTTGGTGGCGGTGTCGGCAGGGCGAGCTTGACAGGTTGGATAGCCATCATACCCTCCGGACGAAAGGCGGGGCGGCCGGGTGGCCGCTCCGCCGTTTTCCGTTTATGCGCTCATTGTAGCGCTCGCGGTTCGATTACCGGAGCAGCGAGAGCACGTTCTGCGGCAGGGCGTTCGCCTGCGAGACCATCGCCACGCCCGACTGCTGCAGGATCTGGGCGCGGGACAGGGCGGCGGACTCGGCCGCGAAGTCGGCATCCATGATGCGGCTGCGTGCGGCGTACTGGTTCTCGCGCGCGGTCTCGATCTGCTGGATGCGGAACTCGAGGGCCGACATCGTGCCGCCGATCTGGGCACGGTTGGCGGCGACCGAGCTCAGCGCGTTGTCGATGTTGGTGAGCGCGGTGCTGGCGTTCGCCGAGGTGTTGACGCTGCTCGCCGTGAAGGTCACGCTGGTGAAGGTGCCCGATACGGTCTGGCCGGCCGTCGCGCCCGCCTGGAACGAGAAGGTGCCGAACACGGACTGGTTGTTGAGCTTGGCCGCACCCTGCAGGTCGGTGATCTGGGTCGAGAGCGCCTGGAATTCCTTGTCGAGGTAGCCGCGCTCGGTGTCGCCGATGGTGCCGTTGAGGGACTGCACGGCCAGTTCGCGCATCCGCTGGAGGATCTCGCCCACGGTGCCGAGCGCGCCGTCCGCGGTCTGGCCGAAGGAGACGCCGTCCGAGGCGTTACGCATGGCGACGGTGAGACCGCGCGCATCCGCTTCCATCCGCTGGGCGACCGCAAGACCGGCCGCGTCGTCCTTGGCCGAGTTCACCCGCAGACCCGAGGACAGGCGCTCGAGGGCGGTCGAAAGGCCGGCGGTGTTCTTGTTCAGGTGGCGTTGCGCATTGAGCGAGAACGCATTGGTGTTGATGACTTGTGCCATTTTGGGCCTCCAGCGATGGTAGGTTGATCACACGGCAGGCCTTGCGTGGAGATGCCGTCGTTAAGATCCTTGCCGTACAGGTGCCTTAACGGATGGCATGCGATAGAACTTTAGGGATATTTCGGCGGGCAAAAAAAGCACCGGGCGCCCGGCTTGCGCGGGCGCCCGGTGCTTGCCAGGGTCATCAGCCGCGCAGCAGCTGCATGACGTTCTGCGGCACGGCGTTGGCCTGGGAGACCATGGCCACGCCGGATTGCTGGAGGATCTGCGCGCGCGACAGGGCGGCGGATTCGGCCGCGAAGTCCGCGTCCATGATCCGGCTGCGTGCGGCGAACTGGTTCTCGCGCGCGGTCTCCATCTGCTGGATGCGGAACTGCAGCGCGGACATGGTGCCGCCGATGGCCGCGCGGTTCGCGGCCACGGAGGTGAGCGCGTTGTCGATGTTGGTGAGCGCGGTGCTGGCGTTCGCCGAGGTGCCGACGCTGCTCGCCGTGAAGGTCACGCTGGTGAAGGTGCCCGACACGGTCTGGCCGGCCGCCGCCCCTGCCTGGAAGTTGAACGTGCCGAACACCGAGGTGTTGTTGAGCTTCGCCGCGCCCTGCAGGTCGGTGATCTGGGTCGCGAGCGCCTGGAATTCCTTGTCGAGGTAGCCGCGCTCGGTGTCGCCGATGGTGCCGTTGAGGGACTGCACGGCCAGTTCGCGCATGCGCTGGAGGATTTCACCCACGGTACCGAGCGCGCCGTCGGCGGTCTGCCCGAAGGAGATGCCGTCGGACGCGTTGCGCATCGCCACGGTGAGGCCGCGGCCGTCGGCTTCCATGCGGGTCGCGACGGCGAGGCCGGCCGCGTCGTCCTTGGCCGAGTTCACCCGCAGACCCGACGACAGCCGCTCGAGCGCGGTGGAAAGGCTTGCGGTGTTCTTGTTCAGATGACGCTGCGAGTTGAGCGAGTACGTATTGGTGTTGATGACTTGTGCCATTTTGGGCCTCCTGCCGTCGAATTATCGATTCCTGATGCCAGCCTCGGATCTAGCGGCGGATGCTGGCGTCCGCATATCCCTCTGCAAATTGAATGCCAGTTTTTTCGCGTCCGTCTTTTTCCCTCTTTCCTGGCGACTTTTCGGTCTTTTTGCCGCTATCGGTTCGTGTCCTTCCACTGCAATTCGCCGCTTTGCCGTGTTCGGCGGCCTGTCTCGGCCATCGCATCCGGCAGCTTCTGTCTGCCGGGCGGCAGACCTTGCCGCCTCGGCAGTCGTCATTGCCGCCTATTCGATGACCCCCAGACGGCGGGCGGAATCGAGGGTGCCGGCGACCTCCAGTTCGTCGAACAGCTGCTCGGCAAGCTCGATCAATTCCGACTCGCTCATCGCAACGCCGTCCTGCTCGACGCTCAGTCCGGATTCCTGCATGAGCTCGTGCAGCGCCGTCGAGGGCGATTGCTCGGCGGAGTCGGAAAGTGCGCACAAAGCCAGCGCCTGGGCCTTGTCGAACGGGAAGGCGCAGCCGAAGCGCGGCGACGCGAGCCAGGTCTTTTCGCGGTCGGGCTCCTGAAAGGCCGCGGCCAGCAGGGCGCGGTTGAGCCCGGCCGCCGACGGCAGCTCGCCGCCATCGCCTTCCTGGGTGACCGGCCGGACCTGGCCGGACAGCACCCACCAGCACAGCGTCTCGACCAGGGTGTCGGGTGACATGTGCGCCAAGCCGGTATGGGTAGCCAACTCGGCGGGGCTCCGTGCTCCGTCCTGCAGCAGGCCGAACACCATGCGGCTCTCGCGAGTGTTCAGAGGCAGACTCAGCGAACCGGACTGCATGGAGAGCTGTACGGCATCGGTCGGGACCACCGCGCTGAAGCGCATGTTCCAGAGCGCCTTGGTGCGCCCGGGGAGCGACTGCGAGTCGGTCGCCGGCCGGACATAAAGGTCGGTGCGGAAGACCGTGTTGTAGATGAAGTCCTTGTGCACTTCCCGGGTGACGCGCTCGGTCTGCGCGGAGAACAGCCCGGCGAGGTTGTCCGGTATGTCGGCTTCCGGATGGTTCTGCCACAGGGGCAGGCTGCCGGCGAATTGCAGTCCGATGTCGCCCATCTCGCCGGCGACGGTCTCCACGCCGAGCGGATTCCAGGTGTCGATGAAAATGTCGTGCGCCAGGTAGTGCGGGTCGCGCTCGAACAGCGACTCGGCGTACTTGGCCAGTTCCGGGTTCAGGCGGAAGAACGGCACCTGGGCGTTGAGCATGAGGCGCAGATAGGACAGGCCGAGCTGGACGCGCTCGAGCGGGTCCTGCGACAGCGGCAGCGCGAAGCGGCGCATGATGTCGCGCAGCGGCTCGCGCGCGGTGCAGCCCGGGCGAGCGTTGTAGCTGACCAATACCAGGCCGCCGGGCTTGAGCCGGGCATCGATGAAGCGCCGGACGACCTCGCGCACCTCCGGATGCACCCAGGCGTACAGCCCGTGCATGACGATGAAGTCGAACGCCGGCAGGCCGGAAGCGGCCAGTGCATCGCTCACCGGTTCGGCGACCAGGGTGAGGTTGCGAATGCCCGCGGCGGCGGCGAGCTTCTCGCCCCGGGCGATGTGCTCCGGATTGAGGTCGATGCCCACGAACCGGCCCCCCGGGTGGGTGGCTGCGTGCACCAGCAGCGAAACAGCCGATCCGCAGCCGAGCTCGCAATAGTCGAAGTCGCTCAGGCTTCGCGGCGCATGGCCGTTGACACCGGCAAGGTAATTCAGAGCGGCCGGGCTGAGCTGCTCGTAATAGTTGTCGGTGTAGGCGACATTCGTGAGATAGCCGGTCGGGTTCGAATCCATCAGTGTCCTCCTCGAGTCCGTGACTCGCATGGAGGACACTCTAATGGGGGGTGGTCAAGGTCAATCGGCCAATGTGAGGCGCGAAAACCGCCCAATTCCGGCGCCCGCGGCCCCGGGGCGGGTCGTTTCGCCCCGGAGCCGGCGGTCGATCAGCGCGGTAGATGCGCCGCAAGCCACGAATCGAGGTGATCCTCGAGGATGTAATGGTCCAGCACCCACTGGCGCATGGCGTCGCCTTCGCGCGCCGCCGCGTCGAGGTCGTGGACGCGCGCGCGCAGCGCCTCCAGCCAGTCGCGGGGGCGGTTGGCGACCTTGCACGCGGGCGAGTCCCGGTACGGGTCGATGTCGGTGCACACCACCGGGATGCCGAGGGCTCCGTATTCCAGCAGCCGCAGGTTGCTCTTGCCGCGGTTGAACGGAATTTCCTCGAGCGGCGCGACCGCGAGGTCGAGGTTCAGGGCGGCGAGCCGCGCGGGATACTCGTCGTAGTCCCCGAAAGGATGGAACTCGCGCGCATACGGCCGGATGTTGTCCGGGCACATGCCCATGAAGATCCAGTCCACCTCGTGGGCGGTGGCGGCGACCACTTCCGCGATGAGCTGCAGGTCGCCTTCGTGCGCGGTACCGCCGGCCCAGCCCACCCGCGGGCGTTCCGAGGTGCGCCGCAGGGAGCGCAGCGGCAGCCACACGTCGCGCTGCAGGCGATTGGGCACCACGCGGATGTCCTGCGCGAACTTGCCGTAGACCTCGGCGAGGTACTCCGTGCTCACCACCAGCCGGTCGAAGAGCGGCAGGGTCCGCGCCAGGTAGCTGCGGGCGTCCGCCGGGATGTGCTGACGCAGCGAGCTCTTCTGCGGCATGTCGGTGAGGAGGTCGTCCACCGAGTACACCAGGAACACCTTGGACATGAAGCGGCGCCACTGGCGGGCGGTCATGAGGCTCGCCTCGCCCAGCAGCTGGTGGGCCACGATCGCGTCGGGGCGATGCCGCGCCAGATCGAAGGTCATCGGGATGCCGGGATCGTCGCGGGAAGGCTGGTAGACGCAGGCGTGCGCCTTGCCTGCCGCCTGCAGGGCGTCGAGCGGCTGGGTGAGGCGGATGAGGCCCTGGGCGTTGGACACAGGGAAGGCCACGATGCGAGGCGCCTGCCACGGCTTCGCGTGCCAGGCCGGCACGCAGCGCTGCTCGATGCGCGGCTCGCACTGGGCCCGGTTCAGGTGCCGGCTCCAGAAGCGATCGGAGGCGAAGGCGTCGAACCAGCGCTCGAGCACGGTCTCCTGGGCCTGGAGCTGCGCGAGGTGGCGCTCGGCGAGCTCTGCCTGGGAGGACGCGATCGGCGTGAGGCAGGATGCGCCCAGCTGGACCACCGTCGCGCCGGCGGCGACCAGGCCGCGGCGGCCCTTGCCGGCGAGGCGCAGGCAGAGATCGATGTCGGCGTGGCCGGCGGCGAGCCGTGCCTCGTCCATTCCGCCGGCCTCGAGCAGATCGGCCCGGCGCAGCAGCATGCACTGGCCATTCAGCGCCGCCGCCGAGCGGTCGGCGAGCAGCGCGTTCAAGTAGCCCGCGTCGCCAGCGCGCGCGCGCCCTTCGTGCGGCGCGCCGGCAATCCCGCCGAGCCCCAGCACGAGGCCGGCGCCGGTGATCTCCCCGCCGGGCGGGCGGGCGAGGAGGGGCGCCACGCAGGCGATCTCCTCGCGCAGCGCGTGCCGCACGAGCTGCGTCAGCCAGTCGCCCCGGGTGACGCGAATGTCGTCGGCCATGAGCAGCAGGAGCTCGCCCTGCGCCTTCCGCGCCGCGGTGTTGGCGAAGCGCGCCGGATCGAGCCCGCCCTCCATTGCGACGCAGCGGACGGGCGCTTCGGGACGCCCCGCCAGCCGCTCGATCAGCGCCAGGGTCTCGGCGTCCTGCGAGCCGGCGTCGACGATCAGGATCTCGTAGTCGGGATAGGTGGTGTGAGCCAGGATCATGTCGACGCATTGATCCAGGTACTCCGGCTTGTCGCGGCTCGGGATGGCGATGGTCACCTGGGGCGTGGCGGGCAGGGGGTACTCGGTACGCCAGACCCCGTCGGCCACCTTGGCCACCTTCCCGGAGATTCCACGCCGGGCGAGCGAGCGTCGCACGGCCGCCATGGCGGCGAGGGTATGGCGGTCCTCGGCAAGGGTCTCTGGCAGGCTCAGGAGCGGTTCCGGCACGCGGGCGATGGCGCCATCGCCCCGGTGGTCGAGCAGCCGCAGGGCGAGGTCGTACCACGGGCGTACCGCCTCCGCGGACGCTCCCCCCGCCTCGCGCCAGGCGGCGGCGCTCACGAAGAGCGGCCCCAGCAGATCCGTGCAGCGCACCCAGTCGGGGTCGAGTTCGGGCTTGAAGCGCGGCGCCCGTCGCACCCCGTCCGCGTCGGCGACGTCGTCGTCGACGAAATAGGCGGCGGGGGCGGTTTCGCCCGAGGTGCAGGCCTCATGGGCGATGCGGTAGAGGCACATCGGATCGAGCACCGCGCCGGCCGGCAGCTCCACGATCCAGTCGCCGGCGCGCGCGCTGACGAGCATGTCGATCGCGCCCTTGACCTCGCCAGCCTTCGCCACGGTGTTCCAGTGCACGTTCGGCAGGGCGTCCAGGGCTGCGCCGGGGCAGGGTGCCGAACTGACGACGTCGATCTGCCAGCGGCCATAGACCTGCGAGTTGAGCCCCTGGAGCGTCCGGGCGAGCAATGGGAACTGCGTGGCCTCGGCCCGGACCAGGAGATGGAAGAGCGGCTCGCGGCCCCACGCGCCGCGGGCCGCATCGAGCAGGGGCAGGTCGGTCGGGCCGGGCTTGCGCCGGGCGAGCCATTGCCAGTAGCTGGAGTCGCTCGGGCCCGTTGCGGTCTGTTCCTCGGGCTCGCCGGCGGGTCCCCGTGAGGCGGCTACCGCGGCGTCGCTCCGGCTCGCCGTGGCGGCGGTTCGTGCCGGGCCGGGCCGCGGCGCGGTTGCGACGGCGGGCGTGCCGATCGCCGCCGGCGATGCCGACTCGCCTCTGGCTGCGTCGGGACGGGGGCGCGGCTGGATCCATGCGTCGTACCAGGCCTGCAGCGCGGCGCCCGCAAGGACATGCCGCTCGGCGACGTGCCGCTGCAGCAGCGCCGCCTGCTCGCCGGCGGCGCCACGGTCGCGCAGCATCGCGCGGATCGCGGCGATCCAGTCCTGAGCGCGATTCGCGACGCGTGTCACCGGCAGCTCGCCACGGTAGGCGGGGACGTCGGAGCAGATCACCGGAAAGCCGCACCAGGCCAGCTCGAGCAGGCGGACGGCGGAGCGGCAGCCGTTGAAGGCGTTGTCGTCGAGCGGCGCGAGGGCGAGATCCCAGTCCTGGGCCATCAGGGTCGCCGCATAGGCCGGCGCGTCCACATGCTCCAAGTGCTCGGCCAGGAAGGGGCGCAGCGGAGCTGGGCACTCGCCGATGCAGATCCAGTCGATCTCGTCCGCCAGTGCGCGGATCACGTCCGCGAGCAGTTCGACGTCGCGCGCGCCGCATGCCCGGTCGATCCACCCGACGCGGGGCTTGCCGCCCGGGGCGGCCTGCGGTCGCGTGGGCGGCTGGTCGCCCCACATGCACGGATGGAGCAGGTCCGGCAGGACGCGCACCTCGTCGTTGAGCGCGGCGAGCTGTTGCCCGAGCGCAGCGTTCGACACGAGGACCCGGTCGCAGCGGCGGATCGCGCGCTCCATGCGCAGGCCGAAGTCGGCGGGGAGCACCTCGCGGGGGATCTCGCTGAAGGGGGCGTTCCACAGCATGTCGTCGCCGTCGAAGACGCCCACGATGCCGTCGAGCTCGAGCAGGGTCTCCATGTGCTCGAGCTGCGCGAGATTGCGCGGCTGCTGGAAGATCACCGTGCCGGCGCGCGCGCGCAGGATCAGGTTGGCGTCGACCACGTCGTCGAGGATGCCGCCCGAGATGCCGCCGGCCTGGGCGAGCGCCTCGAACGGCTGGATGATGCGGTAGCGCGCGGTCTCGGGATCGCCGGTCAGGAAGGCCACGACCCGGTGGGGCCGCAGGTCCGACAGGCGGTCGCGGGTGAACAGGCGGTTGGTCTCGATCGAGTAGGGCTTGCCCTGCAGCGACAGGTTCGGGTTGTAGGCGGGGTCGTTGCCGATCACCTCGCGCCAGCGCCGGTACATGACGATGCGCTCGTCCGCGAAGCGCCTCAGCCGTTCCGGATCCTTCAGCTTTTCGACTCCGTTCAGCTGGCTCGCGCCGGCCTCGTGCATGAGCAGGGCGAGCGGCGTCCACAGCACCAGCTTGCCCGCCGTGCGCGCCTTGAGGCAGAAGTCGACGTCGTTGTAGCTCACCGCCAGGGCGGTCTCGTCGAGGCCGCCGAGCTCCTGGTAGAGGGCCTTGCGCACGAGCAGGCAGGCGCCGGTGACCGCCGAATAGTTCTGCTGCAGCTGCGCGCGGTAGAGATAGCCCGGCGTGTCGGCAGGCAGGCCGGCGAACGGATGCTCGGCAGGGCCGTTCAGGCCGACCACGACTCCGGCGTGCTGGATGGCGCCGCCGGGGAAGTAGAGACCCGCGCCCACCACGCCGACTTCCGGGCGCAGGGCATGGCGCATCATGTGGGTGAGCCAGTCCTCCTGCAGCGCGGCGGTGTCGTTGTTGAGCAGGAGCAGGTAGTCGCCGCGGGCCGCCTCGGCGGCGAGGTTGTTCATGCGCGAGAAGTTGAACGGCCCCGGATGGTGGAGCACGCGCACCCGATCGGGCAGCAGCTTGACCACGTTCTCGAAGAACTGCAGCGCCTCGGCGGTCCGGCTGTCGTTGTCGACGATGATGATCTCGACGTTCGGGTAGCTCGTCTTCTCCACCAGGGACTGGATGCAGCGCTTGAGGAGCGGCGCCTCGTCCCGGCTCGGGACGATGACGCTCACCAGCGGCTGTGCGAACACCGGCGGCAGCCAGTGGAAGCTGCCGAGGGTGGGGCCGTCGAGAATCGTGGAGCGCGGCGCCGCGCAGTCGAGATGGGCGACGAGGATCTCGCGCAGCGCCGCGTGCTGGCGCTCGGAGGCGGCCCACATCGTCGGTTCGTCGGCACGCAGATGCGCCGCGAGAGTCGCTTCGTGGGCGAGGCCTCCCTCGCCGAACAGCTCGACCGCGCGAAGGGCCAGGCGGTAGGCGGCTTCGAGGTTTCGCGGCGGCACCGCCTGCTCGCGCACCAGCCAGTCGCTGCGCACCAGCAGGGCACGGCCCACGTAGGGGGCGCTGCGCAGCAGGTCCGGGTTGGCGGCGGGCTTGAAGCACGGGTCGGCGTACCGGCCGTCCCGGTCGATCTCGTCGTGGTCGAAATAGACGACGGGGGCGCCGCGCTCGTCCTCGACGATCCGCCGCGCGAGGCAGTAGAGCGCTTCGTCGGCGAGCACGTCGCCCGCCACCAGGCCGAGGACCCAGTGCCGCGGCCCGAACCATGGTTGCGCGAGGTAGAAGTCCGGATCGTCGGCGTCGATCCAGGTGCAGCGGGATTCGTCGATCTCGAGCGCGTCCAGGCGGGCCCCGACCAGAACGACGTGGTCGGGGGCGATCGCCTGCCTGCCGAGGCTCGCCAGCGTGGCCTGCGTGGCCGCCAGATCGCCGCGCGTATCGATGGTGATGCAGAAGCGGGGCAGGGCGGCGGCGTCCGCGCCCGCCAGCGCGCTCTCCATCAGGAAGCGATCGTCGCCGGAGAGGCCCGAGCGTTCGCGCATCCATTCGTCGTACTCGCGGTTGAAGAGCGGCTGCACGCCGTAGGCCCGGTCCGCCGGCAGGGTGTTGAAGGCGGGACGGGCGTGCTGGCGGTAGAAGCAGGCGACGATGTCGTCGATCTCCTCGGCGTTGAGGAAGATGTCGCCTTCGCGTGCGCGTACCCCTTCGAGCCGCGAACGCAGCCCGGCCTCGCTGTCCGGTGCGCCCATGCGCTTGAGCCATGCGCCGAGCGCCGGCCTGTCCACATACTTCGCCGTGGTGTAGGTCGAGTAACGCAGCGCGACCGTGAGCGCCATGCCGCGGTAATGCTCCGCATCCTCCATCGGCAGGCCGTAGGACCGGGCGACGTTACGGCCGGTCGGCGTGAGCAGCCAGTCCACCGCGGTCGGGTAGGGCGCCCGGCTGCTGATCATCACCCACGCCGCCAGGGCGAGGAAGACGTTGGCCGGAGTGCGGTCCGGCGCCTGCGAGGCGTACCAGTGGCGTTCGACGGCGTCCTCGATGACGCCGACCGAAGACGCAACGTTGGCGGCCGTGATCTGCGCCGAGTGGTGCCGCCACACGCCGCCTACCGTTCCAGAGAAGCAGCCGGGGCCGTAGCCGTCTTCCAGGATCTTGAGCAGGAACTGCTCGCCGAGCTGGGTGAGCTGCGAATCCACGAGTACATCCATGCGGCTTTGCAGGCAGCGGGTGCGGAACACCGCCATGTGCAGCGGCACGAAGTTCATGATCGTGAGCAGCGGCCCGATCCTGACCTTGCCCGAGCGGTGCAGCGCGAACGGCAGGGAGTCGTGATAGACGGCCCGCTTCGACGCGCAGATGAAATGGTTCCAGTTGAAGAACACGAAGGGCGACGAGGGATTCGCGCGCAGCTCGCGCAGCGCGATCTCGACGAAGGTGGGCTCGAGGAAGTCGTCGGCCTGCAGGGTCGAGACGAACTCCGAGTCCACGCTGCGCAGAGCCCGCATGTTGTTCTCGCGCGCGCCGATGTTGGTCTCGCGGATGACCAGGGACACGCGCGGGTCCTTCAGGAACGGCTCGATGACCTCGTAGGTATTGTCGGTGGACCGGTTGTCGAAGATGACGAGCCGCCATTCGGGCGATGTCTGGTTCACCACGGACGCGATCGCCTCGCCGATGTAGTGTCCGTAGTTGTAGCTCGTCAGGACGATGGTGAGCGGTGCCTGAACCGGAGTCTGGAGAGAGGTCATGTTGCGGTCGGTTGCGTCAATGGATGAAGGTCGCGGCGGGTGACGCCGGACGGGGCGACGGGCAGGGCGGACGTTTCACGACACGAGGGATACCCCGAGCTTGGCCGCATATCTCTTCAGCACATGCTCGATCGCCACGTTGCCGAGCTCCGGAATGTCGAGTCCCAGCGCCGGCAGGCCGTAGCCCATGCATTGCCGGCAGGTCTGGCTGCACTCGGGATCGGCGGCCTTGAGGCGCATCAGCTCGGCGAGCGGGTGATCGAGGTAGTTGCCCACGGTGAACCGCTCCTGGTCGTAGACCCCGCAGCACAGGGCCGTCCGCCCCGCGCAGTCGAGCACCAGGTAGTCGTCGAAGAAGGTGCATCGCCCGAGCATCGGGGCGTATTTCAGCGTGGTCTGGATCGTCTCCCGGAAGGGACGGGCGAGACGCTCGATGGTGGCCACGTCCTTCATCGTCACGCGGGTGAGGTCGTTGGACAGGACGGCGAGAACCTTCTCGATCGGCGAAAACCACGCCCACTCGGTGCGGAACACGAACCCGAGGCTCTCGGCGTATTCCTGCATGAGGAACTCCTCGTCAAGGTTCCCCTGCCAGCGCAGGTAGAAGAGCTCGATGCGGGTGTCCGCCCTGTACTTGTCCCTGAGCTCGGCGAGCGTGCGCATGTTCGCCTTCACCACCTCGATGTCGCCGCCTTCATGGTGCTTGCGATAGGTGTCGTTGGTGAAGCCGGAGACCGAGATGCGCAGGAAGTACGGCGCCGCCTTCATTACCGCATCGAGCCGTTTGGCGATGTTGAGGTTGGTGCTCAGGTAGCAGGGGAGCCCGAAGCCGTTCACGATCTCGATGAGCTCGCCGATCCGCGGATGCAGCAGCGGCTCGGTCCAGTTGTAGAGGCCGACGAACTCGGGCTTGGTCTCGCCCACCGCCTTCTCGAGGATGCGCCTCAGCAGCTCGGGCGGCATCGAGCCGCCCACGTGGTCCGCGACCGATGCGTTGCCCATGGGGCAGCTCGGGCACTTCAGGTTGCATCGGCCCACGACGTCGATGTACAGGCGCACGTATCTCTCCGAATGAGGGGCGATCCGGGGGTTCAGACCCGCTTGAGGTAGCCGTCGGGCGAGCCGGTGAGGAGGATCTTGTCCTCGATATGGCGATCGATCTCGAAGCGCAGCGGTTCGCCGTCTACGCCGCTGCGGCCTTCCGCCGCGAGCCGTCGCAGGTACTCCCAGACCGCGCTCTTGGGGCTATTGCCCTTGCCCCAGGGGCGGGCGGAGACCATGCCCTCCGGCGCATCCTCGATGACGGTGTCGCCGACCATGCAGTAGCTGCCCGGCGTGACCATGGGGGCGTAGGCCTCCAGCTCGGCCAGCACGTGCTCGTGGGTGTGGTTGCTGTCCAGGCAAACCATGACGCGTCGGTGCCCGCGCGCGAGCTCGCGCACCTGGGCGACGATCGCCTCGTCGATGCTGGAGCCCTCGAGCAGGGTGATCTTGCGCGACAGGGGGTGGGCGGCCAGGGACTGCTTGTTGTGCGGCCGGATCTCGATGTCGATCCCGACCACCCGGCCGTTATCGATCTCGCCGCAGGCTTCCAGGATCGCCAGCATCGAGGCGCTGAAGACCAGGGAGCCGCCCCAGGCCACGCCCGTCTCGATGATGAGGTCGGGCTTCACCGCCCAGATGATCTCCTGCAGCGCCTGCAGGTCCTGGGGGATCTGCAGGATCGGCACCCCCAGCCAGGTGAAGTTGTAGACGTAGTTGGCCTTGCCGATGCCGATCTGCTCGAAGAAGCCGCGCGCGGCGGTCTGGAGCTCCGGGTTCCCGCGGTAGCCCGCCACCCGCTCGGTGATGTCGTGTCGGTACTGCTCCAGGGGAGTCATCTTCGGGGTCTCTTCTTTCATGGCGATTGGATGTGTGCTGTGAGTGGGCGGGCCGTTCGGGCTCAGAGCGAGCAGTACAGGACGAAGTCGCCGAAGAGCGGCGCGTGCAGGCGCAGGCGGAAGCGATAGTCCGGCACCAGCGAGCGGATGTACTCGGCGACCTCGTAGAGGTGGCTCGGATAGTGATAGACGCTGATCGCGAGCCTCGGCCGACAGCTCGTGATGGTCTGCGCCGCGCCGCGCAGGAGCTCGAGCTCCATGCCTTCGACGTCGGCCTTGATGAAGCTCACCGGCCGGCCTTCGAGGTAGGCGTCGAGCGACATCACCGCGGCGGTCGAGTCGTCCTCCGGCGCGCCGCCCGCCTCGGGTGCGAGCTCGGCGAGCCCGTGGCGCAGGGGCGAGTCGTACAGGAAGGTGCAGCCCATGCGGCCGGGCCCGTCCGACAGGCCGGCCCGCACCAGGGACACGCTGGCGGGATCGAAGGCCCACTCTTCGGCGAGCCGGGCCAGGCGTTTCTCCATCGCGGCGAACTGCCGATGGCCGGGCTCGAAGGCGTGAATGTGGCGGAAGGTGCCCAGGTTCTCCCAGATGAAGCGCTCCACCGTGTCGCCGACGAAGGCCCCGGCGTCGACGAAGGTCTCGTCGAAGTTGCCGGCGAACTCGGGCAGGCAGAAGTACATGTCCTTTTCCATCACCGCGCGGCAGGGTGCGATGTCGCCGGTGAGCATGGAGATCAGGAGGGCGTTGAAGACCTCGACCGAGCGCTCGTCGTCGAGCATGCCGTCGCGCACCGCGAGCAGGCGCTCGTAGTTGCGCAGCACGAAGTAGCCGTCGAAGGACATGGCCGTCTGCCCGGGGCGCACCACCTCCTTCTCCACCGCCTGCACGGCGTGGCGCGCGGTGATGAGCATCGCCGGCGCGGCGTCCAGCTCCTCGGGTGTCGGCGCGACCACCGGGATGCCGTCGATCCGGCTGCCGGACTTGCGCGGATCGCGATCGACGAACTTGCTGACCCGGGCGCCCTGCGACTGCAGGTAGCGGGCCGCCCAGGCGCCGACGAATCCGGCGCCGTAGAGGGCGACGCCGTCCCCGAACCGGCTCTCCAGCGCAGCCGCGGTGGCGGCACGGCGCTGCCGTTCCGCCTCGAGCATTTCGGATGTGAATTGGATGGTCATGAGTTTTCTCGTAATCCGATCATTCCAGGAGGTAGATCGCCCGCTCGGGCCAGCCGAGCTCGCGGGCCGCCTTGCCGATCGCGTTGCGGTGCAGATAGGGGGCGACGACGAGCATGCCTTCTACCGGCATGTCGCCGGGACGGCCGATCGGGAGACCCTTGTAGCGGGCCGCCTGCTTGAGCGGGGAGGCGTCGCACAGCCGGACCCGGTCGAGGTCCAACAGGGGCAGGAGGCTGAAGAGCTCGGCCGAGCAGCCCCATACGGTGAGGCTGCCGCCTTCCGCGAGCGAGGCGATCTCGCGCGCCTGGCGCTCCAGTGCGCCCTTCGACTCCAGGGCGAACCCCGCCACGTCGCCCGCCATTTCCACGGCCGTTACCGGACCGTCCGCCCTGGTCGCCAGCAGCATCAGCGACGGATAGGAGAACTCGGGTGTGGGCAGCACCTGACGCGAGACGGTGACGACCGAAAAGCCGTGCCGCCGCATGGCCGAGGCCAGCGCCGCGGCGGTGAAGTGATTCACGTGCTCGCGGATCGAGAACCAGAACGCGGTGCCCACCGGGAGGCTGCGGTAGTGCTCGGCGTCCGGCACCTCGACCAGGAGATGGCCGCCCGGCCGCAGCACGCGCGCCGCCTCGGCAAGCACGCCGTCCAGGTCGCGGATGTGTTCGAGGACGTGGAAATAGGTCAGGAGCCCCAGGGAGCCGTGCTCGAACGGGAGGTGCAGGGCGTCTCCGGCGCGGAACGAGACCGCATCCGGGACCTCGTCGTCGGCGAGGCTGCGCACATCCACGTCGATGCCCCAAAGCCTCCCGCCCCATCCGCTCCCGGCCAGCGTGCGCACGAAGCCGCCGCGCCCGCAGCCCACGTCGGCCATGTCGGTGGCGGTGACCCCGTGCTCGCGCAGCATGCGCGCGTAGAAGGCGTACTTCTCCAGGTTGGCCGGGGCGGTCACCGAGAAGTGCGGCTTCTCGAAGTAGCTGCATTCGCCGGTGTAGAAAGACGCCAGGCGCGCGTCGTCGATGTTGCTCGCGTACACCAGGCCGCAGCTACCGCACGCGAAGAAGTCCGCTGTGTAGTTGAAGACCGAGTCGCCCAGTCCGCTGTAGGCCCAGTCGAGCAGGTGGCCGGCGTCGGCCCCGCAGGCCGGGCAGGCTTCGGTCGCCGCGCCGGCCGCCGTCACCGCCCGGCCCCCGTGGCTTCGCGCGCGGCCAGCCGCTCGAGGATGCGCTCGGCGTAGGCGTCGATGCTGTCGACCTGGGCGTGCCTGATATGGCCGCAATCGCGGCACACCGGGTTGTCGCGCCGGCGCCCGCGCAGGTGCTGCAGTTGCAGTTCCAGCATCTCGCGCGAGTTCCAGATCTCGCTCAGGGACTGCCGGCGCAGGTCCCCCACCACCAGCTTCTGGTCCCAGTCGGGGCAGCAGGCGCTCACCGTGCCGTCCGAGTTGAGGGCCATGGCGTAGAAGATGTAGGTGCAGACGTCCTTGTCCACCAGGGGCTGGCGGTACTGGCCCTCTTGCTCCTGGACCCGGATGCCGGCCCGCTTTTCCACGTCGAAGCCGGGCCAGATGGGCGAGAGCTCCTCGACGAAGATGCGGTCGCAATAGTCGCCGAAGAGGTCGAAGAACTTCTGCCGGTCCTCGGCGGACAGGTAGTTGCCGGGGATCTTGATCGTCACCTCGCAGCCGCCGCGCTCGGCATAGAACCAGCGGATGGTCTCCACCATGCGCTCGAAGTCGACGTTGACCTTGGCGTGCTGGCGGTACTGCTCCCGGTTCACGCCCTCGAGGGAGATGTTGAGCCGGTCTAGGCCGGCCTCGACGAGCTGTGTCAGGAGCTGCGGCGTGAACAGGGCGGCGTTGGTCGCCAGGTCGATGTGCTGGACGCGGCCGGAGGCCTTCGCCATGGCGATCATGGCGGGCAGGTTGCGGTTGATGAGCGGCTCGCCGATCTTGTTCATGCGCATCACCCGCAGCGGCTGCGGGAAGGCTTCGAGATCGCGGACGAGCTTTTCGAACAGCTCGAGGCCCATCACGCTGCGCTTGTAGTCCGACGCCTTGACCAGGTCGCGGTGACCGGTCGGGCAGAACTCGCAGCGGAAGTTGCAGGCGCTGGAGGGATCCACGTACAGCAGGAACGGGGTCTCCAGCGGAATGATCTCCTCGAGCTTCGAGCGCTGCTCGAGGTTGAGCTTGGACCGGACTTCGGCCTTCATCGCGTGCTCCGGAAAAACGTCGGCGGCAGGCTGTGCCGCATCGATTCATTGCGCAGCATGGGCGCGCTCCTCGGGAATGCAGTAGATCACCGACCCGGTCCCGCACCAGCTGTGCAGGCGCAGGTGGAACCGGTAACCGGGGAGCTCGCCCATGAGCCAGTCGGGAAGGGCCCACAGGCCGAGCCGGTTGTGATAGCTGGTCGCCACGATCATGGGCCGGTGGGTGCGCAGGGTCTCGCGTGCCCCCGCGAGCGCGTCCATCTCCGCGCCCTCCAGGTGCAGCTTGACGAAGGAAGGCGCAAGGCCGAGCGCGTCGAGGGTCTCCACCGGCACTTCCATGCGGCCGAGCTCCGAGCACTGGGAGGCGTAGCCCAGGCCCGGGACGAAGCGCTGCATGCCGCGCTCGCGTCCCACCGCCACGGGCAGCACCTCTATCCTCTGTCGCATCGCTTCGGGGAGCTCCGCGAGCATGGCGTCGAGGGCGGCGCGGTTCTCCGCGTCGGGCTCCACCGCCCAGATGTGGCGGAATCGGCCGCCGACCGCGTCGATGAAGGCCCGGCAAGTGCTGCCGGTGTGGGCGCCGAGGTCGGCGAAGGCCTCGTCGTCGGTGAGCGCAGCCCGGATTTCGGGGATGAAGAAGCGGTTTTCCGCCACCACCGGCGCGTCCCGGAAAGTCCACTCCTGGCGCAGGCGGCGCCAGGCGAGAAACTGCAGGTGATGGGCACGCGATACGTCGTCCGCCCAGCGGTCGAGTACCCGGTCGATGTACGCGAGGTCCGCGTCGTCCATCTCGCCGGCGAACCAGCCGTTGCCGAGCGGATGCCGGTCGCGGTAGGCCTCGGCCACGTCGTAGAACATCGCCACGTCGGGCCAGCCCTGCTCGGCGAGCTGCGCCGCGATGGGCGTGTAGGGCAGGTTGGCGATGGTCACCGCGAGGAGCGCCTCGTTTCGCTCGCAGACGGGCACCTCGGCGGGCGCGAACACCGGGATGCCGCGCCAGAACGGATCGTCGCGGAAGCGCTCCGCGTTGGCATCGACCACGGCGCGGACCGGGATGCCGATGTGGTCCAGGAGCTCCCTGGCCATGCGGCCGAGGTTGCCGGCGCCGTAGAGCATCAGCGGCTTGTCGGCGGGCCGCGATGCGCAGGCGGCGGGGAGTGCCGCGATCTCGCGCAGCAGCCGGAGCGCGTCGGCCTTCGTCGGCAGGGGCTCGATTCTCATGCCGCAACGCACTCCCTGGCCAGGTCTTGCCAGGCCCGCAGGCGGGCATCGGCGGGGAAGCGGGTGCAGAAGTGGGTCAGGCTGCCCTTGCTCGGCTCGAACAGGTTGTGACGGTCGAACGGATCGTGCGCCATGTCGGGGATGCGGCGAGCGAAGTCGGCGCCGCCTTCCTGGCAGGCGAGGAACCATTGCGCCGGTTCGGTACCGAGAGTCCGCCGGAAGTCGATGCTGCGCTTTTCGCAGCCGAGCAGCTCGCGGTACTGCGCCGCCATCGCGTCGCCCATGGCGCGCGGCGTGAAGCGGGAGGCGGTGCGCTCGGCCGCGTTGCGTCCGAGCCGGTGCCGCTCCAGCGGGTTGCCGGCAAGGCGCCGGATTGCCGCGGCGAAGGCGCGCGGGCCGTCGACCACGACGCCGCTGCGGCCGTCCTCGACCAGCACCGACTCGGCCGGATTGCCGAGCACCACCGGCACCACGCCGGCCGACATGGCCTCGACCAGGGCGTTTTCGCCGGTGCCGTAGTGATGGGGATTGAGCAGGTAGGCGATCACGTCCAGGGAGGCGAGCGCCTCGGCCACGTCGGTGGTGTAGCCGGCGAAGTCGAGGAGGCCGCTCTTCCCGGCGCGGCGGCACTGATCGAGCAGCAACTCGCGGTTCTGGACGTCGCCCCAGACGCGCACCGCGAAATCCGGCAGGTCGACCGCGGCGAGGAAGTCGACGAAGCGCGGGTGGAGCTTGGAGAAGTTGAGGCTGCCGACGTAGCCCACGCGCAAGCGTCCCTTCGGATCCGCGATGCGCGCGCGCGGCTCGGCCAGGCCCACGCCGCTCGACACCACCCCGATGCGGCGCCGGGTCGCCTCGTCGAGCGCCGCGACGGTCTCCGACTGCAGCGAGCAGGCCGAGGTGAACAGCACGCGCCCGGCGGCTTCGAACAGGCCGCGCGGAATGCGCGGCGTGCCCAGCCCGGAGACGTGGCACCAGGCGAGGAGGCGCATCGCGGGCAACTCCGTGCCGCACAGGAAGGCGAAGGTCGCCGGATGGTTCCACCACTCCAGCTGGACGATGTCGGCCGAGGCGAGGAGCGCCCGCGCCGCGCCGGGGGCGTCGTCCGCGAGCTCGACACGGCAGCCCAGGGCACGCAGCCGGTCGAGGAACTGGGTTTTCTCCGGCCGCTCCAGGATCAGGAATGAATGGGCAAAGCCCGGCCCCCGCTGGGCTTCGGCCAGCGTGAGCAGGGTCTTGCCGATCCCGCCGCCCAGGTGGGGCGTGAGATGGACGATGTGCGCAGGCTGCGTCACGAAACCTTCGCCATGCGCGCCGCCAGCTTCGGCACCAGGTCCGCGGCGTACGCATCGATGTTGTCGGGCAGGCAGTGGCTGAGCTGCCCGCACTGGGAGCACACGGGGTGGCGCTTGCGCTCGCCCTTCAGGTGGAGCATGCGCAAGGCGTTGAACTCGTCCGAGTTCCAGATCTCGCGCAGCGAGTGCTCGCGCACGTCGCCCACCTTGAGCTTGCGTCCCCAGTCGAGGAAGCACGCGCTCGCCAGCCCGTCGGCGTTGATCGACATCGCGTAGAAGATGTAGGGGCAGGTGTCGGTCCGGCCGATCGGCTGCTGGTAGATCCCGGCGGTGAAGGTCACGCCCAGGCGCGTCTCCACGTCGAACTGCGGCCAGCAGGGAGCGAAGTTCTCGATGAAGATGCGGTCGCAGTAGTCGCCGAAAGTGTCGAAGAACTCCTGCCGCTGGGCTTCGGTGATCAGCTCGCCGGGGATCTTGATCACGATCTCGCACTCGCCCTTGTGCGCGTAGAGCCACTTCACGTTGTCGACGAAGCGGGCGAAGTCGAAGTCGTACTTGGTGAAGTTCTTGTACTGCTCGCGCGTCATGCCGTTGACCGAGATGTTCACCCGATCGAGGCCGGCCTCGACCACCGGCCCGATGCGGTCCGGGTCGAGCAGCACGCCGTTGGTGGTGGTGTCGATGTACGGTACGTGCCCGCTCTGCTTGGCGTAGCCCACCATGTCAGCGAGGCGCTTGTTCATCAGCGGCTCGCCGTCCTTGTAGAGGCGCAGCACCTTGATCTTCTCGGGGAAGTCCGCGAGGCCGTCGATGATCTTGCGATACACGTCGAAGCTCATCGCGCCCTGGTAGCGGCCGGTGTCCTTGATCAGCGCGCGATCGCCCGTGGGGCAGAAGGCGCACTGGAGGTTGCAGCCGCTCGAGGGGTCGACGAAGAGCACGAAGGGGGTCTCGAGCGGAATCACCTCTTGCAGCGCGGTGCGTCCCTCGAGATTGATGCGGGGTTTGATCTGCGCCTTCATGCGCGAGCTCTCCTGTGGGGTTCGGCCGGTCGCGCCGACCGTATGGTATGGGCGATTCCCTCGGCCAGCGTCAGCGACGGACGCCAGCCGAGGCCCTGCAGACGGCGGTTGTCGCCGACCAGAAGCGGGGGTTCCTCCCTGGGCGGAGTGGCGAGGTCGAGCACCGTGCGCGGGTCCGCGCCGAGGGTGCGCGCGGTCGCGCGCACCACTTCCTCGATCCGCGTCGGCGCTCCGGAGCCGATGTTGTAGGCGCCCGTTGCGTCCGTCAGCAGCAGCGCGACGAACGCCTCGGCGACGTCCGACGCATGGAGAAAATCGCGGTAGGCCGCCGCGTTCACCGCGAAGGGCGGCCGCTGGCCGCTGAACACGTCGATGAGGCCAGGCAGCAGACGCTGCGAGGATTCGCCCGCGCCGTAGGGGAAGAACACCCGGCCCCAGGCGCAGGGGACGCCGTGCAGCTCGCACGCCGCGGTGGCCAGCCGCCGCAAGGCATCCTTGGCGATGCCGTAGAGGCTCGCAGGTGCGAGGGGCGTGGTTTCTTCCCGGCACCAGCCGTACGACCAGTCGTACTCGGCGCAGGTGCCGGCCATCACGACCCGCCGGCCGCCGGCCTGGCAGAACGCCTCGACCAGCCGCAGGGAGGCGTCCACCCAGCGCAGGTTCAGGGGCGAGGACCAGTACTGGCCGTGCTCGGTGTACCAGGCGAGATGGAGGAGGTGGGTCGCCTCGGTCTTCGCGACCAGCGCGGCGAGATCGGCGCCGGCCAGGAGATCGATCGCTACGGTGTCGGCGGCGCCATCCGCCGCCGGGCGACGGCCGAGGCCGACGCTCGGAATGCCGCGCCGCGCAAGGCTGTCGAGCACGTAGCGCCCGAGAAAGCCGGAGGCTCCGGTGACGAGCACCTTCATGCCGGCGGTGCCTCCAGCACGCGCAGCTGCGGCACCGGCACCACGAAGCGCCCGCCCCACTCGCGGATGATCGCATTCTGCCGCACGACCTCGTCGAGGATATTCCAGGGCAGCACGAGGAGCCAATCCGGCCGCTCGGTGCGCAGCACCTCGGGCGCGCGTATCGGGATGTGGCTGCCGGGCAGGTATTTCCCCTGCTTGGACGGCGCCGCGTCGCATACGAAGGGCAGCAGGTCCGGCCTGACACCGGCGTAGTTCAGCAGCGTGTTGCCCTTGGCCGCCGCGCCGTAGGCGGCCACTTTGCGACCCGCCCGCTTCTGCTCGATCAGGAAGGCCAGCAGGTCGTGCTTGATGCGCTCGACCCGGGACTGGAAGCGCTGGTAGGTGGCGAGCTCGCGCAGCCCGGCGTCGCGCTCCTCGGCGAGGATCGCGGAGACAGCCGGCGTGTCGGCGCGGGGATCGTCGGCGTGGCAGCCGAACACCCGGAGACTGCCGCCGTGGGTCGGGAGCGTCTCCACGTCCCACACGCGCAGCCCGGCTTTGGCGAAGATCAGCCGGACGGTGTGCAGCGACAGGTAGGAATAGTGCTCGTGATAGACGGTGTCGAACTGCGTCTGCTCGATCAGGCGCAGCAGGTGCGGGAATTCCAGGGTGATCGTGCCGCCCGGCTTCAACAGGGTCCTGAGGCCCGCGGTGAAGTCGTTGATGTCCGGGACGTGGGCGTACACGTTGTTGCCGATCAGGAGATCGGCCTGCCTGCCCTCGCCGGCGAGCCGCTGCGCCAGGGCGTCGCCGAAGAAGGCGCGAAGCACCGGGATCCCGAGCGCTTCCGCGGCGCTGGCGGTGCCGTCGGTGGGCTCCACGCCGAGGCACGGGATGCCCGCAGCCACGAAGTTCTTCAGCAGGTAGCCGTCGTTCGAGGCGATCTCGACGACGAAGCTCTCCGCATCGAGCGCTAGCCGGTTGCGCATCGCCTCGACATAGCGGCGGGCGTGCTCCAGCCAGGTGCTGGAGGTGGACGAGAAATACGCGTAGTCGTTGCGGAAGAGCTCGTCGGCCCGCGCGTAGTCCTCGGTCTGCACCAGCCAGCAGTGCTCGCACACGTAGAGCTTGAGCGGCAGCCACACCTCGGGCGCGTGCAGGTCGGCCGCGGCGAGATAGGCGTTCGACGGCGGGGCGAAGCCCAGATCGAGGAAGCTGTGGTGCAGGGGCGAGCCGCAGTGCCGGCAGTTCATCGGTTCGCCTCCTCGCATTCGCTGTCGATCGGCAGCGCCTCGGCATCGTACGGCGGCCAGGCGAGGTCGCGGTCCGAGATGTCGGTGACGGCCAGCGGCCAGGCGATCGCCAGGCTCGGATCGTCGTAGCGGATGCCGCCGGCGCTGTCCGGGCGGTAGGGGGCGGTCATCAGGTAGAGCAGCTCGCTGTCGGGCTCCAGGACCTGAAAGCCGTGGGCGAAGCCTTCCGGTATCACCATCATCCTGGCGTTGGCCGCGCTCAGCTCCTCGGCGTGCCAGCGCAGGAAGGTGGGGGAGTCGGGCCGCAGGTCGACGGCCACGTCCCATACGCGCCCATGGGTGCAGCGTACGAGCTTCATCTCCGCGTCGGGCGCATTCTGGAAGTGCAGGCCGCGCACCGCGCCGGGCCGGTGCGTGATCGATTGGTTGATCTGGACGATGCCTCGCCGTCCCAGAAACGGGGCGAGGGCCTCGGTGCAGAACCAGCGCGCGAACCGGCCGCGATGGTCCGTGGCCGGCAAGCTGTCCACCACCACGAGATCCGTCAGGGGCGTGGCATGTACCCTCATTCCGCGCTCCGTCTGCTCGCCAGCGCGTGATAGCAGGCGATGTCGTCGAGGCTTTGCGCGCGCATGTCCCGGCCGGCCAGCCAGGCGCGGTGCCACGCGACCGTGCGGGCCAGGGCCTCGTCCAGGCTCCACACCGGCTTCCATCCGAGCTTCAGGCGCGCCTTGGTGCTGTCGAGCCGCAGCAGCGAGGCCTCGTGCGGATGCTCGCCGCCCTGGGCCTGCCAGCACGCGCCCGATCCCCAGTGGGCCGCGAGGCGATCGAGCAGTGCGCCGACGGGCACCATGTCCTCGTCGCCGGGGCCGAAGTTCCAGGCCTCGGCAGCCTGCCCACGATGGAGCGCCTGAGCGAGCAGGAGATAGCCATGGAGCGGCTCGAGCACATGCTGCCAGGGGCGAGTCGCGCCGGGGTGGCGCACCTGCAAGGCTTCGCCCTGGGACCAGGCGCGCAGGGCGTCCGGCACCAGCCTTTCGGCCGCCCAATCGCCGCCGCCGATGACGTTGCCGGCGCGCGCGCTGCCGACCGCCAGATCCGGCCGGCGAAAGGAGGCCCGCCAGGCCGCGGTGACGAGCTCCGCACAGGCCTTGCTGGCGGAGTAGGGGTCGTGTCCGCCGAGAGCTTCGTTCTCGCGATACGGCCACAGCCATTCCCGGTTCTCGTAGCACTTGTCGCTGGTCACCACGACGACCGCGCGGACCGAGGAGGTGTGCCGCGCCGCTTCGAGGACGTTGGCGGTGCCCAGCACGTTGGTGGCGATGGTCGAGAGCGGTTCGCGGTAGCTCTCCCGGACCAGGGACTGGGCGGCGAGGTGGAAGACGACCTCGGGCGCGGCCGCGGCGAACGCGCACCGCAACTCGTCGTAGTCGCGCACGTCCGCATCGGGCTGCGGGAACGAGCCGGCCAGTCCCGCCGCCTCGAACAGCGACGGGTTCGTCGGGGCGGGCAATGCGTAGCCGGTGACCTGCGCACCCATGTGGCGCAGCCACAGGGTCAGCCAGCTGCCCTTGAAGCCGGTGTGCCCGGTGACGAGGACGCTGCGCCCGCGCCAGAAGGCCGGATCTATTCCCAGCATTTCCAGGGCGCTTTCCCGCTCTGCCACAACTCTTCGAGCGCCACGCGGTCGCGCAGCGTGTCCATCGCCTGCCAGTAGCCGGTGTGCTGGTAGGCGGAGAGCTGCTCGTCGCGGACGAGCTTGCGCAGCGGCTCGATCTCCCAGGCCGTGTTGTCGTCCTTCAGGTAGTCGAAGACGCCCGGCTCGAGGACGAAGAAGCCGCCGTTGATCCATCCTCCGTCACCGACCGGCTTCTCCTGGAAGGCTACGACCTGCCTGCCGTCCAAGTTCAGCGCGCCGTAGCGGCCGGGAGGCTGGACGGCCGTCACCGTGGCGATGCGCCCGGCATTTCGGTGGTGGGCAAGCAGGGCGGCGACGTTCAAATCGGCGACGCCGTCGCCGTAGGTGAAGCAGAAGGTCCCGTTCCCGACGTAGTCCCTGACGCGCAGCAGCCGTCCGCCGGTCTGGGTGTTCTCGCCGGTATTCACCAGGGTCACCTTCCACGGTTCCGCATGGCGCTCGTGCACGCGCATGCTGTTGTTCTTCATGTCGAAGGTCACGTCCGACATGTGCAGGAAGTAGTTGGCGAAATACTCCTTGATCACGTAGCCCTTGTATCCCAGGCACACGACGAACTCGTTGATGCCGTGGGCGGAGTAGATCTTCATGATGTGCCAGATGATCGGCTTCCCGCCTACCTCGATCATCGGCTTGGGCTTGAGGTGGGACTCCTCGCTGATGCGAGTACCGTAGCCACCGGCCAGAATGACGCACTTCAACGCAAACCCCTCCTTGGCTCCCCGGCGACCCCCGATCGGTCGCACGCCCCGGACTGCACGGCCGGGCAATCGGCCTCGCCGGCGTGGTCGGACCGCCAGCCTGCCGGACTACCCGGAGCACGGTACCCATGATAGGCGCCGGGGCGCAAGCGCTAAGGGCCTAGCTGAGGGGGAAATACCCTGCAAATCGCTCGTTTGCCGCCGGCCGGCGGATGTGCCCTACGGGTGTTCCGGGGCGAGGAGGGCCGTCGGGTCGGCGACGGGGCACCATCCCGCCTTCAGCGCTTCGGGCTGGAGACTTCCGTACCCCCAGGTCGCCGCCAGGAAGGGCAGCGCGTTGGCATCGGCCGACACCCCGTCCTCCTCCCGGTCGCCGACATACACCGCCGTCTCCGCCGGGATGCCCCGGTCCGTCAGCAGCCGCCCGATCATCGCCGCCTTGTCCGGCAGGCGCGGGGTGAAGAGGTCCAGGGCGTACACCGTGTCGAAGAGCCCCTCCCAGCCGAGGTGGGCGAGGATCTTGCGGGTGGGGTTGATGCGCTTGTTGGTGGCGATGTGGAGTGTGTGTCCCCGGTCGGCGAGGCGGCGCAGCATGTCGCCGACGCCGGGGTAGGCTGCCGTCTCCCGGTAGCCGGTGGTGTCGTACACCGCGGCGAAGCGCTCGGCGAGCTCGGCGATGAGCGGCTTGTCGTCGCTGCCGGTGAGCAGGGCGAGGGTCTCGGCGAGCGGCGGGCCGATGATGGATTCGTCGATGGCGATCACCGGCTCGCGGCCGGCGGCGGCGAAGGCGGCGCGGAAGCTGGCGAGGATGGCGGGGGCGGAGTCGATCAGGGTGCCGTCGAGGTCGAAGATGATGTGCTGGTAGCGGGGCATGAAAACCTGCTTGCGTACGGGATGGGGGAGGCGGGCGGTGCGGATCAGGCCGGGGCGGGGTCGCCGGCACCCGCAGCGGCGGCGACCACGACCTTGTTCTTGCCGGACTTCTTGGCTTCGTACATCGCGGCGTCGGCGCGCTTGACGACCGCCTCGAGGTCTTCGCCGGGCTGCCAGTCGGTCACGCCCGCGCTGAAGGTGATGAGGATCTTGGCGTCGCCCGCCAGGAAGAAGCGCTTGGTGAGCTCGCGCTGCAGGCGTACCAGGGCGGTGTTCGCTTCCTGCAGCTCGGTCTCCGGATAGAGCAGCACGAACTCCTCGCCGCCGTAGCGCGAGAGCGCGTCCTGGGGGCGCAGGTTCTGCCGCACCACCTCGGTGAGGTGCACCAGCGCGTCGTCGCCCGTCTGGTGGCCCCAGGTGTCGTTGAGCTTCTTGAAGTTGTCGAGATCGAGCACGGCGACCGCGAGCGGGGAGCGGCGGCGGGTGGCACGCGCCGCCTCCTTGTCGAAGGTCTCTTCCAGGCCGCGCCGGTTCAGGGCGCCGGTGAGCTGATCGTGGCGCATCTGGCGGCTCGACTCCTCGAGCGCCTGCTGCAGCGCCTCGATGCGCGCCTCGGCGTCCAGGGCGCGCCGGCGCGCCGCCTGCAGCTCGTCGCGCGAGCGCTGGGCCTGGTCCTGGATCTTGCGCGTCTCGCGCATGACTTCGTCGAGCAGGTGGCCGATCTCGGTGATGTCGCGCGCTTTGGAGATCTTCTCCGCGCAGCTGCCGATGGCGTCGTGATAGGTGCCGGTGGTCACCGCGAACTGCGCGAGCTGATCGACGAAGCCCGCCAGCATGGCCTTGAGGTTGCGCTGTGCCTCGGAGAGGTTGTGCTTGAGCTGGCTCTGCTTGTAGATGACTTCCTTCAGCCGGCGCTCGGCGTCGTCGATGCGACGCACGTTGGTGGGCTTGTCCACGATCTCGCGCACCGCCTCGAGCTGGCCGTGCAGCCAGCGGTCGTCCACCGCGATCTGGTCGATGTTCTCGAGCAGGAGGCGGAAGAGGTTGAGCAGGCCTTCGCGCACCTCGGCGTTGTCGCCGGCGCTCATCTCCAGCCGGTAGGCGAACTTGCGCAGCTGCGCACCGATGCGCTGAAAGGCCTCCACGGTGGCGGCGGCGCGCACGTCGGCTGCGAAGCGTGCCACTTCGTCGGCGAGGGCGGGCTGCTCGCCGAGGACGGACGGCACCACCGTCTCCAGGGTGAGCAGCAGCGTGTCGCGCAGGGCGGCGAGAAGCTCGCCGTAGCGGCCGGGGGCGACGGCCTGGAGCATCACGCCCGCCGCGTGCGCCTCCGGCTCGGCACCGTCCGCCCGCGGAACGAGCGGCGCCGTCTCCGGATCGGGCGGCGCTTCGCTCCAGGAACGCACCAGGCCTTGCAGACGGGAGTGGAGCGTGGCCGGGTCGTTGGCGGCCAGGACGCGTTCCAGGGCCTCGCGCTTGCGCGCCGGGGTCCAGCCGAGCTGGCGGGATTCCCACTGCCGGACGACGTTGCCGATGAGCTCGTTCCAGGCCGGTCCGCCGTCGGTGCGCAGGCAATCGAGATACTGGCCGAGCGCTTCCTGCGCCGCGCCCGGCCTGCCCGCCGCGAGGGCCTGGTCGAGGGTTCGCCCGTGCCGCAGGCGCTCCGCCGTGTCCCGCGGCAGGCGCCGTGCGAGGTTGCGGACGAAGCGCTCGGGAAACACGTCCTCACCGGCGGGAGCCCCGGAGACTTCCTCGTAGAGGCGGCGGAAGTTGTCCGGCGTGGGCGCCAGGCGCCGCGTGGCGATGAGCTTCAGGACTTCGCGGGCGATCTCGGACGGGTTGGCGGGAGCGGACATGGAGGCGTCGCAGTGGAGCGGGCGCGAGGATTATAGCGGCGGCGCGGCCGGTGCCACGGTCCCGGCGTCCCGCGGCGGCGGTTGCCTGGGCCGTGCGTCGGCGCCCGGATGGCGGAAGAGGCGCGGGCCGGGAGCCGGCACCCGCGTCACTCGGCGTCCGGTGCGCACGCCACGCCCGACTCGAAGTAGATGTCCTCGATCGGGAGCGCTAGCTCGACGCTGGCGAGTTCCACCGTGTCGCCCGGCTCGCAGGTGACGATGGTCCAGCCCACCTCGCCGCGCCGGCGGTGGATCTCGACGAGGCAGGCGTCCTGGCTCACCAGCACGTACTCGCGCAGGCCGGGAAGGGTGCGGTAGGCCCGCAGCCTCTCGCGGCGGTCGATGCCCTCCGTGGTGGGCGAGAGCACCTCGACGACGAGGATGGGATCCTCCACGACCTGCTGCTCGGCGTCGAGCTCGAGCAGCCGCGGTTCGCAGGTCACCATCACGTCGGGGTAGAAGTAGCTGCGCTCCTTGCTCAGCTTGAGCTTGACGCCCTCCATGAGGGCGCGGCAAGGGGTGCCGCGAAGGTGCACGCGCAGCGCCGTGAACAGGTTGCCGGCGATCATGTTGTCGCGGACGCTCGCGCCCGTCATGGCGAAGATCTCGCCGGCGATGTATTCGTGGCGCACCGGCGAGCGCACTTCGAGGGCGAGGTAGTCCGCTTCGGAGATCGGGGTGTATTCAACCGTCTTCATCGTCGACGGGCACGGGTCGGGACGAGTCCCAAGCTTACTCCACTTCGACGTGCGACGCCCCCAACCCTCAGTTCGCGAGCAGCACCCGGTTCTTGCCCGCCCGCTTCGCCGCGTACATGGCCTTGTCGGCCCGGTCGATGGCGGCGTAGGGGTCTTCGTCGGTCCCCAGCCGCGCGACGCCCGCGCTGAAGGTGATGAGCAGGCGCTTGTTGTCGGCGAGGAAGTAGCGCTTGGTGAGCTCGCGCTGAAGCCGGGTCAGGGTGGCGGTGGCCTGGTCGAGCTCGGTCTCGGGCAGCAGGATGAGGAACTCCTCGCCGCCGTAGCGCGCGACCACGTCGTGCGGACGCAGCGAGGCGCGCACCACGCCGGAGAGATGGCGCAGGGCGTCGTCGCCGGTGCGGTGTCCGTAGGTGTCGTTGATGTGCTTGAAGTTGTCCACGTCGAGCAGCGCCAGGCACAGGCTCGATCCGCGCCGCCGGGCGCGCGCGATCTCGCGGGTGAGGGCTTCGTCGAGCCCCTTGCGGTTCAGCGCGCCGGTGAGCGGGTCGTGGCGCACGAGCTCGCTCGTCTCGTCGAGCTCGCGCTGCAGCCGCGCGATCTGGCTGTTGGCCGTCTCGACCTCGTTGCGCAGCTCCGAGAGTTCTTCGCTCGAGCGGCGGGCGTTCTCCTGGGCGATGCGGGTCTCGTGCAGCATCTCTTCGACCACGTTGCCGAGCTCGGAGATGTCGCTCGCGTTCTCGATCTCGCGCGCGCAGCGTTCCAGTACGTCGTGGTAGTCGCCGGTGGAGGTGCTGAACTGGGCGAGCCGGTCGATGAAGCCCGCCAGCATGCTCTTGAGGCGTTCCTGGGCGTCCGTGAGCTGACGCTTCAGGTGGCGCTGCTTGTCGATGACATCGCGCAGGCGCCGCTCGACCTCGTCCAGGACGCGGATGTCGAGCGCGCCGGCGAAGGCCTCCGACAGCACCGAGAGCTGGCCGTGCAGCCAGTTGTCGTCGATCACCAGCTCGCTGATGTTGTCGATCACCAGCCGCAGCAGCCCGAGCAGCGCCTGCCGGACGGAGCGCTGGTCTTCGCCGACCCATTCCAGGTTGCCCGTGAGCTGGAGCAGGCGCGGGCCGAGCTCCGCGACGGCTCCGTTGTCGCCCATGCGGGCGAATTCGTTGGCGAGCGCCGCCGCTTCGCGCACCAGGTCCGGGTTGTCGTCGATCATCGGCACGACGCCGCGCCGCAGGAGCTGGGCGAGGAGCTGGGCGAGGGCATCGGAGCGCTCCTCGCCGGCGTCGGGTTCCGCAGCCGCGGGCTCGCTGCCGGCCCAGGTGCGCACCAGCGCGTTGACGCGAACGAAGAGCTGCTCCGAGTCGGGCGGAGTGGTGGCGAGCACCTGCAGAAGCGTCTCCCGCTTCTGCATGAAGCCGAGCTTGCCGTGGCGGCGCTCCAGCTCGCCGATCAGGTCGCGGATGAGCCGTCCCCAGGCCGGCTGTCCGGCGGCCTGGGCCTCGCACAGCGAGACGATCGCCTGGCGCAGCGTGGGCCAGTTCCGGGCGGCGACCGCGTCCTCGAACTCGCGCGCGACGCGCACTGCCGCCGGCGTTGCACGCGGCAAGGCGTTTACGATCTGCTTGAGCGCCTTGTCGGGAAACGGATCGTCGTCGACGCTGCCGGCGATGGCATGGTAGTAGGCCCGGAAGTTCTCGGGCGTGGGCGGCACGCGTTCCAGCGCGAGACGGCGCAAGGCCTCTCGGGCGATGTCGGGGGGGCGATGGAACTCTGGCGCAGACATTTCAGCGCGAAGTTTGCGCTCAAATCGGCGGGCTTTCCAGTATCGCGTAATGCCCGAACGGCATCGTCATTCCACCAGGCCGTGGCGGATGCCGTAGTGGGTAAGCTCGGCGCTGGTGCGCAGGTTCATCTTCTCGAGCAGCCGCGTCCGGTACACGCTCACCGTCTTCACGCTCAGGTTGAGCGACTCGGCGATCTGGGTCAGCGTCTTGCCGCTGGCGATCATGCACAGGGTCTGGTACTCGCGGTCCGAGAGGCGCTCGTGCAGCGGCCGGTCGCCGTCGTGGGAGGAAATGGCGTGGGCGAGGGCCTCGGCCACGGCCGCGCTGACGTATTTCTTGCCGCCCGCCACCAGGCGGATGGCGGCCAGGAGCTGCTCGGGCTCGTCGCACTTGCAGAAGTAGCCCGCGGCGCCGGCCTTCATGGCCCGCACCGCGTATTGGTCTTCCGGGTACATGCTGACGATCAGCACGGGCAGGCGCGGGAACTCCTTGCGGATCATCTTGAGCGCATCGATGCCGTTGCGATCGGGCATCGAGATGTCCATCAGGACGACGTCCGGCGGTGCTTCGCGCACCTTCTGCACGATCTGCACGCCATTCTCCGCCTCGCCGGCGACCTCCAGGTCGTCGGTCTGCTCCATGAGCAGCCGAAGGCCGCGGCGCACGATGGCATGGTCGTCGGCGATGAGAACTCGTGTGCGGCCCATCACCGCGCACCCACCGGGCATGCGCGCGCACCCTGCAGCGCGGCACCTGCGGACGCCGGGCACACGGCGTCTGTGGCGGACACGGTCGACAGTTCGGTCATGCTCCAATCCGGCGCATTCGGCACCCTCTCCATGCGGAAACGGCCGGATTATGCCTCGCTGAACGGAGTACGACCAAGCCCGCCGGACAACCGGCGCGGCGTCGGGCGATGGGCGGCCGATGCGGCCGCAGGGAATCAGGGGTCGGAGTCGCGCGGCTGGTCCGCGTCCGGGAGCTCGTAAGGGTCGGCCACGTAGGTCGGGCCCTTCATCAGGATGACGATGACGCAGAAGATGGCGACCGTGAGCACCAGCGCCCAATGGAACAGGATCGTGCCGAGCACCAGGAAGTCGGTGAGCTGGATCTGCCGCGCGATCTCTTCCGCCGTGCCGGGATCGGGGAAGGCGCGGACGATGACGGCATACAGGCCGGGCAGCACCGTCCCGGCCATGAGGGCCGAGGGGAGCATACGGAAGACCTTCCTTTCCATTCCGGGCGGTTGGGGTTGGGAACCCGGAAGGCGACGCAGCAGGTTCATGATGGGCCTCGCAAGGCTCGTTGCGAAAGCGGTTGAGAACCTTTTCACCTCGGACAGGGTTGCGGCATGCAGGTTCAACGCCGCGAGCGGGCATGCCCCACGTGGGCCGTGCATCCGGCATTCCGGCTATCCTATGGCATGGATTCGCAACGGCAACCGATGCCGCCGGAGGGCGGCGACGCAGCCGGCCTGCCGCGCTTCGAAGCGTGCTGGCTGGCGGAAGCCGTCCGGCTGCGCGAGCTGCGCGACGGGAGCCTCGAGGACCGTGCGGCGGTGGCCGAGGCACGCGCGGCCGGCGGTACGCCCGAGGCGCGAGTCATGCGCCGCGCCGCCCTGCTCGGCGCCCGCGAGGGGCTCGCCGATGCGCTGCGCGCGTGGAAGCCGCGCGCGCGTCTGGTCCTCGTGATTCTTGCGCTGGTCGCTCTCGCGACCGGCTTCGGCAGCGCGCTCGCGGTCCTGGGCGAGGGCGGGCGGCCGGTGAACGTGGTGTGGGCGCTGGGCGGGCTGCTCGGTGTGCACACGGTAGCGCTCCTCTTGTGGCTCGCCTCCCTCGCCGCGGGCCGCGGCGAAGGCGGCGGCGCGCTCGGGCGCGCCTGGCTGTGGCTCTCCGCGCGTCTCGCGGGGGCGTCCGCCGCGCGCGACCTGACGGCGGCGCTCGGCGCGATCACAGCCCGGACCGGCCTTGCGCGCTGGTGGCTGGGTGCGGTGACGCATGGCCTGTGGCTCGCCGCCATGGCAGGCGCGCTGGTGGGGCTGGTCGCCACCCTCGCCGCGCGCCGCTACGGCTTCGTGTGGGAGACCACCATCCTGCCGGCCGATACCTTCGTGGGTTTCGTGGCGGCGGCCGGCTGGCTTCCGGCGCAGCTCGGCTTCACGGTGCCCGACGAAGCCCTGGTGCGTGCGAGCGGAGTCGCCGCGCTGTCCGACGAGGCGGCCCGCATCGCGTGGTCCTCCTGGCTGGCGGGATGCGTGACCGCCTACGGACTGGTCCCGCGTCTCCTGTTGTGGGCGGGCTGTCTTCTCCTTTGGCGCGTCGGGCGGGCACGAGTACGCCTCGATCTCGCGGCACCGGGCTTCGCGCCGCTGATTCCGCGCCTGTGTCCGGAGAGCGAGCGCCTCGGGGTGGTCGATGCGGCGCCCGCGCACCTCCACCGCGCCCGCGTCGCGCGTCACGGCGTGGCGGACGCGAGCGCCCGTGTCGTCGTGGGGCTCGAGCTCGATCCCGGCGCCGCCTGGCCGCCGGCGCTTCCGCCCGGCACGCGGGATGCGGGTGTGGTCGACACCCGGGAGGAGCGCCGGCGGGTGCTGGCGCAGCTCGCTGCCGCGCCGCCCGGGCGTCTGCTCGTCGCCTGCGACGCGCGCCGCTCGCCCGACCGCGGCAGCCTCGGGATGATCGCCGAGCTGGCCGCTCACGCAGGCGAATGCCGGGTGTGGCTTGTGCACGCCGATGCGCCGGCGGCCGGCGAGCGGCTCGCCCACTGGTACGAGGGGCTCGCGGCCGTCGGCATCGCGCCGCAACAGGTCTCCGAGAGCGAAGCCGCGGCGCTCCGCTGGCTGGGGGCCGCCCCCGACGGAACGGCGGCCGGAGGGCGACGGCCGTGACGCGCCCATTGCGTATCGCCGTGGTCGGGCACACCAACACGGGCAAGACCTCGCTGCTGCGCACGCTCACCCGCGATGTCGCCTTCGGTGAAGTGGCGAGCCGTCCCGGCACGACGCGCCACGTGGAAGGGGCCCGCCTGCTTGTGGACGGCAAAGGACTCGTGGAGCTCTACGACACGCCGGGCATGGAGGACCCCGTCGCCCTGCTCGAGTGCCTCGAGGCGATCGTGCCGCCCGGCGGCGAGCGCCTCGACGGGCCGGCGCGCATTGCGCACTTCCTCGCCGGCGCGGCGGCCCAGGAGCGCTTCGAGCAGGAGGCGAAGGTGCTGCGGCAGATGCTCGCGAGCGACGCCGCGTTCTACGTCATCGATGCGCGCGACCCGGTGCTGGCCAAGCACCGTGACGAACTCGCCGTTCTCGCCGGCTGTGCGGTGCCGCTGCTGCCCGTGCTGAACTTCGTGCGCGACGCTGCCGCCAACGAGCCGGCGTGGCGCGAGGCGCTCGCGCGCCTGGGCCTGCACGCGGTGGTGCGCTTCGACACCGTCGCCCCGGAGCAGGACGGCGAGCGCCGCCTATATGAAGCGCTCGCCACCCTGCTCGATGCCTGGCGGCCGGTGCTCGCGAAGCTCGCCGATCAGCGGGAGCACGAGGCGCGCAGCCGCCACGGCTCGGCGCTGGCGTTGGTGGCGGAGCTGCTGATCGACGTGGCGGCCGCCCGCGTCGCGGTGCCCGTCGAACCCGCGGCGGCGCTGCGCCGCGAGGTGGCGGCGCTCCACGAGCGGGTGCGCCGGCGCGAGCAGGCCTGCGTCGATGCGCTGCTCGCCCTCTATCGCTTCAGGCCCGAAGACGTCGAGGCGGCGGGCCTGCCGCTCGCCGAAGGCCGCTGGGAGACCGATCTCTTCCATCCCGATGCCTTGCGCGAGATGGGCGTGCGCCTCGGCAGCGGTGCGGCGGCCGGTGCGGCGGCGGGGATGGGGGTGGACGTGATGGTGGGCGGCCTCACGCTCGGTGCCGCCGCCGCGCTGGGGGCGCTCGCCGGAGGGGGCTGGCAGGCGCTGCGTCATTACGGAGACCGGCTGTTCGACCGGGTGCGCGGCTATCGCGAGCTGACCGTAGACGACGCCACCCTGCGCCTGCTCGCCCTGCGGGGACTGCTGCTGGTACGTGCGCTCGAGGCCCGCGGCCACGCGGCGGTGGCCCCGATCCGGCTGCCCGAGCCGGCCCTGCGTCAGTGGCGGCAGGGCGCGCTGCCGGAAACCCTGCGCAGTGCCCGGGCGCATCCCCGCTGGTCGGGGCTCCTCCAGCCCGCGGTCGACGATCCCGCGCGGCAGGACGCCGTTCGGGCGCTGGTCGAGGCGCTGGCGGCCGATGGGCAGGCGTGAGGCGCGGGGCGGGTCACAGCCCCGAGGGATGCCTGTCCCGGGTGCGGATCAGCCAGACGGCCCCGATGGCGGCCACGACCAGCGCGACCCCGGCGCCCGCGTTTCCCGTGCCGAACAGCAGGCCGGCGGCGATGCCGCCTCCGGTGAGGACGTGATTGATCCAGTCTTCCATGCTTGTCTCCGGTGTATGGGTATACAGGACTGTCATTCTATACAGCTTGTTGCCGTCGCGCCAGCGGTGGGAGCGAGGAGGCCCGTCGCGCCCCACCCAAGGGGCCGGCGAAGTGGTAGCCTTTATGCCCTTGGCACGGCGGTAGTGTTCTGAACAGTGTGCAAAAGCCCGGAGGGGCTTGCAGAGAGGGG
>DYFV01000031.1 GCA_020725025.1 Azoarcus sp.
CTTCGCCATCCGCGAAGGCGGCCGCACCGTCGGCGCCGGCGTGGTTGCGAAGATCATCGAGTAAGACTCGACCCCGCCCGGGGTCGCATGACCCCGGGCTATCGCTCTTTTCAGGATTTCATCCATGCAAAACCAGAAGATTCGCATCCGTCTGAAGGCGTTCGACTACCGGCTCATCGACCAGTCCGCGCTGGAGATCGTCGATACCGCCAAGCGTACCGGCGCCGTCGTTCGTGGTCCCGTTCCGCTGCCGACCCGTGTCGAGCGCTTCGACGTGCTGCGTTCGCCGCACGTGAACAAGTCGTCGCGCGACCAGTTCGAGATCCGTACCCATCAGCGCCTGATGGACATCATCGATCCGACGGACAAGACCGTCGATGCGCTGATGAAGCTGGACCTGCCGGCGGGTGTCGATGTGGAGATCAAGCTCCAGTAAGCTTCCTGGGCTTGTGCTGTTGAGAAAAAGGCCGGTATAATCCGGCCTTTGCGCCTTTTGGCGCAATTTTTGATAGGGCCCGGTCAATCGTAACCGGGGATCAGGAGAAGAAAATGAGTCTAGGCCTTGTAGGGCGCAAGGTTGGCATGACTCGCATCTTCGCCGAGGATGGCAGAACCATTCCGGTGACGGTGCTGGACGTGTCCAACAACCGCGTGACCCAGATCAAGACACCTGAAGTCGATGGCTACTCCGCCGTCCAGGTGACTTTCGGCAAGCGCCGCGCGAACCGGGTTGGAAAACCCCTCGCCGGTCACCTCGCCAAGGCCGGCGTCGAAGCCGGTCACACCCTCCGCGAGTTCACCATGGGTGCCGAGCAGCTCGCCGGCTTCAAGGCGGGCGACGTGATCAGTGTCGACATCTTCGCCGTTGGGCAGAAGGTCGACGTCACCGGCACTTCGATCGGTAAGGGTTTCTCCGGCGGCATCAAGCGTCACAACTTCTCGTCGAACCGCGCCTCGCACGGTAACTCCGTGTCGCACAATGCGCCCGGCTCGATCGGTATGGCGCAGGATCCGGGTCGCGTGTTCCCGGGCAAGAAGATGGCCGGTCAGTACGGCAACGTGACCCGCACCACCCAGAACCTGGAAGTGGTCCGTGTCGACGTCGAGCGCCAGCTGCTGCTGGTGAAGGGTGCAGTGCCCGGCTCGAAGGGTGGCGACGTCATCGTCCGCCCCGCGGTCAAGGCTAGCTGAGCGAGGGCGCGATGGAACTCAAACTGTTGAATGACGAAGGTCAGCAGTCGGCAACGCTGCAGGCTTCCGATGCGCTGTTCGGGCGCGACTATAACGAGGCGCTGGTGCACCAGGTGGTGGTGGCCTACATGGCCAACGCCCGCTCCGGCAACCGTGCGCAGAAGGGTCGCTCCGAAGTGGCGAAGTCGACCCGCAAGCCGTGGCGTCAGAAGGGTACCGGCCGTGCGCGTGCCGGTATGGCCTCGAGCCCGCTGTGGCGTGGCGGCGGCAAGATCTTCCCGAACAAGCCGGACGAGAACTTCTCGCAAAAGGTGAACCGCAAGATGTTCCGCGCCGGCGTGGCTGCGATCCTGTCGCAGCTCGCCCGCGAAGACCGTCTGGCGGTGGTGGAGGACTTCCGTGTCGAGGCGCCCAAGACCAAGCTGCTCGCTCAGAAGCTGAAGGGCATGGGTCTGGACAGCGTGCTGGTGATCACCCACGACTTCGACGAGAACCTGTTCCTGTCGTCCCGCAACCTGCACAACGTGCTGGTGCTGACGGTGAGCGAGGCGGATCCGGTGTCGCTCGTGCACTACAACAAGGTCATCGTGACGAAGGGCGCGCTGGCGAAGATGGAGGAGGCCTGGCAATGAGCGGATTCAGCCAGGAGCGTCTGATGCAGGTGCTGCTCGCGCCGCAGATCTCCGAAAAGGCGACCTTTGTCGCCGACAAGAACGAGCAGGTGGTGTTCAAGGTCGCGTCCACCGCGACCAAGCCGGAAGTGAAGGCGGCCGTCGAGCTGCTCTTCAAGGTTCAGGTCAAGTCCGTGCAGATCGCCAACGTGAAGGGCAAGGTCAAGCGCTTCGGCCGCAGCATGGGCCGTCGCAAGGACTGGAAGAAGGCTTTCGTCTGCCTCCAGCCTGGCCAGGAAATCAACTTCGCGGCCGGGGAGTAAGCAATCATGGCACTCGTAAAACTCAAGCCCACGTCCGCCGGCCGTCGCGCGATGGTCAAGGTGGTCAATGCCGACCTCTACAAGGGGCGCCCGTACGCGCCGCTGCTCGAAAAGCAGTCGAACACCGCGGGTCGCAACCACAACGGCCACATCACCGTGCGCCACAAGGGTGGCGGCCACAAGCAGCACTACCGTGTCGTCGACTTCCGCCGCAACAAGGATGGCGTCGTGGCGAAGGTCGAGCGCATCGAGTACGACCCGAACCGCTCGGCGAACATCGCGCTGCTGTGCTACGCCGACGGCGAGCGTCGCTACATCATCGCCCCGAAGGGTCTGGCCGTCGGGCAGCAGGTGGTGAGCGGTGCGGAGGCTCCGATCAAGGCCGGCAACGCGCTGCCCATCCGCAACATCCCGGTCGGTTCGACCATCCACTGCGTCGAGATGATGCCCGGCAAAGGCGCCCAGATCGCGCGCGCCGCCGGCACCTCGGTGCAGCTGCTGGCGCGTGAGGGCAGCTACGCCCAGCTCCGCCTGCGCTCCGGTGAAGTGCGTCGCGTGCATGTCGAGTGCCGCGCCACCATCGGTGAAGTCGGCAACGAGGAGCATGGTCTGCGCAAGATCGGCAAGGCCGGCGCCAACCGTTGGCGCGGCATCCGTCCGACCGTGCGCGGTGTGGCGATGAACCCGGTGGATCACCCGCACGGCGGCGGCGAAGGCCGCACCGGCGAGGGCGGCGTTCCGCGCAGCCCGTGGGGCCAGCCGACCAAGGGCTATCGGACGCGCAGCAACAAGCGCACCGACACCATGATCGTGCAGCGTCGTCACAAGCGTTAAGGGGTAACAAATGGCACGTTCTATCAAAAAAGGCCCGTTTGTCGACGCGCACCTCCTCAAGAAGGTCGACGCCGCCCGGGCGAGCAACGACAAGCGTCCGATCAAGACCTGGTCGCGCCGGTCGACGGTGCTGCCCGACTTCGTGGGCCTGACCATCGCCGTGCATAACGGCCGTCAGCACATTCCGGTCTTCGTCTCGGAGAACATGGTTGGCCACAAGCTCGGCGAGTTCGCCCTGACCCGTACCTTCAAGGGTCATGCAGCGAGCAAGAAGGCGAAGAGGTAAGGAGTCACGATGGAAACCAGAGCAATTCTCCGCGGCGTTCGCCTGTCGGCCCAGAAGGGCCGCCTGGTGGCCGACCTGGTGCGGGGCAAGCCGGTGGAACAGGCACTCAACATTCTCGCCTTCTCGCCGAAGAAGGGCGCGCAGATCATCCGCAAGGTGGTGGAGTCCGCGATCGCCAATGCCGAACACAACGACGGGGCGGATATCGACACCCTCAAGGTGAAGACCATCTACGTCGAGGAAGGCACTTCGCTCAAGCGCTTCACCGCGCGTGCGAAGGGGCGCGGCAACCGCATCCTCAAGCCCACCTGCCACATCTTCGTGACCGTCGGGGAGTAAGGAGTAGATATGGGTCAGAAAATTCATCCGACCGGATTCCGTCTCGCGGTCACCCGTGACTGGGCTTCGCGCTGGTTCGCGCCCAGCCGCGACTACTCGAAGATGCTGCACGAGGATCTGAAGGTTCGCGAGTTCCTGAAGAAGCGCCTCGGTCACGCCTCCGTGGGCCGCATCGTCATCGAGCGTCCCGCCAAGAACGCCCGCATCACCCTCTATTCGGCCCGTCCGGGTGTGGTGATCGGCAAGAAGGGCGAGGACATCGAGAACCTCAAGCGCGAGCTCCAGAAGATCATGGGCGTGCAGGTGCACGTCAATATCGAGGAGATCCGCAAGCCCGAGGTCGATGCCAAGCTCATCGCCGACTCGATCGCTCAGCAGCTCGAGAAGCGCATCATGTTCCGCCGCGCAATGAAGCGCGCGATGCAGAACGCCATGCGCCTCGGTGCCCAGGGTATCAAGATCATGAGCGCCGGCCGTCTGAACGGCGCCGAGATCGCTCGGACCGAGTGGTACCGCGAAGGCCGCGTGCCCCTGCACACCCTGCGCGCCGACATCGACTACGGCGTGTCCGAAGCCGAGACCACCTACGGTGTCATCGGCATCAAGGTGTGGGTCTACAAGGGCGAAATGCTGGGCCGCAACGAGCGTCCGGCCGCCGTCGAACCTGAAGCCGAGGCCCGCCGTGGCCGTCGGGGCGCTCCGCGCAACGACGGTGGCGAAGGCCGCCCCGGCCGCCGTCCCGCCCGCCGTGGCGAGGGACAGGCTCGGGGGCAAGAAGAGAGCAGGAGTGAGTGATGCTGCAGCCGTCGAGAAGGAAATATCGTAAGGAGCAGAAGGGCCGCAACACCGGCATCGCCACGCGCGGTGCGAAGGTGAGCTTCGGCGAATTCGGGCTCAAGGCGGTCGGCCGCGGTCGTCTGACCGCGCGTCAGATCGAGTCGGCGCGGCGTGCGATGACCCGTCACATCAAGCGCGGTGGCCGCATCTGGATCCGCGTCTTCCCGGACAAGCCGATTTCGAAGAAGCCGGCGGAAGTGCGGATGGGTAACGGCAAGGGCAACCCCGAGTACTGGGTCGCCGAGATTCAGCCGGGCAAAGTGTTGTACGAGATGGACGGTGTCGACGAGGCGCTCGCCCGCGAAGCGTTCCGGCTTGCGGCCGCGAAGCTTCCGATGGAGACCGTTTTCGTCCTGCGTCAGATGGGGTGACCATGAAAGCGAGTGAACTCCGCGCGAAGAGCGCCGACGAATTGAACCAGGAGTTGCTCGAGCTGCTGAAGGCGCAGTTTTCCCTGCGCATGCAGCTTGCGACGCAGCAGTTGAGCAACACGAGCCAGCTCGGGAAGGTCCGCCGCGACATCGCGCGCGTGCGCACCCTCCTCGGTGAAAAGGCGGTGCAGAAATGACCGAACAGAACGACAAGGTTCGCCGCGCCCTCGTTGGTCGGGTGGTGAGCGACAAGATGCAGAACACCGTCACCGTGCTGGTCGAGCGTCGTGTCAAGCACGAGCTCTACGGCAAGGTGATCACCCGCTCGGCGAAGTATCACGCCCACGTCGAGCAGGGCCAGGCGGGTGCGGGCGACCTGGTGGAGATCGTGGAGTGCCGCCCGATCTCGAAGACCAAGACCTGGCGCGTGACGCAGGTGTTGGAGAAAGCGCGCATCATCTGATCGCGCAGCAGCGGTAGTTTTTGCTGAAAATGGCTTGGCAGGCGACTGCCAAGCTGTTATCATTTTCAATCTTTGCTTTTCGCTCTTCGGGGCTCCCTACCCATACGGGTTCCAAGACTGACCGCTGTAGCGGGGCAAGTTGGAGATAAATTCATGATTCAAATGCAGTCCATGCTGGACGTGGCCGATAACACCGGCGCACGTGCGGTGATGTGCATCAAGGTCCTGGGCGGCTCGAAGCGCCGTTACGCGGGCATTGGCGACATCATCAAGGTCACCATCAAGGATGCCGCGCCGCGCGGTCGCGTGAAGAAGGGCGACATCTACAACGCGGTCGTGGTGCGTACCGCCAAGGGCGTGCGTCGCCCGGATGGCTCCCTCGTCAAGTTCGACGGGAATGCCGCGGTGCTGCTCAACAACAAGCTCGAGCCGATCGGTACCCGTATCTTCGGACCGGTCACCCGCGAGCTGCGCACCGAGCGGTTCATGAAGATCGTCTCGCTGGCGCCTGAAGTGCTCTGAGGAGTTGTGTCGAGATGAACAAGATCCGCAAAGGTGATGAGGTCGTCGTGCTGGCCGGTAAGGATCGCGGTCGCCGCGGCACCGTGCTGCGTCGCGTCGGCGAAGAGCGCGTGGTGGTCGAGGGTGTCAATCGCGTGAAGAAGCACGTGCGCCCGAACCCGCTCAAGGGCGAGGTGGGTGGCATCGTCGAAAAAGAGATGCCGCTGCACATTTCCAACGTCGCGCTGTTCAATCCGGCTGCCCAAAAGGGCGACAAGGTCGGCATCAAGGTGCTTGAGGATGGTCGCAAGGTGCGCTTCTTCAAGTCGAACGGCGAACTGGTGGACGCGTAAGGAGCAGTCATGGCGCGCTTGCAACAGTACTACAAGGAAACGGTTGCGCCGCAGCTGCGTGAGCAGTTCGGCTACAAGTCCGTGATGGAGGTGCCCCGCATCACCAAGATCACTCTCAATATGGGTGTCGGTGAAGCGGTCGGCGACAAGAAGATTCTCGAAAACGCCGTTGGCGACATGACCAAGATCGCCGGTCAGAAGCCGGTGGTGACCAAGGCGCGGAAGTCGATCGCCGGCTTCAAGATTCGCGATGGTTACCCGATCGGCTGCATGGTGACGCTGCGCGGTCCGCGCATGTTCGAGTTCCTCGACCGCCTGGTGACGATCGCCATGCCGCGTATCCGCGACTTCCGCGGTATCGCCGGCAAGGGCTTCGATGGCCGCGGGAACTACAACCTGGGCGTCAAAGAGCAGATCATCTTCCCCGAGATCGAGTACGACAAGATCGATGCGCTGCGGGGGATGAACATCAGCATCACGACGACCGCCAAGACCGATCAGGAAGCGCGTGCCCTGCTCGCGGCGTTCAAGTTCCCGTTCAAGAATTGAGGGTGTTATGGCGAAACTGGCTCTGATCAATAGAGAAGAGAAGCGCCGCAAGACGGTGGCGAAGTATGCCGCCAAGCGCGCCGAGCTGATCGCTCAGATCAAGGATACGAACCTGTCGGAAGAAGAGCGCATGGCTGCGCGTCTGAAGCTGCAGCAGCTTCCGCGCAATGCGAGCCCCGTTCGGCAGCGTAATCGCTGCGCCGTGACGGGTCGTCCGCGTGGGGTGTTCCGCAAGTTCGGGCTTGCACGCAACAAGTTGCGTGAGCTCGCGTTCCGCGGCGAGGTGCCGGGCATGACCAAGGCGAGCTGGTAAGGAGATTATCTGATGAGTATGTCCGATCCCATCGCCGACATGCTGACCCGCATCCGCAATGGTCAGCAGGCACAGAAGGCGAGCGTGTTGATGCCGTCTTCCAAGCTGAAGGTCGCGATCGCCAAGGTGCTGCAGGACGAAGGCTACATCGACGGCTTTGCCGTGCATGAAGCCGACGGCAAGGCTCAGCTCGAGGTGGCGCTGAAGTATTACGCCGGCCGTCCCGTGATCGAGCGCATCGAGCGTGTCAGCCGTCCCGGTCTGCGCGTGTACAAGGGCAGCAACGACCTGCCGCGCGTCATGAACGGGCTGGGTGTCGCGATCGTGTCGACGCCGCGTGGCGTGATGACCGATCGTGCGGCGCGCGCCGGTCACGTCGGTGGCGAAGTCATCTGCTACGTCGCGTAAGGGGAAGTCTTATGTCTCGTGTAGCTAAGAATCCGGTGGCGATCCCCAAGGGCGTGGAAGTGAATATCGGCGCCGGCGAGATCTCCATCAAGGGGCCGCTGGGCAGCCTGACGCAAGCGATCGGCAACGCCGTGACCGTCGAGCGTGACGGTGATGCGCTGGTGTGTCGCGCCCGTGAGGGTGTGGACAACTCGCGCGCCATGTCCGGCACGGTGCGTGCGCTGGTCAACAACATGGTGACCGGGGTCACCAAGGGCTTCGAGCGCAAGCTCACCCTCGTCGGCGTGGGCTATCGTGCCCAGGCTCAGGGCGACAAGCTCAACCTGACCCTCGGTTTTTCGCATCCTGTGGTGCACCAGATGCCTGAGGGCGTCAAGGCCGAAACGCCGACCCAGACCGAGATCCTGATCAAGGGGATCGACAAGCAGCTGGTTGGGCAGGTCGCTGCCGAGGTGCGTGCCTACCGCGCTCCCGAGCCCTACAAGGGCAAGGGCGTCCGTTATGCGGACGAAGCGGTGGTGCTCAAGGAAACCAAAAAGAAGTAAGGGCGGTTCGTCATGAACAAGAAAGTCGTTCGTCTGCGTCGTGCTCGCAAAACCCGAGCCAAAATCGCGGAGCTGAAGGCGGTGCGCCTGACCGTGTTCCGTTCCAACTCCCATATCTACGCCCAGATCATCGACGGCGACGGCTCGCGCGTGCTCGCGGCCGCCTCCACCGTCGAGAAGGACGTGCGTTCGCAGGTCTCCACCGGCGGCAACAAGCAGGCCGCCGAGTTGGTGGGCAAGCTCATCGCGGAGCGGGCCAAGGCTGCCGGCGTGGAAGCGGTTGCCTTCGACCGTGCCGGTTTCCTGTACCACGGTCGCGTCAAGGCGCTGGCCGAGGCCGCCCGCGAAGGCGGACTCAAGTTCTAAGCGAGGATTCGTATGGCTAAGCAACAAAGCAAGCGACCGCAAGCGTCGGAGGAGCGCGACGACGGCCTTCGCGAGAAGATGGTCGCGATCAACCGCGTGACCAAGGTCGTCAAGGGCGGCCGGATCCTCGGTTTCGCGGCGCTCACCGTGGTCGGCGACGGCGACGGCGGGATCGGCATGGGCAAGGGCAAGTCCCGCGAAGTGCCGGTTGCGGTTCAGAAGGCGATGGACGAGGCGCGCCGCAAGATGCGCAAGGTTTCGCTCAAGAACGGCACCCTGCAGCACTCGGTGATCGGCAAGCACGGCGCCTCCTCGGTGCTGATGCAGCCGGCGCCCTCCGGTACCGGCATCATCGCCGGCGGCCCGATGCGTGCCGTCTTCGAAGTGATGGGCGTGACCGACGTGATCTGCAAGTGCATCGGCTCGACCAATCCCTACAACGTCGTGCGCGCCACGCTGAACGGCCTGCTGGCGATCAATACGCCGGCGGAGATCGCGGCCAAGCGCGGCAAGGCCGTCGAAGAGATCCTGGGGTAAGCCATGTCCGATAAAACGATCAAGGTCACCCTCGTCAAGAGCGTGATCGGCACCAAGCAGTCGCACCGCGCCACCGTGCGCGGCCTGGGGCTGCGTCGTCTCAACCACACCGTCGAGCTGAAGGACACCCCGGAAGTGCGCGGTATGGTGAACAAGGTGTCCTACCTGGTGAAGTGTGAGGGTTGATATGCGGCTCAATACCATCAAACCCGCGGCCGGCTCCAAGTCGGCCGGCAAGCGCGTCGGGCGCGGCATCGGCAGTGGCCTGGGCAAGACCTGCGGCCGCGGCCACAAGGGTCAGAAGTCCCGTGCCGGCGGTTTCCACAAGGTCGGCTTCGAAGGCGGCCAGATGCCGCTGCAGCGTCGCCTGCCCAAGCGCGGCTTCGTGTCGCTGACCGGCTCGCGCAACGCCGAGGTCCGCCTCTCCGAGCTCGACAAGCTGCCGGTGGACGAGATCGACCTGCTCGTGCTGATGCAGGCCGGTATCGTCCCCGCCGACACCCTGTCGGCCAAGGTGGTGCTTTCGGGCAGCATCGCGCGCAAGGTGACCCTGCGTGGCGTCGGTGCCACCAAGGGTGCCCGGGCTGCCATCGAGGCGGCCGGCGGCTCCGTGGTGACCGAGTAAGGAAGCGCCAAAGTGGCCAACCCCGCTGCCACGCTCGGTACGCCCGGTCGGTTCGGCGATCTGAAGCGGCGCATCCTCTTCCTGGTGGGTGCGCTTATCGTCTATCGCATCGGTGCGCACATCCCGGTGCCCGGGATCGATCCGGAGCGACTGGCCGAGCTGTTCCAGTCGCAGGCCGGCGGGATCCTGGGGGTGTTCAACCTGTTCTCGGGCGGCGCGCTGTCGCGTTTCACGATCTTCGCGCTCGGCATCATGCCCTACATCTCGGCCTCCATCATCATGCAGCTGATGACGGTGGCGGTGCCCCAGCTCGAGGCGCTCAAGAAGGAAGGCGAGGCTGGCCGCAGGAAGATCACGCAGTACACCCGCTACGGCACGGTGGTGCTCGCGTTCGCCCAGTCCCTGGGTATCGCGATCGCGCTGGAGAGCCAGGCGGGTCTGGTGCTGGATCCGGGCATCATGTTCCGCTTCGTGACCGTCGCAACCCTCGTCACCGGGACCATGTTCCTGATGTGGCTGGGCGAGCAGATCACCGAGCGCGGGGTCGGCAACGGGATTTCGCTGATCATCTTCGCCGGTATCGCGGCGGGGCTGCCGGCGGCGATAGGGGGCTTGTTCGAGCTGGTGCGTACCGGCGCGATGCATCCCTTCACTGCGCTGCTGATTTGCGTGCTCGTGGTGCTGGTCACCGGGTTCGTGGTGTTCGTGGAGCGTGGCCAGCGCAAGATCCTGGTCAACTACGCCAAGCGTCAGGTCGGCAACAAGATCTACGGCGGGCAGAGCTCGCACCTGCCCCTGAAGCTCAACATGTCCGGCGTGATCCCGCCGATCTTCGCCTCGAGCATCATCCTCTTCCCGGCCACGCTGGGACAGTGGTTCGGTGCCTCGGAAGGCATGGGCTGGCTGCGCGACATCTCCGCCACGCTCTCGCCGGGGCAGCCGATCTACGTGATGCTGTACGCCGCAGCGATCGTCTTCTTCTGTTTCTTCTACACCGCGCTGGTGTTCAACGCCCGCGAAACGGCCGACAACCTGAAGAAGAGCGGCGCCTTCGTGCCCGGGATCCGTCCCGGCGACCAGACGGCGCGCTACATCGACAAGATCCTGACGCGTCTGACGCTGGTGGGTGCGGTGTACATCACTCTGGTGTGCCTGCTGCCGGAGTTCCTGATCCTGAAGTGGAACGTGCCGTTCTACTTCGGCGGAACTTCGCTCCTGATCATCGTGGTGGTGACGATGGACTTCATGGCGCAGGTCCAGGCTTACGTGATGTCGCACCAGTACGAGAGCCTGCTCAAGAAGGCGAACTTCAAGGGGGCGGGGCTTCCCATCCGGTAAGTTATGGCGAAGGAAGACGTTATCGAGATGCAGGGCGAGGTCACCGAGAACCTCCCCAACGCGACGTTCCGAGTTCGGCTGGAAAACGGACACATGGTTCTCGGATACATCTCCGGAAAGATGCGCATGCACTACATCCGCATTCTCCCCGGGGACAAGGTCACCGTGCAGATGACGCCCTACGACCTGTCCAAGGCCCGGATCGTTTTCCGCACCAAGTAATTAGAAAACAGGAGCAACAAAATGAGAGTTCAGGCTTCGGTCAAGCGGCTGTGCCGCAACTGCAAGATCATCCGCCGCAAGGGAGTGGTGCGCGTGATCTGCTCCGATCCGCGGCACAAGCAGCGCCAGGGTTGATCCGGCGGCGCACAAGTATTAACATTTAATGTTTCGCTTTTTGGGGTAAACGAATGGCCCGTATTGCTGGGGTAAACATTCCCAACCACAAGCATGCCGAGATCGCGCTGACCGCCATCTATGGAATCGGCCGTTCGCGTGCTCAGAAGATTTGCGACGCCGCCAACATCGTGCGTTCGGTCAAGGTCAAGGATCTCACCGAGTCCGACATGGAGCGCCTGCGCGACGAGGTCGGCAAGTTCATCGTCGAAGGCGATCTGCGCCGCGAAGTCACGATGAACATCAAGCGCCTCATGGACCTCGGCTGCTACCGCGGCGTGCGTCACCGTCGCGGCCTGCCCGTTCGCGGTCAGCGCACCCGCACCAATGCCCGCACCCGCAAGGGTCCGCGCAAGGCCATCGCCGGCAAGAAGTGATAGGAACGAACAATGGCTAAGACTGCTGCGAAAGTCCGCAAAAAGGTCAAGAAGAACGTCGCCGAGGGTATCGCCCACGTGCACGCCAGCTTCAACAACACGATCATCACCATCACCGACCGCCAGGGCAATGCGCTGTCGTGGGCGACTTCGGGTGGCGCCGGCTTCAAGGGCTCCCGCAAGAGCACCCCGTTCGCCGCTCAGGTTGCGGCCGAGGCCGCCGGCAAGGCCGCCCAGGAGTGCGGTGTGAAGAACCTCGAAGTGCGCATCAAGGGGCCTGGCCCCGGTCGCGAATCGGCCGTGCGGGCGCTCAACGCGCTGGGCCTGAAGATCTCGAGCATTACCGACATCACGCCGATTCCGCACAACGGCTGCCGTCCGCCGAAGAAGCGCCGCATCTGACAAGGAGTTGAATCGTGGCTCGTAATCTGGATCCCAAGTGCCGTCAGTGCCGTCGCGAAGGCGAGAAGCTGTTCCTGAAGGCCGAGAAGTGCTTTACCGACAAGTGCGCCATCGAGCGCCGTTCCTACGCGCCCGGCCAGCACGGCCAGCGCTCCGGCCAGCGCATGTCCGGCTACGGCGTGCAGCTGCGTGAGAAGCAGAAGATCCGTCGTCTGTACGGCGTGCTCGAAGCGCAGTTCCGCAAGGTGTATGCCGAAGCCGACCGCAAGCGCGGCCAGACCGGCGAGAACCTGCTTCAGCTGCTCGAGGGCCGTCTGGACTCCGTGGTCTATCGCATGGGCTTCGGCGGTTCCCGTGCCGAGGCGCGCCAGCTGGTGCGTCACAACAGCATCCTGGTGAACGGCAAGCGGGTGAATATTCCCTCCTACGTCGTGCGTCCGGGCGAGGTGGTCGAGCTGACCGAAGGCGCGCGCAACCAGCTCCGCGTCAAGGCGGCCCTCGAAGCGGCTGCTTCGCGTGGTTTCCCGGAGTGGCTCGAGGTCGACGCCAAGGCCGGCAAGGGGGTCTTCAAGGCCTATCCGCAGCGTGCCGAACTGCCGCCGACGATCAACGAAGGCCTGGTCGTGGAACTGTACTCCCGCTAATCGCCGGGAGCCGACACTCACAGATCCGAGGAACTGCTGATGCAAAGCAATTCGCTTCTGAAACCCCGCATCATCGACGTCCAGAGCGTGTCGCCGGTCCAGGCGCGCGTGACGATGGAGCCGTTCGAGCGCGGTTTCGGGCATACCCTGGGCAATGCGCTGCGGCGTATCCTTCTTTCCTCGCTGCCCGGTCATGCTCCCACCGAAGTGACCATCGAGGGCGTGCTGCACGAGTACTCCACGCTGGACGGTGTGCGTGAGGACATCGTCGACCTGCTGCTCAACCTCAAGGGTGTGGTGCTCAAGCTGCACAACCGCAGCGAAGCGACGCTGCGCCTGTCGAAGTCGGGTGACGGGGTGGTGACGGCGCGTGACATCGAGGTCACCCATGATGTCGAGATCATCAACCCGGATCACGTGATCGCGCACCTCGCCCCCGGCGGCAAGCTCGACATGCAGATCAAGGTCGAGGAAGGTCGCGGCTACGTGCCCGGCAACGTCCGTCCGATGGCGGGCGACACCAAGCAGATCGGCCGGATTGTGCTGGACGCCTCGTTCAGCCCGGTGCGCCGCGTGAGCTACCTGGTCGAGAGCGCCCGCGTCGAGCAGCGTACCGACCTGGACCGCCTCGTCATCGACATCGAGACCAACGGTGCGGTCGATCCGGAAGAGGCCATCCGTTACGCCGCGCGCGTGCTGATGGATCAGCTTTCGGTGTTCGCCGACCTGGAAGGTACCGCGCCGGTTGCCGAGCCTTCGGCCACGACCACGATCGACCCGGTCCTGCTGCGCCCGGTGGACGATCTCGAGCTCACGGTGCGCTCGGCCAACTGCCTCAAGGCCGAGAACATCTACTACATCGGCGATCTGATCCAGCGCACCGAGACGGAGCTGCTGAAGACCCCGAACCTCGGTCGCAAGTCGCTGAACGAAATCAAGGAAGTGTTGGCCTCCCGCGGGCTGACGCTCGGCATGAAACTGGAAAACTGGCCGCCGGTCGGGCTCGAGAAGCTCGGCTGAACGGTGACAGGTAAGTGAGGAACTAGAAATGCGTCACCGTAACGGTCTTCGCAAGCTGAACCGCACCAGCGCCCATCGCCAGGCGATGCTGCGCAACATGGCCAACTCGCTGCTGCAGCACGAGCTGATCAAGACCACGCTCCCGAAGGCGAAGGAACTGCGCCGGGTCGTGGAGCCGCTGATCACCCTCGGCAAGAAGCCCAGCCTGTCCAACCGCCGCCTGGCGTTCGACCGGCTGCGCGATCGCGACATGGTCGGCAAGCTCTTCAACGAGCTCGGGCCGCGCTACGCCACCCGCAATGGCGGCTACCTGCGGATCCTGAAGTGCGGATTCCGTGACGGCGACAACGCCCCGATGGCCTACGTCGAGCTGCTCGACCGTCCCGCTCAGGAAGAGAGCGCGCCCGCGGGCGAGGAGCAGGCGACCGCCGCTGCGTGACGCATGCCGTACGTGCGAGCTTGATGTCCGAACGGGCCGGTTTTCCGGCCCGTTCGTTTTTGTGAAGAGCGGAAGAGCGAGGCGGTCGATGGCGAGAATCCTGGTGACGGGCGGTGCGGGCTACATCGGCACGCACACCTGCGTGGCGCTGCTCGAGAGCGGACACGACGTGGTCGTGCTCGACAACCTGTCCAACAGCAAGGCGAGCGCGCTCGCCCGGGTGGAGGAGATCGCGGGGCGGTCGCTCGAAGCTTTCGTGCAGGCGGACGTGCGGGACAGGGCGGCGCTCTCGCGGCTGTTCGACACGCATCGTATCGACGCTGTCATCCATTTCGCGGCCCTCAAGGCGGTCGGCGAGTCGGTGCGGGAGCCGCTGCGCTACTACGAGAACAACATCGCCGGCACGCTTGCGCTGGCTCAGGCGATGGCCGACGCAGGCGTATGGCGGCTCGTCTTCAGCTCTTCGGCCACCGTGTACGGCGATCCGGCCAGCGTCCCCATCCGGGAGGACTTTCCCACCAGCGCGACCAACCCCTACGGCTGGTCGAAGTGGATGATGGAACGCATCCTCATGGATGCCGCGGCGGCCGATCCGCGCTGGCAGGTGGCGCTGCTGCGCTATTTCAACCCGGTCGGCGCCCATCCGAGCGGCCGCATCGGCGAGGACCCGCAGGGCGTACCGAACAACCTGATGCCCTATGTGAGCCAGGTGGCGGTGGGTCGGCGGGATGAGCTTCAGGTGTTCGGCTCCGACTATCCGACCGTCGACGGAACCGGCGTGCGGGACTATATCCACGTCGTGGATCTCGCGGCCGGGCACGTACGTGCGGTGGAGCGCATCGACGCGCTGCCGGGCGTGACCGTGCTCAATCTCGGCACCGGCCGCGGCTACAGCGTGCTGGAGGTCCTTCGGGCGTTCGAGCGTGCGAGCGGGCGGCCGATTCCCTATCGGCTGGTGGACCGGCGCCCGGGTGACGTGGCCGAGTGCTGGGCCGACCCCTCTCGGGCGGAGGCTGTCCTGGGATGGCGCGCCGGGCGCGACCTCGACGCAATGTGCCGCGATGCCTGGGCTTGGCAGCGCGCGAATCCGCAGGGCTATCCGGACGCGTGATCCTTGGCCCGAACTCGGTGTACCGCCGGTGGTCTTTCGTTGGCGACGACACAGGAGCGATTCACACCATGAGCGACAGCGACACGCAGATGCAGGGGCAGCGCAACGTGCTCGGCGGGGAGTTGCGGGCATGCAGCTACGCGCCCCTGACCGGTTTCTTCCGCACCGGCTGCTGCGAGACCTCGCCGGAAGATCTCGGTCGGCACGTGGTCTGCGTCCGCGTCACCCGTGAGTTCCTCGCTTTCTCCCGCCGGCGGGGGAATGACCTGTCGACGCCGCGCCCTGAGCTCCGTTTCTCGGGGCTGAAGCCGGGTGACCGCTGGTGCCTGTGCGCGAACCGGTGGCTCGAGGCGGAGCAGGCGGGCGTGGCGCCGCCGGTGGTGCTGGCGGCCACCCATCGTTCGGCGCTCGAGGTCGTCGACCTCGACCTGCTCAGGCGTTACGCGCTCGATCGCTGAGGTCTCTACCAGTCGCGCTTGATCCGGTTCCGGTACTGCACGTCGTGGGGCAGTACCTTCTGCATGGCCTCGAGGTGGTTGCGGACGGTGGTGGTGGCACGCGCGAGGGTGTCCTGCGTCAGATGCGGCAGCTCGGTCTGGCGTGCCGTCATTCGGACGATCTGGTCGATCGCGCGCCCGCGTTGTGCCTCGTCGGTCGGAAGGTACAGGCCGAGGCCCGCCTCGAGCAGCGTCTTGAGAAAGCGCGCGCGGCGCTCGATGCGCTGAAGGAATCGCACCTGGATTTCGCTTGCTGTCTCCGCCATGATCCCCCCCGGAAATGGTTACGACCGCCGCATCATCATTCGGAGGGCGTCGCTTTGCAAGCCTCGCACGATCGGCGGGGCGCGGTCAGCCTCTCGTCAGCACGGGGCGCAGGTAGCGGCCGGTATGGCTTCTCGTATGTGCGGCGATTTCCTCCGGGGGACCACTGCAGAGGATTTCGCCGCCGCCTGCTCCGCCTTCCGGGCCGAGGTCGATCAGCCAGTCGGCGGTCTTGATCACGTCCAGGTTGTGCTCGATCACCACCACGGTGTTGCCGTGATCGCGTAACCGGTGCAGTACGTCCAGCAACAGCTGGATGTCACGAAAGTGCAGGCCGGTGGTCGGCTCGTCGAGGATGTAGAGGGTGCGGCCGGTGTCCCGTTTGGAGAGCTCCAGGGCCAGCTTGACGCGCTGCGCTTCGCCCCCCGACAGGGTGGTGGCGCTCTGTCCCAGGCGTATGTAGCCGAGGCCGACGTTTGCAAGGGTCTCCAGCTTGCGCGCGACGGCGGGAACGGCACCGAAGAGCGCGAGGGCCTGCTCGACGGTCATCTCCAGCACTTCATGGATGGTGCGCCCCTTGTAGCGGATCTCCAGCGTTTCCCGGTTGTAGCGCTTGCCGTGGCACACGTCGCAGGGCACGTACATGTCGGGAAGGAAATGCATCTCCACCTTGATGAGGCCGTCCCCCTGGCAGGCCTCGCAGCGGCCGCCCTTTACGTTGAAGGAGAAGCGGCCGGGTCCGTAGCCGCGCGCGCGCGCTTCCGGTACGCCGGCGAAGAGCTCGCGGATCGGGGTGAGCAGGCCCGTGTAGGTCGCCGGGTTGGAGCGCGGCGTGCGACCGATCGGCGACTGGTCCACGTTGATCACCTTGTCGAAGAACTCGAGCCCCTCGATGCTCCCGTAGGGCGCAGGTTCGGTGGCCGAACCGTAAAGGTGGCGCGCGGCGATGGCTGACAGGGTGTCGTTGATCAGCGTTGACTTCCCCGAGCCGGACACGCCCGTCACGCAGGTGAAGAGCCCCACCGGCAGCTCGAGGGTGACGTCCTTGAGATTGTTGCCGCGGCAGCCGGAGAGCCGCAGCACGCGCTGCGGGTCGGGGCGTGCGCGCCGGGCGGGCAGGGCGATCGCCTCGCGGCCGCCCAGATAGGCACCGGTGAGGGAGCTCGCGTTGGCGATGATGTCGTCCGGCGCGCCGCAGGCGATCACTTCGCCACCGTGCTCGCCCGCCCCCGGGCCCATGTCCACCACGTAGTCGGCGGAGCGGATCGCGTCCTCGTCGTGCTCCACCACGATCACCGTGTTGCCCAGGTCGCGCAGCTGGCGCAGGGTGCCGAGCAAGCGGTCGTTGTCGCGCTGATGCAGCCCGATCGAGGGCTCGTCGAGCACGTACATGACGCCGGTGAGACCCGAGCCGATCTGGCTCGCCAGGCGGATCCGCTGCGCCTCGCCGCCCGAAAGAGTATCGGCCGAACGGTCGAGGGACAGGTAGTCGAGTCCGACATTGACGAGGAAGTCGAGCCGGTCGCCGATCTCCTTGACGATCTTGCCCGCCACCATGGCGCGCTGGCCGGCGAGTGCGACGGCGGCAAGGAAGTCGCGGCATTCGCGCAGCGGCAGGCGGTTCAGCTTGTGCAGCGGCTCGCCCCCGATCAGCACGTAGCGGGCCTCGCGCCGCAGCCGCGTCCCGCCGCAGGAAGGGCAGGGCTGGGTGGCGCGGTACTTGGCGAGCTCCTCGCGCACCGCGAGGGAGTCGGTCTCGCGATAGCGCCGCTCCAGGTTGGGAATGATGCCCTCGAAGGGATGTTCCTTGGCCACCATCCGTCCGTTGTCGGAAAGATAGCGGAACGCGATCTTCTCGCGCCCCGAACCATGCAGCACGACCTGGGCGATCTCGGCGGGGAGCGACGCGAACGGCGTGTCGACGTCGAACCCGTAGTGGACCGCCAGGCTCGTGAGCATCTGGAAGTAGAACTGGTTGCGCCGGTCCCAGCCGCGGATGGCGCCGGCGGCGAGCGAGAGCTCGGGGTGGGCGACCACGCGCGCCGGATCGAAGAAGTCGACCTGGCCCAGGCCGTCGCACTTCGGGCAGGCGCCGGCCGGGTTGTTGAAGGAGAACAGCCGTGGCTCGAGCTCCGGCAGCGCGTAGCTGCAGATCGGGCAGGCGAAGCGGGCCGAGAACTGGTGCTCGCGTCCACTATCGAGCTCCACCGCGATCGCGCGCCCGTCGGCATGGGTGAGCGCCGTCTCGAAGGATTCTGCGATCCGCCCCCGTACGTCGGCGCGAACCCGAAGGCGGTCGATGACCACCTCCACCGTGTGTCGCTTGCCTTTCTCCAGCGGCGGCAGGGCGTCGAGCTCGGCGACCGTGCCGTCGACCCGCACGCGCACGAAGCCCTGGGCCCGCAATTCGGCGAACAGGTCATGCTGTTCGCCCTTGCGTCCGGCCACCACGGGGGCGAGGATCATGAGCCGGGTATCCTCGGGCAGCGCCAGCACCTGGTCGACCATCTGCGACACGGTCTGGGCCGCCAGGGCCTGCTCCGGGTGCTCGGGACAATGGGGCGTACCCGCGCGAGCGTAGAGCAGGCGCAGGTAGTCGTGAATCTCGGTGACCGTGCCCACGGTCGAGCGGGGGTTGTGGCTGGTCGCCTTCTGCTCGATGGAGATCGCGGGCGACAGCCCCTCGATCATGTCCACGTCGGGCTTTTCCATCAGCTGAAGGAACTGCCTGGCATAAGCGGAAAGCGATTCGACATAGCGGCGCTGGCCTTCGGCATACAGCGTATCGAAGGCCAGTGACGACTTTCCCGAGCCCGACAGGCCGGTGATGACCGTCAGCCGGTTGCGCGGCAGGTCGAGGTTGATGTTCTTCAGGTTGTGGGTGCGCGCGCCGCGAATGCGGATCTCGTCCATGGGGCGTGGCTGGTGAAGGGGAACGCGCCACTATACGAGAGAAACAGTTTGCGAGCCAAACGGCCCCGGCGCGGGTGCTAGAATCGACCCTTTGAGTGATTCCAGGCCTACATGTCGTACCCCGAGCACGATTCCATGACGCCTGCCGAGCGGCGGGCGGGCGCAAGCCTCGCGGCGATCTTCGCCCTGCGGATGCTCGGGCTCTTCCTGATCCTGCCGGTGTTCTCGGTCCATGCGCCCGAGCTGACCGGCGGTGACAATCTCACCCTCGTCGGACTTGCGATCGGGGCTTACGGATTGACGCAGGCTTGCCTCCAGATCGCGTACGGCGCCGCTTCGGACCGCTTCGGACGCAAGCCGGTGATCGTGTTCGGCCTGCTCCTGTTCGTCGCGGGGAGCGTGGTGGCGGCGCTCGCCGAGAGCATTTATGTCGTCATCGCCGGACGGGTCCTGCAGGGAGCGGGTGCGATCTCCGCGGCGGTCACCGCGCTCGCGGCAGATCTCACCCGCGACCAGCACCGGACCAAGGTGATGGCCATGATCGGCTCGAGCATCGGGCTGGTGTTCGCGTTCTCCATGGTGGCTGCGCCCCTCCTGTACGAGGGGATCGGCATGAGCGGCATCTTCTGGCTCACCGCGGTGCTCGCCGCCTTGGCAATCGTTGTCGTGACCCGCGTCGTGCCTGCCGCACCTCAGGTGCCGCGCGCCAACGGCGGAAGCTTTCGCGACGTCCTGCGTGACGGGCAGTTGATGCGGCTCAATGTGGGTGTATTCGTTCTGCATATAATACAGACCGCCATGTGGGTCCTGGTGCCGGCGGCCCTGGTGGCCGGCGGCGGGCTGCCGCTCGCGGAGCACTGGAAGGTCTATCTGCCCGCGGTGCTGTTGTCCTTCGCGGTGATGGTGCCGGCAGTCATCGTCGCCGAGCGGCGCGGCCGGATGAAGGCCGTGTTCAACGGCGCGATCGTGCTGCTGGTGATCGTGCAGGCCGGGCTCGCGGCGGGCGGGAACAGCGTGATGCAGCTCGCGGTGTGGCTAACGCTCTTTTTCGTCGCGTTCAATGTGCTGGAGGCGGTGCTGCCGTCGTGGATTTCGAAGATCGCTCCGCCTTACGCAAAGGGGACCGCGCTGGGGGTTTACAATACGCTCCAGTCGGCAGGCGTCTCGTTGGGCGGCATGCTCGGCGGCTGGATCGCGCAGCATTTCGGCAGTGCGACGGTCAATCTCGTATGCGCGCTCGCCGCGCTCGGCTGGCTCGCCCTCGCCGCCAGCATGAATCCCCCACCGCGCCGCGCCGTCCAGGCCGTGAGCGCGGGCTAAACCTGTCAATCCAGAGGAGAAGCGGATGGCTTCCGTGAACAAAGTGATCCTGATCGGCAACCTGGGCGCCGATCCGGAAAGCCGTTATGCCCCGTCGGGCGATGCGATCTGCAACATCCGGGTCGCCACCACCGAAACGTGGAAGGACAAGGCCACCGGCGAGCGGCGCGAGGCCACCGAGTGGCACCGCGTGTCGTTCTACGGCCGGCTCGCGGAGATCGCCGGACAATATCTGCGCAAGGGCAGCCAAGTCTACATCGAGGGCAGTCTGCGCACCCGCAAGTGGCAGGACAAGGACGGCCAGGACCGCTACACCACCGAAATCCGTGCCGACGAGATGAAGATGCTGGGCGCGCGCCAGGGCATGGGCGGTGATGCGCCGATGCAGTCGTCCGAAGGGTACGACGCGCCGGCCGCCCCGCGTCGGGCGCCGCAGACGCCTTCCGCTCCGGCTCGCCAGCCGGCGTCGGGGGGTAGTGGCGGTGGTGGTTTCGGCGATTTCGACGACGATATTCCGTTCTGATCGAACGCCCCGCGGACGGATCCCGTAGCCCGGATTCGGCGGAGCGGAATCCGGGATGCTGCGCCTGATCTCGGCGCCGTCGCCGGATTCCGGCCTGCGGCCTCCATCCGGGCTACGGAGTGCCCGGGGTGGTCGGTGTTTCCCGGGGCGTCCGCGCCTCGAGCGCCCGCGCCATGCGGACGAGCGCCTCGTCGAGGATGGCCCGGGGACAGCCGAAATTGAGGCGCACGAAGCCCGGCGTGCCGAACGGCGTCCCGTCGGAAAGTCCGACCCCAGCCGCTTCGAAGAACCCGGCAGGGTCGGCCAGATCGGCGCCTCGGCAGTCGATCCACGCCAGATAGGTGGCCTGGGGTGGGAGCATCGACAGGCCGGGCATGCGGGCCACCGCCTCGGCCACGCGTGCGCGGTTGCCGCGCAGGTAGTCGAGGAGCGCCGCCCGCCACGTGCCGCCGTCGCGATAGGCCGCCTCCGTCGCGACCATCCCCAGCACATTGGGTGGCGGGACGACCCCGCGCATCGCGCGCCGGTAGCGCCGGCGCAGGTCCGCATCCGGAATGACCGCGAATGCGCAATAGAGGGCCGGGACGTTCCAGGTCTTGGAGGGCGCCATCAGCGTGATCGTGCGCCGCGCGGTCGCTTCATCCAGCGAGGCGATGGGGATGTGCGGCGTGTCCGGATCGAGCACCAGGCCGCAGTGGATTTCGTCCGAACAGATGAGGAGATCGTGTCGTTCGGCGAGATCGGCGAGCCAGGCGAGTTCCGCGCGATCGAACACGCGCCCGACCGGATTGTGCGGATTGCACAGCATCAGCAGCCGGGTGCGCGGCGTGAGCGTGGCTTCCACCGCCGCGCGGTCCCACCCCCACCTGTCCGCGTCCGGTTTCAGCACCGAGCTCACCAGGCGCCGCCCGGCGTTGCCGGGCGCGGTGAGGAAGGGGGGATACACCGGGGTTGCGGAGAACACGTCGTCGCCGGCCGCGCCGGCGATCTGGCAGGCGAGATTGAAACCGGTCACCACCCCCGGCAGCCACACCAGCCAGTCGGCCTCGATGTGCCATCCGTGATCTCGGGCGAGCCCGTCCGTCACTGCGGCAACGAGTTCCGGCCACGGCGCGGTGTAGCCGAACACGCCGTGGGCCACGCGACGCTGCAGTGCCTCGATCACGCCGGGCGGCGCAGCGAAGTCCATGTCGGCCACCCAGAGGGGCAGGACATCCCGTCCTGCGTACCGCCCCCACTTGTCACCCGGTAGTGTTCGTCGGTCGATGGGGGTATCGAAGTCGAAGCTCAGCTCGCTCATCATGTGTCGTTCCGTGTTCGCGGCAGAGTTTACGCAAACGCGCCTACCGAGCCTACTGCCGGTTGGCGCTAAAATCGCCGTGACAACTCGAAGATCATCCGGAGGAAGACAATCGTGCAGCATGTGACCGCCCATCCTCACGGCATTCTGGCGGTGGATTCCGGCTATGGTCGCCCCGGCCTCGCGGCGATCCATCTCATCATCCAGCAGGGGCGTGCGGCGGTGGTGGACTGCGGAACCAACGCGTCGGTGCCGCGCGTGCTGGCCGCGCTCGCCGCCGCCGGCATTGCGCCCGAACGCGTGGACTGGGTGATCCTCACCCACATTCACCTCGATCACGCGGGCGGTGCAGGCAGCCTGATGTGCGCCTTTCCCAATGCCCGTCTCGTCGTCCATCCGCGGGGCGTGCGCCACATGGTCGACCCGACCCGCTTGTGGGATGCCACGGCCGAGGTGTACGGCGCCGAGCAGACTTATGCGCTGTACGGTCGGCTCGCTCCGGTCCCGGGCGACCGCATCGTGCCCGCGACCGACGGGCTGGAACTCGATCTGGCCGGCCGCCGCCTCGAGATCCTCGACACGCCCGGCCATGCCCGCCATCACGTATGCGTGTGGGACGAGCGGGCGCGCGCCTTCTTCACCGGCGACACCTTCGGGCTCTCCTACCGGGAGCTCGACGTGAACGGCAGGGTCTCAGTCTTTCCCACCACCACGCCGACCCAGTTCGACCCGGACGCGATGAACGCCTCCATCGCCCGCATGTGCGCCTACCGGCCAGAGGCGATGTATCTCACCCACTACAGCCGGGTGACCGAGGTCGATCGCCTGGCCGCCGACCTGCACCGCCTCGTCAGCACGCACGTGGCGGTGGCGCGCGCGGCGCGGGGCAGCGGGGTGGCGCGCCATGTGGAGATCCTCGCCGGGCTCGAGCAGATCGTGCGCGAGGAGGCCGAGCGTCAGGGTTGGACCCTGCCGATCGCGGAGGTGCTCGAGCTTCTGCGCATGGACCTGGAACTCAATGCGCAGGGGCTCGGAGTGTGGCTGGACACGAATCTCGCACGGGAGGCGGCCGCGGCCTGAGCGGCCGATCGCGACGCGCAAGGCATCGCCGCGCAGCCCGGATTCCGGCCTTCGGCCCGCATCCGGGCTGCGCGGCGATCTTGGGTGCTAAGGCCCGGTCTCGCCGAGGCGCGCCCGCACGACCTCGTACTTCTCGCGCGCCACTACGTCCCCCTGCAGCGCCGCCTGGAGGTACCAATGGGCGGCCTGGCGCAGATCGGCGGTGACGCCGTCGCCCGCTTCATACATGCTGGCGACGATGTACTGTGCGCCCGCATCGCCTCCCCGGGCCGCCGAGAGAAACCAGCGGGCGGCGGCCTCGTAGTCGCGCGGAACGCCATGCCCGACGAAATACATCGAGGCCAGGTTCACCTGTGCGTCCACATGGCCCTGCTCGGCGGCGCGCCGATACCACTCCGCTGCCGTCGTCAGGGACTTGCGCACCCCGTCGCCGTGGTCGTAGAGCAGCGCCAGGTTGAACTGCGCCTGGGGCAGGCCGGCGCCTGCGGCACGGCGCAGCCACCGCCATGCCGCGTTGGGGTCGGTCGACTCGGCCTCGTCCCGGTACAGCATCATGGCGTAGTTGAACTGGGCGAGGCGATTGCCCGCTCGGGCCGCCATCGCGAACAGCGAGGCCGCCTCCTCCCGCCGTCCGGCCTCGTAGGCGGCGACCGCGGTCTCGGTCATGAGCGTCGGCGCGGTAGGAGCCGCCGAGATCGGCGACAAGCCGGCCGCAAGAGCGCACAATAACAGCACCCGGCGAAACGATCGCTGCATGATGTCGCCTCCTTTCGCGGATTGGAGCGGGTCTCGCCCAGGGAGTTCAGCCGGCGTCCGCTGCGGTAACATCGCGCTCTCGTCATTGCCCGATTCGTCATGTCCGACCCCGCATTCCTCGCCGTCCCGGAAGTCGATCCAGAACGCCGCTTCGGCGGGATCGCACGCCTCTACGGGCAACAGTCGCTCGCGCGGCTGGCGGCCGCCCGCGCTTGCGTCATCGGCGTAGGCGGCGTCGGGTCGTGGACAGCCGAAGCGCTCGCGCGCAGCGGAGTGGGGCACATCACCCTGATCGATCTCGATCACGTGGCCGAGTCCAACTTCAACCGCCAGATCCACGCGGTCGAGCCGACCCTCGGACAGGCCAAGGTGCTCGCCATGGCCGAGCGCATCCGCGCCATCAACCCGCTTGCCCGGGTCGATGCGGTGGAGGAGTTCGTCACGACCGAAAATGCCGTTGAGCTCCTGCGCGATTTCGACGTGGTGATCGATGCGATCGATAACGTTCGCGCCAAGGTGGCGGTCGTGCTCGCCTGCCGCGAACGCCGCATCCGTCTTGTGATGGCCGGCGGTGCGGGAGGCAAGACGGACCCGCGGCGCATCCGGGTGGACGACCTTTCGCGTACCGAACAGGACCCCCTGCTCGCCAAGGTGCGCCGGCGCCTGCGCGCCGAGCACGGCTTCCCGCGCAATCCCAAGCGCCCCTTCGGGATCGAGGCGGTATATTCCACGGAGCCGCTGCGGCTCGCCGGCGCCGCCTGCGACCTGCCCCATGGCCCGCACGGCCTCTCGTGTGCGGGCTACGGTTCCAGCATGGCCGTCACTGCGGGTGTGGGACTGTTTGCGGCCGCACGGGCGGTGGAGCGCCTGCTTGCGCCGGCGGCTGGTGAAAGTGATGGAGGAGACGAAGATGAGTGAGCGAAAGGCCGTCGTGCTGTTCGGACACGGCGCGCGCGACCCCGAATGGGCCCGTCCCATGGAACGCACGCGCGAGGCGTTGCGCAAGCAGGCGCCCGAACTGCGGGTGGAACTCGCCTTCCTCGAGCTGATGCGGCCGACCCTAGAGGAGGCCATCGATACACTCGCCGGGCAGGGCGTGACCCGGATCACGGTGGTGCCCATGTTCCTCGCGCACGGCGGCCACCTCAAGCGGGACGTGCCGGTATTGATCGAGGCGGCCCGCCGCCGCCATCCCGGCTGCGGGATCGATCAGGCGCTGGCGGTGGGCGAGGCCGAGGGCGTCGTCACCGCCATGGCGGAGTACGCCTTGCGCAGTGCTCAGGCTGGGGAGTAGTACCCGATTGACTTCGATGAATATAAGAATATACTTATATTCATGATTAAGCACACTCTTGCCCTTCTGCTCCTGCCCCTCGCGCTGACGCTCGCCGCGCCGGTGCGGGCGGATGTTCCCACCGTCCGGGTCGAGGCGCGTCCGGTGACGCAGACCCATCCGATCGAGGCCACGCTCGAGGCGGTTCGTCAGGCCACGCTGGCGGCGCAGGTTCCGGGGCGGGTGGTGGCACTCACGGCGGACGCCGGCGACCGGGTAAGTCAGGGCGCGGTGCTCGTGCGCATCGAAGCAAGCGCGGCTGCCGAGGCGGTTGCTGCCGCCGACGCAGTCCTGGCCCAGGCTCGGGCCAACCTCGCCAATGCCGAAGCGGCTTATGAGCGCGCTCGCACACTCACCGAGCGCAAGTTCGTGAGCTCCGCGGCCCTCGACCAGGCGCGTGCCGCCTACGATGCGGCCTCGGCCCAAGTCCGCGCCGCGCGCGCGGCGCGTGGCCAGGCAGCGGCGCAACAGGCTCACGCCACCATCGTCGCGCCCTTCTCCGGCCTGATCGCGGCCCGCCACGTCGAGCCCGGCGAGATGGCCCAGCCGGGGCGCGCGCTCCTCACGGTCTACGACCCGGCCGCGATGCGTGCCGTGGTCGACGTGCCCCAGCAGCGGCTCGCCGGCCTTTCGGCAGGGCAGATGAAGGCGCACGTCGAGCTCCCCGATTCCGGCCGCTGGCTGGAAGCGGCTGCAGTGACCATCCTCCCCGCGGCCGATCCCCGGACCCACACGGTGCGATTGCGTGTCGACCTGCCTGCCGTGCAGCAAGGGCTGGTGCCCGGGATGTTCGCCCGCGTGCATTTCGCCACCGGCGAGGCCTCGCGCATCGTGGTGCCGGCCGAGGCGATCCTGCGCCGAGGCGAGCTCACCGGGGTGTACGTCGCCGACGGTGACGGCGGTTTCCGCCTGCGCCAGGTTCGAGTCGGCGAACCGGGGCCGGACGGCAATGTGGAGGTGTTGGCCGGGCTCGTCGGCGGCGAAGAGGTCGCGCTCGACCCGGTGCGCGCCGGGATAGCCGCGCGCGCCGCCCGGCCGCGCGGGCAATGAGCGGAGGAACGCCATGGATACCCCACTCGGCGTCTCCGGACGCATCGCAGGTGCCTTCCAGCGCAACGCGCTCACTCCGCTCATCGCCCTGATCCTCTTGCTCATGGGCGTGTTCGCCACGCTCGTCACGCCCAAGGAGGAGGAGCCGCAGATCGACGTCACCATGGCCAACGTCATGGTGCCCTTCCCGGGGGCCTCGGCGCGCGATGTGGAGGCGCTCGTCGCTCGCCCCGCCGAGCAGGTGCTCGCGCGCATGGCCGGCGTCGAACACGTCTACTCGGTGTCGCGCCCCGGCATGGCGGTGATCACCGTGCAGTTCGAGGTCGGGGTGCCCAACCAGGACGCGCTGGTCAGGCTCTACGACACGATCCAATCGCACCGCGACTGGCTGAGCCCGCAACTCGGCGTCGGGGAGCCGATCATCAAGCCGAAGGGCATCGACGACGTGCCCATCGTGAGTCTCACCTTCTGGACGGCCGATCCCGAGCGGAGCGGCTTCGACATGCAGCAGGTGTCGCGCGCGGTGGAGCTCGAGATGAAGCGGGTGCCCGGCACCCGCGACGTGGTGACCCTCGGCGGGCCGGGCCATGTCGTGCGGGTGCTGATGGACACCCAGCGCATGAACGCCCACGGCGTCACCGCCCAGGATGTTCGCGCCGCGCTTCAGCTCTCCAACGCCTCGCAGCCGGCGGGCAGCCTTGTCACCGGCAACCGCGAGGTGCTGGTGCGCACCGGCACCTACCTCGAGTCTGCCGAGGACGTGCGCCGGCTGGTGGTCGGCGTCTCCGACGGGCGGCCGGTGTACATGCGCGACGTGGCCTCCATCGTGGACGGCCCGGACCAGGCCGAGCGCTACGTCTGGTTCGGCACCGGCCCGTCGGCCGACCAGGCGGGCATCGCGGAGCAGGGCGTGTTCCCTGCGGTGACGCTGGCCGTATCCAAGAAACCGGGCGCCAATGCGGCGGACGTGGCGAACGAGGTCATCGCGCGCGCCGAGGCGCTGCGAGGGGCGATCATCCCGGATGGGGTCGAATTCACCGTCACCCGCAACTACGGCAAGACCGCCGACGACAAGGCGAACACCCTGATCGGCAAGCTCGTCTTTGCCACCGGCGCGGTGGTGCTGCTGGTCTTCTTCACCCTCGGGCGGCGCGAGGCGCTGATCGTCGGCGTGGCCGTCACCCTCACCCTCGCGGCCACGCTCTTCGCCTCCTGGGCCTGGGGCTTCACCCTGAACCGGGTGAGCCTCTTCGCGCTCATCTTCTCGATCGGGATCCTGGTGGACGACGCCATCGTGGTGGTCGAGAACATCCACCGCTGGCACACGCTGGAGCCCGATACCCCGCTGTGGCGCCTGATTCCCAAGGCGGTCGACGAGGTCGGCGGTCCGACCATCCTCGCCACCTTCACGGTGATCGCCGCGCTGCTGCCGATGGCCTTCGTGACCGGATTGATGGGCCCCTACATGAGCCCCATCCCGATAAACGCCTCGATGGGCATGTTCATCTCGCTCGCGGTGGCCTTCGTGGTCACTCCGTGGCTCGCGCAGAAGCTGCTCAAGTCGGTCGATGCCCATCACCACGAGGGCGAAGACAAGCTCACCGCGCGCCTCGATTCGGTGTTCCGGCGCATCATGACCCCGATGCTCGACCCGGTGAAGGGTGGCCGCGCACGGCTGCGTCTGTGGGTGGGCGTGTTCGCGCTCATCGCCGCCTCGGTGGCGCTGCCCGCCATGCAGTGGGTGGTGATGAAGATGCTGCCCTTCGACAACAAGAGCGAATTTCAGGTGGTGCTCGACATGCCGGTGGGCACACCGCTGGAGGAAACCGCGCGGGTACTGCGCGAGATCGGCGAGCATCTCGGCACCGTCGAGGAGGTCACCGACTGGCAGGCCTACGCCGGCGCCGCGAGCCCCATCAACTTCAACGGCCTGGTGCGCCAGTACTACCTGAGGAGCGCCCCCGAGCAGGGCGACATCCAGGTGAACCTGGTGGACAAGACGGCACGGGACCGCAAGAGCCACGAGATCGCGGTGTCGGTGCGCGACAAGGTGGCCGAGATTGCGCGCGCGGCCGGGGGCAACGCCAAGGTGGTCGAGGTGCCGCCCGGGCCGCCGGTGCTCTCGCCCATCGTGGCCGAGATCTACGGCCCCGACTACGCCGGCCAGGTGGAGGTCGCCCGGCGCGTGCGGGCGGGCTTCGAAGGCACCGCCGACATCGTCGGGGTGGACGACACCATCGACGAGGCGGCGCCCAAGATTCTGCTCAAGGTGGACCAGGCGAAGGCCGCGCGCATGGGCGTGGCCCAGGCGGACATCGTCGAGGTGGTGCGTCTGGGTCTGACCGGCGAGAACGTCACCCCCATCCACGGCGGGGACACCAAGTACGAGATCCCGGTGCGCATCGAGCTGCCGCCCGAGCGCCAGTCGAGCGTCGCGAGCCTGCTCGCCATGAAGGTGCGCGCCCGCGACGGTGCCCTGGTGTCGGTGTCCGAGCTGGTGCAGGTGCAGGAGACCACGCGCGAGCAGGTCATCTACCGCAAGGACCTGTTGCCGGTGGTCTACGTGACCGGCGACATGGGCGGCGAGCTCGATTCGCCCCTCTACGGCATGTTCGGCATCCGCTCGGCGGTGAACGGCATGGCCCTCGAGGGCGCGCCGGGGCTCGCCGGCACCCTCGGGGAGTGGTTCATCCGCCAGCCGACGGACCCCTTCGTCGGCTACAGCATCAAGTGGGACGGGGAGTGGCAGGTCACCTACGAGACCTTCCGCGACATGGGCGCCGCCTATGCGGTGGGCCTCATCCTGATCTATCTCCTCGTCGTTGCGCAGTTCCGCAGCTACCTCGTGCCGCTCATCATCATGGCGCCGATCCCGCTCACCATCATCGGCGTGATGCCGGGCCACGCGGTGCTGGGAGCGCAATTCACCGCCACCTCCATGATCGGCATGATCGCGCTCGCCGGTATCATCGTGCGCAATTCCATCCTGCTGGTGGACTTCGTCAACCAGCAGGTGGCCGCCGGCATGGCCTTCGGCGAGGCGGTGATCCGCGCCGCGGCGGTGCGCGCCAAGCCCATCGGGCTGACCGCGCTCGCCGCCATGATCGGCGCCTTCTTCATCCTCGACGACCCGATCTTCAACGGCCTCGCCATCAGCCTCATCTTCGGCGTGTTCGTATCGACCGTGCTCACCCTGGTGGTGATCCCGGTGCTGTATTTCGCCGCCATGCGCAACCGCATGGGGCAATTGCAAGGAGAAGCTTCGTGACCCTCACCGTCAACCAGTTCGTCCGCATCTTCGCCGGCGCCTTCGTGCTCATCTCGCTCGCCCTCGGGGTGGAAGGCTCGCCGCTCTTCGTGAATTCGAACTTCCTGTGGTTCACCGCCTTCGTGGGCGCGAACCTGTTCCAGAGCGGCTTCACCCGCTTCTGCCCGCTGGAGAACATCCTGCGCAAGTTCGGCGTGCCCGACGGCGTCGGCTGCCGCTGAGCAACCCGGTGCGCGCCACCTTCAGCCTGCGCACCGTCGAGGAGGCGCGCGCCGTCGCGGAGGAGGCGGCGAGCGTGTGCGCCGATCGCTGGCGCGTCACGCAGGCGCTCACCGAGCTCCTGGTGAACGCCGTCGAGCACGGCAACCTCGGGCTGGGCAACGTGGCGAAGACGGCGCTGCTGAAGCAAGGGCGCTGGGAGGCCGAAGTGGCGCGGCGTCTCGCTCAGCCGGAGTACGCTCACCGCCACGTCCGTCTCGTCCGCGAACATGGAGCCGAGCGGTGGCATTTCGAGATCGAGGACGAAGGGGAGGGCTTCGACTGGCGTCCCTTCCTGGTGTCCGATCCGGCGCGCAGCAGCGCGCCCAACGGTCGCGGCATCCTGCTTGCCCGCCAGCTCGCATTCGGCGATCTGACCTACCTGGGCGCGGGTAACCGGCTGCGGTGCTCGGCGCCCTAGCAAGTTCGCTGCTTCCGCCGCTCCCACGGCGCAAGGGGTAGGCCGGATCGAAGCCGTGCCGTGACAATCCTCACCTCGCGTGGGCTGCGGAGAACGCTACAATCCGCCCATTTCCATTCCGCATCGGCCCCGCGTCATGAACGATCGAGCCTCCTCTCCAGACCGCCGCCTCGACCGGCGCATTCCGCTCGGCTGCACGGCGACGATCCGCCCCCGGCACGGTGGCGAGATCCCCGCCGAGTGCATCGAGCTGAGCGTGGGTGGCATGACCCTGCACGCGGCTTACGTGCCCGGGGAACTGGAGGTCATCGAGGTGGTGGTGAGCGGGCCGACCGACAGCCTGGGCCGCCCCCCGCTGGTCACACGCCTGGAGGTGCGCCGCTGCCACGCCCTGGGCGGCGGGCGCTACGAGATCGGCGGCGCGATCGTACGCGTGGTGGAGTAGGCCACCAGGCCGCTCACGCCCTGCGCCGCGCGATGAGCGCGGCGGCGAAGAGCGCGACCAGGGTGAAGTTCACCAGCGACCAGTTGGCGATCGACAGGCCGAGGAAGGTCCAGTCGACCGCCGAGCAGTCGCCCGCCCCGCGAAAGATCATCGGCAGTGCGTCGGCGAGCGGGAAGCTCTCCAGCATGAACTCCAGGTCGGGGCCGCATTCCGCGAACTCGGGCGGATAGAGCTGCATCCACGTCTGGCGCGCGGCGATCCCGCCGCCCACGAGAGAGAGCAGCAGGATCACCCCCGCGTATGCCTTGGTGACCCCGCCCCGCGGGCCGTGCAGGCCGGCCACGAGGGCGGTGAGGCCCACCCCGAGAAAGGCGTAGCGCTGCATGATGCACATCGGGCAGGGCTCGTAGCCGCCGACGTGCTGAAGATAGAGGCCGAAGCCGAGCAGCGCCGTGCACACCGCGAAGAGCGAGAGAAACAGTACGCGCGAGGGCAGGTCGAGGAGTCTCATGTCCGTCCGTCAAGTCGAAGCTGCCGCGATTGTAGGCCACGCCGCGCCGATTGGGCGTTCGCGTCGCGCAAGCATTTCCCTCCCGGTCAAGCTCGGGCCGACCGGGAATCGGGCAGCAGCGTCGCGAGCATGTCCAGGAACGCGCGCGTCTTGGCCGGCATCAGGCGGCGGCCGGGAAACACCGCCCAGGCCGTCACCGACGGCATGCACCAGTCGGGCAGTACCCGCACCAGCGTGCGCTGCCGAAGGTAGGGCAGCGCGAAGTATTCGGCGAGCAGCACGATGCCGCGCCCCTCGCGGGCGAGCCGTGCCAGCAACTCCGGCGAATTGGCCGTGATCTGGCCCGGAGGCACTTTCTCCCAGTGCCGGCTGCCGCAGCCGAGTGCCCAGGGCTGCGGCTCACCGTTGCTGCCGCGTAGCCGCAGCGTCTGATGGACGAGCAGATCGTCGGGGTCGGCGGGCGTACCGTGCTCGGCGAGGTAGTCGGGCGCGGCGTAAAGGCCGATAGGGAAGTCGGCTACGCGCCGCGCGGCAAGGCTCGCGTCGTCCGGCAGCGTCCCCATGCGCAGTGCGAGGTCGAAGTTTTCGGCGATCAGGTCGACCCGGCGCGGCGACAGGTCGAGATCCAGGCTGACCTCGGGATGCAGGGCGGCGAACGCGGCGAGCAACTCGACCAGGAAGACGTTCGCGAAGTCCCCCGGCATCGAGATGCGCAGCCGGCCGCTGGGGCGCGACTGGCGGTGCTGGGCGAAGGCCGCCGCCGCATCGACCTCGGCCGCGAGTTGCCTCGCATGCTCGAGGAGCCCTTGCCCGAACTCGGTCAGCGCGAAACGCCGGGTGGTGCGCGTGAGCAGACGCTCGCCCAGCGCCTGCTCGAGCGCCGCGATGCGGCGCGACACGGTGGATTTGGGCAGGCCCAGCCGGTCGGCCGCCCGGCTGAAACTGCCGGCATCGGCCACCCGGGCGAAGAGGAGGAGATCGTTGGCCTCCAGAGCGGCAATTGTTCCGTTCATGAAACAATGTTATCCGTTTCGAAGGCTTCCGGCGTGTGGGTGGAACAAATAAATTGTGTCCCACGACAACCCCAAACCCAACGGAGCCCGCCATGAACATCCTGCAGATCAACTCCAGCGCCCGCAGCGAAGGCGCCCACTCCACCCGTCTCGCCAACACCATCGTCGAACGTCTGCGTGCCGAGCACCCCGAAGCGACCCTGGTCGTGCGCGATCTCGCCCGTGACCCGCACCCGGTGCTCGACGAGGCGGCTTTGCAGGCGCTGTTCACCCCGCCTGCCGAGCGCAGCGCCGAGCAGGCCGCCCGGGTGGCGCTGGACGACGCGCTGATCGCCGAGATCCAGGCCGCAGACGCGGTGGTGATCGGTGCGCCGATGTACAACTTCGGCGTCTCGGCCCAGCTGAAGAACTGGATCGACGCCATTGCGCGCGCCAAGGTCACTTTCCGCTATACCGAGAACGGACCGGAAGGCCTGCTCAAGGGCAAGCGGGTGTATGTCGCGCTCACCCGCGGGGGACGCTACCGCGACAGCGCCGCCGACTCGCAGGTGCCCTACCTGAGGAGCGTGCTGGGTTTCCTCGGCATGACCGACGTACGCTTCGTCTATGCCGAAGGCCTGGCCATGGGCGCCGAGGCGGAACAACAGGCCTTCGCCGAAGCCCAAGCCGACATCGAGGCGGCCTTCGCCTGACCCTACCGGCAACGAGGAGCGATTCGCCATGACTCATGTACGTGATCCCGAAATGGTGGTTCGGCCCCGCAGCGTCGAACGCCTGGTGGTCGGGCAGGCCACCTCCGACGGCGCCGGGGTGAAGCTGACCCGCGTGCTCACCCAACCGCTGCAGCGGCGGCTGGACCCATTCCTGATGCTCGATGCCTTCCGCAGTGACGATCCGGGCGACTACCTCGCCGGCTTCCCCGACCACCCGCACCGCGGCTTCGAGACGGTCACCTACATGATCGCCGGGCGCATGCGCCACCGCGACAGCGCCGGCCACGAGGGGCTGCTCGAGAACGGTGGGGTGCAATGGATGAGCGCCGCGCGCGGGCTCATCCACTCCGAGATGCCCGAGCAGGAAGACGGGCTCATGGAGGGTTTCCAGCTGTGGGTGAACCTCCCTGCCCGGGACAAGATGGGCGAGCCCTGGTACCGCGACTTCGCGGCGCGGGAGATCCCGGTCTTCACCACGGCCTCGGGCGCGACGGTCCGCGTCATCGCTGGTGAGAGCCACGGCGTCGCGGGCGCGGTGACCCGCGAGGCGACCGAGCCGCTCTACCTCGACGTCGAACTGCCGCCGGGCGCGCGCTTCACCCAGTCGCTGCCGGCCGGGCACAATGCCTTCGCTTACGTCTATCGCGGCGAAATCCGCATCGGCGAGACGGCCGTGCCACGCCAGCGCATGGCGATCCTCGCCGGTGCCCCCGAGGCGGATGGCGTCGTGGTCGAGGCGGGAGGGGAGCCGGCGCGCTTCCTCCTGATCGCAGGCCGTCCGCTGGGCGAGCCGATCGCGCAGTACGGCCCCTTCGTGATGAACACGCAGGAGGAGATCTACGCGGCGGTGAACGACTTCCGGGAGGGCCGGCTCGGCGCGACTCGCCCGTAGCGCGGACGGAGCGGAATCCGGGAGCGACGTTGGGGTTTGCCGCTGCGCGCTCCCCGGATTGCGGCCTTCCGCCTCCATCCGGGCCGCCGAATCGGCGCGTCGCAAGCCGTCCTGGTCTGCGTCCAGGGGCGGCCGCCCGGCCATCTTCGCGGCTCCTGCCGGGAGAAGGGTTGCGGCGCCGTGTGCCATGCCTGTCTCGGCGCCTTCCAGCAGCGCCGACGCTGCCGCCGAGATGCTGCCCGAGCAGCGGTTCGACCTCACGCGGCTCGCCTGCCGGGTACGCGCCATCCTCTCCCGTCGCCGACCTGTGCGCTCCGCGGGCTCGCCCCGCTTGGCGCAGCCGCCGATTTCCCCGATGATTGCGGGATAATTCATGGCGGTCTTCTTCGCCTTGGTCTCGGGAGAACTGACGATGGAAGTCGGATTTATCGGTCTCGGCCTCATGGGCCGTCCCATGGCCCTCAATCTGATGCGCGCGGGACACCGCGTGCACGTCTGGAGCCGGCGGCGCGAATCCATGCAGCCGCTGCTCGAGGCGGGCGCGGACGACTGCGCCAGCGCGGCGGATGTGGCCGGCCGCGCCGAGGTGGTCATCAGCATGGTCGCGGACGCGCCCGACGTGGAGCAGGTGGCACTCGGTCCGCAGGGCGTCGCCGAGGGCGCGCGCCCGGGGCTCGTCTTCGTCGACATGAGCACCATCGCGCCGGCCGCCGCCCAGGCGATCGCGGCACGGCTCGCCGAACGCGGCGTCACCATGCTGGATGCGCCTGTCTCGGGCGGCGAGGTGGGGGCGATCAATGCGACCCTCACCATCATGGTCGGCGGCGAGAAGGCCGCCTTCGACAAGGCGAAGCCCCTCTTCGAGGCGATGGGCAAGACCGTCTCGCTCATCGGCGCCTCGGGGGCCGGCCAGGTCGCCAAGGCTTGCAACCAGATCCTTACCGGCGTGGGCGTCGCCGCGGTCGCCGAGGCGCTCAATTTCGCGAAGAAGAGCGGGGTCGACGCCGCCAAGGTGCGCGAGGCGCTCCTGGGCGGCTTCGCCTATTCGCGCATCCTGGAGAACCACGGTCAGCGCATGCTCGACCGCAATTTCAGGCCGGGTTTCAAGGCGTGGATGCACCAGAAGGACATGCGGATCGTGCTGGAGGAGGCGCACCGCCTCGGGCTCGCGCTGCCTTCGTCCGCGGCCACTGCCCAGATGTTCAACGCCATGGTGGGCAGCGGCATGGGTGAGGACGACTCGGTGGCCATGCTCAAGCTTCTCGAGCGCATGAGCGGCGGGGACGGCGCATGAACTGCGAGCCGCCGGGAGGCGCGACCGGAGCGGCGGGGAGATCCCCCGCATGACCGCTTCGTCGCCCAGCCCGGCGCATCGTTTCACGACCCGCGACCGCCGCTGGTACCGGCGCATGCGGCGGGGCGTCCTGGCCGGCGCCCTGGCGCTCATCGTCGGTGTCTGGGCCACGGTTTATCACCAGCAGGGAGAGATCCGAGCTCAGGCGTACCGCGCGCTCGCGATCGAGGCCGAGACCCTGGCCCGGGTATACGCCGAGGCAGTGCGGCGCGTGATCGGACAGATCGACACCGCGCTGCTCGTGTTGCGCGAGGAGTACCGCCACCAGGGCGGCCTGCACCTGGACGGATTCGCGAGCACCTCCCTGGTTCTGCGCGAAGGGCCACTCGCCGGAGAGGTGCTGCAGATCGCGGTGATCGGACCGGACGGCATGCTGCTCTTCTCGGATCTCAAACGGCCGGCCCGCCAGGTCGATCTGAGCGATCGCGAGCACTTCCGGGTCCATCTGGACAACACCCGGGACGATCTCTTCATAAGCAAGCCGGTGCTCGGCCGCGTCTCGGGCAAGTGGTCGATCCAGCTCACGCGCCGCATGGAGGACGATACGGGGCGCTTCATGGGGGTGCTGGTCATGTCGGTGGATCCGGCCGTGTTCGCGGACAGCACCTCGGAGCTGATGCCGCTCGCGGAAGGTGTCCTGACCCTGGTCGGCCGTGACCGCACCGTGCTGAGCCGCCATCCCGACGGCCCCTCCTACCTCGGCAAGCAACTGCCGGAGTCGGCCCAAGGCTACCTGGGTGACCGGCCAGGTGCTCATCTGCGCGCGAGTCTGCTCGACGGCCGCACGCGCATGATCGCCTATGCGCCGGTGGCCGATCACGGGCTTCACGCCGGCGTTTCGCTCGAAACCCATGCGACCGAGGCGATCGCGGCCGCCCGGCAGGGCGACTGGATCAGCGGCGGGGGCGCGGTGACCCTGCTCGTCCTAATTGCCGCCGTCGCCTCCGTGCGCAGCCTGCGCTTGCGCGCCGCGTGGCAGGCGGAGCTCGCCGCCCAGCGCGAGCACCTCGCCGACGCCCAGGCCGCCGCGCGCATGGGCAGCTGGGAGTGGCGCCGGGCCGACGACGCCTTCGAGTGGTCCGCAGGCATGGCACGCGTTCTCGGTCTGGCCGATCCGGTTTCCCCGCCGGCACGCGAGCGACTGATCGCCTGCATCCATCCCGACGATCGGGCCCGGTTCGAGGCGGCCATGGAGGACTGCCGTCGCGATGGAAAGGCTTTCGAGCTGGAGCATCGCATTTGCCGTGCCGATGGCAGCGAGGCGATCGTGCTCTCCACGGTGCACCTCGAACGCGACGATCCGGCTGCCCCCGTGCTCGGCGTGATGATCGACGTCACCGAGCGGCGGCGTCTCGAGGCCTCTCTCCAGCAGGCCGAGCAGCGCTGGAACTGGGCCCTGGAGGCGGCACGGGATGGGGTGTGGGACTGGGATGTCGCCCGCGACCGCATCTGGTATTCGGAGCGCTGCGCGACCATGGTCGGCTACGCGGTCGAGGATCTCGGGCGCGATTTCGGCGCCTGGCGCAACAACGTCCACCCCGACGATCTACCAGCGCTTCTCACCGCACTCGAGCGCCATTTCGCCGACCCGGGCGAGCCCTACCAGCCGGAGTTCCGTCTGCGAGCCCGAGACGGCCGTTATCGGTGGATTCTCGCGCGCGGCAACGTGTTCGAGCGCGGGCCGGACGGCACCCCCCTGCGGATGCTGGGTACCCAGACGGACATCACCGATCGCAAGGAGGCGGAGCTTGCCGCGCGCATCGCCGACGAACTGGTGCGCCAGACCGCGCAGCCCATCGTCGTCACCGATACCGCCGGTCTCATCCTGCGCTGCAATCCGGCCTTCTGCCGCACCGTCGGTTTCACCGAAGAGGAACTGGTGGGCCGTCCGGCCAGTGCCTGCACGCGATCCGGGCGCCACGAAACGGACTTCTACCGGGCGATGTGGAAAGCGCTGCATGCGGAAGGCCGTTGGGAGGGGGAGATCTGGAACAAGCGCCGCTCCGGGGAGATCTTCCCGGAATGGCTGTCGATCACCGCCATCCGCGATTGCGCCGGCCGCATCGAGCAGTTCGTCGGCATCTACACCGACATCACCGAGCGCAAGCGCCACGAGGAAACGATGTGGCGCGCCGCGAACTACGACTCGCTCACCGAGCTGCCCAACCGCCTGCTCTTCGCCGACCGCCTGCGGGCCGGTATCGCCCGCGCGCGCCGGTCCGGTTCGCGCCTGGCGGTGCTCTACGTCGACCTCGACCGCTTCAAGGCGGTCAACGACACTTTCGGCCACCAGGCGGGCGACACCGTGCTGCGCGCCGTGGCACGGGGGCTCGCCGTATCCGTGCGCGAGGACGACACGGTGGCGCGCATCGCCGGCGACGAGTTCAACGCCCTGCTGCAGAACCTGTCGGATCCGTCGGCCGTCGACCGCGTCGCGGGCGCCATGCTGCGCGCGGCCCGCGCCCCGATCGACATCGGCGGGCAGAGCGTCACGGTATCCTGCAGTATCGGGATCGCGGTCTACCCCGACGACGCCGAGACGCCGGAGGCGCTCGCTGCCGCGGCCGACGCCGCGATGTACCGCGTCAAGCAAGGGGGGAGGGACGGCTATGCGCGCCACGCCGGGGAAGCGGTGACGCTCGCCGAGAACACCGAGGAGATCGAATGATGGAAGTGGGATTCATCGGGCTGGGTGCGATGGGACGCCCCATGGCCGGACACCTGCAACGCGCGGGACACCGCCTGCACCTGTGGGCGCGGCGCCCGGAGAGCGTGGCGCCGTTCGCGGCCACCGGGGCTGTGGTGCATGCCACGCCCGCCGCCCTGGCTGCGGCGACCGAGGTCGCATTCACCATTGTCACCACCAGCGCCGACGTGGAGGGCCTCGCCCTCGGTCCCGACGGCTTCGTTCAAGGGGCGCACAGCGGCTGGATCCATGTGGACATGAGCACCATCGCGCCAGCCGCCGCCCGGCGGGTGGCGGCCGGGCTCGCCGAACGCGGCGCGCAGTGTCTCGACGCGCCGGTCTCCGGCGGCGAGCGCGGCGCCATCGACGCGACTCTAGCCATCATGGCAGGCGGTCCCGCGGACGCGCTCGAGCGCGTCCGCCCCCTCCTCGAGTGCCTCGGGCGGACCATCGTGCATGTCGGCGACAATGGCGCGGGGCAGGTGGCCAAGGCGTGCAACCAGATGGTCATGGTCGCGACCATCCAGGCCTGCGCCGAGGCGATGCACCTCGCCGCCGCCCACGGGCTCGATCTCGCCCGTGTGCGAGAGGCGCTCATGGGCGGCTCGGGCGCCTCGCGGGTGCTCGAGGTGTTCGGCGATCGCATGGCGCGCCGCGACTTCGCCGCCGGCGTCGAGGCGCGGCTGCATCACAAGGACTTCGGGATCCTCATGGACGAGGCGGTGCGCCTCGGCGCGCCGCTGCCGATCGCGGCCCAGGTGTGGCAGCAGCTCAACGCCCTGATGGCTGCCGGCGGAGGGCGGGAGGACACGGCGGGGTTGCTGCGGGTGCTGGAGGGGGCGGGCAGGCGGGAGCCGTAGCGGTTTCGAGTCGACCTGGTCCCGGATTCCGCTCAGGCTCCATCCGGGAGCGGGCGGCGGTCGTGCGCTGCCGCTATTCCTGCGTCCGCTCGCTCGGCCTCCCGTACCACTTGAACCGCTCCGTCACCTCCGCCATTTCCTCGTCCGACAGCAGCACCGGCTCGCCCAGCTGGCGCGTGCGCCAGTACTGTTCGCACAGGGTCTCGAGCTCCACCGCCAACGCCAGGGCGTTGGGCAGGTCGCGCCCGAACACGAGCATCCCGTGGTTGGCCATGAGGCAGGCCTTGCGCCCTTCCAGCGCCTCGGCCACGTGGTCCGACAGCGCCTGTGTGCCGAAAGTGGCGTAGCGCGCGCAGCGCACGGTGTTGCCGCCGAAGCGCGCGATCATGTAGTGGAAGGGCGGGATCTCCAGGCGTTGGCAGGCGAGGGCGGTGGAGAAAGGGGGGTGGGCGTGCACGATCGCGCCGGCCTCGGGACGCTGGGCGTAGACGTCCGCGTGCAACCGCCATTCGCTGGAGGGGGCGAGCCGCCCTTCGGTCCGCCCGTCGGCGCGCATGATCACCATGTCCGCGGCGGTGCACGCCTCGGGCGCGACCCCGCTCGGGGTGATCAGCATGCCGTCGGCCAGACGCACGCTGGCGTTGCCGGCGGTGCCGGTGTTGAGCCGAGCGGTGCCCATCGCCCGCACGGTGGCGAGGAGCGCGTCGCGCAGCTCGGCTTCGGTGAGGGCGGGCCGGCTCATCGGGCAGGGGTCGGGAAGAGGTCGCGCAGGCGCGCCGGCCCGCATATGCCGCGCTCGGTGATGATGCCGGTGATGCAGCGCGCCGGCGTCACGTCGAAGGCCGGGTTGGCGGTCGACGTGCCCTTGGGCGCCAGGCGCAGCGTACGTACGCCGTCATCCTCGGCGAGCCCCTGGGCGGTGCAAACCTCCTCGTCGCCCCGGTCCTCGATCGGAATGCCGGCCGCGTCGGGGCAGCCGAAATCGATGGTGGAGCGGGGGGCCGCGATGTAGAACGGCACGCCGTGCTCGCGGGCGGCGAGCGCCTTCAGGTAGGTGCCCACCTTGTTGGCGGTGTCGCCGTTCGCCGCCACCCGGTCGGCCCCGGTGATCACGATGTCCACCTCGCCGCGCGCCATCACGATGCCCGCCGCGTTGTCGGCGATCAGGGTGTGCGGTACGCCCGCCTCGCGCAGCTCCCAGGCGGTAAGCAGGCCCTGGTTGCGCGGGCGCGTCTCGCTCACCCAGACATGCACCGGGATGCCGCGGGCGTGGGCGGCGTACACCGGAGCCAGCGCGGTGCCCTCGCCCAGGGTGGCGAGCCAGCCCGCGTTGCAGTGGGTCATGACCCGCACGCGACCGTTTCGCCGGCGCGCGATCTCTTCGATGAGCGCCAGCCCGTGCCGGCCGATGTCGGCGCAGGTCGCGGCGTCGCCGGCGCGGATCTGCTCGGCCTCGTCCCACGCCGCCTCGATGCGGGCCGAGGCCGCGATGGGCAGCAGGCGCGCGGCCATGCGTCCGAGCGCCCAGTTGAGATTCACGGCAGTGGGGCGGGTGGCGGCGAGCACCTCGAGCGCGTGGGTAAGCCGCGGATGACGGCTGTCCTGGAGCAGCGCGATCGCCACTCCGTAGGCCGCGGTGGCACCGATAAGCGGAGCGCCGCGCACCTGCATGCCACGGATGGCGTGGGCGACGTCCTCCAGGGTTTCGAGGCGGCGCGTCTCCACGCGGTGCGGCAGGAGGGTCTGGTCGAGAATGACGATTCCGTCGCCGTCGCGGCGAAGGGTCGGGATGGGCTGAGTAAACATGCTCCGCATTCTAGCCGCTCGCGCCCCGCCCGCGGAGTCGCGCACACCCCGGGGCGGGCGGCGCGGCAACCGGCAACGACTCCCGGATTCCGCTGCGCTCCATCCGGGCTACCGACCTCGCGCAGGACCGGCGATTGGCCCGCGCCGCCGCCTCTGCCAGAATGCGCGCTTCTCACCTGCCCATCGCGACGCGATCATGCCCAGTTTCCCCGCCCCCATCGAGACCCGCCTCCCCGGTGTCGGCACCACCATCTTCACGGTGATGTCGCGGCTCGCCCAGGAGTGCGGCGCCATCAACCTGTCCCAGGGTTTCCCGGACTTCAACGCCGAGGACGTGCTCTTCGAGCGGGTGGCGCACTGGATGCGTAGCGGGCACAACCAGTATGCGCCGATGGGCGGCGTGCTGCCCTTGCGCGAGGCGATCGCCCGCAAGGTCGCTGCGCTCTACGGTACCGCCTACGACCCGGAGTCCGAGGTCACGGTCACCGCCGGGGCGACGCAGGCGTTGTTTACCGCGATCGCCGCGCTGGTGCGCGCCGGGGACGAGGTGATCGTGTTCGAGCCGGTGTACGACTCCTATGCACCGGCGGTGGAGCTCCAGGGCGGACGGGTGGTGCGCCTGCAACTGGCCGCGCCAGACTATCGCCCGGACTGGGCCGCCGTGGCCGCGGCGATCACTTCGCGGACGCGGATGATCATGGTGAACAGCCCGCACAATCCGACCGCCACGGTCTGGTCGGCCGAGGACATGGCTCGGCTCGCGGCGCTCACCCGGAACACAGGCATCGTGGTCGTCTCGGACGAGGTCTACGAGCACATCGTCTTCGACGGCGCCCGCCACGAGAGCTGCGCCCGTCATCCGGAGCTCGCCACGCGCAGCCTCGTCGTGTCGAGCTTCGGGAAGACCTACCACATCACAGGCTGGAAGGTGGGCTACGTGGTCGGCCCGCGGGAGCTCATGGCGGAGTTCCGCAAGGTCCACCAGTTCAACGTGTTCACTGTGAACACGCCGGTACAGTACGCACTCGCCGACTACATGGCGGACCATTCCCGCCACGAACGGCTCGCCGCCTTCTACCAGGCCAAGCGCGACTTCTTCCGCGCCGCGCTCGCCGGCTCCCGCTTCGAGCTTCTGCCCTCCGGCGGCACCTACTTCCAGCTCGCGCGCTACCACCGGATCTCCGACGAAGGGGACACCGCCTTCGTCGAGCGGCTCACCCGTGAAACCGGCGTGGCCGCCATTCCGGTGTCGGCCTTCTTCGCCGACGGTCGCGACGAGCATGTCATACGCTTCTGCTTCGCCAAGGTCGAATCCACCCTGGCGGCCGCATGCGAGCGCCTGCAAAAGGTCTGACCGGATCCGCGTGATACACTTCGCGGGCTGAATTTCCCTTCGATCGGGCCGCCGTGCGCAACCTGCTCATCTTCATCCTCGTCCTCATCGCCATCTGGTGGGTGCGGCGCGCCCTGCGCAACATGCGCAGCGGCGGATCGGCCGATGAGGGGCGCGGGGCGCGGCGGGCACGCGGCAGCCAGCCCGAAGCCATACTCGCCTGCCGGCAATGCGGCCTGCACGTTCCGGAGAGCGAAGGGGTGCGCGACGGCGACGCCTTCTACTGCTGCGAAGAGCACCGTCGACAGGCGGCCGGGCGCTGAGGGTGGTGCGCCCGTGATGCGCGAAGCCATCCTCTCGGAGTTCGATCCGTCGCGCTGGGTCCCCCTGCGCTACCTCAACTTCTTCCGGCTCGTCATGGCCGGCCTGTTCCTGGTCGTGGGAAGCGACCTCAACCTGGGCGGCGAGGCGCCGGCGCTCTTCTTCGGCGTCGCCCTGGCCTATCTCGGTGCGGTGCTCGCGCTGGGTTTCCCCGACGCCGCCCGGCTCCTCGGCCTGGACCGGCTGATCACGCTGCAGGCGGTAGTCGACATCGCCGCGCTCACCGCCATCATGTGGGCGAGCGGCGGCTACCGCAGCGGCATGCCGGTGCTGATGATGGTGATCCTCGCAGGAACCGGCCTGGTTGCCGAAGGGCGCATGGTCCTTTTCTTTGCGGCGTTCGCTACCGTGGCGGTGCTGACCGAGAACACCTGGCGCTACCTTGCCGGCGGGAGCCCGACCGAGTTCCTGCAGGTCGGCATCGTCTGCGTGGGCTTCTTCGTCATCGCCTTCACTGCACGGCTGCTCGCACGGCGCGCGAAAGCCAACGAGTGGCTGGCGACACAGCGCGGCGAACTGCTGGCCAAGCAGCAGGCGGTCAACGAGCGCATCATCCGCGACATGCAGGACGGCGTGCTGGTGCTCGGGGCCGATGGACGCCTGCTCCAGGCCAACCCGAGGGCCTCGGCGCTGCTCGGCATGGATCTCGCCGAGGGCATGCCCCTCGCCGAGATCGACGCGAGCCTCGCCGATTGCAGGGTGAGATGCGCCGACGCCGAGGGCAGCCTGCTGCGCCTGGGGGCGACCGGCAAGCTCCTGCGGTGCCGGGCGGTGGGGGCGAGCACGCTCGGCGGCGCGGAGGGCGACACCCTCGTCTATCTCACCGATTTCGAGCAGATCCAGAAACAGACGCAGCAGGTGAAGCTCGCTGCGCTGGGACGGCTCACCGCCAGCATGGCGCACGAGATCCGCAATCCGCTCGCGGCCGTGACCCAGGCGGCGGAGCTCCTCAAGGAGGAAAAGCGTAGCGAGGTCCAGGGCCGGCTCGTTCGCATCATCAACGACAACTCGCGACGCATCGAGCGCATGGTGCGCGACGTTCTCGCGCTCGGCCGCCACGACGGGAGCATGATCGAGGCGCTGCCGCTCGCCGCATTCGTGGCCGAACTGGTCGACGAATTCGCCCTGCGGGGTGACGCCGAACGCGAAGTGTTCGCCATAGACATACCGCCCGAGCTCACCGTCGCCATGGACAGGGCGCATTTGCACCAGATCCTCGGCAACCTCCTGGAAAACGGGCGCCGGTATTGCAGCGGCGCGCCCGGCGCCGTGCGCGTTGCCGCCGCACCGGCGGGAAGCGGCCGTGTCGCCCTGCACGTGACCGATGACGGGCCGGGCATCCCGGAGGCCGAGCGCACTCAGGTCTTCGAGCCTTTCTTCACCAAGCACCCCAAGGGAACCGGCCTCGGGCTCTACATTGCCCGGGAGCTCGCCGAGGCCAACGGCGCCGCCCTGGAACTGCTGGACAACGCGCCCGGCGCGCATTTCGTGCTCACCGGACGGAGCCTGCCATGAACCGACCCGAACGCCGCAACCGACCGTCTGCCGTCGACGTGCTGGTGGTGGACGACGAAGACGACATCCGCGAAGTGCTGGAGCTCTCCTTCCTGCGCATGGGGCTCGCCTGCGACACCGCCGGCAGTGTGGCCGAGGCGCGCCGCCTGCTCGACGAGAAAGACTACCGCTTGTGCCTTACCGACATGCGGCTGCCCGACGGCGACGGACTGGAGCTGGTCGCCCACATCCAGACCGACGTGCCCGGCCTGCCGGTCGCGGTCATCACCGCCTACGGCAGCATGGAGACGGCGATCCGCGCGCTCAAGTCCGGTGCCTTCGACTTCGTCACCAAACCGGTGGAGTTCAAGGCGCTGCGCGAGCTGGTGAACCATGCCCTGAAGCTGGATGCCGAGTCGCCGCCTGCGCCGGTCGAGGGCGGTCGCACCCTTATCGGGCGCTCGCCCGCACTCGCCCACCTGCGCACTCAGGTCGACAAGCTCGCCCGAAACCAGGCGCCCGTGTTCATCCACGGCGAGTCCGGTACCGGCAAGGAGGTCATCGCCCGTCTCATCCACAACCTCGGGCCTCGGGCGGGCGGTCCCTTCGTGCCGGTGAACTGTGGCGCCATCTCGCCCGAGCTCATGGAGAGCGAGTTCTTCGGTCATCGCAAGGGCAGCTTCACCGGCGCGGCCGCCGACAAGGACGGCTTGTTCCAGGCCGCGGGCGGGGGCACGCTCTTTCTCGACGAGGTGGCCGAGCTGCCGCTCGCCATGCAGGTGAAGCTCCTGCGGGCGATCCAGGAGCGCGCCGTGCGCCCGGTCGGCGCGCACGCCGAGGAACGGGTCGACGTGCGCATCCTGTCGGCTTCGCACCGCGACCTCGGACAGCTCGTGGCCGAAGGCAAGTTCCGCCAGGACCTCTACTTCCGCATCAACGTCATCACGCTGCGCGTGCCGCCGCTGCGCGAGCGTCCCGAGGACATCCCCGAGCTCGCGGCGCACATCCTCGCGCGGCTCGCGGAGCGCGAAGGCGCTCCGCCGCGGCGCCTGTCGGCGAGCGCCATCGCGCTGCTGCAGCAGCATTCCTTCCCCGGCAACGTGCGCGAGCTCGAGAACCTCCTCGAGCGCGCCTGCGCCCTCTGCGAGGGCGACGAGATCGGGGCCGAGGACGTGAATCTCCACCCGACGGAGGGCATCCACCAGCCGTTCTTTCCGCACGGGCCATACGTCGCGCCGCAGGACGACGACGGCGACGAGGACGACGAACGCATCCTGGTTCTGCGCACGCTGGACGAGACCCGCTGGAACCGTTCGGCGGCCGCGCGCAAGCTCGGCATGACGCTGCGCCAGCTGCGCTACCGGCTGGAGAAGTGGGGGCTCGAGTAGGGGCCGTGACCGGGCGCGACTGCCGCGCTAACATTGGCGCTTCCGCCGTATCCGGCGAACGGATCTTGGACTTCGTCTAGAGAAATGTCATACGAGCGCGTGAAGGAAGGCGAACTGCAGGTCGGTCGGCCCGTGCCGTGGGCCCTGTATGATCAGGACGATCGGCTACTGCTCGCGCGCGGCGTGGTCATCGAATCCGCCCACCAGCTCGACGAGCTGCTGGCGCGCGGGCTCTTCCGCAAGCTGCAGCTCTTCGAGCCGGCGCCGGCACCGCAACAGGCCCCTTCAGCGCAGGCGCGACCGCGGGAGGAAGTCCACGCACTGGACGAGATCAAGCTCTCCATCGGCGACAACCTGCAGCTCCAGTCCCAGGCGGGAAACGGCGGCGCCACGCGCTACTACGTGAAGCTGATCGGCTTCCTGCGCGGCAAGGGCGTGATCGTCACCACCCCCATGCAGGACGGCAAGGTGCTGCTCATGCGCGAGGGCCAGGCCTTCGTGGTGCGGCTCTTCTCGGGGCAGAGCGTCTATGCCTTTCCCGCCACGGTCTTCAAGGTGGCGAACGTCCCGTATCCGCATCTCCACCTCACCTGGCCGGCCCAGGTGAAGGGCCTGGTGGTGCGCCGCGGGGCGCGCGTCAAGGTGAGCATCATCGCCTCGGCGCAGGACGCGCGCGGGCGCAGCCACGCCGTCACCATCGACAACCTCAGCACGGGCGGCTGCTCGCTCGTCGCCAAGATCCCGCTCGGGCCGCGCGAGAGCAAGGTGCACCTCAAGTTCCGGGTGCTCATCAACGGCGTCGAGCAGTTCCTGCACCTGGACGGCATCATCCGCAGCGTGCACGGCGAGGCGGCCGAGGACGGCCTCACGCCCCAGGTGCAGCACGGCATCCAGTTCACCGACCTGCCTCCGAACGAGGACGTGGTGCTCACCGCGTATGTCTACCAGAAGCTATTCGAGGAGGCGGCGGACGCGTGAGTCGCGTCGTGCGTCGTCCGAGTTGCCGTAGGTTGGGCTGACGAAGGAAGCCCAACAGTCACCGCGATTCGCCGGCCGCCCGCTTGCAGCCTCCGCTACCTGCCCGACAATCAATGCGTCGCGGCACCGGAGAGTATGGGACATGGTCACTGCGTTGCCCATCAGCGAACGGGCGCTTGCGGCCTTTTGCCGCGCGCGCGGGATTCGTCGCCTCGCAATGTTCGGCTCGGTACTCAAAGGTACTGCTCGTCCCGGCAGCGATATCGATCTCCTGGTCGAGTTCGAATCGGGCAGGACGCCCGGCCTGCTCGGCCTCGCCGACATGAACACGCGCGGTCGCGGTGATCTGGATTCGGACAGGATGCTCCTTCTTGCCGTCATTCGCGCGCTGGAGGTGGTCGGTGACGCCGCAGCCAGGGTTTCTCCCGAGCCTCGCGCGAGTCTGCCTGGCGTGCCGTGGCAGGCCATCGTGGGAATGCGAAATCGGCTCATCCATGGCTACTTCGATGTCGACACCGAGGTAGTCTGGACCGCAACCCAGGTCGAGTTGCCGGCACTGATCGAGGAGCTATGCAGCGCGCTCGGACGCGCCTCGTAGTTCCTTAGCGCGGATGGAGCCCCAGCGGAATCCGGGGGCAGCCGCGAAACGGCCGCCCCCGTCTCCTCACGCCACGAACGCCACCGGCACCGGATCCTCGCCCAACACCTGGCGCAGCACCGCCCAGTGCATCGCCTCGTCGCCGAGGATGCTGGCCGCGGCCTTCGCCAGCTCCGGATCACCGAAGCTCGGCACGGCCCCCAGGTAGGCGCTCACCGCGGCCTTCTCCAGGCCGGCGGCGAAGCGCAGCACGTCGGCCTCGGCCTTGAGGCCGTCGGTCGGGAATTCGTAGGCCGAGCGCGCCTCGGCCGGCTTGCCGCGCAGCATGAACACCGCCCGGCAGCCGTCGGGCAGGCGGTCGACCGCGGACTCGATCATCCGCCGCAGCTCTCGCCGCATGGCCTGCGCCTCGGGCGTGTCGGCCGGCGCGGCCGGGGCTTCCTCGTGGGCGTCGATGTCCTCTGGCACGCCGTCCCGACGGGCGCGGCGGCGCAGGCGCTCGAGCGCCTTGTTGACCACGATGCGGGTGAGCCAGGTCGCGAGCGCGGACTGGCCCCGGAACTGGGGCAGCGCCTGGTAGGCGCTGAGATAGCCCTCCTGGAGCGCATCCTCGGCTTCCGCGTCGTCGCGCAGAATGGCCCGCGCTGCGCGGAACAACCGCCGGTTGTGCTGCCGCATCAGGCGCTCGAAGGCGGCGGGGTGCCCGCCGAGCACGCTCGCGACCAGCTCCGTGTCCCGGGAGGACGGCGGATGGGCGATCAGGCCCGCGTCTTCGCTCACGGTCGTTCCTCCTGCAATCCATTTCGTAACCATTGGATGCACGGAGGCGGGGGAAGGTTACGTTCGATCCCGGTCGTTTCGTTCGACCGGGGGCGCGTCACCGGGGCGCCCGAAAAATCCGGGCGGCGGAGTGCCGAGAAGCGCTTTCCCGACACGCATCGCCCCTGTAGGGCGGATGGAGTTCCAGCGGAATCCGGGAAGGGCGGCCAAACGACCGCTGCCCCATCCCGAATGCAACGCTGCGGGGCGACTCAGAAATTCACGCCCACCTTGGCCTGCACCAGCCAGTTCTCCGCCCCCTTGTCTCCGGGCGAGACGGTCTTGTCCACCGTATCCTGCCAGCGTGCGCCGAGACCGAGATTGAGGCGGCCGATGCGATAGTCGAGGTCGGCACCCACCTGCCAGGCGAACATATCGGTCTCGCGGCTGCCCACATCGGCCCGCACCCAACCGATGCCCGGGCCGATGCCCACGGTCAGGTTCTCGGCGATCGGCGTCGTCCAGCGCGGGTTCACCTCGAACACGCGCAGCTCCGTGCCGTCCTTGTCGAAGCGGCCGTAAGAGAGCTTCGTGCGCACCACGCCGGTCGGCGTCTGCAGCAGCCCGCAGTTGGCGGCGACCTCGATGCCGACGTAGCTGTCCTTGCGCACGTTCACCGGATCCATCACGCCGCCGACCAGCGAGACCGTGAGGTCGGGACGGTAGTCGGTGTCCATGATGGGGAGAAACTTCCACTCGCCGGCGAGGGCGAGGGCGGGGGCGGTGGCGCAGGCGAGGGCGGCGCCCAGCAAAGTGATGCGAAGTACGTTCATGCGGGGTTCTCCAGTGGGAGGGAGGAAATTCCAGCAGTGTGCCGGCGGGGGGCAGAGGGTGTCGGTGACCAGGGTTACACAGTCCGAGAACCCTCATTGCCCCCCTTGTACTAGTACTACAGCCGTAGATGCTGTGCATTTAGGTGGTGTCAGGCGACAGCGTTCCTAGTGCCGCTTGACATTGACCCGCTCCGGGCTTTTCGGACCAGCGGAGACTTGAGAGGGTGGCTTCCAAGAAGAAGAGGAGGTCATGCGCAAGAGCCGTTTCACAGAAGAACAGATGGTCAAGATCCTGCGGGAGGCCGACCGCTCGCCGGTCGCGGAGCTCTCGAAGAAGCACGGGGTGAGCGAGCAGACGATCGACGCGTGGCGCAAGCGCTTCGGCGCCATGAACTCGGATGAGGTCGAGCGGCTGCGGCAGTTGGAGGCCGAGAACGCTCGGGATCAAGAAGATGCTGGGCGAGTGTGATCGGGAAATCGACGTGATGAAGGAGATCGCGGCAAAAAAATGGTGAGCACCTGCGCGCGTCGAGCGCAGGTGCTTCACGCGGTGAAGCGAGGCGTTTCGCAGCGCCGGGCGTGCGTCATGGTGTGCGTGTCGCGCTCGGCGCTGTGCTATGTGTCGCGGCTCGACGAGCGTGATCGTCCGCTGATCGGCGAAATGCGGCGGTTGCCGGCGCAGTACCCGCGCTACGGCTATCGACGCATCCGCATCTTTCTTCGTCGCGCCGGACACCGCCTGAGCATCGGCCGCACTTGGCGGCTGTGGCACAAAGCGGGCCTGCAGGTTCCGCGCAAGCGACCGCGTCGTCGGGTGGCCAGCCAGCGCGATCAGGTGCAGCGAGCATCGGAGGCCAACGGGATCTGGGCTTACGACTTCGTGTTCGACATCTGCGCCAACGGCCAGCAGCTCAAATGCCTGACGGTGATCGACGAGCACACCTGCGAGGCGCTGGCGATCGATGTGGCGGGCAGCATCCGCTCGGAGCGCGTCATCGAGGTCTTGAGCCGCTTGATCAGCGAGCGCGGCGCGCCGAAAGCATTGCGCTCGGACAACGGTCCGGAGTTCATGTCGACGCGGTTGCTCCAGTGGGCGACCGATGAGGGCTTGCAGTTGGCGCTGTCGCAGCCGGGCAAGCCATGGCAAAACGGCACCGACGAGAGTTTCAACGGCAAGTTCCGCGACAAGTGCCTGTCCAGGGAGTACTTCCGCAAACGCCTCGAGGCGCGCATCGTCATCGAGCAGTGGCACCGTCACTACAACGAGGTGCGGCCGCATTCCGCGCAGGGCTACCTGACCCCGGCACAGTACGTCCAGAACCAGTCAGGCAACGACCGCGAGGCCATTCTTCTCAGGTAATTCGTGGTCCGAAGAATCGGGGCAGGTCACTCTATTCAGTAACCCTTTGCATTAACCCCCGGTCGTTCGAAACGGTCGCTTGCTTTCTCAATAATGAGCCGAGCGAGCCTCCAAGACTATCTGCAACAGAAAACGCATGATGAGCCTCGGCTTGGCGACCCAGAGTCCTCAGTTGTCTCCCCTTGATCTCCCATGCGGCTGCGCTCCTTGGCGCCAGCAATAGAGCTGCCTCTGTCTCGGCTAAGGCCTTGTCGTGCGCCTTCATCCGTTCATAAATGACGGCTTTCCCGATATGGCATCCAGGAAATCGGTTGTTGCTCATATTGCATAGCTCCATGTCCGCGAGCGCCGGTTCATACTCGCCGGAGCCCAAGTAACTCAAACCTCTGTTGTAGTAGATTCTGAATGCTCCCGGAAGCATCTCGGATTCAAGTTTACTTGCGGCATCCTGCCACACTGACCTGCTCGTTGCCAGGCTCGCGAGTCGATCTTGGGCTTGGATAGTGAGGAGCGGAACGCTGCAGAAAATGACCGCCAGAGCAATGCTTCCGGGGATCCGGATTGCCAGAGAAAAGATCGAGATCAGAAGTCCGGGTGCCCATAGGTAGCTTCGATAGAGTACGAACGGCTCTTGCGTTCGGATGGTTGCGAATTCGATAGAAAAAAGAACTATGGTAAATATCAGGCCGAATCCAACGAGCCTGTATCGCCCCCCTCTAAACACAAGAAACAGGCTCAGGGCGGTTGTTGCTGCGAGTAGGACCCCGCCAGCAATCGCGCGTAGGCTCAACCAGTGATCTACAAGCGCCACTCTAATGTCGATTGACATCAGCGCGGTATCCGGTACCAGCCAGAGCCTAATGTAGCTGAAGTAGAGCCAGCACTGCGTTAGGATGCTCCTTAGCCAGAGCATCGTGCCCGACGGCTCGTCGAAAAGCTCGGCGTGTGGTTCGTAGGTTGCCGACACAATTCCCTTGCTATGCAGGAATGCGGCGAGCATCGCAGGGGAGCATAGCAAGACGAACAGCGCAGCTTTAGGTAATGCATAGGAAATATGCATATTGCTCGCCGCTGGAATCAGAAAAACCATTGCTAGCGGAAGCGTGAACGCATGCTCCTTCGAAAAAATTGCTGCCGATGCAAACAGGGCTGACAATAGCAGCGACCTAAGACTGTTGTCCGAAAGGTGGCGCAAAAAGGAGGACATGGACAGCAGCGAAAATAGGGTGGCAAACAGAATGGTGCGTTGGACAAGGTATGCTGTGCCGTAGACCGATACTGGGTGAAGGGCAAACGCACTTGCCAGAGAAAATGGCAACAGAAGGCTACTGATTTCCCGCCCGTCGGATGGGTCTGCAAAGTCACGAAGCGAATGAGCGGGGTGTGCGACTTTTGCAAGGATAGAGAAAAGCAGCAAAGAGTTGATGCAGTGAAGCGCTATATTGAAGATTCTCTGTGCTTCGAATGATTGGAAAATCGCCTGAATGAACGAAAAGGTAAAGTAGGGAAATGTTCTCGGATGAAGGTCGAAAGGAGTGATCGCGTAGTGAGAGATTATCCCCTGTCGGTAGAAGAACGTGGTGTCGTCAAAGACCAGTTGGTTCTCGATGTAAGGAGCGTAAGCCGCGTACGTTAGTACCACGAGGATCAGTCCAAGCGCGTAGAACGTGAGACGCTCTGTTCGACTATCGAGTGGTTTCATCTATGCGTTTCCTGGGCCAGTCGTGTGACGGTGCTTCTAGGCAAAGTGAGCGCGAACGACAACATGGCATTCATGTGGAGTTCGAGGATTGGTTGCGAAGTTTCTTGATGCTCTCCCCGGCGTGCGATCAGAGCGTCGTCGAGTATGGCATCGACCCGGCGCAACGGCTTTGTTCTTACCGTAACTTGAGCGCAATCCGCGCTGAGGCCGTCATGCAGGAGACAAGAGTGCGCTGAGTGTGGCGCAAAAAGCGTGCCGCCAAGGCGGTTCGGGAAGACTGGAAGGCGGCAGCAGTGATCTCGCTGTAGGTTCGTCGCTCGGAACTCACTTGGCAGATTGGAGGTGCCAACCAAACCAATCATCCGAGGGGCCGAATCCTACAAACGGCTCAAACGCTACCGCGAGGAGGGACTGGCCGGATTGAGCAACCGCTCTTCGCGGCCGTCTGAGCGCGGCCGTCTGAGTGTCTTGATGCCATCGGCGCCGAGTGCCGGCAGCGGATCATTGAGCGGCGCGAGAACCGGCAGGCCTACTGCCGGGTCAGTCGATCTGAGCGTCGGACGTAGTGCCGTTGCCGGGATCCTGCGCCGCCAGGCCTCAACCGCCTAGCGTATCTGGAGCGAGCCTAACGGATACAGCGCTCTGTGCATGAGGCGCGCGGCGGACTGCCGTGTCTGGACATCAAGATACTCGGCCGCTTCGATGGCTCTGGACAACGGGGGCAGGCCATCGCCAGCAAGACTCGCCGGGGCCGGGCGGAAGTGCGTTCACGGGGGCATCGAGGATTCTCGCGCTTGTCTTTCGGCTGTATTCATCTCGACTACCGGCGGCGGTGCCTTTGCCACCGCCTGGGGCTCAAGCACGGCCACACCAAGCCTTACACCCCGTGCACCAATGGTAAGGCCGAACGCTTCACGCGGACTGCACTGCGCGATTGGCCTATGCGTGCGCCTACAACTCGTCCGACCAACGCGCCCAGCACTTGCCGCTGTGACTGCACCACTACACCGGGCATCGGCCCCATGCCAGCTTGAACAATCAACCTCCTATCAGCCATCTAGCGTCTGTGAACAACCTCTTGCGTTTACACAGGCAGCCAATCGCGGTCCTCGAGCGGTTGGACTTACGTCGTGGTTTACGAGATACGCGGTTAGGAATCGTGGACGTGCCGTGATGGCCGTTCAGAAACCACGTGATCAGGCGTGCCGGTGCGGGGATCGCTCTTCACAGACGCTGTGCGCCTTCAGCAATGGGAATCCGGCGGTGTCACTAATTGACACGGATGTAAGCCGATTTCGTTATGAGTTGACAATCTGCGGTGGGGACAAGCCGAGCGGTCTGGGCTGAGGCGATGGCACGCCACTTGCATTATGGGTGGCAGGCTCGATCCCCGAGCGCGTACCAGGAGAAAATGATGAAAAAGGCTCAGCAAGGTTTCACCCTGATCGAACTGATGATCGTTGTGGCGATTATCGGCATCCTCGCGGCGATTGCGATTCCTCAGTATCAGGACTACGTCACCCGCGCGCGTTGGGCGGAGAACAATTCCGCGATCGCTCCGGTAAAACTGGCTATCGCAGAGTGCCTTCAGGTCAATAACTCGACGCTCACAAGTTGCGATACGCTCGCGGAACTCACGTCGGCAACGGGCTATTCGGCACTCCCGGCCGCGAGCAATAACCTGTCCTCCGTAACCATTACCGCAAACACCGGTGCCATCGTCGTTACCGGCACGGCGACCGTAGGCTCGTGCGTCGTGACTTGGACCCCGAGCGTGGCTGACGCGAACAAGGTCACTTGGACCGCCGTGACCAGTGGCAACAACTGCTCGAAGTCCAAGACGGGTGTCTGACCAGACGGGATTGGATGAGACTCGCTCCTGTTCCGATTGCATAGCATAACAACGAGAAAGACCGCTCCGGCGGTCTTTCTCGTTTCTTGGAGTGGCCTCCATACGCATAGGCATCTGAGAGTCCGATGTTCGGGTGAGCATCGCGAGTAGATCACGGGCGTTCAGTTCTTTCCGGGTGGACGAGCGGGGTGGAAAGTATTCGGTCCATGTCTGCGTCGCGAACAGTAGAGTGCTTGACCTGGTGTGATCGACCGAGCTTCTTGCGAACCCCAAGTCCGGATCTTGGATCCATAAGACGCCACGGCTGGAAAGGCGGACGGCGTGACCCACAGCGACGGCGTTTTGGGGCCTCGAACCCAATGCATCGAGGTGTTTCGACATTGTGAACGAGGCCGGTATGTCCTCCAAGACTGCAGAGGGCGTGTACGGCCGTGCTGGAAGCTCCTCGGCAATTTTCGAGTAATTCGTCTTGCAGAATTATGAGAAGCCCCGGACGCCTTGCGGCGCCTGGATTCTGAGGCACACTACGGGCTGATTTCCGGCAACTAGTTCTCCTCGCGAACCATGCGCGGCCAAGAAAGTCCCCAGACGTCGATGTTCAGCTACGTCAGCCTCGAAGAGCATGTTCGGCAAGACCTCCCGCTGCGTCGCATGCGCCGGCTCGTCGATATGATCCTTGGCAACATGAGCGGGCTGTTCGACGGGGTCTATTCGCACACGGGCCGTCCTTAGATCCCGCCCGAGCATCCGCTTCGGGTCTTGCTGGTGCAGACCCTTTTCACGATTCGCAGCGAGCGGTTGCTGATGGAGCAGCTCGACTACAACCTGCTGTTTCGTCGGGCTTGGGATGGACGCGCCGGTGTGGGACCGCACGGTGCTCAGCGTCAACCGCGACCGCCTGCGCTCGACGGAGATGGCGCGCGAGTTCTTCCGGCGGGTGCTGCAACTGGCCGAGTGGTAGGGCTTCGTGTCGGACGAGCATTTCAGTGTCGACGGAACCATGATCGAGGCGTGGGCCGGTCACAAGAGCTTCGTGCGTGTCACTGACCGGCACATAGAGCCACCGATGATCGGCATCTTGGAGCCAGCAGGAACGGGCTCTGACGAACGTCTGCGGGGGCAAGGTTGGCTGTTTTTCGAGGTGCCGGCAAGGGCGGTTTTGGCCCGGTTCGGACCCTGTCGGGGCGCTGTACGAGGCCCCATCGAGGGTCAGGCAATAGGCGTTGTGCCGCAGGCGGTCGATGGTGGCCGAGGCGAGGAGCCGATTGCCGGGGGAGGCCTGGTCCCACTCGGTGAAGTCGAGATTGCTGGCGACGACGGTGGCGGCCTACTCGTAGCGTTCGGCGATCAGGGCGTTCAGATCCTCGTCGGCGGGCGAGCGCAGCGGTTTGAGCCCTAAGTCGTCGATGATGAGGACCGGTACGCGCGCGAGCTGCACCAATTTGCGCTCGTAGCCGCCGGTGGCGCGCGCCGCATTCAGGCTCGCGAGCAACTGCGAGCAGGACGCGAACACGACGTCGTGCCCCTGACGCACCGCGCGGTGCCCGAGCGCCTGCGTGCGATGGCTCTCGCCAGTGCCGCAGGGGCCGACGATGAGCACCGGGGCGCGCTCGTCGATGTAGCGCCCCGTCGCGAGATCGTGCACCGGCGCGCGGTTGGTCGAGGGCAGCCGGTCGAACTCGAAGCCTTCGAGCGTCTTGGTCGCGCGGAAGGCCGCCCGGCGCAGCCGCGTGGCGAACTTCTTCTGCTCGCGCTGCACCTCGGGGTCGTGCGCGCATGCCTTAGTGATCGCGCACTTGGCGTTGTCGATGATCACGCGCTGCGGCACCGAGCCGAACCACTCGAAGGCGCGCCGATGGCAGCCGAGTCAGGTGCGCACGCTCTGGTCCCACACGAACTCGACGTATTGATGCCGCGAGAAGCAGAGCGTCATCACGAACGCCCACGTGCGGCGCAGCTCGCTGGTGGTCGAATCCACGAGCTGCGGGTCGGAGCCGAAATCGACCTGGGCTGCCTCGCCCGGCGCGAACGACAAGCGCACCGTCGCGTCGGGTGGGCGCTCGCGCTCGATCGCGGCCACGGACCGCCGCACGCTCGAATAGTGTCCGCTAGAGCCGTGCTCGCGCTTGAGCGCGGCGTGGATCACCACGCCCGACACCCCTGCGCGAGCCACCGCTCGACCAGCGGCCGGAAGGCGGTAATCGACGACTGCGCGGTCACCGGCAGGCGCGGGCGGCCGATCGCCGCGCCGATCTCGGCGTCCTCCGGCACCGGGTGCGCCGGATCGAGCCAGCCGCGCGCGGCAGCCAGCTCCCGGAACCGGGCCTCTTTCGCCCGTCCCATCAGTTTCGCGCGCCCGATCTCGCGCTCGGAGTCGCCCTGGCGCATGCGCATCAGGGCATGGCGGTACTCGTACATCTCGATGCTCCTGCGGGCCACCGGCTCCAGCCTGCCGAACCAAAACCCGGCAGGGTAGCGATGGACTGCTCAAGGTCGAGACGTCCGTCAGAACAACGCGGGCTTCATTACGCCGATCCGGCGCCTATGTGGCGATCCGTGACTGGCTCCAATGTGCCGGTCGGTGATATGTGCGCAAGGACGGTGGCGGCCCGGACCGGCCGCCGGGGCGCAATCGGGAGGTCGACTTCAAGGGCGAGAAGCGCAGCAACAAGACGTATCACAGCACCACCGATCCCGGATCGCGCCTGTTAAAGAAGGGCGAGTTCACCGAAACGAAGCTTCGCTACATGACCCATGCGCTCTCGGAGAATTGCAACGGCGTGATCGTCGACGTCGAGACCACGAAGCCAACGGCCGCGCCGAGTGGGAAGCGGCCCAACGAATGGTCGAGCGCAGCGTCAAGAAGCGCGGTGCCACGCTCGGCGCCGACAAGGGGTACGACACCGACAAGAGTACGGGCAGCGCGGTCGATGGGCGCACGGCGCGCGGCAAGGGCTACGCGATGAGCCTGTGTCGGCGAACGATGATCGAAGAGGCGCTCGGCAGGATCAAGACGGTGGGCGGGCTGCGCAAAACCCGCCACAAGGGATTGGCGAACCTGTCGGGGCAGGCAGTGTTCACCTTCGCCGCCTATAACCTGACGCGGGTAGTGTTCTGAACAGTGTGCAAAAGCCCGGAGGGGCTTGCAGAGAGGGG
>DYFV01000032.1 GCA_020725025.1 Azoarcus sp.
TACGGCTGACTTGGGTGAGCGAGCTCAGAACGTCAATTAATCAGGGGTTCCTTAGCGTGACGAACGAGTCGCTGGGACCAATGGGCAGCACGTTCAACCTTCAGATATCGACGCTCGACAACATCCAAAAGGCAAAGGACCTCATCGCCATATACCGCGATACCATGACATCGGGCCGCAATTCCCTGTTCTCCCGTGACGCACAAGGCGCCTTTCGGATGGTCGCATACAATACGGGGCTCACCGATCGGGTTTCGAGACAGGGAACGTGGAACACCTTCGGTGCGGTACGCGTATTGCAGAGTAGACTGTCTGCAATTACTCAGGGAGGAACGACGCATATCGGATCGGCAAGTTACTTTCTCGGTCGGGCAAATCCCGCAACCGAAGCCGTGAGAGAGAACCGGTTTACGTTTGGCCACGTGCCAACGGTGCAGCAGCTCTCCGAGTACACCAACGGCCAGATCATTCACGCGCCGGTCGACGTCGTGTTGTCGTGGGGGAGTCACCCAAGCGATCTCGATTCGCATCTCACGGGCCCGACCACTGTGGGCGATACGCGCTTTCACGTCTACTTCGGGGCGCGCGGATCGCTGAACGACGCGCCAAATGCGCTCTTGTATACGGACTACACGGATCATGGCCGGGGACGAAACAACCTTCCTGAGCAAACCCGGATTGACGTCGCGCAACCGGGCGTATACCGCTTTTACGTTCACGACTACTCGAATCGCGGGGCAACGAACTCGACGGCGCTCTCCAACTCCGGTGCTACAGTGACGGTACACGCGGCTGGCAGCAGAGGCCTACCCGAGGCTCAGAACCTTGGCCGTGAGGTCGCGCGTGTTGAAGTTCCGACAAACAGGGTCGGTACCGTTTGGCATGCGTTTGAACTCGATAGCCGTACGGGAGTATTGAACCGCGTCGATCAGTTTCGAAACGTCGCGGTTCCCGCCGCCGTTCCGTTCAACAACTGATCGTATCAATCCGGCAACGCACGTGAGAGCGCCGAGAGACGGCGCTCATCTGGGCCGAGATTGCCAAGGTGCGCGGCGTGTCGATCTCGACAATGATGAAGTGGTCGCGCTGGTTTGCCGGTCAGGACGAGGCGGCGTTTGTGCCCAAGCGGCGCGGGCGCAAGCATGGCTCCGGCCGCACGCTCACGTTGGCGCAGGAGTTGAAGCTGCGCGAGACGATCCTTGCCAGTAGTCCCGGCCAGCTGAAGCTGCCGTTTGCGTTGTGGAATTGTCGCGCCGTACAGGACGCGGTGCGCCGGCTCTTCGACATCGAGATGCCAACCCGCACCGTGGCGAGTACCAACTGCGCTGGGGTTTCACGCCGCAGTGGCCGGCACGCCAGGCGTCCGAGCGCACCAACCGCGAAGGCGGCGAGATCTACTGGGGCGACGAGACCGCGGTCAAGCAGGGCGGTCACTCGGTGCGCGGCTACGCGCCGGCCGGGCAGACCCCGGTGCTGGCGATGTCCGCGCACTGGACGTTGATCTCGATGATCTCGGCCATCACCCAGAAGGGATTGGTGCGCTTCGCCTTCCATGAGGGCGCAATCAACAGCGACCGATTCATCACGTTCCTCGAGGCGCTCATCGCCGATTCCGGGCGCAAGGGGTTTCTCATTGTCGACAACCTCAAGGTGCGCCACAGCAAGCCGGTCAAGGCCTGGGTGGCCGAACTCGCCGAGAAGAGCGAGCTCGTCTATCTGCCCTCGTAGTCGCCCGAGGCGAATCCCGATGAGTATCTCAATCGCGACTTCAAGGCGAACCTGCGGCAAGGCCCCGTGGCCCGAACGGCCGAGCAACTGCTCAAGCTCGCCACTGGCTTCATGCGGCAGCTGCAGGCCGTCGATGGGCGAGTCGTTTCGTACTTCAAGCGCCCGGCCGTCTCGCATGTCCATATTACCTAGCCGATTGCCGTCTTGTTTAATAATTGCCACTCTCCGGATTCCGGCCTGCGGCTCGCATCCGGGCTACGTGACGGCGCAGCGCGCTAACGACGCAGGCTGCAATTACGAGGTCAGCTCCCTCACATCCGCCAGCAGCCCATCCACGCTCTCCGGCTCGGTATCCCACGCGCACATGAAGCGCGCCCCGCCGGCCCCGATGAAGGTGTAGAACCTCCAGCCGCGCGCGCGAAGGCCCGCGACCACCTTCTCGGGCAGGTGGGCGAAGACGCCGTTCGCCTCCACCGGGAAGAGCAGCTTCGCGCCGGGAATTGTCGCGAGCCCCGCCGCCAGGCGCTGCGCCATGGCGTTGGCGTGGCGGGCGTGACGGAGCCAGGCGTCGCCTTCCAGGATGCCCAGCCAGGGTGCGGAGAGGAAGCGCATCTTGGAGGCGAGCTGGCCCGCCTGCTTGCAGCGCCACGCGAAGTCCTCGGAGAGCCGGCGGTCGAAGAACACCACCGCCTCGCCCACCGGCAGGCCCATCTTGGTCCCGCCGAAGCACAGCACGTCCACGCCGGCGCGCCAGGTGATGTCGGCGGGCGCCACATCCAGCGCGGCCACCGCGTTGGCGAAGCGGGCGCCGTCCATGTGCACCCGCAGCCCGTTGCCGTGGGCGAGATCGGCGATGGCGGCGATCTCGTCCGGGCGGTACAGCGTGCCGACCTCGGTCGCCTGGGTGAGGGTCACCACCCGCGGCTTGGGGTAGTGGATGTCGCTGCGCCGGGTCATCACCTCGCGCACCGCCTCGGGGGTGAGCTTGCCGCCCTCGCCCCGCGCGGGCAGGAGCTTGGAGCCGTTGGAGAAGAACTCCGGCCCGCCGCATTCGTCGGTCTCCACGTGGGCGAGCTCGTGGCAGATCACGCTGTGGTAGCTCTGGCACAGGGAGGCAAGCGCCAGCGAGTTGGCCGCGGTGCCGTTGAAGACGAAGTACACGTCGCACTCGGTGGCGAAGAGCTCGCGCAGGCGATCGGACACGCGGCGCGTCCACTCGTCGTCGCCGTAGGCGGGCGCGTGGCCCTCGTTGGCCGCCAGGAAGGCGCGCAGCGCCTCCGGGCAGATGCCGGCGTAGTTGTCGCTGGCGAAATGCTGCATCTGGATCCCCTTTTCTTCTTGCCGGGCGGGCGGAGCCCCGCCCGGAATCCTGCCACAAAGGCGATGGGCCGCGGTGCGACCCACCCCGGGCGCCGCCCTCCCCGATCAGACCGTTTCCGGCTTCAGCGCCATGTCCGCCTCCGGGCAGGCCGCCGCGGTGAACAACACGTCGGTGGAGGAGTTGAGCGCCGTCTCGGCCGAATCCTGCACCACGCTGATGACGAAGCCGATCGCCACCACCTGCATCGCCACGTCGGTGGAGATGCCGAACAGCGCGCAAGCCATCGGGATCAGCAGCAGCGAGCCACCCGCCACGCCCGACACGCCGCACGCGGCGAGGGAGGCCACCACGCACAGCAGGAGCGCCGTCGGCATGTCGACCGCGATACCCAGGGTGTGGGCCGCGGCGAGCGTCATCACGGTGATGGTGATGGCGGCACCGGCCATGTTGATGGTGGCGCCCAGCGGGATCGAGATCGAATAGGTGTCCTCGTGGAGATTCAGCCGCTTGCACAGCTCCATGTTGATCGGGATGTTGGCGGCGGAGCTGCGGGTGAAGAAGGCGGTGACCGCGCTCTCGCGCAGGCAGGTGAAGACCAGCGGATAGGGATTGCGCCGCGTCTTCCAGAACACGATCGCCGGGTTCGTCACCAGCGCCACGAAGGCCATGCAGCCCACGATCACCGCCAGGAGACGGACATAGTCGAGCAGCGCGTCGAGCCCGGAGTCGGCGAAGGTGCTCGCCACCAGCCCGAAGATGCCCAGCGGGGCGAAGCGGATCACGAGGCGCACGATCTGCGACACCGCGTCCGAGACGTCGGTGAGCATGATGCGGGTAGCCTGGCTCGCGTGGCGCAGCGCCACGCCCAGCGCCACGCCCCACGCCAGGATGCCGATGAAGTTCGCCTCCATCAGCGCCTTGACCGGGTTCGAGACGGCCGACAGCAGCAGGTTCTTGAGCACACCGACGATGCCGCCGGGCGGCGTGCCCGCGGCCTGGGGCGCGTCGAGCACCAGCGTGGTCGGGAATGCGAAGCTCGCCAGGACCGCGACCGCCGCCGCGGTGAGCGTTCCCAGCAGGTAGAGCAGCAGCACCGGTCGGATGTGGGTGGGCTGGCCGCGCTTGTGGCTCGCGATCGAGGCCGCCACGAGCAGGAACACCAGCACCGGGGCGACCGCCTTCAGTGCGGAAATGAACACGTCGCCCAACAGCGCCACCGAGCGTGCGGCCTCCGGGGCGAGCGCGGCGAGCGCGATGCCGCAGGCCATGCCGACGGCGATCTGGGCGATGAGGCTCGTGCGGAACACGAACCGGGATACGGGGCTTGCTGCGGTGGTCATTCTGTCTCCTTTCGTTTCTTGTATGGTCGCTGCGACGGGCCGGCCCTCAGCATTCGGTGAAGGCCACGGCCAGACCGCCGCGCGAGGTTTCCTTGTACTTGTCGAGCATGTCGCGGCCGGTGTCGCGCATGGTGCGGATCGCCTGGTCGAGGGACACGGCGTGGGAGCCGTCGCCGCGCAGGGCCAGCTGGGCGGCGTTGATCGCCTTGAGGGCCGCCATGGCGTTGCGCTCGATGCAGGGCACCTGCACCAGGCCGCCGACCGGATCGCAGGTGAGGCCGAGGTTGTGCTCGAGACCGATCTCGGCGGCGTTCTCCACCTGCTCGGGGGTCCCGCCCATGACCTGGGCGAGGCCCGCCGCCGCCATCGCGCAGGCCGAGCCGACCTCGCCCTGGCATCCGACCTCGGCGCCCGAGATGGAGGCGTTCTTCTTGCACAGGATGCCGATCGCCGCCGCCGTGAGCAGGAAGTCGCCCACGTCGCGTTCGCAGCTCCCCGGCTGGAATTCCATGTAGTAATGCAGCACCGCGGGGATGACGCCCGCCGCGCCGTTGGTGGGCGCGGTGACCACGCGCCCGCCGCCGGCGTTCTCCTCGTTGACCGCCAGCGCGTAGAGATTCACCCAGTCCAGCGCGGCCAGGGTGTCGCTGATGAGGTTGCGCCCCGCCTCACTCGCGAGGAGCTTGCGGTGCAGGGCCGGGGCGCGGCGGCGGACCTCCAGTCCACCGGGCAGCACGCCTTCCTGCGCGATGCCGCGCGACACGCAGGCGCGCATGGCCTGCCAGATGCGCGCCAGCGCCGCGCGCGTCTCGTCCTCGCTGCGCCAGGCGCGCTCGTTCTCGAGCATCACGTCGCACACGCGCAGCGACCGCGCCCGGCAGATGGCGAGCAGTTCCGCAGCCGTGGCGAACGCGTGGCGCAATGGCACCTCGGCCGTGCCGGCGGCGCCGGCCCCGGCCTGCGCCTCGTCGATCACGAAGCCGCCGCCCACCGAGTAGTAGGTGTTCTCGCTCACCACCCCGCCGGCCCCGTAAGCGGTGAGGCGCATCGCGTTGGGATGGTAGGGCAGGCCGAGGGGCATCAGCCGCAGGTCCTCGTCCCAGAAGAAAGGCACGGCCACCTTGCCGGCGAGCTGCAGGCGCTTTGCGCGGCGCACCTCCGCCACCGCGGTCGCGATGAAGTCGGGATCGACCTCGTCCGGACGCTCGCCCATGAGCCCGACCACCACCGCCCGGTCGGTGCCATGGCCGATGCCGGTGGCCGACAGCGAGCCGTAGAGCTTGACCTCGACCCGGTTCACGGCGGCCAGCAGCTGGCGCTCCCCGAGGTCGGCCACGAAGTCGTGGGCCGCCCGCATCGGTCCCACGGTGTGCGAGCTCGACGGACCGACGCCGATCTTGAACAGGTCGAGGACGCTGATGGACATTGGGGTTGTCTCCTGTTGGTTTGCGCCGGATTCAATATCGCTAATGCGAAAATCCGGTTCGTGTGTGGAGGGGCATTCTGTTTGGGATGCCCAGGCAACTCAATCGATGGTTTTTCGTCCCTGGTTTACTAGAACTAAACCATGAGCAGCGCAGCCCCCACCCAGGTCCATGCCCGGCTGAGAGTGTTCCTCGCCGCGGCCCGTCATCTATCCTTCACCCGCGCGGGCGAGGAACTGCACATCACCACGGGTGCGGTGAGCCAGCAGATCAAGCTGCTCGAGGAGTGGCTGGGATTCCGCCTGTTCCGGCGGCTGCCGCGGCGGATCGAGCTCACCGACGAGGGACGGCGCCTGCTCGCGGCCGTCGATCCGGCCTTCGACGCGGTGGACCTGGCGATCGGCCGCCTGCGCGGTGGCGCGCTCAGCGGGGTGGTGAGGCTGCGCGCCCTGCCCTCCTTCCTCGCCACCTGGCTCGTCCCGCGCCTACCGAAGCTCAAGCGGCGCTATCCGGCCATCGAGCTCCAGGTGGAGGCCGAGGACAGCAACCGCTCCTTGCGTGACGGCGACTTCGATCTGGCCATCGACCTGAACGACGGCATTTACCCCGGCTTCCAGAGCACGGAGCTGATCGAGGAGGAGATCTTTCCGGTGTGCTCGCCGGCGCTGATGCGCGACCGTCCTCCGCTCGTGGCGCCGGAGGATCTCGCGCACTACCCGCTGCTGCACGACATGACGGCCTGGCGCGGCAGTCCGCCCTACGCGGAATGGGAGCGATACCTGAGGGCGGTCGGCGCAGCCCACGTCGACGTTCGCCGCGGCTACATGTTCAACCGCAACTACATCACCATCCAGTGCGCGATCGCCGGGATGGGCGTGGCCATCGCCCGGCGCACCCTCACCACCGACGAGCTGGTGAGCGGGCTGCTGGTCGCGCCGTTCGTCCAGACGGTGCGCACCGGCAAGCGCTACTGCCTCGTATACTCCGCCGGCGCCCTGGACGATAGGCGGGTCGCAAGCGTCCACGACTGGATCGTCGAGCAGGCGCGCGGCGGGGACACGCAGGAATGACTCGGGCGCAGGGCATATCCCTCGGGCACGCCATCGACCCGATCGCCTTGTCCTGGGCCGTGCCCCGGGAGGCCTCGTCGGGGATCAGCCGCGCCCGGTGCCCGCTGCCGTAGCCACGCGCCGCTCGTCGCCCCCGTCGGCGAGATCCGGCGACACCTCCTCCAGCCCCCACAGGCTCGACACCACCTCGCGCAGCGCACGCACCACCGGGTCGTTGGCGCGCTTCCGGGGCCAGGCGAAGTGCAGCGGCAGCGGCGGGAGCGCCAGGGGCAGCGCGTAGAGCTGGCCGGCGTTCTCCGGGCGGTCGATGTGCTCGCGCCGGACGATACCCACCCCGACCCCCATCCGGATCATCGCCCACAGGGCATCCTCCTGCTCCGACATCACCGCCTTCGCCGGCGTGCAACCATGGTCCTCGAACATCGCCAGGATGCTTTGGTAGTAGGCGCATTCGGGCGAGGTGTAGACCCACGGCAGCTCGGCGAGCGCGGCGATGTCGCCGGCACCGGTCCGGCCGCGCAGGCTCTCGGGCACCGCCACCGCGAGGTCCTCGTCCCGCAGGTAGCAGGATTCGAGCAGCGGGTCGTCACACTCGCCGCTCAGGAAGGCGACGTCCAGCCGGCCCACGCGCAGCGCGGGGATGTTGGAACCGGTGCGGCCCGAGTGGTATTCGATCTCGAGGCGCGGATGCTCGGCCGCGAGCCGCGCCTGCAGCTCGGGCAGGCGCAGGAACTCGGCGTCCGTGTTGAGCCCGATGCGCACCGTGCCCATCAGCTCGTCCTTCATGCCGCGCGCCGTCTGCAGGAAGTCCTGTGCCGCAGCGAGCGCATGCTGGGCGCGCTCGAGCAACTGCTCGCCCGCCGGCGTGAGCTGCATGCCGCGCGGCGTGCGATCGAAGAGCTCGAGGCCGATCTCTTCCTCAAGCGCCTTGATGTGGGCGCTGATGGCCGGCTGGCTGGTGAAGAGGCGCTCGGCCGCGCGGGTGAGATGGCGCTCCTCGGCCACGGTGACGAAGGTCCTCAGGTGGTAGAGATCCACGGCTCGCTCCCCGGTCGGTGTGCTGTCGGTGTCAAGTAAAGCGCAATTGCGCCGGCTGCGCCATCGCGATTCCTGAACCCTGCGATCCCGAAAAACGATTGGATCGCGAGCGGCCGAAGGAAGAAGCTCGAGCCCTGACCAAGCAAGAGGAGAAGCGCGATGTCCCCCTTCACCGCCCTGCTGCGCCGACCGGCCGCCCTCCATTCGCCCCGGCGCCGTCGCATCGCCGACCTGCTCCGCAGCCTCGCCACCCGCCTGCACGCCTGGCGCTCGCGATGGCGTGCCCGCAACGAGCTGCGCGAGCTGGACGATGCGGTCCTGCGGGACATCGGACTGTCCCGCTCTCAGGCGAGCTTCGACGCCGACCGGCCCTTCTGGCGCGAGTGAGCGGGAGCCCGGACGCGGCGGGACGCGCCCGGCGGGTCAGAAGGTGTGAATCAATCTGCTGCGACGGTTTCTTCACACCTTCTCAGGTCTTCCTGAAGAAGCCGAACTTCCCGAGGATGAAGATGAGCAGCGCCGCGCCGCCGAGCGCGACCAGGAAGCGCAGGATCCCGGTAGGCGCCAGCCCGAACAGCCCGGCAATCCAGAAGCCCAGCATGGAGCCGATCACGCCGATCAGGACGTTGGCGAGGATGCCCATCTGGGCGTTGGTCTTCATGAGGATGCTCGCGAGCCAGCCGACGAGCCCGCCCAGGATCAAGCTGATGATGAAGCCCATGTCCGTACCCCCTTGCCTCGACGTTGCCGCCCGTCTTGCATCTCGCGGTGCGCTGGGCGGTGAGCGCGTCGCCTTTCCGATCTGCATCGGTGCTCTTTGATGACCGTAACCGCCGTTCGTTCATCGGCGTCATGCCGGCAGCAATTCGGGCGCCTGCTCGAGCCGCCGCTCGGCTATAACGGAGTCAGGCAGCCGGGCGGGCCTACGCCGATCCGAGGCCCTCCGGCACGCCCCCCCGATCCGTTCATGGAGCAACCCATGCGCCCGTTCATCCCCGGTGGCCCTGGTCAGGAGCCGGAACCCGATCCCGCGCCGGAACCCGATCCCGTGCCCGACCCGAGCAAGGATCCCGACCCGGAAGAGGAAGACGATTTTCCGCAGTCCCGAAGCGGTTCCGCCGCAGCCGGGCGGTCACGCCCCGCTATCGGCGCAGCATGCGGAACCATGCCGCAATGTTGATGAGGCTCATCAGCGACTGCGCCACGTAGGTGAGCGCGGCCGCCTCGAGGATGCGGCGGGCGTGGGGATAGTCCGATTCGTGGAGGTAGCGCCCCTCCACGAGAAGCGGCAGCGCGCGCCGGAAGCTGGCGTCCAGCTCGGTGGGGAGCGTGACGAGGTGTACCAGTGCCGCCAGCCCCATCGACAGCAATCCGGCCACGACGAAGACCAGGCCCGGTACCGGGTGGCGGGTGACGGCGACGATCACCGGCACGGCGAGCATGATCAGCGCCCCCAGGCGCTGACCGGCGACGGCGAGCCGAACCAGGCGCTCGCGCGTCCGAAGCGGCACGTAGCCTTCGGCATGCTGGATCGCATGTCCGACCTCGTGGGCGGCCACCGTGACCGCCGTGAGGGAGTGTTTGCGGTAGTTGTCGGGCGACAGGCGGACCGTGCGTGCCTCGGGATCGTAGTGGTCGCCGCGGTCGGACTCTTCGACGCCGACATAGCCCAGCCCGCAGCGATCGAGCAGGAGCTTCGCGAACTGCGCCCCGCTTCCGTAATAGCGGTCGGCGGGCTCGCTGTAACGCGCCATCGTCCGCCGCACCCACCATCCCGGTAGCCAGCTTGCCAGGAATAGCAGAGGGACGAGGAAAAGCAGTAGGCGGGACATATACCCAGTCTCGGGGGGGCGCCCGGCGGGGTCAAGTACCGGCAGTGCCCTTCCCGATATCCGCTGGGCCTCGATCCGGGCTGCGCAACCGTGATGCGGGGCCCGCCGCCCGGAAGGAGTGAAGCGGAGTCCGGGGACGGCGCGGGGACGAGTCCTTGGCCGCTTCCCGGATTCCGTCGCGACGGAACGACCTCGCTCCGCCTTATTGCGCGACCACGCTCGCCGCGCGCTGCAGCTTCAGCTCCTCGGCCCGCTTCCGCGCCATCTCGCGAGCCTTCTCGGCCAGCGGCGGGAAGGGCCCGTACTTGTGCTGGTCGGCCGGCGCTCCGTCCACGTACGGGGGGAAGGCCGCGTCGATCGGCTTGTTCCAGCGCGCCGGGAAATCCTTCTCCAGGTTGGCCTTGACCGGCCGGGGCTTGGACAGGATGTAGCCGGCGACGTCGAAGGCCTCGTCGTCGGACAGCACCGCGGTCTGATGCGTGACGCCTTGCGGCATGTTGTATTTGATGAAGCGCGTCGCCATCAGGATGCGGTTCATGCCCGCCCCGTTGTTGAAGCTGTCGTCGCCCCACAGCGGCGGAAAGAGGTAGCCCTGAGCGTCGCCGGCCACGCCCATGCGACGGCCCTGGCCGTCCTCGCCGTGGCAGACCTCACAGTTCGCCTTGAACACCGCTTCGCCGGCCGCCATGTCGGCGCGCCGGTTGGGCACTTCGACCGGCTTGGTGGCCGCCCCCTCGATCTTCGCGCCCACCGGGATGCCGCGGGACAGGAAGTGGATGTAGGTGGTGAAGGCCTTCATCTCCCTGGAGTCGAGCGGCAAGGGCTTGCCGTTCATGCTCCGCTCCATGCAGCCGTTCACCCGCTCCTCCACGGTGCTCAGCGCGTCCTCGCGGCCGCGGTAGCGCGGGAAAGCGGCGCTCACACCCACCCACGGCATCGCGAAGGGTTTGGCGGCGTTCTCCTGATGGCAGGACGTGCACGCGAGGTTGTTGCCCGCGAAGCGCATCGCGGGATCCTTCACCTCGGGCCCGATGTGGGCGAAGGTGCGCGTGGTCAGCTCGTGTCCGTAGCGGGCAAGCTTGCCGTATTCGTCGTCCGGTAGGCTCTCGATGCTCGGCCGCGCACGCTCGAGCAGGCTGACCTTGCCCGGCGCGATGCCTTCCGCAGCGGACGGGGCCGCAGCGGCCGCCTGACCGTAAGCATTCCCCCCCAATGCCAGCATCGTCGCCACCGCCAGGGTGGATGTGCGGAATCGGTTCATGTCGTCTCTCCTGTTGGGTGCCCCGCTTGTTTCGGGACTTGTTGGTGAAATTTGTTTCATTAGAGTATCAGGATGTTCTTATTCCAGAGAAGCGACAGACGATGGACGGCCGATGAAGGGTGCCCGTAATGGGTCGTAAGCAGCGCGCAGCGTGCGGCCCGCTGCGGCGGACAGGCGGATGGGCGGGAAAGGGAGGATTCGAGCCGGAAATGCGCGCCGGGGCTTCCGCAGCCGACGGCGCAAATGCAGCACCCCGCGTATCCGGTCGGACTGCCTTGCGGCTCGTCTTTCGCAATACTGCCTCGGAAAGACAGGTTGTCCGGCCACGCGGGGCTTGGTTTCAACCTAGCCCAGCGGTGACGGAATTCAAGTAACCAAGTAACGCTTTTCCTGGGCAGCAGGCAATCCTCCAGTCGGAGACCGACGGGAACGTCAATTGCTCGCTGGTGCGCTCGACGAGGAGGAAACCGTCATGTCGGACCGGGATTTGGCGAAGGCCGTGGCGCAGTCGGTGCAGCCGCTGGAGGACGGACCGGGGCGCTGGGACGCGCTCTTAGACCTGATCGGCGACGCTCGGCTGGTGCTGCTGGGAGAGGCCACCCACGGCACCCACGAGTTCTACGCGGCCCGCGCCGAGATCACCCGCCAGCTCATCACTGTAAAGGATTTCGACGCCGTCGCCGTCGAGGCGGACTGGCCGGATGCGCTGCGGGCCAGCCGTTACGCCCAGGGGGCGAGCGACGACGCGGACGCCGCCGCCGCGCTCGGCGGTTTCGAGCGCTTTCCGCGCTGGATGTGGCGCAACGCCGACGTGCTCGCCTTCATCGAATGGCTGCGGACGCAGAATGCCGGCCGCGCGGCCGAAGAGCGGGTCGGTTTTTTCGGCCTAGATCTCTACAGCCTGCGGGCCTCCATGGACGCGGTGGTGCGCTACCTGGCGACCGTCGATCCCGAGGCCGAGCGGCGTGCCCGCGCCCGCTACGCCTGCTTCGACCATGTCGGAGAGGACCCGCAGCGCTACGGGTATGCGACGACTTTCGGGCTCGTCGAGGACTGCGAGCGCGAGGTGCTGCGCCAGCTCGCCGAACTCACCGGCAACCCCGACCGCTACATGCGCCATGACGGCTTCGCCGCCGCGGACGAGCTCTTCTACGCCCAGCAGAACGCCCGGGTCGCGGCGAACGCCGAAGCCTACTACCGGAGCATGTTCGGCGGCCGCCACGAGTCGTGGAACCGGCGCGACTCGCACATGGCCGAGACGCTGGAAACCCTGATGGACCACCTCACCGAGCGGCGGGGCCGGCCGGCGAAGATCGCCGTGTGGGCCCATAACTCCCACCTGGGCGACGCGCGCGTCACCGAGATGGGCGAATCGGGCGAGCTCAACCTCGGCCAGCTGGTGCGCCAGCGTTTCGGCATGGAAAACGCGCGGCTCATCGGCTTCACCACCCACGCCGGCACGGTCACCGCCGCTTCCGATTGGGATGCGCCGGCCGAGCTCAAGCGGGTGCGCGAATCCCGTCCGGACAGCTTCGAACGGGCCTTCCACGACACTGGCATTCCACGCTTTCTGCTCGTGACCGATCAGGCCCCCGCCCTGCGGCGGGAGCGCCGCCTGGAGCGGGCGATCGGCGTCATCTACCTGCCGGAGAGCGAGCGCGTCAGCCACTACTTCTATGCCGGCATCGCCAGGCAGTTCGATGCGGTGATCCATTTCGACCGGACGCACGCACTCGTGCCGCTGGATCCGTCCGACCTTTGGAAGCACGGCCAGGAGCCGGAGGAGATGGAAACCTACCCGAGCGGGATCTAGTGTTCACCACGCAGGCCCTGCGCGAGAACACGACCGCCCGCCCGACGTGAACCGGGGGCGCGAGGGGCGCCGCCGAAGCGAGGATTTGCAACGCTGCGAAATCCTTACATTCCCTGCCGGAGCTCCTCGGGGTCTGGCGCAGGGCGAAAAATCGCCCTGCCCAAGCATCGGCGTAACGGGGCTCGACGGCGAACTTGCCGACGACGAGGAGGTGCGCAATGAGAAACGGAATGAAGTCGAACGTAAACGAGGCCCTGACGGTGCTCGGGGCAGCGGGTCTCGGCATGCTGGCGATGTATCTGTTCGACCCGGAAGTGGGCAAGCGGCGGCGCGCGCTCGCCACCGACAAGCTGCGAAGTGCGCGCGTGCAGTTTGGACACATGGCCGATACGGCCTCCCGCGATACCCTCAACCGCAGCCGCGGCATGCTCGCGCGCCTGCGCTCGCGCATGAACCGGGAAGAGCAGGTGTCCGGGCAGCGCCTCACGGAGAGGGTGCGCGCGCGCATCGGCCGGGTGGTGTCGAACCCGCGCGCGCTCGACGTGCATGCGGACGACGCGGGGCATGTCGTCCTGGAAGGGCCTGCGCTCGCCAGCGAGATGAGCCGGCTGATGGCGGCGGTGTGGGGCGTACGAGGCGTGAGGAGCGTGGAGGACCACCTCCAGATCTACGAGCATCCGGCCGGGGTCTCCGCCCTGCAGGGCGCGGAGAGCGCCGAACAGCGCCGCGGCATGGTGGACAACTGGCCACCCTCCGTGCGCTTGCTGGCCGGGAGCGCCGGGATCGCCGCCGCAGCCCTCAGCGTGACCCGGGGACATCCCATGGGCCTGCTCGGCGCCCTCGCGGGCGGCGCACTGCTCGCCCGATCGGTGAGCAACCAGAGTCTGCGCGAAATGGCGGGCCTGTCGGGCACCCACAGCGTGCACATCGAGAAGGAGATGTACGTGGCCGCCCCGCCCGAGCGGGTGTTCGAGTTCTGGTCCCATCAGGAGAACTTCCCCCGCTTCATGCGCAACGTTGAGGAAGTGAATCCCGCCGGGCAGGATCGGTGGCACTGGAAGGTGTCCGGACCCTTCCGCTCGGTGGAATGGGACTCCGAGGTGGTCGAGCGCGAGGAGAACCGGCGCCTCGTCTGGCGGACGGAACCCGGGGCCGCGGTCGAGAGCGAGGGACGCGTCGAGTTCCAGCCGGAAGGAGACGGCACCCGGCTGCGCGTGTCGATGAGCTACACGCCCACCGCCGGCGCCATGGGCCACCTCTTCGCGAGACTGTTCGGCAAGGACGCGAAGTCCGAGATGGACGAGGATCTGATGCGCGTGAAGTCCTACCTCGAGACCGGCAAGCCGGCGCACGACGCCGCCGCCGCGAGCGAGGCCCCGGCCGCGTCGGAGGAAGCCACGCGGCTCCACTGAGTGGGAAGGCCCCAGCGCCCACCTCCCCGACACACGCGGGAGGCGGGCTGCCCGCTTGCGCCGACACAAGGCACCCCGTCGACGTCCGGCCGCCCCCCTGACGGGCGTCGAGCGTCCGGACGCGACGCGGCATCCTGCCGAGCGGGCCGGGACGACCATTGGAATTCTCGGTCATCACCATCCTCGCCGCGATCCTCGCGCTGGCGACCGTCCTGCCTCTGTCCCGCTCGCCGAGATGGTGGGTGAGGGGCCTCGACTTCCCGAGGCTGCAGCTGGCGATCGCCGGCCTCTCGCTGCTCGCCGTCGAGCTGTGGCGGCTCGACATGGATGCGCTTCCCGGCCAGGCCATCCTGGCGATCACGGCGGCATGCACGCTCTACCAGGGGTGGTGGATCCTGCCCTACACCTGGCTCCATCCCTACGAAGTCCGGCCATGCGCGGGCAGCAACGACCCCTCGGCCCGGATCAGCATCCTGGCTGCGAACGTGCTCGCCTCCAACCGCAACGCCGACGCGCTCCTGTCCATGGTCCGGCAGTACCGCCCGGACATCGTCGTCACCCTCGAATCGAACGCCTGGTGGCAGGCGCGGCTGGACACTCTGGAGGACGATTACCCGAACACGATCAAGTGCCCGCTGGACAACCGCTACGGCATGCACGTGTACTCGCGCCTGCCGCTGGAAGAGACGGCGACACGCTTCCTGATCGAAGCCAACGTTCCCTCCATGCACGCGACCGCCATGCTGCGGTCCGGGCAGCCGGTGCAGCTTCACTTCGTGCACCCCACTCCGCCGAGCCCGACCGAAAGCGACGCCTCGATCGGACGCGACGCGGAGCTCGTGGTGGTAGGCAGGGCGGTCCAGGATCTCGACATCCCGGTCATCGTCGCCGGCGACCTGAACGACGTGGCGTGGTCCGCCACGACGCGTCTCTTCCGCAAGATCAGCGGCCTGCTCGACCCACGGGTCGGCCGCGGCATGTTCAACACCTTCCATGCCGGCCACTGGTACATGCGCTGGCCGCTCGACCACCTGTTCCACAGCCGCCATTTCACCCTGTGCTCCATGGCGCGGCTTCCGGCCTTCGGCTCCGACCACTTCCCGGTACTGGTGGAGCTCGCCCACGAACCGGGCGCGAAGCACCGTCAGGACGGCCTGGAGGCGGAAGCCGAAGACCGGAGGAGGGCCGACGAGAAGCTCGACCGGGCGGGCGTGCGAAAGCCGGTTCGCCCGGCGGACCCCGGCCGCCGCGCGAGGGACCGGCCCCGTGGCCGGCCGCCGGGTCAGGCCGAGCGGAGCTGGATCGCCTTGTACTCGAGGAACTCCTCGAGCCCGTAGTCGCCGTTCTCCCGCCCCAGCCCCGACTGCCGGTAGCCGCCGAAAGGTGCGAGCGGGTTCCACGGGGCGCCGTTCACGTCCACCTGCCCGGCGCGGATGCGGCGCGCCACCGCGAGCGCATGCTCGTCGCTGCCCGCCCACACGGCGCCGGCGAGACCGTAGATGGTGTCGTTGGCGATCGCGATCGCGTCTTCGTCGCCGTCGTGGGGGAGGATCACCAGCACCGGCCCGAAGATCTCCTCCTGGGCCACGGTGGCCTTCGGATCGTCCACCATCAGCACCGTCGGCGCGACGAAGAAGCCCTTGCCCTCCGGTGCGGCGTCCGGCCCGCCGGCCACGAGCCGCCCCCCCTCCTCCAGCCCCCGGCGGATGTAGCCCACGACCCGGTCCCGCTGGGCCTCCGACACCAGCGGTCCGAGGCGGCTGCCCTCGGCAAGCGCCGGGCCGACCTTGAACGCGGATACCGCCTCGGCGGCGAGCCGCGCGGCCTCCTCGAGCTTCGCGCGCGGCACCAGCATGCGGGTGTGGGCCGAGCAGGTCTGGCCCGAGTTCAGGAGGCAGCTCGACACCGTGCCCTTCACCGCCGCGGCGAGATCCGCGTCGTCCAGGATCACCGCCGCCGACTTGCCGCCGAGCTCGAGGGCGACCTTCTTCACCGTGGCCGCGGCGAGCTCCGCCACCCGCCGCCCGGCCCGCGTCGAGCCGGTGAAGGACACCATGTCCACCCGCGGGTCGCGCGCCAGGACCTCGCCCACCACCGGCCCGTAGCCGGTGACCAGGTTGAAGACGCCCGCCGGCAGGCCCGCCTCCTCGATGACCTCGGCGAGGATGAAGGCATTCACCGGCGCGACCTCGGAAGGCTTGAGCACCACGGTGCAGCCGGCCGCGAGAGCCGGGGCGACCTTCAGGGTGATCTGGTTGAGCGGGAAGTTCCACGGCGTGATCGCGCTCACCACGCCGATGGGCTCGCGCACCACCAGCGAATGCCCGACCCGCTCTTCCCAGACGAACTCCCGCGCGAGCTTCGCGTAGTGCCTCCAGCTTGCGACAGGCCCGCCCACCTGGAGCCGGGCGGCCATCTTGCGCGGCATCCCCACCTCGTGGGCGATCGTCTGCGCGAGCTCGTCGCTGCGCCGCTCGACGCCTTCGGCGATGCGGCCGATGTAGCCGGCCCGCTCGGCCGGTGGCGTTCGCGACCAGGCGTCGAAGGCCTCGCGCGCGGCCGCGATGGCGGTCTCGGCGTCGGCGGGCGTGCCTTCCGGGATGCGGGCATAGGCCGAGCCGTCGCTCGGGTCGATGACTTCGATGAGGCCGCTGCCGGCCGGGGCGACCCAGCGGCCGCCGATGAAGAGTCTGTCGCGCAGGAGAGCCATGGCTTTGTCGGATCGGAACGAATCGGCTCGACTATAGCCCGCGGAGTCGCGGGAGGACCATCCGCCGGCCCCGGTAGCGCTCAGTCCGGAGCGGGTCGACGCGCGGACCTCCATCGCCTGCAGCGTATTGCCCTCGGTGTGCAGCGCCGGGTGGTCCTGGAAGCGGTCGAGCTCGACGGCGCCCGCGACCATGCGCTCGGTGACCGCCGGCGCGATCGCACGGCTCGCGATGACTGCCCGCACGACCGCGTCCACGGGGATCTCGGGGCGCGGAAAACGCACCGCCCGCAGGAGCGCCTCCGTCACCTTGTATGTGTGGTCACCAATGGCGCCGCGATCGCCCTAGGTCCGGAAGATGCGAGACACACCCACGAGCGTCCAGGCGCATCTTTCCGGGCGCCGGGTTTGCTACCCGCCGAATTTGCTACCTGACGTGGCCTAACGGCTTCCGGGCTCCTGCTCCACGGGCGTACTGCTTGGCCGACACCCGCGGTAGTCCCAGGACCAGAAGCGCGTTGAACCATCGCACCCATAGGCCATCTACACCGACCGGACAGCCGATTTGATGGAAAAAGTGGGAGATTCAGAGATCGTTCCGGGCTTGGACTTCCGCCGAATTTTCGAGGGCTCCCCCTCGCCTTCTCTCATTCTCGCCCCGGACTTCACGATCGTCGCCGTCAACGACGCCTATCTCGAGGCCACGCTGACTCGACGGGAGGCGATCGTCGGCAAGCCGATCTTCGAGGTCTTTCCGGACAATCCCGAGGACCCCCAGGCCACCGGCATGAAGTGCCTGAGCGCGTCGCTGCGGCGGGTACTGGCGACGGGCCGCACGGATACCATGCCCCTGCAGAAGTACGACATCCGGACTCCCGACGGTCGGTTCGAGGAGCGCCACTGGAGCCCGGTCAACGTTCCCGTGCCGGACGACCGGGGAAGGGTGAGCTGCATCATCCATCGGGTCGAAGACGTCACCGACCTCGTGCGCAGTCAGGCGCAGGGCGCCGAAGACCGCGAGGCGCCGGTGTCGGCTAATCTGCGGGCCCAGGCCCTTGCGGCGGAGTCCTTCCGGCGCGGCCGGGAGCTCGACGCGGCCAACGCGCAGCTGAGGGGCGCGAACGAGGCCCTGGCGCAGCTCGACCGGGCCCGGATCGACTTCTTCAACGAGGTCAGCCACGAGCTGCGCACGCCCCTGACCCTGTTGCTCTGGTCGCTGGAGCAGCTGAAGCGTTCTGCCGGCACGCTCGGCGAGGGCCCGAACAAGGCGCTCGCCAACGCCGAGCACAACGCCAGGCGCCTGCTCCGACTGGTCAACACCCTGCTGGAGTTCGCCCGGCTCGAATCGGGACGGATCAAGGCGGTGTTTCGTCCCACCGATCTCGCGGAGCTCACCTGCGAGCTTGCCAGCCAGTTCCGCTCGGCGGTGGAGCACGCGGGCCTGGAGTTGGCCCTCGAATGCGCGCCGCTGCCCGGCCCCGCATATGTCGACCGGGAGATGTGGGAGAAGATCGTCGTCAACCTCCTCGCCAACGCCTTCAAGTTCACCGCCGAGGGCCGCATCGAGGTGCGACTCGAAGCGAACGACGGGCAGGCGGAACTCGTCGTCAGGGATACGGGGATCGGTATCGCGGAAGAAGATCTCCCGCGAATCTTCGAGCGCTTCTACCGCGGCAAGGAGCAGGCTCCCCGGGGCGGCCAGGGCACGGGAATAGGCCTCGCGCTGGTGCGGGAGCTGGTGCGCCTGCACGGCGGCGAGATCCGCGTCGAAAGCGCTCCGGGCAAAGGCACGGCCCTCTTCGTCGCGCTTCCTCTCGGGCGGGCCCACCTTCCGGAGCACGCCGTCCAGGAAGGCCCCCCGGTCGCGCATCCGGGAAAGACGGAACTCTATGTGGCCGAAGTCGAGAGCTGGCTGACTCGGGACGAACCGCCCGGGCCGGCCGAGCCGACCACCGCCGCACCCGAGGACGCCCGGGTACTGGTGGTCGACGACAACCCGGACATGGCGGGCTACATGTCCCGCCTGCTCGGGGAGCGCTTCCGGACTCGGGCCATGGCCGACGGCGCCGCCGCGCTGGCCAGCGTCTACGAGGATGCGCCCGACGTCCTGGTGACGGACCTGCGGATGGCGGGGTTGGGCGGGCTCGACCTGGTGCGAGCGATCCGCAGCGACCCCAGGATCTCGGCCTTGCCGATCATCATCGTGTCCGGCCTCGCCGACGAGGAAGCGCGCAGCGTCGCCCTTGAAGCCGGGGCGGACGATTTCCTGGTCAAGCCTTTCAGCGCCCGCGAGCTCTTCGCCCGCGTCGGCGCGCTCGTGGAGCAGGCGCAACGCAGCCGCCTGGAGCGGACGCTGCGAGCCGAAGCCGAGGCCGCCCGCGCGCGGATGCGGATGGTGCTCGAGAGCGTCGGCGAAGCTTTCGTCGCGGTCGATCGAGACTGGCGGATCACGTTCGCCAACGGCAGGGCCGCGGACTGGCTGGGGAAGCCACGGGAGGATCTGGTCAGGCAGGCGCTCGCGGACGTCCTGCCGGAGACCACCCAGGGCGAGTTTCGCGAAACCCTGCGGGACGCGATGAAGCTCCGACAGAACGGCCGGATCGAATACGCCCGGCAGCAGCGCTGCTGGCACGTCGAGGTCTCCCCCTCGCCGGAGGGACTGGTGCTGCTGGCGAGCGACATCACCGAACGCAAGGCCGCCGAGGCCCGCGTGCTGCACCTGGCACGCCACGATCCTCTGACGGACCTGCCGAATCGCTCGCTGCTCTACGAGCTCGGGGAACACATGCTCGCTGGGGCGCGCCGATCGGACGACATGCTCGCGGTGTTCTTCCTCGACCTGGACCGCTTCAAGCCGATCAACGACACCTACGGCCACAAGGTGGGTGACCAGTTGCTGCAGCAGGTCGCACAGCGGATCTCCCGGTCCCTTCGCAACGAGGACTGGGTGGCGCGTTTCGGGGGGGACGAGTTCGTCGCCCTGCTGCCCAAGCTGCGGAGCGCCGAGGACGCGGCCCGCGCCGCCTCCCACGTGCTCGACGTGCTGCGCATCCCCTTCCGCATCGACGGCATGGAACTGCATTGCATGCCCAGCATCGGCATCAGCCTCTTTCCCGGGGACGGCGAAACCATCGACGCGCTGATCCAGAGCGCCGATGCCGCGATGTACCACGCCAAGGAGCACGGGCGCAGCAGCTTCCAGTTCTACACCCGCTCGCTCGGTCAGCAGGCCCAGACCGCCCTGGCGATCGAACATGGCCTGCGCCACTGTCTGGAAGATGCGGCATGTGGATTGCAGCTTCATTACCAGCCGGTGGTGGATACGGTGAACGGCACGCTCACGGGCGTCGAGGCCCTGCTGCGATGGCTGCAGCCAGGCGGCCGGTATCTGTCGCCCGAGATCTTCATCCCGGTCGCCGAGACCACCGGCCTCATCCAGGCGCTCGGCGAGTGGGTGTTCCGGGAGGTCTACCGCCAACACCGGGTGTGGCAGGGGCAGGGGCTGCCGGCGCTGCGGATCGCGGTAAACGTGTCGGCCGTACAGTTCCGTCATCGTGATTTCCTGCCGGGGCTGGAGCATTCCATCCTGGACGCGGAGATCGACCCCGCGTGCCTGCTCCTGGAACTGACCGAGAGCGCCCTCATGAAGGACGTCGACCGCTATGTGGATCACCTCCAGGCGCTTCGGGAAATCGGCGTCCAGATCGCCCTGGACGATTTCGGAACCGGCTACTCGAGCCTCAGTCAGCTCAGCCGGCTGCCGCTCGACAAGCTGAAGATCGACCGCTCCTTCGTCTCGAACCTCGAGCCCGGCGGGCCCGGCCCGGCCATCGTCGAGGCCATCATCCTGCTGGGACGCACGCTCGACCTCGAGATCGTCGCCGAAGGCGTCGAGACGGCGGAAAGCCTGGACTTCCTTCGCGAGCGGGCCTGCCATCACGCGCAGGGCTACTACCTCGGCGTGCCCATGCCTGCAGATGCGTTCGCGCAATGGTACCGGGACCGGACGACAGGATCGCATTAGGAGGCGGCATGGGGCTTCGACGGAACGCGAGGACCACCCGAGAGGCATGGCGCCACTACGCCGTAACCGGCGCTTTGCCGGAGAGCGTACTGCGGGAACCCATCGAGCGTGCCTGGCGGCGCTGCCATCAGGTCGGCGCGAGCCCCTTCGTCGTGCGCGCGCGCGAGCTGCCGTCCGCGCAGTCCGCGGCGCTCTTCGAGCGGGAGCGCGACCTGCTCGACGCCGCGCGCCCCTACATGCAGGCCCTCTCCGAGGCGGCCGGCACGGCGCGGCACGCCGCCATGCTGGGCGATCGCAATGCCGCGGTGCTCGACGTGGTGGGCGACGAGGAAAGCGTCCGCGGCAAGCAGCGTGTGCCCGGACCGGGCGCCCTCCTGTCGGAAGCGGAAGCCGGGGCGAACGGTATCGGCAGCCCGCTGGCGGAAGGCGGCTACATCGAGCTCGTGGGGCCGGAGCACTTCATCGAGGGCTTCCACCCGTTCACCTGCCAGGGACTCCCCCTCTACGGGCCGGAGGGCGAGACCGTGGGCGTGCTGAGCACCTCCGTTCGGCGCGTCGAGGCGTCGCACCGGATACGGGAGATCCTCACCTGCGCCGCACACGGAATCGAGGCGGAGCTGATGCGCCGGCGCCTGTCGGACGATCTCCACGCACTCCTGACATCCCGGGACGACGAGGCGCGCCTGCTCGACCGGCTCCAGCAGGACATCGTCCAGCTGCAGGGCGCCGCCCGCCTGCGTCTCGAGACGGCGATCCGGCTCGCACGCAGCGATCTGCGCCCGGCGGCGCTGCGTCTCGTCGCGGCCGCCACCGACCTCATCCGCCGTTTCCAGCGGCAGTCCCACCTCTGGCGAGAGATCGCTACGGCGACTCCGAGCGCTCCCGGCCTCCTCGACCTCGGCGACGAAACCGAGGCGGTCGGGGCACTCCTGACGACGGAGGCCACGGTCCGCGGGCTGCACGTGGAGGTGCGCCGCGAGGTGCCGATCCGGGTCCACGCCGATCCGGGCGAGTTGCGGCGGCGGCTCTTCCGGGCGTTCCTGCGCGCCTTCGATCTGACGACGCGGGGACACACGGTGCGCGCCGAGCTGATCACGGACGAGGAATCCGACCTGGGGGTGGTGCGCTTCCCGGCGACACCCGAGGCGACCCTCGCCATTCCCCGGCGTTCGCACATCGTGCCCATGCAAGCCGGGCCCCCGGAAGCCGAAGGGAGGTGATCGAGCGTGGTGGACATTTCTTCGACCGAAACTGCCGCGACGGCCGGAAGGAAGGTTCTGGTCGCCGACGACGACCATGAGTTTCGAGAGGCCCTGACCGAGATCCTGGCGCTGGAGGGCTGGAACGTGTTGCAGGCCCGCGACGGCAAGGAAGCGCTCGACCACGCCCGCAACATGGACCCGGACGTCCTGCTTCTCGACCATCGCATGCCCGCCCTGACCGGGGCGGAGGTGGTCCGGCGCCTGCGCGCCGACGGAGTCCCGGTACCGGTCGTGTTCGTAAGCGCGGCGGAGGAGCTCGAGGAGTTGGCAGCCTCCGTCGGCGTCGCCTGCCGCTTGCGCAAGCCCTTCGGCCTCGACGAACTCGCAGCGATGCTGCATCGCGCCCTGAATGGTCTCTGCTGAAACGAAGCGGGCGGCAGGGCTGTGGAGGGAGCCAGCCACATCTCGCAGGCCGCCGAATGGAGCCGATTCCGGTCCGCCTTGTGAGCGGCCCTTCCTGACCTAGACTGAATGGCCGCCGAGGCGAAGGCATCGGCACGGATACGCGAGGCAGCACATGATCGTCACGAATTCCCAATCGGGCACCAACGTCTGCGAGGTCGCGGACGGGATCTACCGCATCAGCACGCCGATCCGCAGCAACAACGGGCCGGCGGCCTTCTCCTTCAACCAGTATCTGGTGCTGGACGACGAGCCCCTGCTCTTCCACACCGGCCTGCGGCGGCTGTTCCCGCTGGTGCGGGAGGCGGTCGCCAGCCTGATGCCGGTCGAGCGGCTGCGCTACCTCGCCTTCTCGCATGTGGAGGCGGACGAGTGCGGGGCGCTCAACGACTGGCTGGCGGTGGCGCCGCAGTCGGTACCGGTATGCGGCAAGGTCGCCGCGATGGTCTCGGTGGGCGACATGGCCGACCGGCCGCCGCGGGCGCTGGCCGACGGGGAGACGCTCTCCCTGGGCCGGCATTCGGTGCGCTGGTTCGACACGCCGCACCTGCCCCACGGCTGGGAGTGCGGCTACCTGATGGAGGAGCGCACCCGCACCCTGCTGTGCGGCGATCTGTTCACGCAGCCGGGAACGGGCGAGGTGGCGGTCACCGAGTCCGACATCCTCGGCCCGAGCGAAGCCTTCCGGCTCGAAATGGACTACTTCTCCCATGGGCGAGACGCGCCGGCGCTCATCGAGCGGCTCGCCGCCGCGCAGCCGACCACGCTGGCCTGCATGCACGGCAGTGTCTGGCGGGGCGACGGGGCCGCGCTGCTGCGCGCGCTCGGCGAGGCGCTCTCGGCCTGAGCGGCAGCCGGCCACCGGCCGGCGCCGCTCACAGGATGGGCGTCATCTCGTGCTCGCCGCGCTCGTAGACCACGTTGGCGCGGCCCACCAGCAGCGGGTCGAGGGGACCGACCCGCTCGAGGTCCTTGTTGCCGTAGGGCAGCTTGTGCAGCACGTAGCGCATGGCGTTGAGCCGCGCGCGCTTCTTGCAATCGGACTTCACCACGGTCCACGGCGCGTCGGCCGTGTCGGTGTAGAAGAACATCGCCTCCTTGCTCTTGGTGTAGTCGTCCCACTTGTCGAGGGAGGCCATGTCGATGGGCGAGAGCTTCCACTGCTTGAGCGGGTGGCGCTCGCGCTCCTTGAAGCGGCGGCGCTGCTCCTCGCGGCTCACCGAGAACCAGAACTTGATGACATGGATGCCGCTGCGCACCAGGTTGCGCTCGAACTCCGGCACCTGGCGCATGAACTCGTTGTACTCGTCGTTGCTGCAGAAGCCCATCACCCGCTCGACGCCGGCGCGGTTGTACCAGGAGCGGTCGAACATCACGATCTCGCCCGCGCTCGGCAGGTGCTGGATGTAGCGCTGGAAGTACCACTGGCCGCGCTCGGTCTCGGTCGGCTTCTCCAGCGCCACCACCCGCGCGCCGCGCGGATTCAGGTGCTCCATGAAGCGCTTGATGGTGCCGCCCTTGCCCGCCGCGTCGCGGCCTTCGAACACGATCACCACCTTCTGGCCGGTCTCCTTCACCCAGGCCTGCAACTTCAGCAGCTCCACCTGCAGGCGGTACTTCTGCTTCTCGTAGTTCTTGCGCGACATCAGGTTCTTGTAGGGATAGCCCCCCAGCCGCCAGTCGTCGGCGAGTTGGTCGTCGGGGCTCACCGGCATCCTGGCCTGGGGCGCGTCGCCCTTGAGCAGGGCTTCGCGCAGCGCGGCGGCGTCGTCGGGCGAGGCGCCGGCAAGAACCGCTTCGAGGGTTTTCGTCAGCGCACCGATGCCTTCCGCCGCGGCCGCCTGCACGATGTCGCCGACCGCCACCGCCTTGGAATCGCGCGCCGCGCTCACCGCCTGATCCACTTCGAAGCGCTCGATTCCCGCCTGGGTAGCCGCAGGAGCGATGTCGCCGGCGCGCGCGAGCCGCGGCGTGCCGGCCGGCTCCCTGTGGTTGCTGCGGGCCGCGCGGCGGACGGGGGCGCGCTTGGATTTCGGGTCTTTCCTGTCTGCGGCTTCCATGGGGGCTCCGGATTTGCGGTGGCAACCCGTCCGATTTTACCGAGCGGCTTCGTTTCCCGCGTCCCCCTTCCTTGACCGTGGGCAAAGGTGCCGCAGAATTTGTGCCCGACGGGCAGGCGAGCGGCCGCTCAGCGCCCCGATCGGCCGCGCCCTTCCCGCCGCTCGCCGCGCGGTGCGCCGCGGCTGGTGCGACGGAACGGACCGCGCCGGCGCTTCTCCTCGTGGCGCCGGCCGTGCTGGCGGGCGAGCATCTCGTCCACGGTCTCCGACATGCTGCGGGCGAGCGCCACCGCGGCTTCCGCGTCCGGGTACCAGTCGGGCAGGCGGTAGCCCAGCCAGGCGTAGGCGGAGTATTTCTTGCACGCGTCCTCGGCGCCCTGCAGCGCGAAGCGTCCCTCGCCCACCGGCTCGATCGCGAGGCGCGAGCGGCGCTCGCCGGCGAGCGCCCTCGCCCATTCCCGCCACGCCTGGGCGAGCGTTTCGACGCGGGTCGATACCGGGACCAGCGACAGGGTGAAGCGGTGTTCGAGCGACAGCGGCAGGGTGTCGAGCCACCAGGCACGCTCGATCTGCTCGCTGAGGTCGCCGGGGAGGAAGAAGTCGTCGGTGAGGTCGATGTTGCGCGCGAAGAGCTCGAGGAGCTTCGCCAGGGCCTGCTCGCCGGTGGCCGCGGAGATGCTCTTCAAGTGCTGCAGCGAGGGCGTGACGTAGAAGCCGCGACTGGAAAGGGGCTCGGCGCGCGCGCCCATGAGGCGCGTGACGATGCGGTGGGTGTGGTCGTCGAAGCCTGCCACCAGGCCCGCCTCGTGGATGCCGAAGCGCCCCGCCCGGCCGGCGATCTGGTGGGTGAGCCAGGGCGGCAGGATGTCCTCCGAGATGCCGTCGAACTTCTTCGCGGTGGTGAAAACCACCCGCGCCACCGGCAGGTTCAAGCCCATGCCGATGGCGTCGGTGGCCACCACGATATCCGCCTCGCCGTCGCGAAACCGCTGGGCCTGGGCGCGGCGCACCTCGGGCGAGAGGTTGCCGTAGATGGTGGCCACGCGAAAACCCGCCGCTGCGATGTTGGCGGCCCAATCGAGCACTTCCCGGCGCGAGAACGCGATCACCGCGTCGCCGCGACGCAGCTGGCCGATGCTGCCCACCGAGCGCGGCTGCATCTCCAGCGGCGACTTGCGCTTCAGGGTGATCACCTCGAGCTGGCAACCCAGGCGGTCGGCGAGCGCCTCGACCGCTCCGCGCGCGGACAGCGACCCGAGCAGGTACACCGTCTTCGCCGCCGCGCCGCACACCGCCGCGGTCCACGCCGAGCCGCGCTCGAGATCCTCCAGCATCTGGATCTCGTCGATCACCGCCACCTCCACCGGGCGCGTGGTGTCGAGCATCTCGATGGTGCTGGCGACGTGGGTCGCGCCGGGCGTGATGCGCCGCTCCTCGCCGGTGACGAGGCTCACCTTGACGCCGCGCTCGGCGAGCCGCTCGTAGTTCTCCAGGGCGAGCAGCCGCAGCGGCGCGAGGTAGACGCCGGTCTCCGCCTTCGCCAGCGCCTCCATCGCCTGATGGGTCTTGCCCGAGTTGGTCGGCCCCAGGATCGCGACGAAGCGGCGGCGCATCATGAAGGCCGTCTCGAAGGACTCCGGGTAGCGGGCGAGCCGCACCGTGCCGCGCGCGACCTCCGCCCGGGTCTCGGCGCGGCGGCGCACCGCGGCCTCGGCCAACCGGTCCTCCACGATCTGGAAGCGCCGGCTGGCGAGCTCCTTGCCGGTCTCGAGCGCTCGCAGGAAGCGGGCGCCGTCCAGCCCCTCGGCCTCGGCACGGCGCAGCACGCCGGCGACGAAGTCGCGCACCTCGGCCTCGAATTCCGCTAGCGATTCGGCATGGAGGCGCTCCCGCACCAGGGCGAGATGGCGCTCCTCGGGGAGCTTGCGCCATTTCTGCACCCGGGCCAGCACGCAGCGCTGGGGCACCAGTCGGTAGGGGAAGCGGCGGCCCTCGGCCTCGACCTCGCCGGCGACTTCGATGGCGATCGCCCCCTCGTTGTGCACCAGCCGGGCGTTGAAGCCGTGGAGGTAGACATGCAGCTCGCGCGCGATGTCGAGCAGCGCCTCGTCGGCATCAGGATCCGATCCGGCGGGGATCACCGCCTCCGGATCGATGATGAAATTCTCGTCGTCCAATTCGCTCATCCCAGGAAACCGGAAACCATCCCCCGCACCCAGCGGTCACGGGCGTCCCGTTGCGGTGCGAGCAAGCGCTGCGCCCGGGAAACGAATACTAGCGCTTTGGAGCGGCGGCGCGCGCCGCCAGACAAATCAATGCCATTCACCGCACCGGATCCGGATGTCCCCGGATGGGGACATCCTTGCCGACTCGCCGCCGTCGCCCATCAGCGCGCCCGCAGCCGGTAACCCACGCCGCTCACCGTCTCGAGCCGCCGGGCATCCTCGCCGAGCTTGCGCCGCAGGTTGCACACCACCGCATCCACCACGTTGCTGGCGCCGGCGTAGGTCGGACCCCACACGCTGCGCAGCAGCTCGCCGCGGGAGACGGCCTTGCCGGGGCGCGCGAGCAGGTAGTGCAGGAGGTCGAACTCGAGCGGCGTGAGCGCCACCCGCCCCGCCTCCAGCACCAGCTCGCGCGCCTCCGGATCGAGGAGCTCCGGGCTGCGCGGGATGCCGAGCTCGGCGGCGGCCAGCTCCGCGAGCCAGCCGTCCACCGAGCCGGGGCCGAAATCGAGCATCGCGCTGTGGTAGGTGGCGCCGTCGAGCCGGGCCGCCTGCTCGGCGAGCACCGTGAAGCCGAGCCGCTGGGCGACCGGCGCGTAGGCCGCGAGATCGCTCACGGTGAGATACACGCGGCGCAGGTCGGGGCGCAGCTCCATGTAGCTGCGCTTCAGATCGAGCCAGATCGCCGCCTGCACTTCGCAGGGCGCCTCGCCCTCGGCGAGGCTCAGCCAGCGCCGGCACAGGAGCGCCCGCTCGCCATGGGCGAGCGGCTGCTGCCCGAGGTGGCGGCACCACTGTACGGTGACCGGATCCTCCGCGAGCCACGCCGGATCGACCGCGTCGGCGAGCAGCTTGCAGCACAGGCCGACCACCGCACCGTCGCGCCCGCGCACCACCGAGAAGGCCTGGGGAAGGCGCCGCCACCAGCCGAGGAGCGCCGCGGCGGCGGACTCGCCCTCGTGGGCGCTCACGATGTGCGCCAGCGCCTCGCCGTCCTGCGGGCAGGCCGGCTCCACGGCCAGTTGCTGAGTCCCGCTCGGAAAGAAGGCCTCCCGCACCACCGGGTTCTCCACCAGGTAGAGCATGTCGGCGGTGTAGCGCCACAGCTCGCCGCCACCCGCCGAGGCGGTCTCGGTCCGCAGCTGGCGCCAGGCGCTGCGCTGGTACGCGAGGTAGCGGCTGGGGTCGCTCGCCCGCAGCGAGCGGGCGATCGCCTCGCGCACCGCGTCGTGGATGACGAGCCCGTCGCTCGCCGCATCGACGAAGGGCAAGCGCCGCAGCCGCTCCCAGGCGTCCTGCGGGGCGAGCTCGGGGAAGAGCGCGCGCAGCAGCGAGATGGTGGTCCGCCGCGCCGCCGACACGCCTTCCAGGATGCGCCGCGTGACGGGGTCGCTCACGTCGGCGAGGAAGATCCGGGTGAGTTCGTCGAGCGCGTGCTGCAGCGGCGCTTGCGCCAGTGCGAGCCCCGGCCGTTCCTCGCTCGCCGCAGCGGCCAGCCGCAGCGCCAGCGGGTGGCCGTGCGCGGCGCGCGCGAGTTGCAGCGCGCCCGGGCCGCTCACCCCCAGGCATGCGAGCAGCTCCAGCGACTCCTGCTCGCCGAGCGGCGCCAACGCCACCGATTGCAGCAGGCGCCCCCAGCCGGGCACCGCCTGCCACGCCGCCACCGGCCGCTCGCGGCCGAAGAAGAGCATGCGCGCGTTGTCGGGCAGCGCCGGCACGAAGACCTGGCGCAGCCAGGTGTCCATCAGGCGAAAGACCTCGCAGGTATCGAGCGCGAGCACGACGAGGCGGCCGAGCGCCCCCAGGCGTGCGGCAAGCGCGGCGGCGTCCCCGTCGCCGCCGATCGCCTCGGCGAGCCCCGAGAGGAAACCCGTCTCGGTCGGTTCCATGCTCCGGCAGTCGAGCCGCAGCACGACCGCGCCCGCCGCCTGCGCCTCGGCGGCGAAGCGCGCGAGCAACGCACTCTTGCCGATGCCGGCGATGCCGTGGACGTGCAGCACGCGCGGTCCGTCGGGGTCGAGCGCCGCGCGCAGGGCCGCCAGCGCTTCGGCGCGGCCGACGAAGTCCTCGCGGGCCCGCCGCGCCATCATGTCCGCCATCCGCTGCACCATGGCCGCCTCCCGTGTCTAACGCCACTATAGCTCCCGTCCCTCGGGGCGTCCGGGCCGGGACGGCGCGGGCCCGGCCCTCATCATTTCCTCATTGCCCCGTCACGTCCGGTGCCCTGCCCGACGCTATAACGGGAATGCGACGGGAGGGCGCGTCGCGTCCCCGACGATGGAGGAGGCAGCCATGAACGTGCAATGGAACATGAAGGGCGAGTACCTGGAGAGCTGCAGCTGCAAGGGCGCCTGCCCTTGCATCTACCTGTCGCCCCCGACCGAGGGCGCATGCACCGCGCTGGTGGGCTGGCACATCGACGAGGGGCGCTACGGCGACATACCCCTCGACGGTCTCAACGTCGCGGTGGCCCTGCACTCCCCGGGCCATATGGCCGAAGGCAACTGGAAGGTCGTGCTCTACCTCGACGCCGCGGCCGACCCGCGCCAGCAGGAGGCGCTGGGCACGGTCTTCGGTGGCAAGGCAGGCGGACATCCGGCAGTGCTCGCCTCCTTCATCGGCGAGGTGCTGGGCGTGGAGCAGGTGCCGATCCGCTACGAGGCGGGCGGCGGCCGCCGCCACTTCCGGATCGGCGAGCGCGCGGAGGCCGACGTGGAGGCCATCGAGGGCCAGGGTGGCGCGCCCGTGACGATCCAGGGCCATCCGTTCGCGGTGGCGCCCGGACAGCCGCTCACGGTAGCGAAGTCGCGCCGCCTGCGCCACGAGACGCATGGCATCGATCTGGCGCTCGCCGACCGCACCGCGCTCTATTCGCCCTTCGCCTACGTCGGCCCGTGAGGGAGGACCGATCGTGGCAGCGACGATGATGTCCCATATGCGCGTCCGCGAGCGCCTGTCGAGCGGTTTCGCGCTGGCGGCGCTCGCCGCGCTGACGCTCTTCGCCTGGCACCGTCTCCTCGAGATGGCCGCGCATGCGGAGACTGGCCACTCCGCGACGATGCACGCCGACGGCGGCGTCGCCTTCGTGGCGACGGGAGCGGCGATGTGGAGCGTCATGATGGTGGCGATGATGCTCCCGGCCGCCAGCCCGATGATCGTCGCCTACTCGCGGATCGGCCACCGACGGCGTCCCGCGCGCTGGGGCCTCGCCCCCACCTGGATCTTCGTGGCGGGCTACCTCGCGGTGTGGACCGGTTTCTCGGTGCTGGGGGCGCTCGGCCAGTGGGCGCTCCACGAGGCTGCGCTCCTCGACGTCGCCATGGGCCGCACCGGTCCGCTCTTCGGTGGCGCCCTCCTCGTGCTGGCGGGCGCCTTCCAGTGGACGCCGCTCAAGGAGGCCTGCCTCGCGAAATGCCGCACGCCGCTCTCCTTCGTCCTCACCGAGTGGCGCGACGGCTGGGGCGGCGCCTTCGTCATGGGCCTGCGGCACGGCATCTTCTGCCTGGGCTGCTGCTGGGCGCTGATGCTCCTGATGTTCGTCGGCGGCGTGATGAGCCTCGCCTGGATGGGCGGGCTCGCGATCTACATGCTCGTGGAGAGGCTGATCCCGAACGGCCGGCTCTTCAGCCGGGCGAGCGGCCTGGTGCTGATCGCCGCGGGCTTCGCGCTCGGCACGCTCGCCGGGACCGGCTTGGGATCCTGAACGGAATGGGGCGAAGGTCTCGCCGGGTGGAAAGCGCCGCGCGAACTCGCCGCGACGGAGGATCCGCACGGAGCGGCGTGTCGAACGGTTGCATCGAAGGCGGTGTCCGGACGCCTCGGCCGCCGAGGGACGGCGCTCAGCGCTTTCCGCCGACGACCAGCAGCACTCCGCCGATCACGATGGCGGTCACGCCGGCCCAGAGCGGAATGTTCACGTACTCCTTCTCCTGGACCTGCAGCGCCAGCGGCCCGATCCGAGCCTCGTGCGTCTCCCGCGTGTAGCTGAAGCCGCCGTAGGCGAGCCCCAGGACGCCGGCCACGATGAGGGCGATCGCGATGATTCTGATTGGTGCCATGGTCGTTCTCCGTCGATCGACGTAAGAAGCAGAGGCGCGTCGCGGACGTGGAGTTCAACATGCGGCGGGAGCCAAGGGTAACAAGCCGTTCATGCGAGGCGAGCGTCCGACCCGGGCAGGGGGGCCCCGAACAGAAAGGTCCGGCACATGCCGGGCGGCTTCGCCGCCGGACATGTGCCGGAAAAACCGGCTGCGGCGCGGGCATGGAGCGGGAGCGCGCCGGCAGCCGGAAGAGCGTGCCGCGCAAAGCGCGGAACACCCAAGGAGACGAAAAAAAGGCTTCAGCTCCGGATCAGAAGCTGCGCTTGACGTGGGCGACCCACTTGTTGGCGCCGGTGTCCTTGCAATGGCCATTGCCGTCGCACAGCGTGTACAGCGCGCTGTCGGCGGTGGTGTCGATCCAGCCCAGGCCGAGCTGCCAGCCGCCCTCGAAGTCCTTCGTCACGCCGACCTTCCAGTCGGTGAAGTCGTAGTCGCCGTAATTGCGCACCTTCTGGCGGCCCACGTGACCCAGCGCCGTCCATCCGGGCAGGAACTCGTAGCTCAGGTTCGCCTCGACGTAGTGCGAGCCGTCGGAACCGCCGCGGCCCAGGCCGAACGAGTCGTCGTTGAAGCCGAAGTAGTCGGTGACCGTGTGCGAGTACTTCAGGTTGAGGAAACTCCAGGTGAGTCCGGCATAGAGCTCCAGGGTGTTGTAGCTCTCGTTGGTGCCGTTGATCTCCCCGCCCGGAAAGATGAACTGCAGGAAGCCGAAGTCGTAGGTGAGGTCACCGATCGTGTTGGCGTATCCGCCGTACACGTCGATCTCGCCGACGGCGTTGTTCAGCGCCGTGTCGCTCACGTTGGTTCCCCAGACGCCGACGTAGAGACCGCTCTCGTGCGCGAGATCGAAGCCGCCCTGCACCGCGGGCTTCTCCTGGGTGTAGGAGATCCCGCGGAAGACGTACTGCGAGAACAGTCCCACGTTGGCACTCAGCGAGTAAGGCGGCGCGTCGTCCGCCTGCGCGCCCAGCGGCGCCATGAGTCCGGCCAGCAGGACGGCCAGGGTTCGGCCTTTCAGATTCTTCTTCACGTTCTTGTCGCTCCTCATGCTTGGGTGGATGGCCGTGCCGCTTCAAACTCCGGCACGGGGTATCGGCCGCTGCGCCTGCAACCAGCGCAGGGCGAGGCCGACTGCTTCCAGCGGCGCCACGAGGCGCCGACTGAGTTCGGATGCGTCGGGGACGATGCCCGCTTCGAGGAGCTCGTCCAGCCGCGCCAGATCGACGCCGTCGATGAAGCGCACGCCGCGGGGATGGGCGGCGCTCGTCACGACGCGGCGCTCGACGATGAAGCCGTCCTCGACCACCGGCATGAGCGCGAACCGCGCCTCGTCCGGTACGCCCTGCCCGTACGCCGGCGCGCCGGCGAGGGGCGCGCTCATGTGCTGCCAGAAGGGCTCGCCGGCCCAGCGCGGCTCGCTGGCGTAGTGACTGCGGGCCGCCTCGACGCGGGAGCGGAACACCGCTTGGCTGCGCTCGCGCATGTAGCGCAGCGCGAGCCCGGCCTGTCCGGGACGCTCGAGCAGCGTCCGGATGACCGGTACGGCGGCGATGGCACCGGAGGCCGCCTCGAACGTGCCGTGCCCGGAAAGCGGATCCCCGGTGTAGGCCGCGTCGCCGACGCGGAGGTAGTCGGTGGCGACGCGCCCGCCGCGCAGCGCCGCCTGGATGCCTCGGGCCCGCGTCGGGCCGATGGGGCTCAGGCGCTCGCCGAAGCGCTCCGGCAGGCGCGCGAGCTGGCCCAGGCAGGCCGTGTGCGCCGCGTCCAGGTCGCCCCGGTGGGCGGCGACGAGCGCCGGAAGGACCACGACCTGGACGTGCGCGCGTCCCTGCGGATCGACGCCGGCCCACGCCCAACCGGACGGGAAGGACTCGATGAAGGTGGTCGGCGGCTGCCTGCGCGCCCCGTCGAAGGTCCGCGCGAGCGACACCAGCGTGGGGCCGGCGAGCTCGTGGGCCGCGACCTTCGGCGCGGTGTGGCCGCGGCACTCCACCACGAAGTCCGCCTCCGACTGCCGCGGCGTCCCCGTGGCGTCCTCCCAGCGGATACGCCAGCCGCCCCCCTGCCCCCGCTCCAGCCCGCGCACGCGCCCCGCCCGCAACGCCACGCCGGCGGCCTGCAGGTCGCGCAGCAAGGCCCCATCGAAGGCGACCCGCTCGACGGCGAACTCGCCGTTCATCTCCACGGTCGCGCCGCCCCAGCTCGACACCCGGCCCCAGCGCGGCCCGAGCAGAGACAAGGCCTCGCCGCAGCCGAGCTGCGCCAGCGCATCGACCACGCGCTGGGACAGGCCCTCCACCGCAGGACTGGTGCGCGGGTACCCGATGACGACCGGATGAACGCCGGCACGGACCAGGGAGATCGCCAGCAGGCAGGCGGCCGGTCCGGCCCCGAGGATCGCAACCCGTTTCATGTCATGCCCTCCTTGCGGCCGCGGGCCGCAGCGCGAACGACAGCGCCCCGGCCGTAGTCAGCACGAGGCCGGCCCACAGCAGCGACGCGAATGGAAAGCTGCGCAGCACGACCACCGCCGGACCGGCCGCAGCGCCGCCCTCGAGCGCGGCCACCGCGGCCGAGGTCGACACCCAGAGCTGCACGTCCCGCAGCCAGCCGTGGGCGACGAAGGGATGCAGCAGGTAGCCGGGCCGGTCGGCATAGCGCGCGAAGCGGTAATCGAGGACCTCGCAGAGCTGGCGTACCGGGCCGCCACCGCCTGCGACCGGGGCACGCGCGTCGCGGTAAAGGGTCTGGCCCCGCACGACCCCCTGGGACGGGGTTTCGATCTCCACCTGCGCGAGCGCGCGGAAGCTGCCCTCACTTCCGCCGCGGCCGCCGTCGGGCGCGCGGTCCACCTGGAGCGAGGCGATGCGGAAGGCGTAGCCCCGATGGGCGCGCTGCCAGTCGCCCGCGTGCTCGATGAGGTGCTGCGAGTAAGCATTGAGCCCGGTCGACAGCAGCGCACCCCACAGGGCGAGCATCGCGCCCAGGTGCACCAGCCACAGAGGCAGCACGCGGCGCGCGGCGCGCGGGGTCCGCCACGCCGCGGTCGCGGCCCACGCCGTGCAGCCCAGCGCCAGGTAGGCGCCGGTGAGCAGGCTGGCGTCGATGTGCGGCAGCACCGCCACGACCTGCTGCGACAGGACGCCGGCGCCCGAGTAATGCCGCGCCAGCGGGCCGCCCTCGAGGAATACCGCCAGACAGGACGACGCGGCGAACGCCAGCGAGACCCGGCCGATACGCCGCGACACCCGCCGCGCGAAGAACCAGCCGCCGACGAGGCCCACGGCGGTGAGCGGGACGAGCAGCGCCCGCGCCAGCGCGTAGCCGTCCACGTCCCAGCGGTCGAAGGCGGCACGCAGCGCGGGAAGCTCGGAGCCCTGCGCCCAGGCGGCGAGGGTGGCGAGGAAGGGCTTCAGCTCGTCCGGCCGCGCCGCGCCCTGCATCCCGGCGGCGAACGCCCATGCCAGGTGCCCCGCGGCCGCGAGGCCGGCGAGGGCGAAGGCGACCTGGGTGGCGCGCAGCCCCCACGCGGCCGGCTGCGACGGTACCGGCGGATACCCGGCGAGGGGCCGCCGGCCACGCGCCCACAGCCCGACGCCGGCTGCGGCCAGCAGGCCGGCGAGGGCGAAATGGACCGCCCACGACGACGCGCCGACGTAGCGGTGGGAGCTGGCGAGCAGCTCGTTGCGCGTGACACCCATGGCGACCGCGGTGAGCGCCGCCGCCAACAGGGCCGCCGCCGGCATCCACCGCCACATCCCACGCCCGATCCCCCAGCCCGGGATGCCGTGCAGGTGGGCGCCGAGCAGGCACCACACGGCGAGGACCGCCGTCTGCACCGGGTCCCAGTGCCACACCTGGCCGTACATCGCGTCCTCGAACGCCCACACCATGCCGAAGCCGATGCCGGCGGTGAGCAGCGCCCACGCCCGGCGGGCGTGGGCGGTCGCGGACGCCGGCCAGCGTGGCGCCCCGCCGCCCAGCGCCGCCAGGGCCGGTGCAGCCAGCGACAGCGTCCAGGCGTAAGCGGCGAGCACCGCGGGGGCATGAAGGAGCATCCACACCTTCATCAGGTGGGCGTTCATGCCCTGGGAGGGCGCCTGCGCCAGCCACTCGGCGGGAGTGGCGGCGAAGGGGGCGAGCCAGGCGGCCGCGAGGGCGTAGCAGGCCGCGATCAGCGCGCCGGCATCGATGCGCGCGGAAAGCTCCCGCGCGACGGGCACCGAAAAAGTCGCGCACAGCGCCGCCAGCAGCAGCGTGGTGCCCTCGTCGCCGCCCCACAGGTTCGCGAGCTTGAGGTGGGCCGGCAACGCCGCCCCGCTGTAGAGCCACACGTAGCGCAGCTCGAAGCGGTCGGCGAGCAGCGCGAAGGCGAGACCGGCCGCCGCGCCCCAGAGCAGCCCGGCCGCGATCCGGAGCAGCGGGACGCGCCGCTCGGCCGAGACCGCGGCCCATCCCGCAATGAGCCCGGCCAGGGCGATCGGCGCGCCGCCGACGGCGGGCAGCAGGGCGCACAGCGCGGCCGCGGCGGCGCTCGCCGCCCAGTGCAGGCGGTCACCCATGGCGCCGCTCCGGCCCGCGGTAGGAAGCCTGCCGCTGCAGGCACCCGCGCAACGCATCGGCCCTCGCCCCCGCGGCGAGCATGGCCGCGAGCAAGCCGCTCATGCGCGCGGCGGCGATGCTGGCGCCCCCTCCCCGCTCGGCACGACCGGGCTCGACGAGCGCATGGGTGCCGAAGTCGGCGGCCGGGGTGGCGAGCCACGACACTTCGCCGGGCGCGCAGCGGGCGTCGCCGGTCACGCCGATGCAGTCGGCGAAGGCCGCCGGAAACGCCGCCCCGCCCCGCGCCGGCGCGGAGGCGACGAGCACCACCCCGGCCCGCGCCGCCTCGCGGCACGCCTGGGCGAGCCGCGGGCTCGCGCTCGCCATGCCGAAGCTCATGTTGACGAGCTGTACGCCCTGGGCGCGCAGCCACTGCAGGGCCTCCAGCACCGCCTCGACCGACGCCTCGCGCCGCACGTCGAACACCTGGGCCACCGACAGCCGCGCCGCCGGACAGTGCTCCAGGACGCAGCGCGCGACCTGGGCGCCGTGGGCGGTCCGATCGCCCGCGACACCCGGGAGGCGGCGAGTCCCGACGAGCGAGCCGGCGAACGCGTCGCCGACGCCGCCGTCGATGAGCCCCACATGGACGCCGCTCAGCATGACGCGCGCCCCCCGAAGTCGATGATGCGGTCGAAGGCGGCGCCGTCGAGCGCGCGATGGCTCACGACGATGCGCGTGGCCGTCGGCAGGAGCGCGTCGATCGCTCCGAGCGCGCGCAGCTCCAGCGCGCCGTCCAGGGAGGACGTGCCCTCGTCGATCACGAGCACGGCGGGCGCCATCAGCAGGGCACGGGCGAGCGCCACGCGCTGCCGCTCGCCGCCGGAGAGGCTCGCGCCGCGGGGACCGACGGCGGTCTCGAGCCCGTACGGAAAGCGGGCGGCGAACTCCGCCACGCCGGCCGCCGCGGCGGCCCGCTCCACTTCGGGCGGAGTCGCGTCGGGACGGCCGTAGCGGATGTTGTCCGCGAGGGAGGCCGAGAAGAGCACCGCCTCCTGGGACACCACTGCGATGCCCCGGCGCAGCACGGCCGGGTCGAGGGTGCGCAGGTCCACGCCCCCGATGGAGATGGCGCCGCGGGCGGGCGCGAAGTGCCGGTGCAGCAGGTCGATGAAGGTGGACTTCCCGCAGCCCGACGGACCGCGCAGCCACACGCGGCTCCCCGCCGGGATCACCATGTCCAGGTCCGAGAAGGCCGGGCGGGACGCACCCGGGTAGGCGAAGCCGAGGCCGCTCACGACGATGTCGCCCTTCGGCATGGAGGCCGACGGCGAGGTGCCGGACGGCGCCGCGACAGGCAGCGCGCGCAGCTCGTTCACCCGGGCGAGCCCCACCTTCACCCGCTGCCACTGCAGGTAGAGCCCCATCAGCGCGTGCAGCGGCGCGCTGGCGCGCTGCACGTAGGTGGCGAAGGCCACCAGCGTGCCCAGGGTGAGCGGGTCGCCGCCCAGCATCGCGAGGCTGCCGCCGACGAAGATGCCGATCACGGCCAGCGACAGCACCAGGTTCGGAAAGGCGCCGCCGAGGTAGCCGTAAAGCTGGGCGGCCAGCATGCGCTCGCGCAGCCCGTGATGCAGCGCCTCCAGCCGCTCGCGCTCGCGCGCCTCCGCCGCATGGGTCTGCACGCAGCGCACCGCGGCGAGCTTCTCCACCAGGAAGCTGGAGACGGCCACCCCCGCGTCGCGCACCTGCCGCGACAGGGTCTCGATGCGCGGGCGCACCCAGGCCAGCACCACGGCGTTCACCGCCATCAGGACGGCAAGGAAGAGCGCGAGCTGCGGACTGAGCAGGCCGAGCAGGACGACGGTGCCCACGAGGGTCAGCACCGAGTTGATCGCAGAGAGCAGCGCATCGACCGCGAAGCGCTGGACCTCCCCCAGGTCGCCCTCCAGCCGGGCGAGCAGGTCGCCCTGGGGCGTGCGGGCGAAGAAGTCCGGCGGCAAGGCCAGCACGTGAGCGAACAGCGCCTCGCGCATGCCGTGCAGCATGCGGGCCGAGGCCGCCACGTGGATGCGCCGGCAGGCGAAGCCGATGGCGAGCGCCGCCAGCGCGAGCCCCACCATCCATGCGCCGGCCCGCAGGACGGCGGCCGGGTCGCGCGCCAGGATGCCGTCGTCGATCAGCGTCCGGGTAAGGATAGGCTGGGCCAGGCCGGCCACGACGGCCAGCACCGACAGCAGAAGCACCGCCGCGAGCGCCGGCGCCTCCGGGCGGACGAACGCCCCGAGCCAGCGGTAGGACCCGCCGCCTTCCGGGCGCCCCGCGCCCGGCGCCCGGGCGGGGTGTGCTCCGGCGAGCGACAGTGCTTCTGTGCGGCTCATGGGATCAGCGACTGAAGACGCGCAGCGACGACAGCACCTGGTCGCCGCCGCCCGGCGTGCGGATGTTGCCGATCCGCTTCAGGGACTTGCTGTCATAGACCGCGATGTCGCCCTGGGTACCACCGATGTAGAGCTCGCTGCCGTCGGAGGAGACGTTGATGTCGTAGTAGGTGTGGTCCAGGTCGACGCGGTCCATCTTGCCGGTGTCCAGATCGGTGCGCGTGAGCTGCGTATAGACGGTGTACACCTCGTTGCGCCGCACCGGATTGACGGCCGAGGAGAACAGCACCACCGAGGCATCCTCGAACTCGGTGAACTTCACCGTGTCCTTCTCCAGGTCCAGCGCCCAGATTCCCGCCCGCACGGCGCCCGGATCGTCCGCGGCCTTGTCCGTGGCGGCGACGTAGAAGGGCGTGGCAAAGACGTTGGTCTGCTCCCACTGGGGCCAGATCGCCAGGGTGTCGGGCTCCCCGCGGTTCGGACGCTTCCAGCTGCGCCACGGATGCGTGCCCTTCACCGCGCCGGTCTGGGGATCGAGCTTGAGCATGTCCCAGCTGAAGGTGTAGAGCGTGTCGCCCTTGGCGGAATAGGCCAGGGTGGAGACGCGGCGCGGCGTCGCCAGCTTGCGCACGGGCTTGGCGTCGATGCCGCCGGCCGTGCTGTAGACCGCGATGTAGGGGTCCAGCACCTTGTACTCGCCCGGCAGGAGCTGGGTGGGATTGACAAAGACGGCGAGCTCCTTGCCGTCGGGACTGAGATCCATGGCGAACGGCGCCTTGCCGCGGATGCCCTCGCCGGAGAGCTCGGCCCGGAACACCTCCTTGCCGCTGTCGAGCTCGATGCCCGAGACGGTCTCCCAGCGGTTGTGGATCACGTAGGCCACCTTGCCGTCGCGGGACGGAACGACGGTGATGGGGCTGTTGCCCATGGAGGTGTTGGGGATGGCGTGGGACTTGACGACCTTGCGCTCCTTGGCGTCCACCACGAACAGCAGGTTGGGCCGGGCCGCGGTCACCAGGTAGTCCTTGGCCGCGATCGCACCCGCGGAATACAGGGCGAGCAGCGCCGCCGCGGTCCTGACCGCGAGGGCGGTCTTCGATTTCTTCATCGTCATGATTCTTGGTCTCCTCCGGATGGGGGGAATGGCTCCACGAGCCGGGTCACTTGGGGAACACGCTCTGCAGGGCCTGCCAGTCGCGCGCCGCGTCGTCGCGGCCGGTGTTCCAGTCGGGGTAGCTGTGCAGGGTGTCGGGCACCTGGGCCGGCCACCAGCACGGGTCGGAGCAGCCGTACAGGTCGGCCTCCATCGGCTGGCACAGGCCGGCCACGCCGAGGAAGGGGTCCAGCTCCCAGCCCGGGTCGAAGGTGGTCGAGCAGCCGGCGATGTTGGCGGACATGGCCACCACCTTCTCGACGCCGTCCTGGTCGGGGGCGGCCTCGATCTGGTGGGCCTTGCGGTTGAGCGGTTTCATGCGGTTCATAGTTCGGTACTCCTGTTGGCGACATGGCGGTGAAGGAAGGACGGGTTCTTCTCGAGGATCTCGAGATAGGCCTCGATGCCGAAATCGACCCATTCCCTCAGCAGTTCGCAGTAGTGATAGACGGGCGAGTGCGGATCGCTGAAGTTGGCGTAGGACTCGTGGTAGCAGCCGCCCGAGCAGAGGTTGCGGATGCGGCAGGTGGAGCAGCCGCGCTCCGAGCGATCCAGCGCGGTGTCGAGAAAGGCACCCAGCTCGGCCTTGGCGATGCCGGATTCCACGTTGCCGAAGGTCGGCAGCCCGGAACCGGTGAAGCGGTGGCACAGGTTGAGATCGCCCTTGTGATCGACGGCGAGCAGACCGATGCCGGCCCCGCAGGGCAGCGCCTTGCGGCGCCCCTCGTACAGGTCCGAGAGCAGCTGGTGCATGTTCGAGAAGCCGATGTTCTCGCCCGCGAGGGCGGCCTCGACGTAACGCCGGCCCAGCGCCTTCATGGACTCGAACACGCCGCGCAGCTCGTCCCCCACCAGGTTGAAGGTGGTGATCGGATTGCTGGTGACCGGCGCGAAGCCGACCTCGGCGAATCCGATCTCGTCCTTCAGGTGGCGATGGATGGTCTCCACGTCCGAGTAGCCCGCGGTCAGGGTGACCCGCGCGCCCACCGGGCGCGAGGTGCAGCGCGCGAGCAGCATGCGCGCCTTGGCCGCGACCACCTCGTACGTGCCCTTGCCGCCGATGGTCTTGCGCCGCTTGTCATGGACGGCCTGGGGGCCGTCCATGCTGATCGAGACGCCGAAGCGGTGCGCCTCGAAGTAGTCGGCGATCTCCTCGGTGAGCAGGGTCGCGTTGGTGGTGAGCGAGAGGTCGAGCCCCTTGCCCTCTTCCCGGCAGCGCCGCTCGGCGTAGTCGGTCACCGCACGGATGAGCGGCATGTTCGTGAGCGGCTCGCCGCCGAAGAACACCACGTTCACCCGATCCCGCTTCGCCCCTTCCGCGAGCAGCAGCTCGATGCCCTTCACCGCCGTCTCCAGGGCGAGCTTCTCGCCCTTGGACGGGGTCGTCAGATCCTCCTTGTAGCAATAGGTGCAGCTCAGGTTGCAGCCGGTGTTGACGTTGAGCACGATGGTGCTGAGCGGAAAGGCCTCGACCCGGATCCCCGGCCCGCGGTCCGGCTCGGCCGGACTGTCGCGGAGCACGCCGAGGGACTTCAGGTCGGCGACCGCGTCGGCGACCTGCCTGGGCGAGTCGTGGCCGGCGAAACGCCGCTGCAGGTCCTCGACGCTCACCGTCGCCCGCGGCCGGACGAAGTCGAGCACCTCGGCGGTCGCACCATCGAGATCGAAGATGCCGGTGCTCGGCACGTGCAGCAGCACGCGCCGCCCCTTCACCTCGACGTCGTGGAACGCCTGCGCGTCGACGTAGAGCACGTTCGCTTCGGACATGGCAAAGCTCCTCGGAAGTGCTCAGCGGATCGGGGGATCGTTGAAGCGCTGGACCGTGACGATGAGCGGCGCGCTGGCCTTCAGCGTTCGGCTGCCGTCCTCGACCTGGGCCGTGACCCGCAGCTCGCCGGCGTTGTTGGTCTTGTACTTGCGCTCCGGGTTGGGCCCGGCTTCGTTGGGCACGAAGAGGCCGTTCTGCTCGATGCGGCCGGCGTATTTCAGGTCCTGCATCGCCGCCGCCACCTCGTTGAGGTTCTCGAGCGACCACCGGGCGGACACCGCGCCGAGCTTCACGTCGTCCACGCTCCCCGGCTTGCCGTCCGGCCCGGCCGTGTAGGCGACGGCCTCGAGTTGGGCCGGCACCTTGGGCATCGCGCCGCCCCCGCCCCCCACCCGCGCCATCGGGTGTTCCGGCGTGATCTTCACGTAGTCGATCTGGCGGTAGAGCGTGAGGGCGTCGGCCGCGCGCGCGGTGCCGACCTTCACTTCCCGGGGACCGCTGGCAGCATCTTTCGCCGCCTCGACCTCGACCACCACCCGGTCGGCCGAACGCTCGACAACCTTGAGCACTTTCACACCCGGTCCCACCTGGACGTCGCCGTCGAGACCGACGCCGTTGATGGCGAGCCGGGTGCGGGTGCCGGCACGCAGCATCGCGGGCTGTGCCGAAAGCACCACCGGCTTCGCCCCCTTGCCGGCCCGCACCGCGCGCATCGTGCCGCCGATGGCATCGTTGCCCGCCTCGAACCAACGCCCGGCCAGCTCGCCGCCGCCCGCCGCGAGCGACATCACGTGATTGACCTCGCGATCGCCCTGCTTCAGGGTCGCGCGCCATTCGTGACCCGAGTAGACCACCGCCGAGCCCTTGGCGGACTCGACCGTACCGTCCGCGTAGCGCAAGGTCATGCCCACCACATAGCGATCGGCGCCCGTCCGCTCGATGGTGGCGCTTCCCTCGTAGTCGCCCACGCCCGGGCGATGCCCCACCAGGCGCCAGTTGCCGCTGGCGTCGGCCGGCTTTTGCGCCTTCCATTTCTTCCAGCTGTCGGACTCGAATCCGTATTGCTTCCCGAGCTCGACGGAAACCTCGCCGTTCGCGATCTCGAACCAATTGCGGTCGCGACCGCCGGCCTGAATCTCGATGGCGGGGAATTGGCCGACGTGGAAATGAACGAGCTTGCGCCAGTCGTCCTCGGTTCGCCGCTGTACCGCGATGCGGCCGTAGGAATGGCAGCGCGCACACGTATCGCCCACCAGCTTGTTCTCGGGGTGCTCCACCACGCTGGGCGTGCGATCCACGATGTAGCGGTGGGCGGCCGTCTCGTCGGGAGCCAGCCCGTAGGCGTCGGCCAGGTACTTCACGATGGCGCCCCGCTCTTCCTTGGCGAGCTTCACGCCGTGGGCGTAGCTCATGCGCGCGACCGTCATGTCCCAGCCTTCCGGCGTGCGGCGGCTCTCGCTGATGCGATCCCAGCCGCCGTCGGCCTTCGCGGCGTGGCAGGACGCGCACTTGCTGTTCACGAGCGCCTCGTCCGCGGTAGCGGCGGCTGCCGCACCGGAAAACAGCGGCAGAATCAGACCGGCCGAGAGCAGCAATTTTTGCGGCCAGCCCTTTCTATTGTTTACGGTTCTTCCCATCGGGGTATCTCCTCCATCGGTTGCGGCAAATGCCGCTTCATGTGACGCCGCAATTCCGGGATTGCATATCCGGAATCGAATTGGCTCGACGCAGGAGAACTATAGGGAGGGGAAGAACCTGGACGTTATCTAAAATCGGCCGGATCGAAGGCCAGGGCTATCAAGAATCGGCCGCGGCGAATTGCACAGGAATCGACAAGAATGATTCCGGAAGATCGCGCGAACGAATTGCGCGAACGATTTGCGCGAACGAATTGCTCGAACGAATTGCTCGAACGAATTGCTCGAACGAATTGCTCGAACGAATTGCGCGAAATGGAGCAGGGATGACGCCGGAGAATCGCAGGACTCCGGCGTCTCGCCGGCAATCGCAGCAGGGCGAGATGGGGCGGGGATGCAGGGCTGCTTCGGGTCCGAGCCCCGGCTCAGTTGGGCCGAAGCGGGGAAGTCCCGAGAAGGCGGGGGGGCTGCCGCAGCGTCGCCGATGGTGTCTCGCCGAAGAGCGCCTTGTAGTAGCACGAGAACATGCCCATGTGCCAGAAGCCCCATCGGCAGGCGATCGAACTGACCGATTCCGATGGCGCGGCGCGAAGCAGATCCTTCCTGGCGCCGTGCAGGCGTACATAGCGAAGGAAGGTGGCTGCGTTGATGCCCAGGACGTTCATGAAGGCGTGATGCAGGCCACGCCGGCTCATCTTGAGATGAGCGCTCAATTCGGTGACGGTGGGCGCCTTTTCCCGGTTTGCGAGTACGTAGCTGCGGGCGCGCTCCACGATGGCTCGCTGCACGGCATGGCCGCCGCACGCGCGTTCCCGTGATTCGTGTCTGGCGCTCAGTGCCGACAAGGAGGCGCTCATGACCGATTCCGCGATCGCCTTTCGCGACGCCTCGTGTTTCAGCACCTCGGGAGTGGTGATCGAACAGGTGAGCGCCTCGCTAAGCGCTGCCCGATAACGTCGTGCAAGCTCCGTGTTCAACGGGACCGCGTTGCGGCGCGGGATCAGAGACGGGATCTCCACGCCGGCCGTCGCGGCGAGCTCGTCGAGCGCCGCACAATCGATGACCGTGACGAGAATGCTGGAATAATCCGGGGTGCGGAAGTGCAATTCCTCGTTCGGACGGAGTGTCATCAGGGAGTCGCGCTCCAGGTGATAGCCCTGCCAATACCCGCCCTCGCGTACGTCGATCGGGATCCCGATCGTGTAGCTGTCGCGCCGGGGGCTCGCCTTTTCGTCGACACGCTGATCGATAGATTCGAGGAAGACCTGCACGGGCCCGGTCGTAGCCTCGACGATTTCGCCGTGGAAGGCACCCGCCGACAACTGGAGATAATCCTGGGACCAACCGCGAAGGCTTGCGGCGTGCTGGCACGGATCGCTGGTGGAAACGGAGGAAAACCCTTCGCTCCGGGAAGCGCCCAGCGCCTCGCCGCCGTTGGAAAGGGCACGATTCATCGACTTTGTCTCCTGTTGCCCCGCCGCTTCCTTGCGGCTCCATCCCGAAAAACGAACGCCGGAATCCCTTTCGGGTCCGTATGCGCTTTCAAGTGGGTGCGGTTGTCCGCCGGTTGAATTGGAGCTTAGTTGGAGAGCGGGACGTGGAGCAAGAATTCCAGGCCCGGATTCGCCATTCAGGGCCGATTCTTGATAGGGCGAGCGGAACTTTCACCGCCGTGGGCAAACACGAGTCGGCCGTGGCAGGGCGGCCCGATTCGCAGCTCCAGACATCCTCGAGTGAGCGACCGCCCTGCGCCCCCCGACAGGCGCACCGATTGCATTGCAGCAATCACGGGTTGTTTCCCGGCTACCCGGCCGGGCCCGAACGCAAGGAGGTAATCATGCTCAAGCGTGCTGCACTCGTTTTCGGCGCCGTCTTCATCCTGATCGGCATCCTCGGTTTCATCCCCGTCGTCGCACCGCCTTCCGAAGAAGCCGGATGGTCCCTGCTGTTCGGCCTTTTCGCGGTCAACGCCATCCACAACTGGGTGCACCTGCTCTCCGGGATCGTCGCCCTGATCGTCGGATTCCGCAGCGAGGCCGCCAGCCGGATGTATTTCCGGGTATTCGGCGTGATCTACGCGCTGGTGGCGCTGATCGGAATCTTCGTCGGGCGGGGCTTTCTGCTGGGCATGGCCCACAACGTGCCCGACATCTTCCTGCACGTCGTCATCGCGGCAGTGGCGCTCTATCTGGGCTTCGCCGGCAGGCCGGCGCGTGAGCTCCAGGGCACGCGCCGGGCGACGTGAGCAAGAAAGCCCGGGTGAGCCGGGCTTCTCCTGCATGGCTTGGAGGGCCGTGCGTCGCGCCCCGCCGCCACCGGGCGCGGGGCGACTCAAGACATCGAAACCCGATTTCTGCCGTCGCGCTTGGCCCGATACAGCGCTTCGTCCGCCTCCCTGAAAAGTGCGTCGATGCCGTCGGAGGCAGGGCCGAGGGTGGTCGTGCCGATCGACACCGTACAGCGCAGCGCGATGCCGTCGGGCACGGGCATTTCCAGGCAGGCGACGGCCAGCCGCAGGCGATCGGCCGCTTCCAGGGCTTCGTCGCCATCCGTTTCCGGCAGGATGATCGCGAATTCGTCGCCGCCCAGGCGACCCACGATGTCGACCGCGCGCAGCGTGTTGCGGAAGATATCGGCGAGCGCCTGCAGCAGGCGATCGCCCACCGCGTGGCCGTAGCGGTCGTTGATCTCCTTGAACCGGTCCACGTCGAGCACGAGGAAGGACAGAAGAGAGCCATAGCGCCGGGTGCGCCTCAGCTCGGTCTCGGCGAGCTCGAGGAAGCGGCGCCGGTTCGCCAGGCCGGTGAGCGAGTCCTCGTGGGCCTGCCGCGCCAGCTCGCACTCCAGCGCCTTGCGTTCGGTGATGTCGATTCCCAGTCCGACCAGGTAGGCCTGCCCGCCGATGACCGTCCTGCGCCCGGTGAAGTAATAGGGAATCAGCCGCCCGTCCCGGGTGAGCAAGGGCGCCTCGACGGATGCCTCGCCCTGCGCGAACACTTCCATGATCCGCTCCTGCACGATGGAGCGGGTGTCGTCCGTGAAGAGCTCCAGCGCGTGCAGGCGCATCATCTCGTCGGTGCAATAGCCGGTGACTTCGCAGAACTTGCGGTTCCAGCGCGCGAAGGAGGCGGTCTCGTCGAGCATGTAGAAGATGCCCGGCAGGCTGTTGATGGTGTCGTCGGAGAATTGCATCTCCTCGCGCAGGGCGTCCTGGGTCTGCTCCAGCTCGAGGATCTTGTGCGACAGCAGCCTGTTCCTCTCCGAGAGCTCCTCGGTCCGCTGCCTGACGCGCTCGGCCAGATCCTGGTTCAGACCGCGCAGCGCTCTCTCCGCATCGAGCTGGCGCACGCGCGCGAGCCCCTGCTGGCCGAGCATCTGCGCCAGTCCGACGAGGAAGGCCATGATGTCGGGCATGCGCTCGCGCGGAACCACCGGCACCCGCCGGACCGCTTCCAGGTACGGTCCCTCGGGGAAGCCGAACTCCGCCGCCTGGCGGCGGAAGAAGTCCAGATCGGGCGGCTCGTGCAGCATCTGGCCGGTGAAGACGTTCGCCATGTGCATCCCGTCGATCACCACCGGCGTGGCGTAGTCGACCAGGCCGTTGCCGCAGACATAGCCCACGTACGGCCCGTCGCGGAGGTTCTCGAGAATCTGTCGGTCGCTTTCCAGACAACGTCGGCAGGTCTTCGGATCGGCCCGATGGAACTCGGTGCACACCGTCTCCCAGCCCGCCGCCGTGAGGATCGTGCCGTCGTTGTCGATCAGCGCGTGCTTGATCCCGGTCGCCCGATAGAGCGACTCCATGAGCGCCTGGAGCGCGGCGAGGTCGATCAGCTCCGACAGTTGGTGCGTCAAGGGCGCTCTCCGATGGAGATCCGGCTGCTCGCTTTCCTCCCGCACCGCTCGACGGCGGCGCGAGGCAGGTTGCGCGGCGAAGCCTCTCATGCCTTTCATAGCGAGCGCCCGCAGTCGCGTCAAGCGGATACTGCCCACGGCAGGCCGCCCGGGCGGCCCCCCCCGCGATTTCGTTGAACGCAACGGACAGCGCGGCGCGGTCACCGACGGGGATCCCGCACGACATACCTTATCGGCATCGCACCGCCGATGACGTTGTCGATGGCTTCGTGTCATAGATCACGCCGCATCGCAGGTCCCGGCCTTCCGATTGCCCATATTGGGCTATGCTGCAGCGCCCCGAGTCAAATCGCGCTCGGCTGCGGCCTGCACATCGGCGTGCCGACGCATGACGCTCGAACCAACCGACAGGAGTCTCGACCACCCTCATGCGGCAGAACATGGAAGGGACTCCCGATGCTCCGTCCGGCGGCAGCCCGCGCCTCAAGTGGCTGTTCGTCGCAGGCCTGCTGCCGTGCCTGATCGCCCTGACGGCACTCTCGTATGTCTATGTCGAAAACGAACGCAGGCACGCCGAAAGCGAGCTGCTGCGCACGGCGCGGGCGCTGACCGAGGCCGTCGACCGGGAGATCGCGGCGACCCAGATCGCCCTGCAGGCGCTCGCCGCCTCGCCCGCCCTGGCCGCCGGGGATTTCGCCGGCCTGCACGCGCAGGCGGCGGCGTTCCTGAAGACATATCCCGCCGACAACATCGTCCTCAGCGATCCCTCGGGACAGCAGCTGATGAATGCCAGACGCGCTTTCGGAGAAGCCCTGCCGATGAGCGGCTCCCCGGAGCTGGTGGAGCGGGTGGTGCGGACGGGACAGCCCGCAGTATCGGATCTCTTCTCCGGCACGCTGAGCGGTCGGATGCTCGTCGCCTCCGGCGTACCGGTGCATGTGGACGGCAAGGTCGCCTACGTGCTGATGATGGGGTTCGCGCCGCAACGGCTGGGAGACCTCCTCGGCGAGCAGGCGTCTCCGGCCGGCTGGGTAGCCGAGCTGTCCGACAGCGGACACACCATAGTCGCCCGCACGGTGGAGCCGGATCGCTTCGTGGGTAGCCGGCTCGCACCCGACGCGATCCGGGTGCAGTCCGAAGCTCCGCAAGGGAGCGTGCAGGCGATCACCGACCGGGACGTTCGCGTCGTCGGCGCCTTCAGCCGCTCCCGGCTGTCGGGCTGGACGGTCGCCGTCGGGCTTCCGACGGCCGAGTTCCGCGCGCGGCTGTGGCGCTCGGTCGGACCGCTCGTCCTGGCGATGATCCTCCTTCTCTCGATCGCCCTGGTGCTCGCCTGGTCTTTCTCGAGCTACGTGAAGCGCGCCCTCCGGCAGCTGGGCGGCGCCGTCCAGGGCGCCATGAGCGGCGCGCTGACGGGCCCCCTGCCGACGGCGGGTCCGAGAGAGATCGTCCAGCTGGCCGACGACTTCGGCCGGATGCTGGCGGCGCGCCGGGAAGCCGAGAGCGCGCTCAAGCGCAGCGAAGGCCTCTACCGCTCGCTCTTCGGCAACATGCTGAACGGCTTTGCCTACTGCCGCATGGTGTTCGACGGCGAGACCCCCTGCGATTTCGTCTACGTGTCGGTCAATCCGGCCTTCGAGGCCCGGACCGGCCGAACGAACGTAGTGGGCCGCAAGGCCAGCGAGGTGATCCCGGGCCTCCGGGAGAGCGACCCGGCGCTGCTCGAAGCATACGGCCGTGTCGTCCGCACCGGCGTTCCCGAATCCTTCGAGATCCATGTGAAGGCCCTCGCGCAGTGGTACGCAATTTCCGTCTACCGGCCGGAACCGGACCATTTCGTCACCGTCTTCGACGTGATCACCGACCGCAAGATGCAGGAGCGGCGCATTGCCCGCCTGGTCCGCATCTATGCCGTGCTGTCGGGCATCAACTCCACCATCGTGCGCATTCACGACCGCCAGACCCTGTTCGAGGAAGCCTGCCGGGTGGCTGTCGAGAACGGCGATTTCGGGATGGCGTGGATCGGCCTGCTGACCGACGACGGCGAGAAGCTGCGTCCGGTGGCCGGATGCGGCATCGACGTGCGGGCGGTCGAGGACGTATCCGTGTCGCCGCAACGCGAGGTCCCCGTCGGACAGGGAACCGCCCACGAGGCGCTGGCGTCCCGGCGTCCGGCGCACTGCAACGACATCACCGCGGTCTCCCACCAGGGACCGATCCGCGCCCAGGCGCTGGCCCACGGCTACCGGTCGGTATGCGCCCTGCCCCTCGTCGTGGACGGCCGCGGAATCGGGGTGATGGGGCTGTACGCCCGCGAGGCCGACTTCTTCGACGAGGAGGAGCTGAAGCTCCTGGACGAGCTCGGCGCCGACATCTCCTTCGCCCTCCAGTACATCGAGCGGGAAGAGCGCCTGAACTACCTCGCCTACTACGACGCCCTCACCGGCCTGCCCAACCGCACACTGTTCCAGGACCGGCTGGCGCAGTTCATCGGCAGCAACCGCAACGGGGACCACGGCATCGCGGTCATCCTGATCGATCTGGATCACTTCACTCATTTCAACGACATCCACGGGCGTCGTTCGGGCGATGCCCTGCTCGTGCAGGTCGCCGCCCGGCTGGGCGAGACCGTGCGCGGCCCGTGCAGCCTGGCACGGATCAATGCCGATACCTTCGCCGTGGCGGTCAGCGGCCTCAAGAACGGAGCGCAAGCCGCGACCGCCGTGGAGAAGCGGGTCTTCGAGGCGCTCGCCCGGCCTTTCGTGGTCGAAGGCGAGGCTCACGGCATTGCCGCCCACGCGGGCATCGCGCTGCACCCGGGCGACGGCGACGACGCCGAGACCCTGTTCCAGAGCGCGGAGGCGGCGCTCAAGGAGGCCCAGTCGTCCCGGCTTCGCTGCCGCTACTACGCCCCGGAGATCAATACCCGGATCGCCGCCGACCTGAAGCTGGAGCGCGAGCTCCGCATCGCCCTCGACGCCGGACAGTTCGCGGTGCACTACCAGCCGCGGGTCGATCTCGTGAGCGGCGAGATCGTCGGCGCGGAGGCCCTGATCCGCTGGCGGCATCCGGAACGGGGACTGGTCGCGCCGACGGACTTCATTCCCTTGGCGGAGCGGACCGGACTCATCGTCCCCATCGGCGACTGGGTCGTCGACGCCGTCTGCGCGCAGCAGGCGGCCTGGAAGGCCGAGGGGCTGCCCATCGTGCCGGTGGCGGTCAACCTCTCGCCGATCCAGTTCGCCCACGACGACCTGCTGCCGGGCCTCACTGCGACGCTCGCCCGGCATGGGGTCGACGCGAAGGACATCGAGCTCGAGCTGACCGAGAGCCTGATGGTGCACAACCCCGACGAGGCGGCTCGGACCATGCAGGCCCTGCGCAGCTGCGGATTGCGCCTGTCGCTGGACGATTTCGGCACCGGCTATTCGTCGCTCGCCTACCTGCATCGCTTCCCCTTCGATTTCGTGAAGATCGACCGCAGCTTCGTAAGCGAGATCACGCACAGCCCGGGCAATGCCGCCATCGCCACGGCGGTCATCTCCATGGCCCACCGCCTCGGCCTGAGAGTGGTGGCGGAGGGCGTGGAAACGGAGGGACAGCTGCGCTACCTGCGCCGCCACGGTTGCGATCAGATCCAGGGCTACTACTTCAGCCCGCCGGTACCGGGCGGGGACTTCGCCGCCACGCTGCGCGAGGGCAGGCGCCTGAATCCGGGGCGAAACGAGACGGACGGCGAGACGCGCACCATCCTCATCGTGGACGACGAGACGGGGATCCAGTCGGCGCTCCACCGCCTGCTACGCCGCGACGGCTATCGCGTGCTCAAGGCCTCCGGCGGCGAGGAGGGCCTTGCGCTGCTCGCGGAGCACGACGTTCAGGTGATCATCTCCGACCAGCGCATGCCTGGCATGTCGGGGGCCGAGTTCCTCAGCGCGGTGAAGGAGCTGCATCCGCACACGATCCGCATCATTCTCTCCGGGTACACCGACCTCGCGGTCGTCACCGATGCGGTCAATCGCGGCGCCGTGTTCAAGTTCCTCACCAAGCCGTGGGACGACGAGCTGCTCCGGGCGAACATCCGCGACGCCTTCATGCGCTACGAGGAAGCGTCGAGCCTGCGCCGGGAGCGGGCGCTCGCAGCCGCGCAGGCCGAGCAGTAAGGGCGGGGCTCGCGGACTGCACGCGTCCGCCCCCGGCACGGGCACCTGCGCTGGAACCGAACGGACAACCGAGACTCCGAGGTTGACCTGGCTCAAACCCCGATCCAGGCCGCGGCGTTAGTGTTTGGCGGCAGATCCGACTCCTGTCGAGAACCCGTGTATGAGCGGTCCTCTCACCGATTGGCATGACGAGCACGTGCGCTTCGGGCGACTTCTGAACCTGCTCGAGGAACAGGTCAACGCGTTCCGCGCGGGCGAGGAGCCCAATTACGACCTGATGCGCGAGATCGTCCACTACCTCCAGAACTTCGCCCATCGCTACCACCACGTGCGGGAGGACGTGGCTTTCGACCGGTTGGCGGAGCGGGAGCCGTCGATGCGCATGATCGCCAACCGCCTGCTCCAGGAGCATCGCGTGATCGCATGGGCCGGCGAGGAGCTCGCCGACCGCCTGATGCAGATCACCGAGGACGTCATCGTCGAACGCGCGGCGGTCGAAGCGGCCGCCAGCACCTACCTCGTCTACTACCGGCATCACCTGGTCGCCGAGGAGCGCGACATCCTGCCGCGGGCCGCGCACCTGCTTACGCCCGACGACTGGGCGGCCGTGGCCGCCGCCGTGCCCCCCGAAGTCGATCCGCTCTTCGGCCCCGATTTCGACGTCTACTACGAGCAGTTGCGGCGGCAGCTCAGGCCGGCCGCGTAGCCGCCCCGGGTGCCGTTCCCGGATTCCGGCCCGCGGCCTGCACCCAGGCTACGAGGCCACGTCTGCCGCGGGCTTCCTCGTCACGTCCGCCCCATGTCCGCGATGATGTGCGCCACGCAGCAGGTGACGCGCTTCGCCGTCGGGATGTGGAGGAACTCGTTCGGCCCGTGGGCGTTCGAGTGCGGCCCGAGGACGCCGGTGATGATGAACTGGGCGTCCGGGAACCTCCGGCCCAGCATCCCCATGAAGGGTATCGAGCCCCCTTCCCCGATATACGCCGCCGGCTGCCCGAAGTACGCATGGGAGGCTGCGTCGATCGCGGCGGCGAGCTTCGCGCTCAGTGCCGGCGCATGCCAGCCGCTCGCCGCCTGCTCCGGCTCGAAACGCACGCTCGCTCCGTAGGGCGGGTCGGCCTCCAGGAGTGCCTCGAGGCGTGCCGTCGCCGCCGCTGCGTCGAGGGTGGGCGGCAGGCGCAGCGAAACCTTGCAGGCCGTCATCGGCCGCAGCACGTTGCCCGCGCTCTCCAGCGGCGGCAGGCCGGCAGCCCCCGTGACGGCGAGCGCAGGACGCCAGGTGCGATTCAGGATCAGCTCGGCGGGATCGTCGTGGGTGGGCCGTGCGCCGGGGACGAAGGGGAAGCGCGTATAGACCATGTCGCCCAGAATGGTTGCCGCCTGCTGCGCCTGCGCGATGCGCTCCTCCGGAATCTCGACGTGGAACGCCGAGTCGCGCACCTCGCCCGATACCTCGTCCTCCAGGCGGGAGAGAAGCTGGCGCAGGATGCGGAAGGACGAGGGCACCACGCCGCTCGCGTCGCCCGAGTGCACCCCCTCGGCAAGAATCCGCACGCTGAGCGCGCCGCCCACCAGTCCGCGCAGCGAGGTGGTACACCACAACTGCTCGTAGTTGCCGCAGCCGGAATCCAGGCATACCACCAGCTGCGGCGTACCGATGCGCTCGGCGAGCAGCTCGATGTAGTGTGGCAGATCGTAGCTGCCGCTTTCCTCGCAGCACTCGATCACCGCCACGCAGCGCGGATGGGCGACGCCCTGGGCCTGGAGGGCGAGCACGGCGGCCACCGAGGCGAACACCGCGTAACCGTCGTCGGCGCCGCCGCGCCCGTAGAGCCGGTCGCCCTCGACCACCGGCTCCCACGGCCCCAGCCCCTCCCGCCATCCGCTCATCTCCGGCTGCTTGTCGAGATGCCCGTAAAGCAGGACGGTGCCCTCCGCGGTACCCGGGATCTCCAGGTAGAGGACCGGGGTGCGTCCGGGCAGGCGCACCACTTGCATGTCCATACCGCTCACCCCTTGTTCGCCACACCATAGCTCGGCGAGACGGACCGCCTGGTCCATGTAGCCATGCTCCGCCCATTGCGGATCGAAAAGCGGCGACTTGTTGGGGATGCGGATGTAGTCGACCAGCCGCGGCAGGATGGACTCCTCCCACAGACGGTCGACGAACTGCTGCAAGCGGGCGGAATCCATGGCGGCCTCGTCTGGAGTGACCACCCTAGTTTAGCCGCACCGTGGCCGTCGTCCATTGGGAGGCCGCGGTTCGCAAAACCGCATTGGGGGGCGAATCATGGAAGAACGAGAAGCGAGCACGCGGACCACGCGCAACAAGGCCGCGCCTCGGCAAGTCGAGCCGAAGGAAGCGGGCGGCGGGCGTGTCTTCCGGGTAGGCATTTCGGGCTCCTACGGGGGGCTCAATCTCGGGGACGAGGCCATCCTCGGCTCCATGATCTCCCAGCTGCGCGCCTCGCTGCCCGTGGAGATCACGGTGTTCTCGCGCAACGTGGAAGACACGCGGCAGCGCCACCGGGTCGAGCACGTCCAGCCGGTCCGCCAGCTCAACCGCCGGGAGGCGCGCGCGGTGGTGGAAGGCCTGGACGTGTTCGTGCTGGGCGGCGGCGGCATCCTCTACGACAACGAGGCCGACATCTACCTGCGCGAGGTCATGCTCGCCCACGAGCTCGGCGTGCCGGTGATGGTCTACGCCATCAGCGCCGGGCCGCTGGTGCGCAAGGCCAACCGCGACCTGGTGCGCGAGGCGCTCAACCGCGCCGCGGTGATCACCGTGCGCGACCGCCAGGGCCATCGCCTGCTCGAGGAGATCGGCGTCGAACCCGACGTGCGCATCACTGCCGACCCTGCCCTGCTGCTCGAGCCCGAGCCCCTGCCCAAGGACGCCCTGCAGCGGGAGGGCATCGACCAGGCGCGCCGCCTCATCGGCGCCTCGGTGCGCGAGCCCGGCCCGGCCGCCCCCGACATGGATATGGACCACTGCCACAGCCTGTTCGCCAACGCGGCCGACTTCATCGCCGACCGCCTGGACGCGGACATCGTCTTCGTGCCCCTCGAGCGCCAGCACGTGGACATGCAGCACAGCTACGCGGTGCTCTCGCGCATGCAGCTGGTGCAGCGGGCGACCCTGCTCAAGGGCGAGTACACGCCCGGCCAGCTCCTGACCCTGATGGGCCACTTCGAGATGGCGATCGGGATGCGTCTGCACTTCCTGATCTTCGCCGCCCTCCAGGGCCTGCCCTTCGTGGCCCTGCCCTACGCCTCGAAGGTGACCGGGCTCCTGCAAGACCTGGATCTCGAAATGCCGCCGCTGCATCACGTGAACACCGGGCGCCTGCTGGCCAACGTGGACCGTTCCTGGGACCGGCGCGACTTCCTCCGTTCCCATATCCGCGACCGGATGCCGACCCTCCAGGAGCGCGCGCGAGAGAACAACCGCCTGCTCGTGGCGCTCCTCCACGCCAACGCTTCCATGCGCAGCCTGAAAGGAGATTGAGTCATGCCCGCCCTCGCCAGACCCTCCTCCCCTCGATCCGTGCCGCTGCCGCCCCGCTCTGGGACGCTCGCCGCCGAGACCGACGTCCTGGTGGTGGGTGGCGGCCCGGCGGGCATCGGTGCGGCGCTCGGCGCCTCCCGCGCCGGCGCGCGCACGGTGCTGGTCGAGCGCTACGGCTTCCTGGGCGGCAACGCCACCGCCGCCCTGGTGATGCCGCTCATGTCCTTCCATACCCAGCAGCCCACCTTCCAGCTCCACGGCGTCACCAACCTGCTGCCGGATGATCACGGCCCCGGCCACTCGGTCATCGCCGGTGCGCTGCAGGAGCTCACCCAGCGGCTGGTGACGGCCGGCGGGGCGCTCGCCCCGACCCTGGAAACCGGCTACGTCGTACCCTTCGACCCGGAGGTCTTCAAGATGGTGGCGCTGGAGATGCTCGACGAAGCGGGCGTCGAGCTCCTCCTCCACGCCTTCGCGAGCGGGCTCGCCGGTGCCGGCGTGCGCGACGGCGTGGTCTTCGAGACCAAGTCGGGGCCGGTCGTGATCAAGGCCCGGGTGGTGGTCGACTGCACCGGCGACGCCGATGTGGCGGCCCAGGCCGGCGCCCGCTACGACATCGGCCGCGCCCCCGACGGACTGGTGCAGCCCATGACCCTGATGTTCCGCATGGGCGAGTTCGCCCGCGCCGCCTTCACCGCCTACGCGCAGGCGCACCCCGACCAGTGGCGGGGCGTGCACGGCCTGTGGGATCTGGTGCGCCGCGCCAGCGAGGCAGGTGAGCTCGAGCTCACCCGCGAGGACATCCTCTTCTTCGCGACCCCTTACGAGGGCGAGGTGAGCGTGAACAGCACCCGGGTAACCCGGGTGCTGGGGACCGACGTGTGGGATCTCACCTGCGCCGAGATGGAAAGCCGCCGGCAGATGCGCCAAGTGGTGCGCTTCCTGCAGAAGTACGTGCCGGGTTTCGAGAAGTCCTACGCCCTGCAGAGCGGCGTCACCATCGGGGTGCGCGAGACCCGGCGGGTCCTCGGCTCCTATTGCCTCACCGCGGACGATCTCCTCCACGCGCGGAAGTTCGAGGACGTGATCGCCCGCGGCACCTATCCGGTGGACATCCACAACCCCGAAGGCAAGGGCACCATCCTCAAGCGCATCCCGCCGGGAGACGCGTACGACATCCCCCTGCGCTGCCTCATTCCGCTCGGGGTCGACGATCTCGTCGTGGCCGGCCGCGCCATCTCGGGCACCCACGAGGCCCACTCCTCCTTCCGCGTGATGCCCATCTCCGTCGCCACCGGCCAGGCGGCAGGGGTTTGCGCCGCGCTGGCGGCCCGCAGCGATCAGGCACCCCGCCACCTGCCCGTCTTTGCAGTGCAGGAGGAACTAAAACGCCAGGGCGCCGATCTCGGTCAACATGATGGCACACGACAGACGCCACGAGACGGAAACCCGGTAGGTCCTCGGGCGTAGCCTTCTCGTTGATTTTGCGGAGCAATAACGGTTTCTGATGATCGTATAGAAAAATTCAGTAGCGCAGGATATTGCGCTGCACAAGCGACCCCGCTAGTATTTGAACCGTCTCCTCCACCCTCCTCCTTTGGTGTGGATTTCAGCCCGGACCCCAACAAGTCCGGGCTTTTTCTTTGTCGGCTCCCCGATGACGTCGGTAGTGTTCTGAACAGTGTGCAAAAGCCCGGAGGGGCTTGCAGAGAGGG
>DYFV01000138.1 GCA_020725025.1 Azoarcus sp.
GACCGTGGCACGCACGGTCAAGAAGGCCGGGTCGGTCGCCGCGGGCGATGCCGAGCTCGAGGAGCTCGTCAAGCCCGCGCTCAAGACGACCGGCTACCTGCTCGGCCTGCCGACCGGCCAGATCCATATCACCGGCGAGTACCTCTACGACATCTACACCGGCGAGGCCGACCCCGATGGGCTCGGCGAGCTCGCCTACGGGCTGCTCTATCGGAGGAGGGAGCCATGATCCGCATCGCAGCCATGATCCGCATCGTTGCGAATTTCGCACCGGCCGGTACACTCACCCGAGCCTCCCAGGGGGACGCATGACCGTCGCCACCACCACCCGCCGCGCGGACGCCGTCGGCAACGGCGCCGCCAAGGTCTATCCGTTCACCTTCCGCATCCTCGATGACGATGACCTGCTCGTCTCGGTCGAGGACACCAGCGGCAATATCTCGACCCTCGCCAAGACCACCGACTACACGGTCTCCGGCGTCGGCGCCTACGCCGGCGGTGAGATCACGCTCGTCAACAACGGCCAGGCCTGGCTCGACGCCGAGGGCGATCTCAAGACCAATTACAAGATCACGATCCGAAGGATCCTGCCCCTCACGCAGCTCACCGACCTGCGCAACCGCGGCGGGTTCTTCCCCGAGGACCACGAGACGGTGTTCGACCGGCTCACGATGATCGCCCTGCAGCAGCAGGACGAGCTCGACCGGTCGCTTAAGTTCCCGGAGACGGACGACGCGGGGCTTGACGCGGAACTACCGGCGGCAACGCTGCGGGCGAGCAAGTACATCGTGTTCGACGCCAGCGGAAACGTGAGCGTGTCGGCGGGCACGGGCGCGGATAGCGGGCTGCGCGCGGATCTCGCCGCCGCCAGCGGTTCCTCGTTGGTTGGGTTTACGCACGGCGGCACCGGAGCCGCAACGCGCACGGTGCAGGACAGGCTGCGCGAGCGGATATCGGTCAAGGACTACGGTGCCGTCGGTGACGGCGCCACCGACGACACCGCCGCCGTGCATTTGGCGCGCGATGCCGCCGGTGTCGGCGGGTATCTGGTGTTCCCGGCACCCGGGACGTATGTCATCGCGGCGCTGACGGCCAACGTCAATCAGCAGACTTGGTACGTTGAGCCGGGTGCCAAACTAAAGTTGAAGGACAACAGTAACGCCAACGCCGTTGTCGTGAATTGTGACGATTTCACGCTGATCGCCCACATCGACGGCAACCGAGCAGTCGGAAACGGATCGGGCGGTTCGGTCTCCGTTCAAGCCGGAAGTGATCGAACGACGCTCAACCTGACGATGGAGAATGTCGGGTCCTACGGTGTGTATGCCGAGGACGCTCCAGGCCTCACCGTGATCGGGACGTTCAAAAACGGCAGCCGGCCGCCGATCTTCACGAAACTCGTGTCATCCGTGCTCGATGTGGACGGGCCTTACATCGACGCAACGGTGGATTATTCCGGCGAATCGAACACAGATCCCGCCCTGCAAGGCATCCTGGTGCGCGGCGTGTTGAATGGCGCGCGCTTCAAGAACGGTAGCGTGCGCGCCAGGGTAAAGATGCCGCTGTCGCCGACCGTAAGCAACCAGCTGTGTTGCGAGCTTTGGAGCGTAATGGACTTTGATGTGGATATCCAGACCTACGGCGGCTCAATGGGTCTATCGCTGCTAGAAGCGCGCAACATCACCGGGCACGTCAATGCCAAAGGTTTTAACTACTACGGGCTCGAACTCGGGGGCGAGTGCGAGTACAGCCATTTCAGCGGCGTGCTGGATGGCAGAGACGATTCCGGGACGGCGCTCGCGATCAACGCTATTGCTTGTCAGGGCACGGGGGCGAACAAACGGTGCAGCTTCCACGGACTCGCGCGAGGTGCCACGGGCGCAGGAAACAGCGCGTTGATCTACGTGTCAAACGGCAGCGAGATGCACTTCGATGGCTCGTTCGATGCCGAGCTTTGCACCTATCTGCTCCGAGCCTACCAGCAAAGTTATATCAGCCTTTCTGGTCGGTTGACGACCGGCGCCGCCGCGAATAAGTACGTAGTGCTGGCCGACTATCGTGGCTTGACCAGCGGCACGCACGGTTTCATCACGGTATCGGGTTACGCCCAGGATTTTGAGGGGGGAGCCGTTCGGCTGGAAGCCGATGGTGCAATCGTCGTTGACCAAGTATCCGCAGCCAACCTTACTACCCACAACTGCGGACGCGGGTACATCGTCACCGCGTTCAGCGGCGGGGCGCAGCTTGGGGAGCGCATCTCCAAGGTAGAGTGGATACCCGCCATCACATTCACCACACCGGGAAACCTGGCAGCTGCGTATAGCCTTCAGCAAGGGTGGGTGGAGCGGAACGGTGATTTCGTGGTTGCACATTTCGCGCTCCAAACATCGAGTTTCACGCACTCCACGGCAAGCGGTGAGCTTGTTATCCACGGTCTGCCCGTCACCTCGCAGAATGTGGCTGGCGAACGATGGACCGGCCCCGCCTTGGTGCAGGGTGTGACCAAATCGGGCTACACCAGTTTCGTCGTCGCAATGAGCGAGAATACCAAAACCTTCGGGATCGCAGCGTGCGGCAGCGGCCAGGCGATATCAGCCGTCACGGCCGCCGACATGCCAAGCGGCGGGACGGTGGTGCTGCGCGGCACTGTTTTATTCCGTCCGGCTTGACGATCGGGCGAATTAACTGCGAATGCCCCCGCGCAAAGGGTAAAGAAGTCATGACCAAGGCCGCGATTCCAGCGACCCTCTACCGCACGCCCGGCGATGACCAGGGCACGCTCGGCCTGCTCGTGGTAGCGGACTTCCGGTGCTGGGTCCTCGAGCTGCCGGATCGCGCCAACCGCCCGAATCGCTCGCGCATTCCGGCTGGCGTCTACGATCTCACGTTGATCCGGGCGCGGCGCGCCTTCTCCGGTTTCCACGATCTCTACTGGATCCACGACGTGCCGGGCCGCAGCGGCATCCTCGCGCACCCTGGCACGTTCGCTGGCGACGTCGAGCTCGGCCTGCGCAGCGACTCGTGGGGCTGCCTGCTGCCGGGCATGAACCACGGCACGCTCGACGGCCAGCGCGCGGTGTTCAATTCGCGCACCGCGGTGCGCTGGTTTCACGAGGTGATGCAACGCCGGCCGGGCCGGCTCACGATTCGGGAGGTAGACCATGTTTGAGTGGCTGGGGGATGCGCTCGCGGCCGTTCTGAGCGGCGGGGCGACCGGGCTCCTCGGGGCGGCCTTCACGACCTGGGGCGAACTCACGAAACTCAAGGAGGCGAACCGCCACGCCGAGGCGATGGCGGTACACGACCTCGCACTCGCCAAGGCCGAGGCCGAGGGCAAGCTCGCGATCGCGCGCAGCGAGGGCGAGGCGGCGATCGGGGTCGCCGAGGCCAACGCGCTCGCGGCCTCCTACGGGCACGACAGGGCGACGTACTACACCGGCGAGCTCGGGCCGGTCGGGCGGGGCTTCATGGTATTCGTCGACTTCCTGCGCGGGATCATCCGGCCGGCCGAAACGCTCTACTTCACGGGGCTCTGCACCTGGCTCACGGTCGTCGCCGTGCGGCTCCTCGAGCAGCTCGACGCGAGCGCGTCGGTCGAGATCGTCAAGCAGCTCGTCCCGCAGGTCGTCCTCGTCGTGCTCTACCTGACGACCACGATCATCCTCTGGTGGTTCGGCGCCCGCCAGAAGATCCTCAAGCCATGAACTCGCTCGAGCGCACCGCCGCTGGCGCCTTCCTGGTGCTGCTGCTCTTCCTGGTCTCGAAGTCCGCCCCGGCGGCCGAGGCCGACTACGCGCGCGCCTGGTGCGCCGCGCAGGGCGGCCGGGCCGAGGTGGTGCTCCCCGACCGCACGCGCGCCGACTGCGTGACGGCGACGCACGCGATTGAGGTCGAGTACGCCGCCAAGTGGAAACAGGCGCCCGGGCAGGCGCTGCACTACGCCCGGCTCACGGGGCGGCGGGCCGGGATCGTGCTGATCGCGGGCGAGACCGACGCCCGCCACGTCACGGCGCTGCGCGCCGTGCTCGCGGGGAACTGCCTGGCGGTCGACGTCTGGACCGTGCCGCCGTAACGGACCTCTCCCTCCTAGTGGTGGTTCTTGCGCCCGGGGTTCGCCCGGGCCGTTTTTTTAGCGTAGACGTCTGCGCTCGGCGCGGCGGGCGAGCGCGCCGAGGCCGTCGAGCGCGCCGACGAATGTCAGGATGCCGCCGACCGTGGCGAGCGGGGAGTCGGCGAGCAGCGCCAGCGCGAGGCCGGCGGCGAGGAGCAGGAGGGGGCGCACGGGGAAGGGCCCGCCGCGCCCGCACGGTAGACGGGTTCGCCGCGCAGCTCCCGGTCGATCGCCTCGAGGCTCGGTCTCAAAGACAAGTCTTAACGCTTCGCCGCTCGCGAACTGGCGAAGAGTAAAGGATTGACGGCCGGCCACTCCGGGCTTGCGCGCCGGGAGCACGCGCTCGCGGCACCAGCGTTGCAGCTTGACGAGCTGGACCGGGTCCTGGGGGAACCGAAGCTCGTTGAGGCGTGGGAGGGTGATCCAGTTGCTCATCGGTCACTCCGCGTCTCCGCCTCGAGACGCTCAGCGAGATCGAGCAGGTAGCGGTACTCGCGCTCGGCGCCGGGGTCGATCGGGTCCCACGTGTCCGTGCCCGCGACCGTGTTGGATTGCTTGAGGTCGTAGGCCATCTGCCGGATCACGGCGACGGCTTCGGTGATCGCGCTCACGTTTCCGCCTCCTCCATCCTCCGCCGGATCGCGGCGCGCTTGCGGTCGCGCCGGGCGCTGCCGTTGTGCCACTGCCCGCACCAGCGGCAGCGGTAGGGCTCGACAAGGCCCTTGAGCCGCGGGCGGATCGCGCGGCGGGCGTCGGCCGGGGTCGGGAAGGTTTTTTTGCCCATGCAGGCGGCGGCGACGATGCCGTCGGTCATGCCACGATCACCACCGGCGGCCGCGGCCGCACGGGCTCGTAGACGTCGTCGGGGCAGTCGCGGCCGAGAAGCAGGATCAGCAGCAGGGTCGTCAGTGTCATATTCCCTCCCAAGCCGCGAGCGCCGCCTCGGCCGCCTGCCGGCTCCACGCCTCGGCGACCGGGTGCTCGGCGAGCCAGGCGACGAGGACGGGGCGCCAGAGGCGGATCACGGCGGCGCCGGCGGCGAGGTGGCGGAACTGAGCCGGCAGCGCCACGGTCGTGCCGTGGCGGCGCGAGACGATCACGGGGCGCCCCTGGACCTGGTGCAGGGCGTGGTGCTCGGAGAGGTCGCAGACCTTGGGGAGGTTGCGGACGAAACGGTGGACCTCGGCGTTGATGGTGGCGGCGGTCGTGTTCATCAGTCGGCCTCCCCTTCCCGCGGGAACGTGCGGATGTCGGAGAGCAGGATCGGATCGTCGGCGCGGTCGGACCACCAGACCTCGCCCGAGAGGTCGCGCGCGACGAAGCGGATCTCGGTCTTGGGGATGACCTGCACGGTCGTGTAGAACGTGAGCGCCGGATCGGCGGCCGTGGCCGGGATGCGGAGCTCCGCGATCACGCACTCGGCCTCCGGGTCGGGCTTGTGGCACTGCTCGCCGAGGGCACGCATGACGCGGGTGATGACGCCCGTGAGGCGCAGCGCCTCGGCCGGGCCGGCGGTCGCCATGAGGCGCGGGTGGTCGCGGTACGTGGTGAGCACCGAGAGCACGTCCTCGAGGAGCGGCTTCGTCGGCGCGGCGTGCGCCGGGATCGTGGCGTAGTGGGGGATGGGTTCGGTCATGACTTGGCCTCCGAGTAGTCGGGGTGTTTCGGTCTCGGCCATCACTGCCGCCTCCCGGTAATATCCCGCGCCGGCAGCTTCACGATGTCGAACACGAGGTCGGACGCCGTGAGCTTGGCCTCGCGCACGAGCTCGTCGACCCTGGCCGCCGCGACGAGCTGCGCGGGCACGCCGTCGGTGATGCGCCGCCAGCCGGCGACGCCGGTCCAGACCATGACGTCGCGGGTCTTGCGGTGGACGGCCAGCACGAGGAACTGGTAGTGGTGCTCGCGGTGTTCAGTCGTCGGCATGGTCGCCCCCGTAGCCGTGCGTGAGGCGGTCGCGCA
>DYFV01000139.1 GCA_020725025.1 Azoarcus sp.
GGCGCAGTTTATGACTTCGCTATTTTAACGGCTCTGAATAGATCAGAGCTTTCCTCAAGGACCTGCGGGCCATGGTCCAGCACGTGGGCGAGAACGCCAAGCGCTTCACCACCGAGTACGGCAACATCTCGGCGGCCTCGGTGGGCGCCATCCAGCGCGGGCTGCTCACCCTGGAGCAGCAGGGCGGCGACCGCTTCTTCGGCGAGCCGATGCTCGATCTGGCCGACCTCATGCAGACGGACGCCGACGGGCGCGGCGTGATCAATGTGCTCGCCGCCGAGCGCCTCTACCAGTCGCCCAAGCTCTACTCCACCTTCCTGTTGTGGATGCTGGCCGAGCTCTTCGAGCAGCTCCCGGAGGTGGGCGACCCCGACAAGCCGAAGCTGGTGTTCTTCTTCGACGAGGCGCATCTGCTCTTCGACGGCGCGCCCAAGGCGCTGGTGGACAAGATCGAGCAGGTGGTGCGGCTCATCCGTTCCAAGGGCGTGGGGGTGTATTTCGTCAGCCAGAGCCCGGCCGATGTGCCGGACAGCGTGCTCGGCCAGCTCGGCAACCGCGTCCAGCACGCGCTGCGCGCCTTCACGCCGCGGGACCAGAAGGCGGTGAAGACCGCCGCAGAGACGATGCGCCCCAACTCCGCTTTCGACGCCGCCACGGCGATCACCGAGCTCGGAGTGGGCGAGGCGCTGGTGTCCTTCCTCGACGAGAAGGGCCGCCCCGAGGTGGTCGAGCGCGCCTTCGTGCTCCCGCCCGCCTCGCGCCTGGGGCCGCTCACGCCGGACGAGCGCACCCGGCTCGTCCAGGGCTCGGTGCTCTACGGCCACTACGAGAAGGCGCTGGACCGGGACTCCGCCTACGAGCTGCTGCGCGCCCAGGCCGAGGCGAGCGCCACCGCTGCGGATTCGGCCAAGACGGCGGAGGAGGGGGGGCTGAACGATCTGCTCTTCGGTTCCACCGGCCCGCGCGGCGGCAAGCGCGACGGCCTGGTGCAGATCGCCGCCAAGACCGCGGTGCGCAGCATCGGGAGCTCCATCGGGCGCCAGATCGTGCGGGGCCTCCTGGGGTCGCTCTTCGGCGGCGCGGGCAGGCGACGTTGACGCCCGCCGACCGCGGGCTCGGCCTCGCCTTCGCCCTGCTGGGCGCCGTCGGGTTCTCCTTCAAGGCCATCCTGGTGAAGCTCGCCTATCGCTACCAGGTGGACGCCGAGACCCTCCTCGCCCTGCGCATGGCGCTGTCGCTGCCCTTCTTCATCGTGATGGGCGCGGTGGCGGGCCGGCGCGCGAGTCGCCGCCTCGCCGCGGGCGACTGGGTGTGGATGGCGGCGCTGGGCTTTCTCGGCTACTACCTCGCGAGCTACCTGGACTTCCTGGGGCTGAACCACATCAGCGCGGCGCTGGAGCGCTTGATCCTGTTCCTCTATCCGACCCTGGTGATCGTGCTCTCGGCGCTCTTCCTCTCCAAGCCGATCGGCGGCCGCATGCTCGGCGCGCTCGCGCTGTGCTACCTGGGCATCGCGCTCGCGCTCGGGCACGACCTGCACCTGGGGGGCGATGCCGCCGCGGTCCTCACCGGGAGCGCGCTCGTCTTCGGCAGTGCGCTCGCCTACGCGCTCTACCTGATGGGCAATGGCGAGGTGGTGGGGCGGCTTGGCTCCCTGCGGGTCACCGCGCTCGCCACGAGCTTCGCCTGCGTGTACTGCATCGCGCAGTTCCTGGTGCTGCGGCCGGCGGCGAGCCTCTTCGCGCTGCCGTGGCAGGTGTACGGGCTGGGGCTGGCGATGGCGCTGTTTTCCACGGTCGGTCCGGTGTGGATGGTGTCCGAGGCCATCCGCCGCCTCGGGGCGGGGCCGGTGTCGCTCACCGGCACCCTGGGGCCGGTGATCACGATCTTCCTCGGCTGGCTGATTCTGGACGAGGCGATCGGCCCGTGGCAGCTGGCCGGCGCGGTCCTGGTCATCGCCGGCGTGCTGGTGATGGCACGCAGCCCCCGGGACAGCCGGGGCACTCCCGCGGCGTCGGGTGTGTCGAACGGGTTCGGCAACCGTTTCCGGAGGTCCCAATGACGCCCCAATCGGTGGAAACCTTGATGGCCGACATCGAAGCGGAGGACCCGCTCGACCTCGGCGAGCTCTCTTTGAACGAAGAGGACGCGCGGCGCCTGATGGCCAACCACTTCTGCGAGATCGACCGCCAGCTCGCCTCCCGGGGGCTCGATGCCGAGGCGCGGCTCGAAGTGATGGCGGCCATCGCCGCGCACACCATGGTGGAGAACCTGGTCCTGCACGTGCGGCGGTTGCGCGCGTCGGCGGAACGCGCCGACTTCCGCGACTGGATGAAGCGTCACGGGATGAGCTGAGGCCGGCGGCGCCGGAGCGACGCCGGCCCCGGATTGCGCTGGGGCTCCATCCGGGCTACGAACGAGCGCTTCCCCGTAGCCCGGATGGAAGAACGGAATCCGGGAAGTGCGGTGCCTCAGGCGAGGTCCAGGCGCTTGCAGATCTCGGTGGTCAGTCCCGCCTGGTTCATGCTGTAGAAGTGCAGCCCCGGCGCGCCGGCCTCGAGCAGGCGCCGGCACAGGTCCGTGACCACGTCCAGGCCGAAGGCGCGGATGGAGTCCGCGTCGTCGCCGTAGCTCTCGAACTTCTTGCGCATCCAGCGCGGGATCTCCGCGCCGCAGGCGTCGGAGAAGCGCGCCAGCTTGGCGAAGCTGCCGATCGGCATGATCCCGGGCACGACCGGGATCGTCACGCCCAGCGCCCGCGCCTCGTCCACGAAATGCAGATAGGCGTCGAGGTTGTAGAAGTACTGGGTGATGGCCGAGTCGGCGCCGGCTTCCGCCTTGCGCTTGAAGGCGAGGAGGTCGTCCTTCGGGGTCTTCGCCTGCGGATGCCATTCCGGATAGGCGGCCACCTCGATGCGGAAGCGGTCGCCGGTCTCGGCCCGGATGAACGCCACCAGCTCGTTGGCGTAGCGGAACTCGCCCGGGTCGCGGACCCCGGAGGGCAGGTCGCCGCGCAGCGCGACGATGCGGCGGATGCCGGCGGCCGCGTAGTCGGCGAGGATCTCGCGGATGCTCTCGCGGGTGGAGCCGATGCACGAGAGGTGGGGCGCCGCCTCGAAGCCGCGGGCGGCGATCTCCTTCACCGTGGCGAAGGTGCGCTCGCGGGTGGAGCCGCCCGCCCCGTAGGTCACCGAGAAGAAGGCGGGCCTGAGCGCCGCGAGCTTGTCGCACGTGGCCTGCAGCTTCTCGGCGCCCTCCGGCGTCTGGGGCGGGAAGAATTCGATCGAAAGCTCGGGTTTTTCCATGTTGTGTCCGGTAGCGGGGCTATTTGACGGCCACGACCTCGACCTCGTTGTCGTAGACGTCGTGGCGCTTGTCGTAGAGCGGGATGGTGGTGCCGTTCACCCGGTTGAGCGTGAGATTGTCGAGGTTCACGTCGGCGATCACGATCTGCTCGACGTTGGGCGTGCCCTCGGCGGCGATGCCGTCTCGGGCGAAGGGGAAGTCCGACGGCGTGATGATGCTCGCCTGGCCGTAGTGCACGCCCAGCCCCTCGACGGGGAGGCTGCCCACGGTGCTGGTCATGGCCACGTACACCTGGTTCTCGATCGCGCGCGCGTGGCAGCAGTAGCGCACGCGCAGGAAGCCCTGCCGGTCGTCGGTGCACGAGGGCACGAACAGGATGTCGGCGCCCGCCTCGCACACCATGCGCGCGAGCTCGGGGAACTCGATGTCGTAGCAGATGAGGATGGCGATCTTGCCGAACGGGGTGTCGAACAGGCGCAGCTGGTTGCCCGCCGCGTTGCCCCACTTCTCGCGCTCCCAGCGCGTGAGGTGGATCTTGTCCTGCTCGTAGATGCCGCCTTCGGGCGTGAACAGGAAGGCGGTGTTGTAGACCTGCCCGTCGCGGATGTGGGGATGGCTGCCGCCGACGAGATGCACCCGCCAGTGGGCCGCCTGCTCGCGCATCAGCTCGATGTAGCGGGTGGTGTAGTCGTGCATGTTGCGCACCGCCGAGGGCAGCTCGCGGGTGTCCATGAACGACAGCAGCTGGGTGGTGAAGATCTCCGGCAGCAGCACGAAGTGCGGCCGGTAGTCGCCCGCGGCCTGCATCACGAAGCGGACCTGGTTCTCGAAGCCCGACCAGTCGTGGATCGAACGCAGCAGGTATTGCACGGCGGCGATTCGGACGATCATAGCTCGATCTCCTCGGGAATGACGGTGGGACGCTCGGGGTCGTAGTCCTGGTTGAGCCAGACGATGAGCGAGGCATGCCCGCCCGATTCGACGTCTTCGGGCAGGTAGTTCTCGATCACCCCGCAGTAGCTGAAGCCCTCGTGCAGCTGGAAGCCCAGCACCGGGTCGCGCAGGTCGCCCCACACCACCTTCTGCGCGTAGAGCTCCGGCGACATCTCGGCGGCATGGCGGTGGTAACCGGGCAGCCGCCCGCAGGCGATGATGCGCTTGAGATTCATCGCCCGGCACAGCCGGCGCCGGCCCTCGTAGAGCGCATGCCCGAGCCCGGCGCCGCGCAGCGTCGGGTCGACGAACACCTCCGCGCCGTAAAGGGTGCGCCCCTCCGGATTGTGGCTGTCGAAGGTCCCGGCGGCGGTGATCTCCCGCCAGGTGTGCTCGCCGGCCCAGTCGTCCCACAGCACGATGAGCGAGCTGGCGCAGCCGGCGAGCTCGCCGTCGCACTCGACCACCAGCTGGCCCTGCGGGAACAGTTCCAGCTGATGGCGGAGATTGCGCCGCGACCACGACGGGATCTGCGGGTACACCCGCTGTTGCAGCTCGATCAGCGCGGGGATGTCGTCCTTCTCGGTATGACGAACCACTACGCGTTTCATGTTGCCTCCGATGCGCGAGCGGCCGCGCCCGAGAGCCTCAGTAGCGATAGTGCGCGGCCTTGTACGGGCCCTCCTTGGGCACGCCGATGTAGGCCGCCTGCGCGTCGGTAAGCTCGGTGAGCTGGGCGTTGAGCTTCTTCAGCTGCAGGCGCGCGACCTTTTCGTCGAGATGCTTGGGCAGGGTGTAGACGCCGATCGGGTACTCGCCGCTGCGGGTGTAGAGCTCGATCTGCGCGATGGTCTGGTTGGCGAAGGACGAGCTCATCACATAGGACGGGTGGCCCGTGGCGCAGCCCAGGTTCACCAGGCGGCCCTTGGCGAGCAGGATGATCCGGCGGCCAGACGGGAAGATCACGTGATCGACCTGGGGCTTGATCTCCTCCCACTGGTAGCCCTCGATCGAGGCGACGTCGATCTCGTTGTCGAAGTGCCCGATGTTGCACACGATCGCCTGGTCCTTCATGCGGGCCATATGATCGTGGGTAATCACATGGTAATTACCGGTAGCCGTGACGAAAATGTCTGCCTTGTCTGCAGCATAGTCCATCGTGACAACACGGTAGCCTTCCATCGCCGCCTGCAGCGCGCAGATCGGGTCGATCTCGGTCACCCACACCTGGGCGGAGAGCGCGCGCAGCGCCTGCGCCGAGCCCTTGCCCACGTCCCCGTAGCCGCATACCACCGCGATCTTGCCCGCCACCATCACGTCGGTGGCGCGCTTGATGCCGTCCACCAGCGACTCGCGGCAGCCGTAGAGGTTGTCGAATTTCGACTTGGTGACCGAGTCGTTCACGTTGATGGCGGGGAACTTGAGCTCGCCGCGGGCGTGCATCTGGTAGAGGCGGTGCACGCCGGTGGTGGTCTCCTCGGTCACGCCCTTGATCTTGGCGAGCCGCACCGAGTACCAGGTGGGATCCGTCTCGAGCTTGGCCGCGATGGCGGCGAAGAGCACGCGCTCCTCCTCGCTGCCCGGCTTGGCGAGCACCGAGCGGTCGGTCTCGGCGCGCGCGCCCAGGTGCAGCAGCAGGGTCGCGTCGCCGCCGTCGTCCAGGATCATGTTGGAGTAGCCGCCGTCGGCCCACTCGAAGATGCGGTGGGTGTAGTCCCAGTACTCCTCGAGCGACTCGCCCTTCTTGGCGAAGACCGGGATGCCGGCCGCGGCGATGGCGGCGGCGGCATGGTCCTGGGTCGAGAAGATGTTGCACGAGGCCCAGCGCACCT
>DYFV01000033.1 GCA_020725025.1 Azoarcus sp.
CGTGCATACAATCAAGCCCACAAGACACGCACTCAGACAAGGAGGAGAGCAGATGAGCCATATCAATCCATTCCCAGCGGACGGAGCCGCGCCGGCGGACCGGGCGAAGAGGAAGACCGGATCGGACGGAGATCGGCCATGAGCGGCAAGCGGACCCTGCTCGGCGTCCTGACGCCGTCCTCGAACACGGCACTCGAGCCGCTGACCTGCGCGATGCTGGGGGCGCTCCCCGGGGTCAGTGCGCATTTCTCGCGCTTCACGGTCACCAGGATCTCCCTCGATACCCAGGCGCTCGGGCAGTTCGACGAGGACAAGGTGATCGCTGCCGCGCGGCTCCTCGCCGACGCCCGGGTGGACGTGATCGGCTGGAGCGGCACGGCCGCCGGCTGGATGGGCTTCGAGCAGGACGTCGCCCTGTGTCGTCGCATCGAGGACGCCACCGGCATTCCCGCCACGACCTCGGTGCTCGCGCTCAACGAGATCCTCGAGCGCAGCGGCCGCAAGGACTTCGCGCTGGTATCGCCCTACACCGGCGACGTGCAGGCGCGCATCGTCGAGAACTACGCGCGCGCCGGCTTCCGCTGCGTCGCCGAGAGCCACCTCGGCATCTCGGAGAACTTCGCCTACTCGGAGGTGGACGCCGACACGCTCACCGGCCAGCTGCGGGCGGTCGCCGGCGCCCGGCCGCAGGCCATCGCAACCTACTGCACCAACCTTCGCGCCGCCCACCTCGTCCCCAGCTGGGAGGAGGCGCTCGGCATCCCCGTGTTCGATACCGTCTCCACCGTCGTCTGGAAGATGCTCTCCATGACGGACAACGATCCGGCAGGCATCACAGGCTGGGGCCGGCTGTTCCAGGAGGTGCGCTGAGATGAGCGAATTCGACCTGATCGTGCGCAATGCGCGCTGCGCGACGGCGGCCGACGTCTTCGACGCGGACATCGCCATCCGGGACGGGCGCATCGCGGCCCTCGGCCGCAAGCTCCCGCCCGGGCGCGAGGAGATCGACGCCGCCGGGCGATGGGTGCTGCCCGGCGGCATCGACGGCCACTGCCACTTCGACCAGCCGATGACCGACGGCTCCCGGATGGCCGACGATTTCCTGTCCGGCACGCGGTCCGCGGCCTGCGGCGGGACCACGACGGTGCTGCCCTTCGCCTGCCAGCTCAAAGGCCAGAGCCTGCGCGCCGCGGTCGAGGACTACCACCGGCGCGCCGAGGGCAAGGCCTGCATCGACTACGCCTTCCACATGATCGTGTCCGACCCCGGCCCCCGGGTGTTGCGGCACGAGCTCCCCGAGCTCATCCGCGAAGGCTACACCTCGTTCAAGATCTACATGACCTACGACGATCTCAAGCTCGGGGACCGGGAGATCATCGACGTGCTCGCCGTGGCGCGGGACGAAGGCGCCATGGTGATGGTCCACGCCGAGAACACCGACTGCATCGCATGGCTCACCGAGCGGCTCCTCCGGGCGGGACGCACGGCACCGCGCTACCATGCGCAGGCGCGGCCGATGCTCGTCGAGCGGGAGGCCACCCACCGCGCCATCTCCTACGCCGAGCTGGTGGACGTGCCCATCCTCATCGTGCACGTGTCGGGGCGCGAGGCGGTGGAGCAGATCCGCTGGGCCCAGGGCAACGGGCTGCGCGTTTACGCCGAGACCTGCCCGCAGTACCTCTTCCTCACCGCCGAGGATCTCGGGGTGGAGGAAGACGGGCACGGCCGGATGCACGGCGCCAAATGCATCTGCAGTCCGCCGCCGCGGGACAAGGCCAATCAGCAGGTGATCTGGGACGGGTTGGAGAGCGGCGTGTTCCAGGTCTTCTCGTCCGACCACGCGCCGTTCCGCTTGGATGGGCCGGACGGCAAGATGGCGGCGGGCCCCGACGCGAGCTTCGACCGCATCCCCAACGGCATCCCCGGGGTCGAAACCCGTCTGCCGCTGCTGTTCAGCCATGGCGTGCTGGGCGGCCGGCTGGACATCTGCCAGTTCGTCGCGCTCACCTCCACCAACGTGGCGAAGATGTACGGCCTGTATCCGCGCAAGGGCTCGATCGCCGTGGGCGCGGACGCCGACCTTGTGATCTGGGAGACCGGGGTGTCGCGCACGATACGCAACGCGGATCTGCATCACGAGGTCGATTACACCCCCTACGAGGGGATCCCGGTGAGCGCCTGGCCGGCGTTGACCCTTTCCCGCGGGCAAGCCGTATGGCGCGACGGGCGGTATGTGGGCGAGGCCGGGCGCGGGAAGTTCCTGCGCTGCGAGCTGCCGACGCCGGCCCGTCCCAAAGCGTCCAGGGAGACCGCATGAGACACCCTGTGTCAACGCTGCGCGGTCTTGCGGTGCCGCCGTGTAGCCCGGATGGAGTGCAACGGAATCCGGGAGCGGCCGTGCTCGTTTCACCGCCATTCCAGGATTCCCCTGGGGCTCCATCCAGGCTGCGAAGCGTCGCGGAGGGAATCCAGTGACCCGGACGGACGAGCTGGCCCGGGCGCTTGTCGGGGCCTGGCGAAGCGGGGCGCCTCTTTCGGCGGGCGAAGCGCGCCGGCTCGCGCCGCTCGACGAGGGCGGCGCGTATCGGGTCCAGGCGGAGGTCGCCGCTGCGCTCGGCTGGTTCCCGGGCGGTCGCCCGCGGGCGTGGAAGATCGCCGCGCCGAAAGCGGGGCAGCCGAAGGCCGCGCCGGTGCCCGACGCGTTTCTCGTCGATTCGCCGGCGCGCCTGCCCTACGACGGCTTCCATACCCTGGTCGGGATCGAGCTGGAGCTGGCGGTGCGCCTCGACCGGGACCTCGCTGCCGATGTGGACCGGGAGGCGGTCTCGTGCGCCGTCGGCGCCACGATGGCGGCGATCGAGGTCTTCGACGTCCGTGCCGCCGACTGGCGCTCCGCTCCGGCGACCTTCCTGCTGGCCGACCAGCAGATGCACGCCCGCCTCGTCCTCGGCACCGGCGTCCGCGGGCCTTGGTCGGATCGGTTCGCCGCGTGCGAGCTGGTGTTCGAGGTGAACGGCTGCGAGATCTCGCGCCGCCGCGGCGGGCATCCCCTGGGCGATCCGCTGCAGGCACTGCCCTGGCTGGCGCGGCACGCCGCGGTGCATGCCGGCGGGCTCAGGCGGGGCGATCTGGTGAGTACGGGGACCTGGGTGGCGCTTTACGAAGCCGAACCCGGGGACCATGTGCGGGCGCGCTTCGAGGGGGTCGGCGAGGTGGAGTTCCTCGTCGAGGTGCCGGTCGTGCGGGAGGTGGCGCCCCCGTCCCCCCGTTAGCGGCCTTCTCGGCGGTGAGGCGGAGCGTGGGCGAGCGGCGCATGCCGGTCGTGTACGATTGCGCGACGCCCGGCCGGCAGCCGCTGCCCGGACGCCATATTTGGGTTAGGCTTCTCCTTGCTTGGGCAACGCTTCCACAGCGAGGGAGAAGATGAGGTTTCCGATGGCCGGGGACGCCGGCTCGGCGTCGTGTGAGGACCGATGAGCGCCGTGCTCGCTTCACGCGCCGCGCGCGTACGTGACGCCGCCTGGCTCTTCGCGCGCCTGGCCGCGCCGTACTGGAGCGGGCAGGGCCACTGGCGGGCGCGGGGCGCGACGATCCTGTTGGTTGCGCTCACTGCAGCCCAGGTGGGGCTCGTCATCGGGATCAGCTACTGGAACCGGCGCTTCTTCGACGCGCTGGAGGCCCGCTCGCTCCACGAGCTGCTGCGCCAGATCGGCGTGTTCGCCCTGATCCTGGGGCTGACCATGACCGTCACGGCGCTGCACCTTCACATCAAGCGCTGGATCATGCTCGACTGGCGGCGCTGGCTCACCCGCCGGCTCGTCGGGCAATGGATGTCCCAGGCCCACCATTACCAGCTCCAGTTCACCAAGGGCGAGCACGACAATCCCGACCAGCGGATCGCCGAGGACGTGCGGATCGCGACCGAGCTCGCGGTGAGCCTGGCCCACTCGCTGCTCTATTCCCTGCTGATCGGCTTCTCGTTCTTCGACATCCTGCTCGACGTGTCGGGCAGTGCGCCGCTGCCGGGGACCGATCTGATGGTGCCGGCCTACATGGTGCTCCTGGCCTTCCTCTATGCCGGCACCGGCACCGTACTCGGCTTCCTGCTCGGCCGGCCGCTGGTGCGCACCACGAACCGGCTGCAGACGGTGGAAGCCAACCTGCGCTTCAACCTGGCACAGGCGCGCGAGCACTCCGAGTCGATCGCGCTCATGCGCGGCGAGGCCCTGGAACGGCGCGATGCCTCGCGCCTGTTCGGCGACGTGGCGCAGGGCTTCAACCGGCAGACGGTCGCCTACCTGGGGATCGTCTCCTTCTCCACCGCCTACGGCAACCTCCTGCCGGTCTTTCCCCTCCTGGTGACCGCGCCGCAGTACGTCGCCGGCGCGATCACCCTTGGGGTGTTGATGCAGACGGTGCAGGCCTTCCAGCAGTTCACCTCGGCCCTGTCCTGGCCGATCGATCATCTCGGCGAAATCGCCACCTGGCGGGCGTCGGCTGGGCGGGTGGTGTCGCTGCACCGGGACATGGAGGCGCTCGAGCCGGAGGACGACCGGGAGGCCGGCGAGGGGATCCGCTTCTTCCGCACCACGCGCGGCGACCTGGAGATCCGTTCGCTGCGCCTGGCCGAGCCGGCCGGGAAGCCGCTTCTCGACGATTTCAGCCTCCGGGTACGCCGGGGCGAGCGTGTCCTCATCCACGGGGATGCCGACGTGACCTTGGCGCTGTTCAAGGCGATGGCCGGCCTGTGGCCTTGGGGCAGCGGGGAGATCGGACTGCCCAACGGGCACGACCTGACCTTCATGCCGCAGCACCCCTATCTCCCCCACGGGACCCTGCGCGCCGTTCTGTGCTATCCCTACGCGGCCGACGCCTTCCCGGCGGCGAGTCTGGACCGGGCGCTGGAATGCGCGGGGCTCGCCTGGCTGGCGCCGCGCCTGGAAGACACCGACGACTGGAGCCACGCGCTGCCCCTGCGGGCGCGCCAGCGCCTGGGCCTGGCACGGATCTTCCTGCAGCAGCCCGCATGGGTGTTCCTCGAGGAGGCGCTGGACGGGTTCGACCGCAAGGGCAAGGCGGGCATGCTGGACACCCTGCATCGCGAGCTGCCGAACCTCACGCTGCTCGCCATCAGCCGGCAGCCCGACGACGAGCGCTTCTTCGACCGCGTGGTGGTGCTGCCGCGTGCCGGTCAGCCCGACGAGACGCCCGTCCTAGCGGAAACTTGAGGGCAGCCAGCCGCGCTCCACGCTCTCGCGCAGGCACCAGGCCGGCGTCGTCTCCGTCTTGTAGCTCCAGAAGAACCAGCCGAGGTATTTCTCGAAGGCGAGCAACTGGGCGGCGGCGTAGCCCCGGCTGGCCGTGTCCTGCTGGAACTCGTCCATGTGCTCCAGGGCATGGTTGAAGGGGCCCTCGGCCCACAGCGAGACGACCCGCAGGTCCAGCCCCAGGCTCCATTCGCCACAGATCGCCGGCAGGCCCAGCTCGGCGTTGAGGGCGTCGGCCTCGTCGCGCCATTCGCCGCCGGCCTTGCCCATGTGCCCGAAGATGTCCAGGTCGATGTCCTCCCGGGCGAAGCACTGGTAGCGGTGCAGGTCGAAGATCACGTCGCGGAAGGCCGGCGCCTGCATGAAGCCGAGGAACTCGCGGAAGGAGCGGAACCCGTCGTGGATCACCACCGCCGTGTCCGGGCAGTGGCGGCGGATGCGCTCGTAGGCGGCCTCGTAGAAGGCCTTGAGATAGTCGGTCGGGATGTCCCAGCGCGGCTCGTTGAGGCATTCGATGGCATGGAGCGCGGGGTGGCTTCGGTAGCGCTCGGCGATGCGCTCGAGCACGCCCAGGGTATGCTCCAGGTACTCGGGCCGGGTATGCCATTCGCAGACTTCCATGATCCCGCCGTTGTCGAAGCCGTTCTGGCAGCCCGGCGCGGCGTGCAGGTCGAGCACCACCTTCAGGCCGAGCTCGCCGGCCCAGTCCATGGCCCGGTCGAGCACTTCGATGCCGCCGGTGACGTATGGGTGGGGGTTGGGTCCGTATGCCGGATGGTAGGGATAGTCCGGGCCGAAGATCCAGTGGCCGAAGGGGATCCGCACCGCGTTGAGGCCCCGCCCGGCGATCCAGGCGAAATCCTCGCGGGTGATCCAGCTGTTCCAGTGGGCCCGCAGCCGCTCGGCCGCCGCCGGCCCGAGCTCCGCGCAGAAGCTGGTCTCGTCGCGGGCCGCCAGGCCCTCGAAGAGGCTGGGCACCATCCACTTCTCGAGGAGCAGCCAGCTTCCCAGATTCACGCCGCGCAGTTTGGGGCTCGTCGCATCCATGCTGACCTCTCCTCGGTGGGCAAGTACTTCGAATTATCCGTTTCGCCTGGAATCCGGCAAGACAAATATGGGGCGTCGAGCATGCGGTAGGGGTGGCGGAAGGCGGCGGTGTACCGGCGATCGCCGAAGACCGACCGGCCCCGCAGCGGCGCCCGCTGCGGGCGGGGCCCGGAACCTACCCAGGCGCCTCCGATCTCTTTTGTAGGCGCCCCTGCCGGGGCGCCGCCGTTTCCATCTTGCGGTGCCCGCCCGAGGGGACGACCCGGCCCGGTCGGGTACCACGGAGAGCTCGATGATCCAGCGTGCGCTTCTCGTCCTGGCCGCTCTGTTCGTACCCCTTGCCGCCTGGGCTCAGTTCCGGCTTGCGAGCCCCGAAGCGGGCGAGACGGTGCACAGCAACCAGGGGCAGGTTCCCGTCGTGGTCCTCGGCGCACCGCCCGACGCGCGCTTCCAGGTGCTGCTCGACGGGGCGCCGTACGGCCCGGTGCGGGCCATGCCCCGGTTCGTGGTGGAAGGGGTGGAGCGGGGCGCCCACCGGCTCGAGGTGGCCTGGATCGACCACGCGGGCCGGGAGGTCGCGCGCACCGAGACGGTCGAGTTCTACATGTGGCAGGCCTCTCGGCTCTTCCCCAACCGTCAGGGGGAGTAGCGGGCGGCGCGTACCTCGCCCGGGTTCGGGCATCTCAGCGCAAGGCCGCCTCCAGTTGAGGCACGAGCTCGAACAGATCCCCCACCAGGCCGTAGTCGGCCACCTGGAAGATCGGTGCCTCGGGATCCTTGTTGATCGCCACGATCACCCGCGCGTCCTTCATCCCGGCGAGATGCTGGATCGCACCGGAGACGCCCACCGCGAGATAGAGCTCCGGCGCGACGATCTTGCCGGTCTGGCCCACCTGCCAGTCGTTGGGCGCGTAGCCCGCGTCCACCGCCGCGCGGCTCGCGCCGAGAGCCGCGCCCAGCTTGTCCGCCAGGGGGCCGAGCAGGCGCCGGAAATCGTCCCCGCTGCCCAGCCCGCGGCCACCGGAGACCACGACCCTCGCGGTACCGAGCTCGGGCCGGGTGCTCCGGACGAACTCGCGCGCGACGAGGCGCGTGCTGACCGTAGCGGGGCCCGCGGCGATCGGCTCGACCGGGGCCGGGGCGGCGCCGTCGCCGACCGCAGCGGCCGCCTCGAACGCGGTGGTACGCACGGTGAGCACCCCCACGGGGTCCGCGCTCTTCACCGTGGCGAGCGCGTTGCCGGCGTAGATCGGACGCACGAAGATGTCGGGAGCTTCGATCGCGACGACGTCGGAGATCTGCGCCACGTCGCGTAACGCCGCCACCCTCGGCAGCAGGTTCTTGCCGAAGGTGGTGGCCGGGGCGAGTACGTGGCCGTATCCGCCGGCCGCGTCTGTCACCACTCCCGCGACCAGCGCGGCGAGGCTCTCGGCGAGCTGGGCCTCGTAATGGGGGGCGTCGCAGTACAGGATCTTCGCCACTCCCGCGATACGGGCCGCGGCCTCGGCGACCGCGCCGCAGCGGTGGCCGGCGACCAGCAGGTGGATCTCGCCGCTCAGCCGGGCGGCGGCAGTGACGGTGTTGTGGGTGGCGGCCTTGAGGGCCGTGTTGTCGTGTTCGGCAATGACGAGGACGGCCATCAGATCACCTTCGCTTCGTTCTTGAGTTTGTCGACCAGTTGGGCGACGTCCGCCACCCTGAGCCCGGCGCCGCGCCGGGGCGGCTCCGCCACCTGCAGCATCGCGAGCCGCGGCGCCACGTCCACGCCGAGGTCGGCGGGCTTCACCGTCTCCAGCGGCTTCTTCTTCGCCTTCATGATGTTCGGGAGCGTCGCGTAGCGCGGCTCGTTCAGCCGCAAGTCGGTGGTGACGACCGCCGGCAGGCTCATCTCGAGGGTCTCCAGGCCGCCGTCGATCTCGCGGGCGACAAGCGCTTTGCCGGCCTCGACCACCAGTTTCGAGGCGAAGGTCGCCTGCGGCCAGTCCAGGAGCGCGGCCAGCATTTGTCCGGTCTGGTTGCAGTCGTCGTCGATCGCCTGCTTGCCCAGGATCACGACCTGGGGCGTTTCCTTCTCGCACAGCGCCTTCAGGAGTTTCGCCACGGCCAGCGGATGCAACTCGGCGTCCGTTTCCACCAGGATGCCGCGGTCGGCACCGATGGCCATCGCCGCCCGGATCGTCTCCTGGCACTGGGCCACACCGCAGGAGATGGCCACCACCTCGGTGGCCACGCCGGCTTCCTTGAGGCGCACCGCCTCCTCGACGGCGATCTCGTCGAAGGGGTTCATGCTCATCTTGACGTTGGCGAGGTCCACGCCGCTGCCGTCGGCCTTGACCCGGATGGCCACGTTGGCGTCCGCGGTTCGCTTTACTGCCACGAGTACTCTCATCGATCTCCCCTCATTTCTCGACGAAGGCGCGCTCGATGACGTAGTCGCCGCGCTCGCCCTGGCGCGGGCTGATCCTGAAGCCGCGCTCGTCCAGCAGCTTGCAGGTGTCGGCGAGCATGCTGGGGCTGCCGCAGATCATCGCCCGGTCGTGGGCGGCGTCGAGGGGCGGCAGGCCCAGGTCGTCGGTGAGCTTGCCGCTGGTGACCAGATCGGTCAGCCGGCCGCGGTTGCGGAAGGGTTCGCGGGTGACCGTGGGGTAGTAGAGCAGCTGGTCGCGGATCAGCTCGCCCAGGAACTCGTGCTGCGGCAGCTCCTGCTGGATGTAGTCGGCGTAGGCGAGCTCGCTCACCTGGCGCACGCCGTGCACCAGCACCACCTTCTCGAAGCGCTCGTAGATCTCCACGTCCTTGATGATGCTCATGAAGGGCGCGAGCCCGGTGCCGGTGGCGAAGAGGTAGAGGTTGCGCCCGTCGTTGAGGTCGTCCACCACCAGGGTGCCGACCGGCTTGCTGCCGATGATGATCTCGTCGCCCGGCTGCAGGTGCTGCAGGCGAGAGGTCAGCGGGCCGTTGGGGACCTTGATGCTGAAGAACTCCAGGTGCTCCTCGTGGTTGGCGCTGGCGATGCTGTAGGCGCGCATCAGCGGCTTGTCCTCGACCGGCAGGCCGATCATGACGAAGTGGCCGTTGCGAAAGCGCAGGCCGGGGTTGCGGGAGGTGCGGAAGCTGAAGAGGGTTTCGTTCCAGTGATGCACGTCGATGACGCGCTCGGTCGACAGGCGATTCATCGCAATCCTCGTGAGTTTCAATGGTTGGGGGACGCGGCGTATTCCTCGCCGAGCGTCCGCAGATAAGTCCAGGGGTAGATGCCGCGGCCATGCCCGTCGGAGAAGACGAGGTTGAGACCCTGGTCGGCGACCGGCCGGATCCCGGTGAGCGAGACCGGCGCGAGCGGCCGCGCGGCGCCGCTTCGCGCCGCCTGGGCGCAGGCGGCGCAGCGGCAGCGCGCGCGCAGCCAGGCGTGGGGCAGGGCACTGAAGCTGCCGTCCTGCCACTCGATCACCAGCAGGCCGCTCGCGCGCCGGTCGAGGACGGTACGCGGGACGGACTCCGGCCCGGGAAAAACCGGGTCTGACCCCGGTTTTTCCGCCGCTCCCGGATTCCGCTGCGCTGCATCCGGGCTACGGGGGGCGCGTTGGGCGTTCATAGCGCCGCCCTCACGCCCTCGGTGCCCAGATGCCAGGGTTTGCCCCCCAGTCCGGCCTCGCCGAGCTCGCCGCCCATGGCCGCCAGGCTCTCTTCGCGGATGAGCGCCTTGAGCTGGTGGTGGATGGCGAGGAACTCGGGCGAGGAGGTCATCTCGGCGGTGCGCGGGCGTGGCAGCGGGATCGGGATCTCGGCCTTGATCCGCCCCGGGCGCGCCGTCATCACGTACACCTTGTCGGAGAGGAAGATCGATTCCTCGATGTCGTGGGTGATGAAGAGCACCGACAACTGCAGCTGCTGCCACATGTTGGTGAGGATCTCCTGCATCACCACCCGGGTCTGGGAGTCGAGGGCGCCGAAGGGCTCGTCCATCAGCATGACCTGCGGACTGGTGGCGAGCGCGCGCACGATGCCCACGCGCTGCTTCATCCCGCCGGAGAGCTGGGCCGGGTAGTGGTTCTCGAAGGCGAGCAGCCCGGCGAGCCCCAGCAGCGTGCGCGCCTTGGATTCCCGCGCGGTGCGCGGCACCCCCTGCATCTTCAGGCCGAACTCCACGTTCTTCCTCACCGACAGCCACGGGAACAGCGAGTACTGCTGGAACACCACGCCGCGGTCGCCGCCCGGGCCGCGGATGGGCGCGCCGTCGACCCGCGCCTCGCCCTCGCTCGGCTGGAGGAAGCCCGCGATGATGTTCAGCAGCGTCGACTTGCCGCAGCCCGAGGGGCCCACGATGGACACGAACTCCCCGGGTTTCACCTCGAGATCGACGCCGCTCACCGCGTCGAAGCTTCTGCCGTTCTGGCTGAAGCGCACCGAGATGCCTTTCGCCTCGATGTGTCCGCTGGTCGGGTTCTCCGTGCTCATAGCGCGCCTCCCTTGCCGCCGAGGGCATGCCAGGGCATGGCCGTGCGCGCGAGCAACCGGATGCCACCGCTGCAGGCGAGCCCGAGCACGCCGATGATGATCATGCCGATGACGATGTGGGAGTACTCGATCAGCGAGTAGGCCTCCCAGGTGAAGTAGCCGATGCCGAACTGGCCGGAGATCATCTCCGCGGCGATGAGGGACACCCACGCCACCCCCATCCCCACCGCGAGACCCGTGAAGATCTGCGGCATGGCCCCGGGCAACACCACCTGCGCCATCAACGCGAGCTCGCTCGCGCCCAGGCAGCGCGCCGCGCGCAGCAGCACGTCGTCGAGCGCCGCCACGCCGTCCATGGTGTTGAGCAGGATGGGGAAGAAGGCGCCGATGAAGGTGATGAAGACGATGCTGGTCTCGGTGGTCGGCCACAGCATGATCGAGATCGGCACCCAGGCGATGGCAGGGATCGGCCGCAGCACTTCCAGCGCCGGGAACAGCAGGCGCCGGGCGAGCGTGTAGCGCCCGATGACGAGACCGAGGCCGACGCCGAGGACGGTCGCGGCGGCGAAGCCGATCATGATCCGCTGCAGGCTGAGCGCGATGTTGGTGAAGAACTTCGGCTCGCCCACCAGCCGGCCGACGTCGTGGAACACCTGCACCGGCGAGGGGATGTTGGTGAAGCGCACGTAGAACTGCCAGCGGTACTCGGTCGCGAGATACCAGAAGCCCACCAGCAGGCCGATCGACGTCATGGCCAGCAGGGCCGCGGGCAGCTGCCGGCGGGCGAGGGTGGCCAGCCGCCGGGCGGGCGTCGGCGACTCCGCCGGCGCGGCGGGCGCCTCGGCCGTCCCGGTGGTTTGCTCCGCGCTTCGCGCCGGCTCGGCGGCGCGCGTCGGCAAGGGCACCGGGGCCGGCGCCGCGGCGGCAGGCGGGGCCACCGCCCCGCCCGGCTCGGTCTCGGGCGCCGCCTGGAGCACGGCGCGCAGGGTGGAAGCGGTGGCCATGGCTTACCTCCCCGCGGCGGCGATCGGCGCCATCCCGGCGGCCGCCAGCGCGACCGCGAAGTCGCCGACACGCCCGCCGTTGGCCGCCGCATACGCTTCGGAGTCCTTCTTAAGCAGGAAGGGCACGACTTCCGTCTTGCCGCCCTTCTCGACCAGGGCATAGAAGGCCTGGTCGGCGAACAGCTTGATCTTCATCGCGCGATCGAAGACATAGACGACGTTCACCTTCTTGCCCTCGGACCGGGCCTTGCTCACCGCGGCCAGCGTGCACGCGGTGGACTTGTAGCGGCTGATGCCGGCGCCCTCGATCCACACCTCGCCGGCCTCGCGCGGGCTGGTGATGGCGCCGCCGCATAGCGGATCGGTGCCGCCGATCTCCACACCGGCGAAGCTCGCCTTCTGCTTGTCGTAGTCGAGGCCTTCCTCCTTGAAGGCCTGGCGCACGTAGGTCTCGTCCACCCAGGCGTCGGCGTCGAGCGGCTTCACCCGGCCCATGCGGTCGAGCACGCCGTGGTCGTACTTGATGGTTTCGATCCACTTGGGCTTGATGGTCGGGTCGAGGGTATGCACGCCGCCCGGGCTGAGGAACATGTAGGCCACTTCCTTCTCGATGCGGGTCCACTCCTCGATCTTCGCCGCGGCGAGCTCCGGGTTCTTCAGCACCCAGTCGTTGGCCGCCATCAGCGCCCGGATGTAGGCGACGACGAACTCCGGATACTTCTGGGCGAAGTCCTCGCGCACCACCACCCCGTGGAAGGTGGGCACCTTGGTTTCGGCGCCGTCGAAGATCTTGCGGGCGAAGCCGCGGTAGGGCAGCAGCTCGGCGAAGGGGACGAAGTCCGCGTGGGCGTCGATGCGGCGCTCCTGCAGGCTGGAGGTCCCCACCTCCGGGCTCTGGCTGGAGAGCTCCCAGTAGTCGCTCTTCCAGCCCTTGTCCTCCATGGCCTTGAGCACCATGCCGTGGGCCGCCGAGCCGAAGGGCACCGAGACCTTCTTGCCCTTGAGGTCGGCGAGCTCGTAGTAGGGCGAGTCCTTGTGCACCACGATGCCGTTGCCGGCGCCGTCCTTGTTGTAGGCGATGAGCGCGATGAGGCGACTCTTCGTCTCGATGCCGTTCTGGAAGGTGGCGCCGTTCACCAGCAGCGGATAGTCGCCCATCATGCCGATCTGGAGCGTGTTCGCGACCATGCCGTTGGTCACCGGGGGGCCGGAGGTGAAGTTCTGCCAGCTGATCTTGAACTCGATGTCCTTGTACTTGCCGGTCTTGGGCAGGTACCTGTCGAGCAGGCCCAGCTTTTCGATGACGATGCCGCCGGTCACCGTGTTGGTGGTGGTGTTCTGGGTGCCGATGCCGACGGTGACGACTTCGGCGAGTGCCGGAGCGACACAGCCGGCGACGACGGCAGCCGCGGCGAGGCGGCGTACAAGGGCGGCGAAACGGTTGGGGGTTCGAAAGCGTGCGTTCATGGTTTGCGTCCTCATCGTTGAGTGCGTGGCACTTGGTTCGAACTTCTCTCGGGGTCGGGGGGTTGGGGGTTGATGGAAAGGTCTTCTGCTGCAATGGGCGAAACGTTCCTCCGCCCACCGGTGATGCACCCACGCACCGTTGCGGGGCACCGGCAGACAGCGGCCCGGCCCGCCCTAGACGGTGGGCGCCTCCGCGAGAAAGTGGCGCTTGTCCTTGACCTCGGCCCAGTGATCGGCTTCGGGCAGCGGGTCGCGGGCGGCGTCGATCACCGGCCACTCGGCCGCGAGCCGGGCGTTGATCTCGACGAAGCCCAGCTGGTCCGGCGGCAGATCGGGCTCGGCGTAGATCGCGCCGATCGGGCATTCCGGCACGCACACGCCGCAGTCGATGCAGCCTTCGGGGTCGATGACTAGAAACTCCGGCCCTTCGTGGAAGCAGTCCACCGGGCAGACCGCGACGCAGTCGGTGTACTTGCAGCGCACGCAGGCTTCGGTAACGACGTAGGTCATCGTGCTCTCCTCACTTGTGCGCGAGCCCGATCGCGGTAAGCGCGATGCGTGCCAGCTTGCGGACATCGGGATCGGCGTCGTCGAGCGCCGCCTCGAGGGCGGGAATGGCGCGCGGGTCGCCGACCTCGCCCAGGGCGATGGCGGCTTCCTTGCGCAGGTTGCCGACAGGGTGGGCGAGGGCGTCCACCAGCGCCGGCAGGCCCGCCGTGGCCTTGAGGAGCCCGAGGCTGCGGGCGGCCTTCACCCGCACCTGCCAGTACTCGTCCTGCATGGCGCGGACGAGATCCGGGATGGCGGGGCCGAAGCGCAGCTTGCCGATGGTCTGGGCCGCCTCCTCGCGCACCATCCAGGCGTGGTCGTTGAGCGCCCGGGTCAGCGCGGGCAGCACGCTCACCTCGCTGGTGTAGGCGAGCGCACCCACCGCGATGCGGCGCACCTCGGGTTCCGGGTCCTGGGCGGCGACCTCGGCGAGGTCGCCCACCGCCTCGGCACGCCGCAGGTAGCCGAGCACGCCCACCGCCTCGCGGCGCACCCCAGGGTCGGGATCGCGCAGCGCCGCCATCGCCGGGGCGAAGGCGTCCGCGACACGCAGCGCCCGCACCGCACGGAAGGCGAGCATGCGCACCTCGGCGGGCTGGCCCTCGAGAAGCGGAAGGAGCGGCGCGGCCGAGGCGGGATCCTTCAGTTCGGCGAGCACCTCGCCGGCCGCGGTGCGCACGTCGGCGTCGATATCGAGCAGCATCGGCGCGAGGGCCGCGACCACTTCGGGCTCCTCGAAGCCTTCCAGGGCGCGCACCGTTTCGGCACGCACGCTGGCGTCGGGGTCGGCGAGGCGCGGCAGCAGCAGGGGCACGATGTCGTGCTCGTCGGAGTAGGGCAGGTCGATCACCGCCAGGCGGCGCACTTCGGCGTCGGGGCTGGCGAGGCGCTCGGCCATGGAGAGGGTCATCGGTTCCATGAACGTCTCCTCAACGCAGCAGGTAGGGGATGTCGACCTTCACCGCCCCGGTGGGGCAGTCGGTCTCGCACGGCAGGCAGTACCAGCATTCGTCGAACTGCATGAACGCCTTCTTCTTCACCATGTCGATCGCCAGCACGTCGAGCGGGCAGACGTCGACACACACGGTGCAACCCTTCTCGGCGATGCACTTGTCATCGTCCACGACGACGGGGACCTGGGAAAGGGTGGTTGCGATGCTCATGTCGGAATCCTTGCGTGGGTGGCTCAGGCGGCGCTGCGGGCAACGCGCAGGCGCTGGTAGGCAGTCTTTTCTTCTTCGTCGATCGGCACGACGTAGGGCTCGACCGCCTTCTTGCGCAGGCCCATGCGGCCGTCGGCACCCTTCGAGAGCAGCGAGTGGCAGAACCATTCGGCGTCGTCGCGCTCAGGGTGGTCCACGTAGTAGTGGTACAGGCCCCAGCGGCTCTCGGTGCGGAACAGCGAGGCCCGCGCCGCCATCTCGGCGCAGTCGAGGATGGAGTGGGCCTCCATCGCGCGCATCAGCTCGTGGGGGTTGGCGGCGCACATCGCCTCGGTGTCCTCGCGGATCTCGTCGAAGCGGCGCAGCGCGATCTCGTACTTGCGGGTGATCTTGGGCGGCTGCAGGTAGTCGTTCACCAGGCGGCGCGTCTTGTACTCGATCTGGAAGGGGGTGAGGCCGTCGCTGCGCCCGAGCGGCGCGAGGATGCGGCCCGCCTCGGCGGTGATGGCGTCCTCGTCGGCTTTGCCGAGCGCGGTGCCGCCGCAATAGTCGGCGGCATTGAGCCCGCACAGGCGGCCATAGACGAAGGCGCCCAGCATGTAGTTGTGGGGCACGCTGGCGCAGTCGCCGGCGGCGTAGAGGCCGGGCACGGAGGTCTCGCCACGGGCGTTGACCCAGATCCCCGAGGCGCTGTGACCGCTGCAGAAGCCGATCTCGGAGATGTGCATCTCGACCATCTCCTTGCGGTAGTCGTTGCCGCGCTTGTCGTGGAAGCGGCCGCGGCTGGGGCGCTCGTTGGTGTGGAGGATGTGCTCGATCTCGCCGATGGTCTCCTCGGCGAGGTGGTCGAGCTTGAGGAACACCGGGCCGTTGCCGCCTTCGAGCTCGTTGTAGAACTCCATCATCATCTGGCCGCTCCAGTAGTCGCACTCGATGAAGCGCTCGCCCTTGGAGTTGGCGGTGTAGCCGCCGAAGGGGCCGGTGACGTAGGCACAGGCGGGACCGTTGTAGTCCTTGATCAGCGGGTTGATCTGGAAGCACTCGAGGTTCGCCAGATCCGCCCCGGCGTGGTAGGCCATGGCGTGGCCGTCGCCGCAGTTGGTCGGGTTCTCGTAGGTGCCCATGAGGTAGCCGGAGGCGGGCAGGCCGATGCGCCCGGCTGCGCCGGTGCACAGCACCGCGGCCTTGGTGCGGATGACGTAGAGCTCGGCGCTGCGGCAGTCGAAGCCCATCACGCCGGTGATCTCGCCCTTGGCGCCGGTGAGGAGCCGCGTCACCACCACCCGGTTGGTGACCTCCACCCGCGCCTTCTTCAGCTGGCGGTAGAGGATGCGCTTCATGTGGTGGCCTTCGGGCATCGGCAGGACGTAGCTGCCGAGGTGGTGGACCTTGCGCACCGCGTAGTCGCCGGTCTCGTCCTTCTCGAACTTCACGCCCCAGCGGTCCAGCTCCTGGATCATGTCGAAGCTGTTGGCGGCGTAGGCCATCACCGCCTCCTGGTCGACGATGCCGTCGTTGGCGATGGTGATTTCCTTGACGTACTGCTCGGGGGTGGCGTGCCCGGGGATGACGGCGTTGTTGAGGCCGTCCATACCCATCGAGATCGCGCCGCTGCGTTTGACGTTGGCCTTGTCGATGAGGAGCACCCGCAGCTTGGGGTCGCGCTCCTTGGCCTTGACGGCGGCCATGGGGCCGCCCGTCCCGCCGCCGATGACGACGAGATCGAACTCGAGATCGATGCGTTTCATACGTACTCCGTTGGGGTTGGGGGTACTTGCTGGTGCGGGCGGCGCGCGTTTTCTTGGGGGCACGTCCGCCCGTGGTTCAACTTCGGTCGATGCGCAGGCGGTACTGGAAGGCGTCTCCGCGGTAGTAGAGGAACTCGAAATCGATGGGCCGCTCGTCGGCGAAGGTCAGGCGCTCGATGCGCAAGAGCGGCGAGGCTTCGGCGATGCCGAGGTGGCGGGCCAGCGACTCGTCGGCCGAGATCGCCTCGATCTGCACGTCGGCATGGGTGAGGTTGTGGCCGAGGTCGTTCTCCAGGATCACGAAGATGTCGCGGGCGGCGAGATCCTCCTGGACGAGCCGCTGCCCCAGGGCCATCGAGAAGTAGCTGACGTCCACCGAGATCGGCTCGCGGTTCAGGTAGCGCAGGCGCTGGATCTCGAACACCGCGTCGCCCGGCCTGAGCTCGAGGCGCTGCGCCACGAGTTGGCTCGCCTCCACCTCGCGGGCGGAGAGCAGCAGGGAATAGGTCTCGTAGCCGGAAGGCGCCATCGCCTCGCCGAAACCCTGCAGCTTCGACAGGCTCTGGAAGGCCTTGGGCTTGGCGACGAAGCTGCCTTTGCCCATGACCTTGAAGATCAACCCCTCCTTCTGCAGGTCGCCCAGCGCCTGGCGGATGGTGATCCGGCTCACCCCGAAGGCGGCCATCATCTGGCTCTCGGAGGGCATCTGGGAGTGCGGCGGGTAGCTGCCGTCGAGGATGCGACGGCGCAGGATCTCGCGGATCTGGGTGTGGAGCGGGACCGGCGAGATCGCCGTGACGTCGTCTTTCGCCTGGCCCGGGGGCACGATCCCTTTGCGTACGGGGGACATGTTCTGCTCCTTGTGGTGCAACCTGTTATGACGAGTTCTATTAAGCAAGCACGGTGCCAGTCTGTTGCATTGCGGCAATATTTCTTATGCCTTGTATTTACAGGTACTTGTGCGCGTCTTGAGGGCGGTTCGCCGCGGCCGTTCCGGCGTGGGCGCCCCGCGTCGGTGCGCCATGCACCATGGCCGGCATTGAAGCGGTGCGGACGTCCGGCAGCAGCGCATCGGGGCTCGCCGCCGCATGGCGCGGCGCGGCCGCCAAACCCCCGGCGAGTATGAGCAGCGCGAGCACGAAGCGGCGGAACTGGCGCTGATTCACCACCCGGTACAGCCCCTCTCCGAGCACGCCGCCGACGTGGAAGAGCGGCGCGAGAAGCAGGCCCTGGGCGACCTCGGCCCAGCCCAGCAGGCCGGCCGCCGCGATCGCGCAAAGCGCGAGCGGGTAGAGACAGGCGAAGAAGACGATGAAGCTCGCCCGCGCGCGGTGCGCGTCGGGCTCCACCCCCAGTACATAGAGGATCGCGGGCGGCCCGCCGACGCCGCCGAAGCCGGTGAGCACGCCGCTCAGGGCGCCGACTCCGAGCGACAGCCGCAGCGAGCGCCGGCGCAGGGGGGAGGTGCCGGACAGGAGCGCGAGCGCGCTGAGGATGACCGCGGCGCCGATCAGCGCGCCGAAGAGCTGCGCCGGCAGCGCCTCGACGAGCCAGATGCCGACGGGGATGCCGAGCATCGCGGCGGCGGCCATCGGCGCAACGAGGCCGCGGTCCACCTGGCGCAGCACGCTCGAGGAGAGGTTCTGCCCGATGGGCAGGGCGCTGAGGAGGGTGACCAGGCACATGGTTTCGCGCGCCGAGACGACGAGCGAGAGCACCGGTGCCATGACGAGGGCGGCGCCGAAGCCGGTCAGTCCCCGCAGGGCGCCGCCGGCAAGGGCGGTGGCGGCGAGGATGGTCCAGGTCGCGGCGTCGCGCGAGGGCAGGAGTGAGCCGAGTTCTTCCAAGGTATGACCGTGTCCGTTGAAGGGTGGGGCGTCGAGGCCGGAAGCGCTCGGGCGATATCCGTCCCTCAACCTGTTATAACAGGTGATGACAAAGCAAGGATCGCGCCACTGATTTATTGCCCTGGGCCGCCTTTCAAGTCATTGAGTCGCTGAAGAATTATCCTGACGTCCGGAGCGTGGCCGGTGCGCCGCGCCCGTCGCCTGTGCGACATGCACCATCGCGGTGTGTGGCCTCGCCGGCGGCCCGCGGGCGGCAGCTCAGGTTCCGCGCGCGAAGATCGCCACCAGGGCGAGCCCCCACACCAGCAGGTGCAGCCACAGCACCGTGGCCAGCGCCCACACCCGCAGCCCCGCCTGGCGAACATCGGCGAAGCGGGTGGCGGCGCCGAGCGCGGCCAGTCCGATCGCCAGCAGCGCCTGCGCCGCGCCGACGCCGAGCTGGTGGAGCGCGGGCGGCAGCACGCCGGCGCCGTTCACCGCGATGGCGGCGACGAAGCCCCACACGAAGACCGGCACCTTGATGCCCCGCGTCTCCCGGTCGCCGGCGCGCCCGTCCAGGAGGCCGATGACCACCACGGCCGGGGCCAGCAGCAGTACCCGCAGCATCTTTTCCACCAGCGCGCTCGCGGCCGCTTCCGGTCCGACCGCGGCCCCGGCAGCGATCACGTGGCCGAGCTCGTGCACCGTGAGCCCGATCCACAGGCCGAAGGCCGACTGGGGCAGGCCGAGCAGCGGGTAGAGGAGCGGGAGCAGGTACATCCCGAGGGTGCCGAACACCACCACCGCGGCCACCGCCGCGGAGACATGGCGGGCGCGGGCGCCGAGGACGCTGTCGGCGGCGGCGATCGCGGCGGCGCCGCAGATCGCGCTGCCGGCGCCCACAAGCAGGCTGCTGTGGCGGTCCAGCCCCAGCCGCCGGCCGACACCGAGCGCGAGGAGCAGGGTGGAGGCGACGATGGCTAGCGCCATCGAGACGCCCGTCCAGCCCACGCCGGCCAGCTCGTCGAGGCCGATGGAAAGGCCGTAGAGCGCGATCCCGGTGCGCATCAGCGGCCCGCGCGCGATCGCGAGGCCCGCTGCGCCCCGGGCCGGCAGCCCCGGCCACAGGTTGCCCACCGCCATGCCGAGGGCGACCGCCAGCGGCAGCCAGCCCAGCCCGCGCTCGGCCAGCGCCGGCATTCCGGCGAGCAGTGCCGCGGCCAGGGTGATCGCCGCGCAGCCCGAGAGGCCGAGACGGATGCCGGGACCGGCGAGAACCGCGCTCATGTTCATTTCCGCATATCCGAGGAATTCGACTGCGGAGGAGCTTAGGGGCGGCTACACTATTCCACCATGTCATGAAAGTTACGCGAGCATTACCGGAGGTTATGCATGAACCTGCACCTGCTGCGCATCTTCGTCACCGTGGTCGACGCCAACAGCTTCTCGCGCGCCGCCGAGCGGCTCGACATCAGCCAGCCGGCGGCATCCAAGGCGGTGCGCGAGCTCGAGACGCAGCTCGACACGGTGCTCCTGGAACGGCAGGGGCGCAGCTTCCGCACCACCGAGCCGGGGCGGATGCTCTACGACTACGGGCGCAGCATCCTCGCCCTGGAGCGGGAGGCGGCCAAGGCGGTGAAGGCCTTCTACCGGCTCGAGCGCGGGCGGCTCGTCATCGGCGCCAGCACCACCATCGCCAGCTACTGGCTGCCGTCCTGCCTGGTCGATTTCCAGCGGCGCTACCCGGGCGTCGAGCTCGCGGTGGTGAGCGCCAACACCCGGCGGATCGCGGAGATGCTGCTCGACTGCGCGGTGGACGTGGCGCTGGTGGAAGGGCCGGTCGCCGACCCGCGCCTCGACTGCCGTCCCTGGCGCAGCGAGGAGATGATCGTCGTGGCGCCCGGCGGGGTGGTGGCCGAGGCGCAAGCCTCCGATTCCCCGGCGCTCGCCGAGCGGGTGTGGGTGGTGCGCGAACGCGGCTCGGGTAGCCGCGATGCCACCGAGCGGCTATTGGCCGAGCTCGGGGTCGCCGCCCCCAGGACGATCGAGGTCGGCAGCAACGAGGCCATCGTGCAGACGGTGGCCGCCGGGGCGGGGCTCGGCGTGGTGCCCCGGATCTGTGCCCGCGACCAGCTGGCGCTGGGCCGCGTGCGGCGCTTCCCCCTCGCTCGCGACCCGATCGTGCGCGAGCTCTACCGCCTGCGACTGCCCCAGCGGCCGGTGAGCCAGGCGGCGCTGGCGTTCGAGGCGATGATCGGGGAAGGGCGGTGAGGTCGCGCGTCTCGTAGCTCGGATGGAGCCCCGGCGGAATCCGGGGGCGGCGGTGCATCGCCCGCCGCCCCCGGATTTCGTTCCTCCATCCGGGCTACAGGCGCAGCGGATCCGTCAGACCCCCGTCCGTTCCCCTCAAAACCGCGCCCGAAAATGCCACTCCCCCGGCGCCACCTCGTTGGCGACGGCGGCGCGGGTGGCCTCGTCGATCCGCGGATCCTCCGGGTCGTACAGGCCGCACAAGCGCAGCGCGCGGCGCACGTCGATGTGGGGGCCCAGGTACTCGTAGACCACCCGCGCGCAGCAGGGCATGCGCTCGCCGCTGCCGGAGACGCCCAGCTTGAGGCCGGTGAGCCGCGTCACCCGGTTCTTGAACGACGGGAACAGGATGGTCTGGGTCATCTCGAGGCCGGTCAGGGTCTCGTAGTCGGCGAGGAAGATCCGGTCGGTCAGGAAGTGCGCCAGGCCGAGGTAGACGCCGTGATAGGCCTTCTCGCGCGGATGCTCGATGAGCCGCTCGGTGCGCTGGTAGCACACCCGGTCGTCGCGGCGCTCCAGGCACACCAGGGTGCGCAGGATGCGGCCGGGGCAGGCCATGGAGAGGTAGGTCTCGAAGTAATAGCCGAGGTACTTGTCTAGCCCCGCGCTACCGATCTCCTTCAGGCGGTCGAGATGGGGCGCCTCGGGGGAGGCGGGTGCGGTCGGTGCCGCCGCGCGCGGGCGCACCTGCACCAGGCGCTCGAACTGGGCGCTCGGCATCAGGATCTCGTGCTCCTCCACGCCGAAGAAGTCGCAGAAGCGGCGCAGGGTGTGGCCCGAGGGGAGGTAGCGGCCGCTCAGGTAGCGGTTGAACTGCGGCCGGTTGATGTCCAGCCGCCGGCACACCTCCGCGATCGAGCGGTAGTAGCTGCACAACAGGCGCAGGTTGCGCGCGAAATCCTCGTGCATCGGCGTTCTCCTGGCGGGCGACGGGCGTGCGCGTCATGTGCGGGCGCCGTGCTCGGGCATTCTCGGCGGGTGAAATGGCGCAGTATGGCGCAGTTTGTGCGCCAGTGAGCGACGGATCGCTCCAGGTCGGCAAATTTTCCCGGCCATGAAGATTTGGTCGAATGCATGGGCCTTGCGGCAACACAAACGACAACAGCGGCCCCGGCCCGAGCCCCGGCCCGAATAGGAGACCCGTCATGCGCATTCCTTCGATCCCAACCAGCACTGCGGCCGGCACGCGTCGGCCCGGCGACGTGCCCGGCATCCGTCCCATGAACCATGGAGGGCGTCGCGATGCTTGATTTCCTGAACGATCTCCTGTGGAGCAAGGTGCTGATCGCGGCGCTGATCGGCCTCGGCGTCTGGTTCACCGTCGTCTCGCGCTTCGTGCAGTTCCGCTACTTCGGCCGCATGTTCCGGATCTTCAGCGCCAACAAGGCGTTCGCGCGCGACAAGCACGGCCACCTCTCCTCCTTCCAGGCGCTGATGCTGTCGGTCGCCGGCCGGGTCGGCGGCGGCAACATCGCCGGCGTCGCAGTGGCGATCACCCTCGGCGGGCCGGGCGCGGTGTTCTGGATGTGGGTGGTGGGCCTCATCGGCATGGCCACCAGCTACTTCGAGTGCACCCTGGCGCAGGCCTACAAGAAGGCCGAGCCGGACGGCACCTATCGCGGCGGGCCGGCCTATTACATCTCGCACGGCCTGGGCGCCAACTGGAAGTGGCTCGCCGCGCTCTACTCGGTGCTGCTGCTGGTCACCTTCGGCTTCGGCTTCAACGCGTTGCAGTCCTACTCGGTGGCCACCTCCCTGGAAGACGCGTTCGGCATCCCGGTGGCCGCCACCGCCATCGGCATGGCGCTGGTGGTCGGTGCGATCGTCATGGGCGGGGTGAAGCGCATCGCGCGGGTCGCCGATGTGCTGGTGCCCGTCATGGCGGTGGGCTACCTGGCAGTGGCGCTGGTCGTCCTGGCGCTCAATCTCGAGGCGATTCCAGCCGTGCTGGCCCTGATCTTCAAGAGCGCCTTCGGGCTCGAGCCCGCCATCGGCGGCGGTATCGGCGCGGCCATCCTCATGGGGGTCAAGCGCGGCCTGTTCTCCAATGAGGCCGGCCTGGGCAGCGCCCCGAACGTGGCGGCGGTGGCCTATGTGCAGCATCCGGCGAACCAGGGCATCGTCCAGGCTTTCTCGGTGTTCATCGATACCCTGATCATCTGCTCCTGCACCGCCTTCATCGTGCTGCTGGGCACGGTCTACCAGCCCGGCGCGGCGACCGACATCGGCGGCGTGGCCCTGACCCAGGCTTCCCTCGCCAGCCTGGTGGGCGAGTGGGGCCGGGTCTTCGTGAGCATTGCGCTGATGCTCTTCGGCTTCACCACCATCATCTACAACTACTACCTCGGCGAGAACAGCCTCTCCTACTTCAGCGATCGCAACCCGGTTGTGCTCGCGGCCTATCGCATCGTGGTGATCGGTCTGTGCGGCTGGGGGGCGACCACGGACCTGGGCACCGCCTTCGCCTTCGCCGACGTGACCATGGGCTTCCTCGCCCTGGCGAACCTCTTCGCCCTGGCGATGCTGTTCAAGCGGGGCCTGCGCCTGATGCGCGACTACGACGAGCAGGTCGCCGCTGGGGTAGAGGAGCCGGTCTTCGACGCGGCGAAGTTCGCCGACCTGGGCATCGACCGCGACGCCTGGAAGCTCGAGCCGGAAGACGCCGCCGCACCGGTTTCCGCCCGGGTTCGCACCGCCTGAACCCGCGCCGCCGCTCCCGGGGCCCACGAGGCCCCGGGGAGCACCCGTCCCTAAATCCGTACGGACCACCACACATCATGACCACCCGCATCGAACACGACCTGCTCGGCGACATGGCGCTGCCCGCCGACGCCTGGTTCGGCATCCAGACCCAGCGCGCCGTCGAGAACTTCTCGATCACCGGCGTGCCCATCAGCCACTTCCCGCACTTCATCAACGCGCTCGCCATGGTGAAGGCCGCCGCCGCCCAGGCGAACCGCGAGCTGGGCCTGCTCGCCCCGCACAAGGCCGACGCCATCGCCGCCGCCTGCCGGGACATCATCGACGGGCGCCTGCACGAGGCCTTCGTGGTCGACCTGATCCAGGGCGGCGCGGGGACCTCGACCAACATGAACGCCAACGAGGTGATCGCCAACCTGGCGCTGGAGAAGCTGGGGCACCCGAAGGGCGCCTACGAGCACCTGCACCCCAACGACGACGTGAACAAGTCCCAGTCGACCAACGACGCCTATCCGACTGCGGTGTGCGTCGGGCTGCAGTTCGCCGCCGAGCCGCTGATCGAGGCGGTGGCGAGCCTCAAGGGCGCCCTCGAGGACAAGGGGCGCGAGTTCGCCGACGTGCTGAAGATGGGCCGCACCCAGCTGCAGGACGCGGTGCCGATGACCCTCGGCCAGGAGTTCGACGCCTTCGCGGTGAACCTCGGCGAGGACATCGACCGCATCCGCGAGGTGTGCCTGCTCCTGTGCGAGGTCAACCTGGGTGGCACCGCGATCGGCACCGGCATCAACACCCATCCCGACTACGCCCGTCTCGCGGTGTGCCACCTGGCCGAGATTTCCGGAAAGCCCATCGTGCAGGCGGCGAACCTGGTCGAGGCGACCTCCGACATGGGCGCCTTCGTGCTGCTCTCCGGGGTGCTGAAACGCCTCGCGATCAAGCTCTCCAAGCTCGCCAACGACCTGCGCCTGCTCTCCAGCGGGCCGCGCACCGGCCTTGGCGAGATCCACCTGCCGCCGATGCAGCCGGGCTCGTCCATCATGCCGGGCAAGGTCAATCCGGTGATCCCGGAGGCGGTGAACCAGACCGCCTACCAGGTGATCGGCAACGACCTCGCGGTGACCATGGCCGCCGAGGCCGGCCAGCTCCAGCTCAACGCCATGGAGCCGCTGATCGTCTACAACCTGCTCAACTCCCTGAAGATGCTGGGCTCGGCCTGCCGCATGCTGGAGGAGCGCTGCATCCGCGGCATCCGCGCCGACCGGGCGCAATGCCTGCGCCACGTGGAGCGCAGCATCGGGGTGGTCACCGCGCTGGTGCCCCACATCGGCTACGCCAACGCCTCGCGCATCGCGGCCCAGGCGCTCCTCACCGAGGCCACGGTGCGCGAGCTGGTGATCGCCGAGGGGCTGCTGACGGCGGCGCAGCTGGACGTGCTGCTCGCTCCGCAGTCCATGCTGGCGCCGCAGAGCATCGCGTGATGGGTCGCCGCGTACTCGTCCTCCACACGGGGGGCACCATCGGCATGGAGCCCACCCAGGACGGCCTCCGGCCGATGGCCGGCTTCGGCATCGTCCTGCACGGGCATCTGGGGGCGCGCTCCGCGGTGGCCTTGCCCGAATGGGACATCGTCGAGCTCGACTCGCTCATCGACAGCGCCAACCTGCAGCCGGGGCACTGGCGCCGCATCGCCACCGCGCTCCTCGAGCGCTGGGACGACTACGACGGCTTCGTGGTGCTGCACGGCACCGACACCATGGCCTGGACCGCCTCGGCCCTGTCCTTCATGCTCCGCGGCACGGACAAGCCGGTGATCCTCACCGGCGCGCAGATCCCGCTGGCGGAGCCGCGCAGCGACGCGCTGGAGAACCTGGAGACGGCGCTCCTCTTCGCCGCCGATCCGGGGATCCGCGAGGTCGGGTTGTGCTTCGGCCGGCGCCTTTTCCGGGGCAACCGCAGCAGCAAGCTGAAGACCTCGAGCTTCGACGCCTTCGGCTCGCCCAACTATCCGCCCCTCGCCGAGGTCGGCATCGGTGTCACGCTCCACCGAGAACGGCTGCTGGTGCAGCGCGAGCGCGATTTCGTGGTCCCCCACTTCGACCCGGAGGCGGTGGCGGTGCTCACCGTGCATCCCGGCCTTTCCGCGCGCATCGTCGCGGCCGTGGTGGACGACCCGGCCGTGCGCGGCCTCGTGCTGCGCAGCTACGGCGTGGGCAACGTGCCCGACGCCGATCCGCGGCTGATCGAGGTGCTGGCCGACGCGGTCGCGCGCGGCGTGGTGGTGGTGAACACGAGCCAGTGCGCCGTCGGTGGCGTCGCCCAGGGCACCTACGCGACCGGTGCCGTCCTGACCCGCATCGGCGTCGTGCCCGGCGGCGACATGACCCTCGAGGCAGCCTTCGCCAAACTGCATTTCCTCATCGCCCGCGGCGACTCTCCCCAGGCGATGGGCGAGCTCCTGGGCCGGTCCTTGAGCGGCGAGGTGTCCTGAGCGCGGGGCGAGGGGCCCGCGGAAAGGAGGCGGGGGCGCCGTGCCCCAAGTTTGTTTCAGGTCAAAATCCCCCACGCGGCGCTGGGCAAGAATCATCGCAGACTCCATTCCATGGTGAGGGAGCTGCCATGCCTCGGCCGACCGCGATTCGCAAGTCTGTGTCCGACCTCCGCGTACCCCCGAACCTGGACGACTACGGTTCGGCGCGCGCCGGTTTTTCGTGGGCCGGCGCGGCGCAGGCCCTGGCCGGGCTGCCGGGCGGCGGGCTGAACATCGCCTGGGAGGCGGTGGATCGCCACGCCGCGGGGCCGCATGCCGGGCGGCCCGCGTTCCGCTTCCTGCGTGCCGACGGGAGCGAGCGCGAGCTTGCCTACGCCGAGCTCGCCCGGCTCACCAACCGCTTCTGCAACGTGCTGCGCCGACTGGGCGTGGCCAAGGGCGACCGGCTCTTCGTGCTGTGCGGACGCATTCCCGAGCTCTACGTGGCGGTGCTCGGCGCGTTGAAGAACGGCACGGTCGTCTCGCCGCTGTTCTCCGCCTTCGGTCCCGAGCCGATCCGCACCCGCATGAACCTCGGCGGCGGCAAGGTGCTCGTGACCACCGAGTCGCTCTACCGGCGCAAGGTGCTGCCGGTGCGCGACGGGATGGAGACCCTCGAGCACGTCCTGCTCGTCTCGGAGGACGGCGCACCCACCCGCGTGCCGGGCACCCTGGATCTCGCGACCCTGCTCGCCGAGGCGTCCGACGACTGCGAGATCGAGCCGACCGGGCCGGACGACCCGTCGCTGCTGCACTTCACCAGCGGCACCACCGGCATGCCCAAGGGCGCGCTCCACGTGCACGGCGCCGCGGTGACGCACTACGCCACCGGGCTCTACGCCCTCGACCTGCATCCGGACGACGTCTTCTGGTGCACCGCCGACCCGGGCTGGGTCACCGGCACCTCCTACGGCATCGTCGCGCCGCTCCTGCACGGGGTGACGAGCATCGTGGACGAGGCGGATTTCGACGCCGAGCGCTGGTACGGCATCCTGGAGCGCCAGGGCGTGACCGTGTGGTACACCGCGCCCACGGCGATCCGCATGCTGATGAAGGCCGGCGCCGGACTCGCCCGCGCCCACCGCTTTCCCGCCCTGCGCTTCGTCGCGAGCGTGGGCGAGCCGCTCAACCCGGAGGCGGTGTGGTGGGGGCTCGAGGCCCTGGGGCTTCCCATCCACGACAACTGGTGGCAGACCGAGACGGGCGGGATCATGATCGCCAACACCCCGTCCCAGGACATCAAGCCGGGGTCCATGGGCCGGCCGCTGCCGGGTGTCGATGCCTTCATCGTGCGCCGCCGCGAGGATGGCGGGGTGGAGGTGGTCGACAAGCCCAACGTCGAGGGCGAGCTTGCGCTGCGCGCCGGATGGCCCTCCATGTTCCGCGGCTACCTCGGGCAGGAGGAGCGCTATCGCAAGTGCTTCGCCGGCGAGCTCTACCTCACCGGCGACGTGGCGCGGCGCGACGAGGACGGCTATTTCTGGTTCGTGGGGCGGGCCGACGATGTGATCAAGTCGGCGGGCCACCTCATCGGACCGTTCGAGGTGGAGAGCGCCCTGATGGAGAACCCGGCCGTGGCCGAGGCGGGGGTGATCGGCAAGCCCGACCCGACCGTGGGGGAGGTGGTGAAGGCTTTCGTCTCCCTGAGGCAGGGCTACCAGCCCTCCGACGCGTTGCGCACGGAGCTCCTCGCCCACGCGCGCAAGACCCTGGGCGCGGCGGTGGCACCCAAGGAGATCGACTTCGTGGCGACGCTGCCGCGCACCCGCAGCGGCAAGATCATGCGCCGGCTCCTCAAGGCGCGGGAGCTGGGGCTGCCCGAGGGCGACCTCTCCACCCTGGAGGGTGGCGCATGATCCAGCCTCCGCCCGCCGGCCCCGTGCCCTATCCGCGCGACTTCGCGCTGCGCCTGCTCACCGACATGCTGCGCATCCGGCGCATGGAGGAGCGCGCCGCGCAGCTCTACGGCGCCGGCAAGATCCGCGGCTTCCTGCACCTGTATATCGGCGAGGAGGCGGTGGCCACCGGCGCGATCCATGCGCTCGCCGCCGAGGACAACGTGGTGGCCACCTATCGCGAGCACGGTCACGCGCTGCTGCGCGGCGTCCCCATGGACGCGATCATGGCCGAGATGTACGGCAAGCGGGAGGGCTGCAGCCGGGGCCGGGGCGGCTCCATGCACCTCTTCGATGCCCGCAGCCGCTTCTTCGGCGGACACGCCATCGTCGGCGGCGCGCTGCCCCTGGCCGCCGGGCTGGCGCTGGCCGACCGGATGCAGGGCGCGGCGCGCGTCACCGCCTGCTTCTTCGGCGAGGGGGCGATGGCCGAGGGTGCCTTCCACGAGTCCATGAACCTCGCCGCCCTGTGGCGGCTGCCGGTGCTCTTCCTGTGCGAGAACAACCTCTACGCCATGGGTACCGCCCTGGCGCGCTCGGAGTCGCAGACCGACCTGTGCGAGAAGGCCGCGAGCTATCGGGTGCCCGCTCATCCGGTGGACGGCATGGACGTGATGGCGGTGCACGAGGCCGCGCGCGCCGCGCGTCTCGAGGTGATCGAATCGGCCGGGCCGGTCTTCCTGGAACTGCGGACCTACCGCTTCCGCGCCCACTCCATGTTCGATCCCGAGCTCTACCGGGACAAGGCCGAGGTCGAGGAATGGAAGGCGCGCGGGCCCATCCATACCTGGTCGGCGCGCCTCAAGGCGCAGGGCCTGCTCACCGAGGAGGACTTCCTCGCCATCGACCGGGAGGTCGGCGCCGAGGTGCAGCGCGCGGTGGACTTCGCCGAGGCGGGTAGCTGGGAGCCGGTCGAGGATCTCGCGCGCGACCTCCATACGCCGGAGGCCGCGCCATGAGCACGACCTATCGCGACGCCCTGCGGGACGGACTGCGCGAGGCGCTGCAGCGCGACGCCCGCGTCTTCCTGATGGGCGAGGATGTCGGCCGCTACGGCGGCACCTATGCGGTGAGCAAGGGCCTGCTCGACGAGTTCGGGCCGGAGCGCATCCGCGACACGCCGCTCTCCGAGCTCGCCTTCGTGGGGATGGGCGTCGGCGCGGCGCTGGGCGGCATGCGCCCCATCGTCGAGGTGATGACGGTGAACTTCAGCCTGCTCGCCCTCGACCAGATCGTGAACGGCGCGGCCCTCTTGCGCCACATGTCGGGCGGACAGTTCTCGGTGCCGCTGGTCATCCGCATGGCGACCGGCGCCGGCCGCCAGCTCGCCGCCCAGCACTCCCACAGCTTCGAGGGCTGGTACGCGCACATCCCGGGCCTGCGCATCCTCACCCCGGCCACCGTCGAGGACGCGCGCGGCATGCTGTGGCCGGCGCTGCAGGATCCCGACCCGGTGCTCCTCTTCGAGCACGCCCAGCTCTTCAACATGACGGGCGAGGCGTCCGACGGTACCGGAGTGGATATCCGCTCGGCCAAGGTGCGGCGGGCCGGCGACGACATCACGCTCGTCACCTATGGCGGGTCGCTGTGGAAGACGCTGGAGGCGGCCGAGCAACTCGCGGAGGAGGGCATCGAGGCCGAGGTCCTGGACCTGCGCGTGCTGCGCCCGCTCGACACCGAAACGCTCCTCGCCTCGGTGCGCCGGACCCGCCGCGCGGTAGTGGTGGACGAGGGCTGGCGCAGCGGCAGCCTGGCGGCGGAGGTGATGGCGCGCATCGTCGAGGAGGCCTTCTACGATCTGGACGCGCCGCTCGCACGGGTATGCAGCGAGGAGGTGCCGATTCCGTATCCGAAGCACCTGGAGGACGCGGCGCTGCCGCAGCCGGAGAAGATCGTCGCGGCGGCGAGGGGAGTGCTCGGGCGATGATCGAGTTCAAGCTGCCCTCCCTGGGCGCGGACATGGACGAGGGCAAGCTCCTCGAATGGCGCATCGAGCCCGGCGACCACGTCAAAGCCGGACAGGTGGTCGCGGTGGTCGACACGGCCAAGGCGGCGGTGGACGTGGAGAGCTGGGACGAGGGAACGGTGCACGAGCTCCTGGTGCAGCCGGGGGAGACCGTGCCGGTGGGAACGGTGCTGGCGATCTTCCTGGCGGAGGGCGAGTCGCCGGAGACCTCGGCGGCGCCCGCGCGCGCCGCGGGCCGGCCTGGGGCGCAGCCCCGGGCTGCGGTCGGGGCGCGGCCTTCGGAGCCGCTGGTGCCGGCGCCGGCCGAGGAGCGCCGCCGCGTTTCGCCCGCCGCGCGGCGGCGGGCGGAGGAGCTGCGCGTTCCCCTCGACGCGGTGAGCGGCACCGGGCCGGGCGGCGCGGTGACGCTGGAGGATGTGGAACGGGCCGCCGGTGCGGGGGCGGCCGCCGACCGCAGCGCCGCGATGCGCCAGGCGATCGCCGCCGCGATGAGCCGCTCCAAGCGCGAGATTCCCCATTACTATCTTTCCGAAACCATCCCCCTCGGGCGCGCGACGGCGTGGCTCGCGCGGCGCAACGCCGAGCGGCCCGTCATCGATCGGGTGCTGATGGGGGCCGTCCTTCTCAAGGCGGTGGCGGTCACCCTCGGGCGGTTTCCGGAGCTCAACGGCCACCATGTGGACGGGGCCTTCCGGCCGAGCGCGGCGGTGCACCTCGGCGTCGCCATCTCGCTGCGCCAGGGCGGGCTGATCGCCCCCGCCATCCACGACGCTGCCGGCAAGGCGCTCGACCACCTCATGGCCGAGCTCACCGACCTGGTGAAGCGCGCCCGCGCCGGGTCGCTGCGGAGCTCCGAGCTGTCCGACCCCACCATCACCGTGACCAACCTCGGCGACCAGGGCGCGGAGAGCGTCTTCGGTGTGATCTATCCGCCGCAGGTGGCGCTGGTGGGCTTCGGCCGGGTGACGGAGCGGCCGTGGGTGGAGGAGGGCAGGCTGCTCGTCGTGCCCGCCGTCACCGCGAGCCTGGCCGCCGATCACCGGGTGAGCGACGGCCACCGCGGCGCGCTTTTCCTCGGCACGCTGCGCGACCTGCTGCAGGCACCCGAAGATTTCCTGGAGGCGAAATGAACGAGCAAGAGATCCGCGCCAGCGTGATCGCCGCGCTGAAGACCGTCGCCCCGGAGGTCGAGGACGACACCCTCGACGCCGGCAAGCCCTTGCGCAACCAGGTCGATCTCGACTCCATGGACTGGCTCAACTTCCTGGTGGCGATCCACGAGCGCCTGCAGGTGGACATCCCCGAATCGGACTACGCGAAGCTCACCAGCCTCGATCGGATCGTCGCCTACGTCGCCGGGCGGTCGCCGCGCGTCTAGCGCGGCGTTGGTCCCTTCCGACCGGACCGGGGCTGCGCGGCCGCCGTCAGCTGCGGAACTCGGCGGTCGCCATCCCGTAGCGGCGCATCTTGTCGTAGAGGGTCTTCTTCGGCAGGCCGAGGACCTCGCTGGCGGGGCCGGCCTGGCCGTGGTGGCGGCGCAGCTCCTCCTCGATGAGGTTGCGTTCGAAGCGCTCCACCTGCTCGGCGAGCGTCGCGCGACCGGCGGCGGCCGGATGCCCCGGCAGCTCGAAGGGGTCGCCCAGCAGGCCGAGGACGAAGCGGTCGGCGATGTTCTTCAGCTCGCGCACGTTGCCCGGCCAGGCGTAGGCCATCAGCTGGTGGAGTTGCGCGCTGTCGAGCATGGCGGCGGCGCGCCCGTAGCGGGCGGCGGCCAGCAGCACGAAGTGCTCGAAGAGCAGCGGGATGTCCTCGCGCCGCTCGCGCAGGGGCGGCAGCTCGATCACCGCGACGTTGAGCCGGTAATACAGGTCGTCGCGGAATCGCTCGCGGCGCGCGAGGGCGGCGAGATCGGCCTTGGCCGCCGCCACCACCCGCACGTTCACCGGAATCTCCTCGTTGGAGCCCAGCCGTTCGATGCGCCGCTCCTGGAGCACGCGCAGCAGCTTCACCTGCAGCGCGAGCGGCATGCTTTCGACCTCGTCCAGGAAGAGGGTGCCGCCGTCGGCATGCTCGAGCTTGCCGATGCGCGCCCTGGCGGCGCCGGTGAAGGCGCCGGCCACGTGGCCGAAGATCTCGCTCTCGAACAGCGACTCCGGCAGCCCCCCGCAGTTGAGGGCCACGAAGTTGCGGCCGCGGCGCGCGCCGTGGTCGTGCAGGCAGCGGGCCACCATCTCCTTGCCGGTTCCGGTCTCGCCGTAGATCAGCACGTCGGCGTCGGTGTCGGCGAGGTTGAGGATGGTGCGCCGGATCCGTTCCATCGCCTGGGAGCGCCCGAGGAGGGCGGCCTCGATGCCCTGCCAGTTCTCCAGCCGTTCGCGCAGGGCGTGGACCTCGAGGGTGAGGCGGCGCTTTTCCACCGCGCGCCGCACCACTTCCACCAGATGCTCCGAGGAGAACGGCTTCTCGACGAAATCGTAGGCGCCCTGGCGCATCGCGCCGACCGCCATGGAGATGTCGCCGTGGCCGGTGACCAGGATCACCGGCAGCTCGCGGTCCACCTCGACCACCCGAGCCAGCAGCTCCAGGCCGCTCATGCCGGGGAGCTTCACGTCGGAGAGCACGACGACCGGCGCGCCCGGCACGATGCGCGCCTTGACCCGCTCGGCGTGCTCGAAGCCTTCGACCTCGATGCCGGCGAGCGAGAGCGCCTGCATGCCGCCGTGGCGCACGTCTTCGTCGTCCTCGATGAAAAGAACCCGGATCGTGTCGCTCATGCGGGGGCCTCCCTTTGTGCCGTGGGTGTCGGTGCCTTGGGCAGCTCGACGACGAACTCGGCGCCGCCCTCGGGCCGGTTGTGCCCGCTCAGCCGGCCGCCGAAGTCGCGGATGATCCCCGAGGAGATCGCCAGTCCCAGCCCGAGCCCCGCGCCGGGTGCCTTGTCCGTGCAGAAGGGCTCGAAGAGCCGCGGCAGGATGGCTTCGGCGATACCCGCTCCGGTGTCGCTCACCCGGACCAGGACGCGCTCGCCGAGGTCCTCGCAGCGCGCCCAGAGCGTGCGCCGCGGCTGCCCGGCCAACGCGTCGACGGCGTTGTTGAAGAGATTCACCAGCACCTGCTCGAGGCGCACGTCCTCGGCCTGCACCAGGATGTCGGGGTCGGGCGCCGCGATGTCGGCGTCGATCGCCGCCTCCTTGATGCGGGGCTCGACGAGGAACTGCGCATTGGCGAGTGCCCGCGCCAGGGATACCGGCGCGAGCTCGGCCGGGGATTTGCGCGCGAAGGATTTAAGGGCCCGCGTGATCTTGCCCATGCGCTGCACGAGATGGGCGATGCGGGCGAGATTGTGGTCGGCCTCCGCCAGGCGGTCGTGCTGGAGCAGCACCCGGGCGTTGTCGGAGAGGGTGCGCAGGGCCGCGAGCGGCTGGTTGACCTCGTGGGCGATGCCGGCCGCCATCTGCCCCAGTACCGCCAGCTTGCCGGCCTGCACCAGCTCCGCCTCGGTGCGCTTGCGTTCGCCGATCTCGTGGACGAGGCGGGAGTTGGCGGCGGTGAGCTCGCGGGTGCGCTCGCCGACCAGCATCTCGAGCTCCCTGCGGGTGCGCCGGCGCTGACGCAGGTAGAGGGCCAGCAGGGCGAGGAAGGCGTACAGCACGGCGGTGGCGAGCGCGGCGAGCTGCCTGGCCGCCGCCACCGGGTCGAGGCTGGAGAAGAGGAGCAGGCGCCAGCCGGAGCCGGGCAGCGGGCGCTCCTGCACCAGGTGCAGCGAGGCCTCGTGTCCTGCGCTCGCCTCCAGGCGGACCAGCCGCGCCTGGTCGGGCGCTGCAGCCGGCAGTGCCTCCATCTCCAGCGGGGCGATGGTGACGCCGTCGTACTGGCGGGTGACGCTTACCCGCGCGAGCGTGTCCCGGGAGAGCGGGCGCAGGGAGCGGAACTTCCAGGAGGGCAGGGAGGAGAGGGCGATGACCTCGTTCTCGTCGGCGACCGCGACGATCTCGTCCGCGGCCTGCCAGTCCCGCTCCAGGCTGTCCAGCTTGGTCTTGAGCACCGCCACGCCGACGGTGCGTTCGCCCTTGGTGATCGGGTAGGAGAAGTAATAGCCGGGCAGGCCGCTGGTCGTGCCGATGCCGTGGAAACGTCCGCTGCCCTTGGTGAGCGCGTCCTGGAAGTAGGGCCGGTAGGCGAGGTCCTCGCCCACGAAGGTGACGGGCTCGTTCCAGTTGCTCGCCGCCGCGACGCGGCCGGTGAGGTCGAGGACGTAGATGGCGTTGGAGCCGGCGCGCCGGTTCATCTGCTCGAGGTATCCGTTGACGTCGTCCTGACGAGCCGGAGCCGCCCCTTCGTCGAGCAGTGCCACCACCCGCGGATCGAGGCCGAGGAGCGTGGGCAGGTAGTCGTACTTCTGGAGCTCGGCGTTGAGCCCGGAGGCGTAGAGGGCAAGGCGCTGCTGCCCGGCGTCCCGCAGCCGGGCGATGCCGGACCGTTCCGCCCACGCGGCGGCGATCCACATGGCGAGCGCCGTCGAGCCGAGAAACAGGACCCAGCCCAGCCAGCGCCATCGAACCACGGCGGTGCGCACGGAAGCCATCGCCGCATTCTGCCACTGTCGGCGGCGGCCGGTTGCGGCAATGGCGTGCGCCGCCGCTTCCAGGCGCCGCGCTGCAACGCGCGGCGCCTGGAACCGGGGCGCATCGCCGGACGGCGACAGGGGGTCCGCGTTCAGATCCAGGCTCAGCCCTTGTGCCGGCGGGCCGGTGCGGCGGCGACGGTTTCGGGCTCCGGCGCGGGATCCTGCGCGGGGGGCCGCGCCATCCCGGCCACCCGATGATGCATCCCTTCCAGCATGCCGATGAGCACGCCGCTCACGAGCGTCGAGTAGCCGTCGAGCAAGGCCTGGGTGGTGCGCAGGCCCTGCTCGCGGCTCGCTCGCAGGGCGGACCGCGCCTGCGCCATGAGGCGGTCGACGACGAATGCCGCCTGGGCGCCGGTCCCGGTGCCGTGCAGGCGCATCGAGGCGATGACGTGCGCCCAGGGCCCCTGCAGCGGCCCGGCCGCGACCTGCGCCACGCCCGTCACCGACTCGATGAAGGCGGTCTCCAGCGTCTCGATCTCGTCGAGGGCGCGCTTGAGCCGCGTCTCGCCGAAATCGAAGCCCCGGTCCACGAACTGCTGCAGCGCCTTGTGGTGCGCCTCCACCGCCGTGATGAGCGCCTCGTCCATGCCGGCGACGGCCTCGCCGAGCAGGGCCGCGATGTCCACCGCGGCACCCGGATTTCGCGCAGCGCCCGCCGACGCCGCCTCGGTCACCGCCGTCAGCGTGCCGCACACGTTGTGCAGCGCGAGCTCGCGACCCTGCAGCGCCCGCAGCGTGGTTTCGCTGACCGCGCGGCGCAGGGCCGCGCCCTGCCGGGTGGTCGCGTCGGCAAACAGCTTGACCAGGGCGTCCTGGTCGAACTCCAGCTCTTCCATGATGCCTTCTCCAGTGAATTGCGACGGGTCACTGCATGTGCTGACCGCCGTTGATGGCGATGTTGGCGCCGGTCACGAAGGCGGCCTCGTCGGAAGCGAGATAGATGATGAGGCCCGCCACCTCTTCCGGCTTGCCCAGCCGGCCCACCGGGATCTGCGGCAGGATCTTGCTGTCGAGGATGTCGGCGGGGATGGCGGTCACCATCTTGGTGCCGATGTAGCCCGGGGAGATGGTGTTCACCGTGACGCCGCGGCGCGCGACCTCCAGGGCCAGCGCCTTGGTGAAGCCGTGCACGCCGGCCTTGGCCGCCGAGTAGTTGGTCTGGCCGAAAGCGCCCTTTGAGCCATTCACCGACGAGACGTTGATGATGCGGCCCCAGCCGCGCTCGCTCATGGCGTCGCACACCTGCTTGGTCATGTTGAAAAGGCTGTCCAGGTTGGTGCGCATCACCGCATCCCAGCTGGTCTTCTCCATCTTCTTGAAGGTCACGTCGCGGGTGATGCCGGCGTTGTTCACCAGGATGTCGATGTCGCCGAGTCTGTCGCGCACGGCGGCCGCGGCCTCTGCGCACGAGTCGAAATCGGCCACGTCGCAAGGCACCGCGAGGATGCGGTAGCCGCGCTTCTCCATCTGGGCCACCCAGTCGCCGTGGGACTGGTTGCTCGGCGAATAGGTGGTCGCCACGCGGTAGCCGGCGTCGGCCATCTTGGTGCAGATCATCTCGCCCAGACCGCCCATGCCGCCGGTGACCAGGACCACTCGCTTGTCGTTCATTGTCGTTTTCTCCTTGGAGTCTCTCGTTGAAGGGGCTGGGGTGCGTGGTCAGCGCTCGATCGCCAGGGCCACGCCCATGCCGCCGCCGATGCACAGCGAGGCCAGACCGCGCTTGGCGTCGCGCCTGATCATTTCGTGGATCAGGGTGACCAGGATGCGGCAGCCGGACGCGCCGATGGGATGGCCGATGGCGATCGCGCCGCCGTTGACGTTGATCCGGCCGGGGTTCCAGCCCATCTCCTTGTTCACCGCGATGGCCTGGGCGGCGAAGGCCTCGTTGATCTCCATGAGGTCGAGGTCGTCGACGCTCCAGCCCGCCTTGTCCAGGCAGCGCCTGGAGGCGGGGACCGGGCCCATGCCCATGATGGCCGGATCGAGGCCGGCCGAGGCGTAGGCGGCAATGCGCGCGAGCGGTTCGAGTCCGAGCTCGGCCGCCTTCTTCGCAGACATCATCAGCACCGCGGCGGCGCCGTCGTTGATGCCCGAGGCGTTGCCGGCGGTGACCGTGCCGGCCTTGTCGAAGGCCGGGCGCAGGGCGGCGAGCGATTCGAGGGTGGTGTCGGGCTTGATGAACTCGTCACGGTCGACCACCACCGTGCCCTTCCTCGTGGCGATCTCCACCGGCACGATCTCCTCGGCGAAGCGGCCCGCTTCCTGGGCGGCCGCGGCACGCTGCTGGGAGGCGGCCGCGAACGCGTCCTGCATGTCGCGGGTGATGCCATACTGCTTGGCCACGTTCTCGGCGGTGATGCCCATGTGGTACTGGTTGTACACGTCCCACAGGCCGTCGACGATCATCGAGTCCGCCATCTTCCAGTCGCCCATGCGCTGGCCGTCGCGGGAGCCCAGCAGCACGTGGGGCGCGGCGCTCATGTTCTCCTGGCCGCCCGCGATGACAACGTCGGCGTCGCCGCAGCGGATCGCCTGCGCAGCGAGATGGGTCGCCTTGAGCCCCGAGCCGCAGACCTTGCCCACGGTGAAGGCGGGCACGCCCTGCGGCAGGCCGGCCTTGATCACCGACTGGCGCGCCGGATTCTGGCCGCTGCCGGCGGTGAGCACCTGGCCGAGGATCACTTCGTGCACCTGCTCGGGGGCGACGCCGCTTCTTGTCAGGAGCGCCCTGATGACCGTGGCGCCGAGCTCGGGCGCCGGCACCTTGGCGAGCGAGCCGCCGAACTTGCCGACCGCAGTGCGGACTGCGGCGACGATGACCACGTCTTCCATGTCTTCTTCTCCTCTGAACGGTTGTCGGTCGTTTCTTGCGGGGCAGGGCCCGCCACCGCTCAAGCTGCCGTTCAGTGCAGCTTGACCTGCGGTTCGGTGCGGCGCGTGATCGCACGCGCCAGCGTGTCGAGCGCGACCTTGGCGAAGCCGTGCAGGGCGAGCTCGTGCATCTTGTAGAGGGAGACGTACATCAGGCGGGCGAAGAGGCCCTCGACCATCAGCGAGCCGCCGATCAGGCCGCCCATCATGTTGCCCACGGTGGAGTACTCGCCCAGCGACACCAGGGAGCCGAAGTCGCGGTAGCGGTAGTCGGCGAGCGGTTTGCCTTCGAGCCGCCGGCGGATCTGCTTCACCAGATGCGAGGCCTGCTGGTGCGCGGCCTGTGCCCGCGGCGGCACGATGCCGCCCTTTTCCGGCCAGGGGCAGGCGGCGCAGTCGCCCAGCGCGAAAACGTCGTCGTCGAGGGTGGTCTGCAGGGTGGGGCGGACCACCAGCTGGTTCACGCGATTGGTCTCGAGCCCGTCGAGCTCCCTGAGGAAGTCCGGCGCCTTGACCCCGGCGGCCCACACCACCAGCTCGGCGGCGAGCGTGCGGCCGTCGGCGAGCCGCACGCCGTCGGCGATGAGCTCGGCGACCCGGGCGCCGGTGTGCACCTCCACACCGAGCTTGCCCAGCAGGCGCTCGGTGGCCTGCGACAGGCGCGGCGGCAGGGCGGGCAGGATGCGGTCGGCGGCCTCGATCAGGCTCACCCGGATGTCCTTGTCCGGGTCCACCCGGTCGAGGCCGTAGGCCACCACCTCGCGGGCGCTGCGGTGCAACTCGGCGGCGAGCTCGACGCCGGTGGCGCCGGCGCCGATGATCGCCACGTGCAGTTGCCCGGGACGCAGCGGCTCGGGCTGCGCATGGGCGCGGATGCAGGCGTTGATCAGGCGGCCGTGGAAGCGCCGGGCGTCGGCCGCGCATTCGAGCTTGAGGGCATGCTCGGCCACGCCGGGCGTGCCGAAGTCGTTGCTCTGGCTGCCCACCGCGATGACCAGCGTGTCGTAGCCGAATACCCGTGCCGGCGTCACCTCGCGCCCCTCGTCGTCGCGGAAAGGCGCGACATGCACCTCGCGCCGGATGCGGTCGAGGCCGACCATCTCGCCGATGCGGTAGCGGAAGCCATGCCAGTGCGACTGGGCGAGGTAGTCCACCTCGTGCGCGCTCATGTCCATGCTGCCGGCGGCGATCTCGTGCAGCTTGGGCTTCCAGACATGGGTGCGGGTCTTCTCGATCAGGGTGACGCTCGCCTGGCCGCGCCGGCCCAGGGTGTCGCCCAGGCGGGTCGCCAGCTCCAGGCCGCCGGCGCCGCCGCCGACGATGACGATGCGGTGAACGGCGGTCGTGGCGGCCCCGAGGGTGTTGGGGAGGGGGCTTCTGTCCATGTTTTCTTGCTCCGGTGCCGCGCCCCGGCGGGGCGCGGCCGGGCGTTCAGGCCGCCGCCGCGTCCACCACCGCCAGGGCGGTCATGTTCACGATGCGGCGTACGGTCGAGGAGGGCGTGAGGATGTGCACCGGGCGGGCGGCACCGAGCAGGATCGCGCCCACCGTGATACCTCCGCCGGCCGCCATGCGCAGCAGGTTGAACGAGATGTTCGCCGCGTCGATGTTGGGCATGACGAGGAGATTGGCCTCGCCGGCCAGATCGGCGCCGGGCAGCTCGCGATCGAGGATGGCCCTGGAGAGCGCGGCGTCGCCGTGCATCTCGCCTTCCACCGCAAGCTCGGGCGCCCTGGCCTTGATGAGCGCCAGCGCCTCGCGCATCTTCACCGCGCTGGGCGCATCCGAGCTGCCGAAGTTCGAGTGCGACAGGAGCGCGACGTTGGGGACGAGGCCGAAGCGGCGCACCTCGTCGGCGGCGAGCAGCGCGATCTCGGCCACTTCCTCGGCGCTCGGGTCGACGTTCACATGGGTGTCGCAGATGAAGAGCTGGCGCTGGGGCAGGATCAGCATCTGCATCGCCGCCAGGGTGTGGGTGCCGGCGCGGGTGCCGATGGCGTTCTTCACGTACTTGAGGTGGTCGGCGTAGCGCCCGAAGGTGCCGCACAGCATGGCGTCGGCCTGGCCCTCGCGCACCATCATCGCCGCGCGCAGCGTGCTGCGCCCGCGCATGTCGGCGCGCGCCTGGTCGAGGGACACCCCGTTGCGGCGCATGAGGCGGTAGTAGGCGTCCGCCGCTTCCGCGCTCGAGGCCTCGTCGACGAGATCGACCGTCTCGCAGTTCTCGCCCGGGCTCAGACGCAGGCCGAATTCGGCGATGCGCTGAGCGATGATCTCCGGCCGGCCGATGAGAAGCGGCCGCGCCAGACCCTCGTCCACCACCACCTGGGCGGCGCGCAGCACGCGCTCGTCCTCGCCCTCGGCGTAGGCGACGCGCTTGGGCGCGAGCTTGGCCTGGGCGAACACGGGTTGCATGCTGCTGACGGACTGGTAGACGAAGCGCGAGAGGCGCTGCCGGTAGGCGGCGAAGTCGTCGATCGGCCGCGTCGCGACGCCGCTTTCCTGCGCGGCCCGGGCCACGGCCGGCGCCACCACTTCGATCAGGCGCGGATCGAAGGGCTTGGGTATCAGGTACTCGGGTCCGAAGCGCAGCCCCCGGGCGCCGTAGGCCTGGGCGACGACCTCGGGAATCTCGGCGTGGGCGAGCTCGGCGATGGCGCGCACCGCGGCCACCTTCATCGCCTCGTTGATCGTCGTGGCGCCCACGTCGAGCGCGCCGCGGAAGATGAAGGGGAAGCACAGGACGTTATTGACCTGGTTCGGATAGTCCGAACGCCCCGTGCCGAGGATGGCGTCGGGCCGCACCGCCAGCGCGTCTTCGGGGAGGATCTCGGGGGTGGGGTTGGCCATCGCCAGGATGATCGGGCGCGGCGCCATGGTCTTCACCATCTCGGGTTTGAGCACGCCGCCGGCAGAAAGCCCCAGGAAGACGTCCGCGTCGGGGATGACCTCGGCCAGGGTGCGCAGGGTCGTTTCCCGCGCATACCGGGCCTTGTTCGGGTCCATGCCCACGCTGCGCCCGGCATAGACCACGCCCTTGCCGTCGCATACGAAGATGTTCTCGCGCCGGAGCCCGAGACTCACCGCCAGGTCCAGGCAGGCGAGCGCCGCCGCGCCGGCGCCGGAGGCGACGAGCTTCACTTCGGCGATGTTCTTGCCGACGACCTTCAGCCCGTTCAGCAGCGCCGCCGCGGCGACGATGGCGGTGCCGTGCTGGTCGTCGTGGAAGACCGGGATCTTCATGCGCTCGCGAAGCTTCTGCTCGATGTAGAAGCACTCGGGCGCCTTGATGTCCTCGAGATTGATCCCGCCGAAGGTGGGCTCCAGGCGGGCGATGGTCTCGATCAGCTTGTCCGGGTCGTTCTCGTCGAGCTCGATGTCGAAGACGTCGATACCGGCGAATTTCTTGAACAGGCAGGCCTTGCCCTCCATCACAGGCTTGCCGGCGAGCGGACCGATGTTGCCCAGGCCCAGCACCGCCGTGCCGTTGGTGACCACCGCCACCAGGTTGCCGCGCGAGGTGTAGCGGCCCGCCGCGGTGGGGTCCTCGACGATCGCCAGGCAGGCGTCGGCGACTCCGGGGGAATAGGCCAGCGCGAGGTCGCGCTGGGTTGCCATTGCCTTGGTGGGAACGACGGAAATCTTCCCGGGCGCCGGAAACTCGTGGTACTCCAGCGCCGCGTCGCGCAGCGTATCGGACATGCTTTGTCTCCTCTCTATCGGGCGGGGGTACGCCCCTCGGCCGCCTGGTCGTTTTGTTGGCGGCGGCACGGTGCGACTTTGCGCGGTTCACCTTTCGGCCCGCTTTCTCGCGTCGTCGCTCGTCGCGCGTCGCACGGCTCGTGGGCGCGGCTATCCAGCACGAGCCGTGCCAAAGTCCCGTGCGTCCGGCGGCTCACGCAATGCTTTGAACGGCAAGGGTTTTCGAATTGCCCGCGGGGCGCGCTCGCGCACGCCTGGCCGAAGAGCCGGACGAGCCCGGTTCGGAGCGTCCGGATATTCAGCCACCGGGGAGGCGCCGACACCGGCGTCTTCGAGGAGGCGACGGGTCATCGGCCCGAGCGGCCCTTGGAGACGCCGCAGGAACCCTTGAGCCTCGATGCCGCCAATCGGGTTCTCCGATTCAAAGGACATACGCATGAACCCGCGGCTGAGCGGTTCGGCCCGACTCGGCCGTAGGAACAGGGGGGAGAGGCGCTGTGTCTGAACGCCTGTGGCGTCGCCTTGCGTCATGGTCAGGCGGCGCATTTCGCCCGCGGTCAACCGACGGAGCCCTTTCGCAAAGCATGAACCGAACGGAAGTTCGCCCCTCGCTGCCGGCTTTCGAAATCCTGCGGATATTCCAGGCCACACCTGCGCCCTACCTCATCATGGCCCCGGATTTCACCATCGTCGCGGTGAACGATGCCTACTTGCGGGCGACCCTCACCCGGCGAGAGGAAATCGTCGGTCGCCCCATGTTCGACGTTTTCCCCGACAACCCACAGGACCCGGAGGCGCAAGGCGTCGCTGCGCTCACGGCGTCGCTGCAACGCGTGCTGGCGACGCGGGCGCCCGATACGATGCCGGTCCAGAAGTACGACATCCGAAAGCCGGCCGAGCAGGGGGGCGGTTTCGACGAGCGCTACTGGAGCCCGGTCAACTCGCCGGTCCTCGACGACGAAGGCAAGGTCGCCTACATCATCCACCGGGTCGAAGATGTCACGGACTTCGTCCGCTTGAAGCAGCAGCTTGCGGAAGGCGTTCAGGACGCCGAGGCACTGAACCAGCGAATCCACGAACTGGAAACGGAGATGTTCCAGCGCTCGCGCGAACGGCTGGAGGCGAACAAGCGATTGCACGAGGCGAACGAGGCGATGGCCGCGCTGGACCGGGCCAAGACGGCGTTCTTCAGCAACGTCAATCACGAGTTGCGTACTCCACTGACGCTCATGCTCGGTCCGTTGCAGGACTTGATGCATGCCTCCGACAAGCTGAACGAGCAGGAGCGCCAGAGCCTTTCGCTCGCCCATCGCAATGCCCAGCGCCTGCTCAAGCTCGTCAATGCGGTGCTCGAGTTCTCACGGATCGAGGCGGGCCATCTCCAGGCCGCCTACGAACCGACCGATCTGTCCAGCTTCACCACCGAGCTGGCCGGCGTCTTTCGCAGTGCCATCGAACGGGCGGGGTTGCTGCTGATCGTCAAGTGCCCACCGTTGCCCGAGATGGTTTTTGTCGATCGCGGGATGTGGGAGACGATCGTTCTCAACCTGATCTCGAACGCCTTGAAGTTCACCCTCGAGGGAGAAATCGAGGTCTCGCTGCGAGCGACCGGCGAAGGCGCCCAACTGGTGGTGCGCGATACCGGAATCGGCATCCCCGAGAATGAACTGCCGCGGCTGTTCGAGCGCTTCCACCGCATCGAGGGACCGCGCGGCCGCACTGCCGAGGGGGCGGGCATCGGCCTCGCCCTCGTGCATGAACTCGTTCGCCGACACGGGGGGAGCATCCGCGTCGAAAGCAAAGAAGGCGAAGGGACGAGCTTCACGGTCACCGTGCCGTTTGGCCGGGATCACCTGCCGCCCCACAGAGTGTGGGAGGAGTCGTCTTCTTCAGCACATCCCAGCAGTGGGAGCCTGTACGCGGAGGAGGCCCTCGGCTGGCTACCCGAGGAGGCGCGGGGGGCGAGCCACTACGCTCCCCGGCAGCCCCGACCAAGGATCCTCCTCGCGGAGGACAACCCCGACATGCGCGGCTACATCACGCGGCTGCTCGGCCAGGAGTACCAGGTGGAGGCGGTAGCCGACGGCAATGCCGCGCTGGCTTCTGTCCGTGCCGACCCTCCGGATCTGGTCCTCACGGACGTGTTCATGCTCGGCATGGACGGCGTAGAGCTGGTCCGCGCCATCCGCAAGGAGCCACGGCTGAACACGCTGCCGATCATCATTCTCTCCGCGAGCGCCACCGAAGAAGCGCGGATCGAGGGCATCCAGGCCGGCGCCGACGATTATCTGGTCAAGCCGTTCAGTGCCCGGGAGCTGCTGGCGAGGATTGCGGGACAGCTGGCGCAATTCGAGCACGTGCGGCGCGAGCAGGTGTTGCGTGCCGAAGCTGAAGCGATGCGAGCCCGGCTCGAGATGGTTCTCGAAAGCGTCAGCGACGCGTTCGTCGCCGCCGATCGCAACTGGCGGATCACCTACCTGAACAGCAAGGCGGCAAGTGTGGCGGGCAGGCCCAGGGAGGCGCTGATTGGAGAGGACGCGCGAACCGCCTATTCGGTGGCCTCGAACGGGCGACTTTCGGAAATGCTTGAACGCGCCATGCGCGAGCGGATTCCCGAGCGCATCGAAGCGCCCGATGCCGGCAGCGGGCGCTGGTGGGAGATTCGCGTATTTCCCTCCCCCGACGGGCTGGTCGCGTTCTCCTCCGACATCACCGAGAGACGGCATGCCGAGATGAGGCTTCGCGAGCAGACCGACGAGTTGCGGAAGACTGCGGAGGCCCTGCGCGCGAGCGAGACGAGACTCGCGTTGGCCCTGAAGGCGGGTCAATCGGCAGTGTGGGAAGTCGATGTCGAAACCATGACCCTCGTTCGCCCCCCGGACGAGCTTTGTACGATGGTCGGCTACGCCCCGGGGGAACTCACCACAGTAGCCGAGTGGCTTTCGATCGTTCATGAAGAAGATCGCCCGGGCGTGGCCGCAATGATCGATGACGTGATCGAGGGCAGGCGCGACGGCTACTGGGCGGAGCTGCGGTTCTGCGACAAGGACGGTTCCTGGCGATGGATCCTGTGCCAAGCGGTCGGTTCCGATCGCGACGCCCAAGGCAGAGCCCGGCGGCTGGTTGGAACCCATACGGACATCAATGACCGGAAAGTGGCCGAGCAGCAAGTCCGGGAAGCCGCGCTGCATGACCCCCTGACCGGACTGCCCAATCGAGCACTGGTGTTCGAGTACACCGACCACTTGCTCGCCGCGGCCCGCCGCCAACATGCCTGTGGCGCCGTCCTGTTCATCGACCTCGACCGCTTCAAGCCGATCAACGACCTGTACGGACACGAGGTCGGCGACCGGGTTCTGCAGGAGGTTGCCAAGCGGCTGGTCGCCTGCACGAGACAGGAGGATCTGGTCGGGCGGCTCGGTGGCGACGAATTCGTGATCGTGCTGCCGTACGTTGACGCCGGGCGCCATCGCGCAGCGACCGTGGCGCGCCACGTGATCGAGAGCGTCAGCGAGCCTTTCCTGATCGACAAGCTCGAGCTGTCGCTATCGCCATCGGTCGGCATCAGCTATTGCCCCGAGCACGGTACCGAGGTCAGCGAACTGATTCGTGCGGCCGATCTGGCGATGTATCAGGCGAAGCAGGCTGGCAGAGCCAACTTCCAGTTCTTCACGCCCGACCTCAACCGCCGGGTGGACGCGGCCAATTCGCTCGAGGCGAGGCTCAAGCGTGCGCTCGAGCACAGCCGCTTCGTGCTGCACTACCAGCCGGTGATGGACATCAGGGGAGACCGACTGATCGGAGCGGAAGCGCTGGTTCGGCTGGCCGATCAAGCCGTCGAGCGAGTCGGGCCCGAGCGCTTTATCCCCATTGCCGAAGCGGCGGGCCTGATCGGTCTCCTGGGCGAGTGGGTGGTGGCCGAAGCTTGCCGACAACATGAGGCGTGGCGCGAAGAGGGGCTGCAGGTTCCGATCGCCGTCAATGTTTCGGCCCGGCAGTTCAGGCAGCGGGATTTTGCGGAGCGCTTGGGCGAGATCATCTCCGCGGCGGGCATCGAGCCTGCCCTCCTGGGAGTCGAAGTCACCGAGAGCACGGTCATGGAAAGCGTCGACGATGTGGTGGCGATTCTTGGCGAGCTCAAGTCGGTCGGCGTGAAGATCGCCATCGATGACTTCGGGACCGGCTATTCGAGTCTGAGTGTTCTGAGTCGGCTACCCTTCGACAAGCTCAAGGTCGACCGGTCGTTCGTTCAACGCATCGAAAGCGACCCAGCCAGCCGGGCGGTGACGGAGGCAATCCTCGCTTTGGGCCGCAGCCTCGACCTGGAGGTCGTCGGCGAGGGTATCGAGTCGGAACACGCGCTGCGATACCTTCGCGAGCTCGGTTGCCATCAGGCACAAGGATTCTGGTTCAGCAAGCCCTTGCCGGCCCCGGAGTTCGCACGGTGGTATCGGCAAAGGCAGGGGCACTGAAGGGAGGACGGCCGCCACGTCGGCGACCAGGTCGCACACGTCCTGGTTCAGAAGTACTGGTCGCGCTTGAGCATCGCAGCGGTCCAGAAGGTCGATGCGGCCAGGGCCGCGAAGATGCCGGCCAGGGCCAGGAAGACCGCGCCGAGGGTGGACTCGTGCGCTTCCGGAGCCCAGACCGGCACCGTGAAATAGACGAGGAGCAGCGCGAGACCGATCAGCGCTTCGCGCACGGCGATCCTCCGGTATCGCTCGAGCATCTCCTCCTTCGAGCGGGGCTGCGCAAACCAGCGGGCCAGCAACGCCTTGAGCCTCATGTCGGCCTCCCTGTCGGTCCCGGGGCGCGCGTCGACCCCGCGCCCCACCTGCCGAAGTATACGAGTGCCCGGCCGGGCACTTGATTCACTACCGTCCGGCGTTCCCGGTGGATGCGGCGAATCGTGCGTCGCCGATGCGGAAGCGATTGACGATGCCCGCCATGCGGTCGGACAGGCCCCGGATCCTGTCTGCGAAGTCCCGGGTGTGCCCGGCCGCCACGTTGGCCTTCGTGATCAGCTCGTCGATGGTGTCCACCCGCTCCACGATCTCCTGGCTGGAGGCCTGGCCGACGCTGACCTGCTGGCCGATCTCCTCCACGACCGAGACGACCTGGCGTGCGGACGATTCGATCGCCGTCATGGCCGAGCCGGCGGAGCGGGTGAGGTCGATGTTGAGATTCATGTCGCCGACGACCTGGCGCATCAGCTCCGTGGACAAGGACGACGTGGTGTCGATCTCCGCGACCTGCCTGGTGATGGACTGGGTGGCGGCGGTGACCCGTTCGGCCAGCTTGCGCACCTCGTCGGCCACGACCGCGAAGCCCCGGCCGGTTTCCCCCGCGCGGGCCGCCTCGATCGCGGCATTGAGCGCCAGGAGGTTGGTCTGGTCGGCGATCTCCCGGATCTCCTTGATCTGGCCCGCGATGTTGCGGCCGGCCGCGGCCAGCGCGAAGACCTTGTCGGCGGCCGCCTCGACGCTGCGCGACAGCGAATGGATGCGGTCGACCGCCTCGCGGATGACCTCGCCGTTGGCGGTCGCCTGCTGTCCCGACTGCTCGGTCAGGCCGCCCGCCTGGCGGGTGTTGTGATGGATGTGGTCGATCTGCGCCTGGATTTCCTTGACGGCCGCCTGGATGTCCTTGGAGGAGGCATGGCCGCTCAAGGCGATCTCGGCGAGCACGACCGCCGACTCGTGCATGGCGTTGGCGGCGACCTCGTTGTCGCGAATGACCTGCACCATCTCGTACAGGCTCGACTGCAGGGTATCGACCAGGGAGTTGAAGGCAGCGAGCGACTGGCCGATCTCGTCCCTGCGCTTCACCGGCACGCGCCGGGTGAAATCCAGCGTCGTGGCGATCTCGGCCATGGTCTGCTCCATTTCGCGCAGCGGGCGGACGATCTGCCGGTAGAGACGGTAGCCGAGCGTGCCCAGGACCACCATGGTCAGGGCGGCCGCGATGGCGAGTGTCGTCGCCGAGTCCTGCAGGCTGGTCTCCATGGTCGCGACCGAGCGGTCCTTGGCCCGGCGCTTCTCCACGCTGAGGGTCTCGAGGATCTGCTCCAATTCCTGAAGGTAGGGGCCCACGGTCCCGTCGAGGGCGGCCTCGGCGAGGACCTGCTGCCCGCTCAAGCGCAAGGCGATCACGTCGTCGATCGCGCCGAAGTAGTTCTTCATGCTCTCCTGGGCCTGCCGTACCAGGCCCTCCTGGGCCGCGCCGTCCGCGATCCGCATCTGCGCTTGGAGCTCCTGGGCGAGGCTTTGGCGGGCGAGCTCGACCTTGGCCTTCGACTGCTCGGCGATACCGTCGGTGGGCGCGGCGACCAGGCCCATGGTCGAGATCTGTACGCTCTTCAGCCGCGAACCGAGCTCGGACGCGGCGAGGAAGCCTGGGATGGCGCCCTCGGTCAGCTCGTGGATCAGGGCGTTGTTCCGCTCGAACTGGTGGTGGGCGGTTCCGCCCAGGATGATGAGGGCAACGGTTGCGGTGGCGAGAAGGACGGCGAGTTGTTGGCGGATGCTCATGGGTGTTGCTCGGGTCGTGATGATCGGGCGAGGCCTTTGTAAGGCCTCGGGAGTCGGGCCGTGCCGGAGTACGGCCAGCCGGGGAGAAGGCGTCGGCCTGCGCGCGCCGCGTGCGACGGGTCAGGCTCCAAGCGGTGAGTCGTGCTGCTCGCCCGCTTCCTGGGTGCGGCCGATCTCGTCCAGATGCCGCTTCAACGACATGGCGTCGAGCGTCTGGACGGGCAGGCTGATGAACAGGGCGATACGGCGGTTGAGCAGGTGAAAGGCTTTCTTGACGGCCGCGCGCCTGGCCTCGTCGGAGCCTTCCTGGGCAGCCGGGTCCTCGACCCCCCAGTGGGCGGTCATCGGCTGGCCGGGCCAGGCGGGGCAGACCTCGCCTGCGGCGTTGTCGCAGACGGTGATCACGAAATCCATCTCGGGCGCCTCCGGGCGGGCGAACTCGTCCCAGCTCTTGCTCCGCAGGCGGTCCACCGGCAGGCCTTGCTGCGAAAGCAGCTCCAGGACGAAGGGATTCACCTGCCCGCTCGGATGGCTGCCGGCGCTGAACGCCCGGAAGCGGCCCTTGCCGCGGTGGTTCAGCAAGGCTTCGGCGAGGATGCTGCGCGCCGAATTGCCTGTGCAGAGGAAAAGGACATTGAAGATGCGGTCGGCCATGGATGTTGCCTCAAGGGTTGGATTTCTTGGTGCGGTGATTCTTCGTGACGTCGAATCCCGGCCTTCTCGCGAGACCGGATCGGTCTTCACAGCCATCGCTGGTCAGGAAGGCGATCAGCGCATCCATGGTCGAGCATTCGGCCGAATAGTGGATGAACCGGCTTTCCCGTTTGCCCTTGATCAGTCCGACGCGGCTGAGGTGCGACAGATGGAAGGACAGTGTGGCCTGGGGAAGTCCCAGCTTCTCGGCGGCAGCGCTGGCGTTCATGCCGTTCCGGCCGGCTTCGACGAGCAGGCGGAAGATGGCGAGACGGGACTCGTGCCCCAGGGCGGCGAGGATCTCGGCGGCGTGTGACGTTTCCATGATTCCAAGCTTATGGAATCATCGTTTCAGGCCGGTTACGGCCACGTTTCAGGACGACTGTTCCGTAAGTGATGGACGGCGAGGGGGTGTGACGGCCGCCGTTCGGCGATTCGCCCGGAATCCGGAACCATTCGTTGCGGAAGCGGTACTCTGTCCACGATGTTCGGAACGTCATCATGATCGGGCAAACGCGACGCGGCAGGCGACTGTCGCTCCGCGGACGCTCTTTCGGACCGATACATTCGAATGAAGGACTCCTGCGATGAACGAATCGACCCCAATCCGGCTCCTCGGCATTTCCGGCAGTCTGCGGCGCGCGTCCAATTCCACCGCGATCCTGCGCACCCTGAAGGAGCGAATCGCGGGACAGGCGGAGATCGAGCTCTTCGACCTGCGGCATATCCCGCTCTACGACCAGGACCTCGACGGCGACACCAAACCCGAGCCGGTGCAGGCGCTGCGCGATGCGATCGTTGCCGCCCACGGCCTGGTGGTGGTGAGCCCGGAGTACAACTACGGTATTTCGGGCGTGCTGAAGAACGCCATGGACTGGGCGTCGCGGCCGGCCTACAAGTCGCCGCTCAAGGACAAGCCGGTGGTCTTCCTGGCCTCGTCCCCGGGAAGCGCCGGCGGCGCGCGGGCCCAGCTTCAGCTGGTGCAGCTATTCTCCGCGACGCTCTCGCGGGTGGTCCTCGTGCCGCAGGTCACGATCCCCGGCGTCGGGTCGAAGATCGTGGACGGGCGGCTCACCGACGAGGCATCGCTCACCATCGCCCTGGGCGCGGTGCAGGCGCTGCTCGCCGAGGTCCGGCGCGGCGCGTGAGGCGCCGGCGGACCGACGGCGCTGACCTGCCGGCCGCTTTGTAGTAGCCTTGCCGCTTTTTCGCCGATCGGTCGTCGGTTTTCGGCATGGCGCAAGGGTTGCCGCGTACGCGTTTCAACAGTTCCAGGCTGGTCCGTGCCCTCGCGGACCTGACGGCTGCGGACGCGCCCGATCCTAAGCAGTCCTTCGCCGAGCGGCTCGGCCAGTGGCTGGACTTCAAGGACGCGCTCTCGCTCTATTCCGCACTCAATGCCGGTTCGGCGGGTGCATCGGCAGCGGGGTCTTCGGCGCCTTCGGCGGAGAGCGCGGCACTGCGGGCGACGGTCGCCCGCGTGCGGACCGCCCTGGCGGATGCGATCACTACCGATGGCGTGCTCAAGCCGGGCAAGGCGCGCATCGAACTGCCCGTCCCGACGCGGCACGCGTCCGCCGAGGAAGCGGCCGACTTCGCCCCCTACCATCAGTACTGCCTCGCCCACCAGAGGAGCATGGGGGCGAGCATCGCCCCCTTGCGGGCGAACGTGCGGGCCGCGCTGTCCAGGCGGTCCGCGAGGCTCAAGCGGCTCGCCGTCCTGGATACCGTGCTGGAGCAGACCTTGACGACGCGCGAGCGCGAGCTTCTGGCGACGGTGCCGGTCCTTCTGGCCAGGCGCTTCGAGCGGCTTCACACGCTGCATCGGGCGAGCCTTGCCGATGCGCAGACGCCGGACGACCCGGAGCGGTGGATGCAACCAGACGGGTGGCTGGCGGCTTTCTGCCGGGAGATGCAGACCGTCCTGCTGGCCGAGTTGGACCTGCGCCTGCAGCCGATCGCGGGGTTGATCGCGGCCCTGGAAAACGAGGTAACGAGTTGGCAATGAACAGATCCATCTGCGTGGCGGCCTTTGTCGCCGGCCTGGCCGCCATCGCCTGGGTAGGCGCCGGCTATGTCGGCACCAGCCCGCTGGCGCTCGCGGTGACCGCGCTCATCGGCGCCGTTTATGTGACGGGCGGCATCGAGCTGCTGCGCTTCCACCGGGCCACGGGCGCGCTGGCGCGGGCATTGGGGGCCATTCCCGAGGACCTGGCGCACCCGGGCGGGTGGCTCGCCGAGTTGCCCCCTTCGCTGCAGAATCCGGTGCGCCTGCGCATCGAAGGCGAGCGCGTGGGCCTGCCGGGCCCGGCGGTGACGCCCTATCTGGTGGGGCTGCTGGTGCTTCTCGGGATGCTCGGCACCTTCCTGGGCATGGTGGTGACGCTCAACGGCGCGGTCCTCGCCCTGGAGGGTACCAGCGACCTGCAATCCATCCGCGCGGCCCTGGCGGCGCCGGTCAAGGGACTGGGGGTGGCGTTCGGTACCTCGGTTGCCGGCGTGGCCGCGTCCGCCATGCTGGGGCTCGTTTCGGCCCTGTGCCGGCGAGAACGGGTGCAGACGGCGCAACTGCTGGACACCCGGATTGCCACCACCCTGCGCGGTCTCTCGCTGGCCCATCAGCGCCAGGAGACCTACAAGGCCCTGCAGGGCCAGGCTCAGGCCTTGCCCGAGCTGGTGGGCAAGCTCGAAGCGATGATGGGGCATATGGAGCGGCAGAGCAGGGAGTCGAACGAGCGTCTCCTGGGCGAACAGGAGCGCTTCTATCGCGACGCCCGGGCGACGTACTCGGACCTGGCCGCGTCCGTGGACCGATCGCTCAGGGAGAGCCTGACGGAAAGCGCCCGCCTGGCCGGCGAGACGATACAGCCGGCGGTCGCCGCCACCATGGCGGGCATCGCCCGGGAGACCACCGCCTTGCAGGAGCGCGTGGCCGGGGCGGTCGAGACCCAGCTCGAGGGGATCTCCGCGCGCTTCGATCACAGTGTGGCCACCGTGGCGGACACCTGGACCGCCGCGCTCGCCCGCCACGAGCTTGCCAGCGACCGGCTCGCCGGGCGGCTGCAGGAGGCGCTGGCGGCCTGGACCGAGACCTTCGAGCAGCGCTCCGCCGCGCTGCTCGCATCCGTCGAAGGCGCCCACGGGGCCCTGCGCGAGGATCTGAAGACCACGACGGCCGGACTGGCCCAGGAGACCGCCGCGCTGCACGCCCGGCTCGCCGATGCCGTCGGGACGCAGCTCGACGGTGTGGCCGCCCGTTTCGACGGCACCATCACCGCCGTGTCCGGGACCTGGACGACGGCGCTCGAGAAGCACGAGCGCGCGAGCGAAGCGCTCACCGGGCAGATGCGGGAGTCCCTGGCTGCCTTCGCCGACACCTTCGCCGACCGCTCGGCAACGCTGCTTGCCAACATCGGGGAGACGGCCGCGGCCCTCCAGGCGGAGCTGGCGGCCAAGGACGAGGCGCGGCAGGCGGCGCTCGCCCAGGCGCTGGCTTCGATGGCGGCCACGCTGCAGGAGGAATGGAAGCAGGCTGGTGCGCGGACCCTGGCCCAGCAGGAAGCGATCTGCAGGACGCTCGACGAAACCGCCCGCGACGTCGCCGCCTCCGCCCAGGCGCAGGCGCGCGGCACCATCGACGAGGTCGCCCGCCTCATGCAGACCGCCGCGGAAGCACCCCGGGCCGCTGCCGAGGTCATCGGCGAGCTGCGCCGGGAGCTCTCCGCCAGCATCGCCCGCGACAACGCGCTGCTGGCCGAGCGCAGCCGCATCATGGAGACCCTGGGCGCGCTGCTGGATGCCATCAATCACGCCTCCACCGAGCAGCGCCAGGCGATCGACGCGCTGGTGGCCTCGTCCACCACGATGCTCGAACGCGCCGGCAACCGCTTCACGGATAGCATCGAAGCCGAGTCCGCCCGGATGGCCGAGGTCGCCGGCGAGATCGCGGGCGGCGCCGTCGAGGTCGCGAGCCTGGGCGAAGCCTTCGGCGTGGCGGTGGAGCGCTTCGGCGAATCGAACGACAAGCTGATGACGGCGCTCGCGCGCATGGAAGGGGCACTCGACAAGTCCCTGGCGCGCAGCGACGAGCAGCTCGCCTACTACGTCGCCCAGGCGCGGGAGATCATCGACCTCTCAATCATGTCGCAGAAGCAGGTGGTCGAAGACCTGCAGCAGATCGCCGGCAGGCCGGCGCCCGTCGCGGGCGAGGTGTGAGGATGGACGAGATCGACGGCGGCATCGAGCACTCGGCGCCGGCGTTCGCCGTCTTCGGCGACCTGATGGCGGGCCTGCTGGGGGCCTTCGTACTCATTCTGGTGGTGGTGCTTGGCGTGCAGTTGGAGCTGGCGACCGAGCTGGAAGCCGAGGTGCAGAAGCGCCGCCTCGAGGAGCAGCGGCGCGAGGCGCTGGAGAAGGCCCTGGCGGTACCCCTCGCCGCCGGCCGGGTCACGCTGAACGATGGCCGCATCGGCATCAGCGGCAGCGTGCTCTTCGCCCTGAATTCCGACCAGCTGCAGCCGGAAGGGCGGCAGCTGCTGGAGAGCCTGGCGCCTCCGCTCGCCGCCTACCTCGCGGTCCACGACGAGATGCTGATGGTGAGCGGCTTCACCGACGACCGGCCGGTGCTGGAAACCAACCGCCAGTTCTCCGACAACTGGGAGCTTTCCGCGCAGCGGGCGCTCACCGTGACCCGGGCCCTGATCGAGGAGGGCGTGCCGTCCTCGTCCGTCTTCGCGGCCGCCTTCGGCGCCGAGCAGCCCGTGGCGTCCAACGCAGATGCGGAAGGGCGATCCCGCAATCGGCGCGTGGAGATGGCCCCGGTGCCGAAGTCGTCCAATCAGCCTGCGGCGAAGAATGACTGACCCGGGGGCAACCTGCGCTCCCGCGGAACCGGAGCCGGGCAGCGATCTCGCCGCCCGGATCGACGTCTTGCGCGCGCGCGGCGCTGAGCGTTTCGACCCGGTCCGCTTCCGTTTCATCGAGGCCATGGCCCGGCGCGCGGTGGAGCACGGCATCGAGGCCAGGCACGTCCTGGATCGCAAGCTGGCCCAGGCCCTGAGCGAGTTCCACGAGCGCTTCGACCGTGCCGCGCGCAGGGCGGCCGAGACCGTCGCCCACGGGACAGCGCGGTTTCCCGAGGCTGCCGAGGCGCTCGCGCAGGACCTGGACACCGGGGATTACGGCGGTCTGCACCGTCTGCTCGCCCGGCTCGAAGCGCGAGGGGACAGCGGGCCGTTGACCGAACTGCTCGCCCACGTCGCTCGGCATGCCACCGAAGGAGCGCCCCAAGCGCCCGGTCAGGGGGCCGGAGTCTCGGGCGAGGCGGAAGGCGAGCTGCGCTCGGTACGCCGCTTCCGCAGCACCTGGGCCAAGCTCAGCATCGACCGGCAACTCTCCCAAGCCTTCGCCCAAGCCCCCGAAAACGCGGGCCCGCTCAATTCCCATCACCTCGTGCTGCAGTCGCTCGGTCTGATGCGCGACATCGCGCCGGAATACCTGGAGCAGTTCGTCTCCTACGTTGATACCCTGCTGTGGCTCGAGCAGGTCGACGGCGCCCGCGCTCCGGCGCCGAAGAGCGCGGGGCGCAGTGAAGCCGCCAGGAAACGGAAATCGGGCCGCGGCGGGCCGGGCTGAGCCGTCGCGCGCGGCGCGTCGCCCGGCACGAGTGTCGCCGCTTCTTACAGATGAGTTCCCCGGAATGACGCGCTTGCGCTGAAACAGCATGTTGCAGCGCATGGTACGGATGTTGCTGCTACTCCGATGGGGGCAGGGCATTCGGTCCTGCCGGTTAGCCTGTTCAACGAAAAGGGGGCAACAATGAACAAGACGAGTGCGATTGTCCTGGCAGTAGCCGGGTTACTCTCCAGTACGGCGTTTGCCGCGCCCGTGACCTACATCGGGGCGGACGACGCGGTTACCAGCGTGGCGGATCTTGTGAACGCTTCGGCAGCCGCCGCGGCCTTCGATGCTGCTGCGCCCGGCCTGTCGCTGTACGACTTCGAGTCGCCCGTGCCCGCCGGTCTGGGGATCGCCGGGGGGACCATCACGAACAACTCGGGATGCGGTGCGCTCTGCGGGATCAACACGACGTCGGGCGGCGAGAACTTCCTTTCCCTGTTCGGCGGCTCGGTGACTTTCAGCTTCGTGGATCCGATCAACGCGTTCGGGATGTTCATCACCGGATTGCAGACCGACCTCGTCGGTCAGCAGACCGTCACCTATACCGACGGCTCGACCGAGGTGATCGACCTGATTCCCGCGATCAACGGGGGCGGCGAGTTCCTGGGTTTCACCGATGTAGGCAGCCTGATCACCAGCATCACTTTCGACGCCTCGAACGACATCGTCGCCGTGGATGACATCCGTTTCGGGCTCATCGGCGCTCAACAGGTCCCCGAACCGGGGAGCCTGGCCCTGCTCGGCATCGCCGGGCTGGCGTTCCTCGGCCTGCGTCGCCGTTCCAGCTGAGACGGGCCTCGCGCGACGAAGAAAGCCGCCTGCCAGTTATTACCCCCAGCCGGGAATACATCCTAATGGCTTTTTGAGTGTAATTTCTC
>DYFV01000034.1 GCA_020725025.1 Azoarcus sp.
TTCGGTTCGAACTCTCCGAGCCGATACGAAGGACGGTGGCGACATGGATCGAGAAGGCAAAGCTGGAGCCGTAGGGCCTCCTCTTTCCGATCCGGCTTCACCACTCGTCCCATGCACACAGCAGTACACGCGGATCGTCAAATTAAAGGGCGACGGCGGCGTGGCTGGATCCATCCGCCTACGGCATCCATTCCATGCAGCGGAGGAGGGCAACGCTGATTACAAGCGGAACAAGAATCTGAGGGCGTTCCAACTGCTGCTCGGCCAGTCCAAGCTCTAGAGCACCATCCGCTACTTCGGCATCGAGGTCGACGATGCTTTGAAGATCTCGGAGCAGACCGAGATCTGACGGTGCCACGGCCGTTCGCCGCGAGCGCATGAAACGACGAACGGCCGCTTAGTGAGCCGATGCTAGAAGGGTAGAATCGACCAGAAGCGGCCCCTCGGCCGGTCAATAGGCCAGCCGTTTGAGTGGCCGCTCCAGTCTGAGACCTGCCTGATGGCATCGGCCTGCAACTCGGCTATGTGGAAACCTTTCCATAAGGCCGATTGTCAGTAAACGCCCGAACTTCGTTCATGGTCGCGGCCGATCATGCTAAGCCGGACTGCTAGGCGTGTGCTTTCGAGTTGGTCTCATCCGACCCTCTTGGCCGCCCCCATCTCCCAATTTAGATATGGAACGGAATTCGGTGAGGGGCAGACACGCCTGCACCCGATTCAAGCAGCCCGCCGCTTGCGGGAGAACCCCTCGAAGGCTTCCCGGACGTGTGCCCGCAACTCGTCGTCATCCCAAGGCTTGGTCAGGAAGCGGTAGATTTCGCCCCTGTTGACCGCGTCGGTGACGACCTGCAAATCGGTGTAGCCAGATAGCACGATCCGCACAGTGTTCGGATAGATGTCCTTCACGCGGTTCAGGAACTCGGTTCCGCTCATCTTCGGCATGCGCTGATCGCTGATCACCACCTGCACGTTGTTCTGCGCGAGCAAATCGAAGGCCTCGTAGGGGTCCGATGTGGCGAGGATGCGGTATCCGTCTCGGCGGAACAGCCGACGAAGCGCAGTCAGAATACTGGGCTCGTCGTCGAGCAGAAGCAGCACGGGCTCTTGCTTCGGGCTGGCTTGAGGCGCGAGTCTCCGCCCCTCCACGAGAAGCTGCTCCATCTCGTGGGCAGGAACCGGTCGGCTGAAGTAATATCCCTGGATCTCGTCGCAGCCATGGTTCCGCAAGTAGCTGAGCTGAGCCTCGGTCTCGACCCCTTCGGCCACGACTCGCAACTGCATCTCGTGCGCCAGGGCAATCACGCTCGTGGCGATGATGGCATCGTCCGGGTCGCTGGTGACGTCGCGCACGAAGGAGCGGTCGATTTTGAGCTTGTCGATGGGCAAGCGCTTGAGATAGCCGAGCGACGAGTAGCCGGTGCCGAAATCATCCAGGGCAAGCTCGATCCCCAAGGCTTTCAGGTCCTGCAGCACCTGAATCGCCTCCCGCTCGTTCTGTACGAGCATGCTTTCGGTGATCTCGAACTCAAGCAAACGCGGATCGAGTCCCGAACGCTGCAGGACGTCCTGCACGACGGCAAGGAGCCCGACCTCGCGGAACTGGCGCGCCGACAGATTGACCGCGATCGGCTGCACGGGGATTCCCTGCCGTTGCCAGGTGGCGTTTTGCTCGCAGGCTGCAGCCAGCACCCATTCACCGATGGGCACGATGAGGCCGGTCTCTTCAGCGATCGGAATGAAACGATTCGGCGATATCATGCCCTTTTCCGGATGCCGCCAGCGCACTAGCGCCTCCATGCCGGTGATGGACCCGGTGCGCAAATCCACCTTGGGTTGATAGTGCAGCAGCAGTTCGTCCCGTTTGAGCGCGCGGCGCAGATCCGCCTCCATGTCCAGATGGTCCTGCGCACGGGAGTTCATCTCTTGGCTGAAGAAGGCAAAAGTGTTGCCGCCCCGGTGCTTCGCCCGATGCATGGCAGCACCGGCGCTTTTCAGCAACGCCTCCGGATTGTCCCCGTCACGACCGGAAACACTCAAACCGAGACTGGCGGTAACGAAGAGCTCCCGGCCAGCCAAGGTGACGGGTAACGCAAGATGCTGCAAGACCTGATGAGCCGCTTGGGTGACTTCCTCTATGTGGGCTACGCCTTGCAGTATGAGGACGAAATCGTCTGCACCGGTGCGCGCGACCGTATCGCCCTCGCGCACGCACTCCTGGAGACGCTGAGCCATGACGCGAATCAGCTCGTCACCACGAGTGTGGCCCAGGGTTTCATTGATCAACATGAAGCGGTCCAGGTCGACCACGATCACGGCAAGCAACTCGCCGAGCCGCGAGACTTGCGCCATCCCCTGCTCTAGGCGGTCACGCAGTAGGACCCGGTTCGCGAGCCCGGTAAGCGCGTCGTGAGTCGCCTGATGTTCGAGCTGCGTCTCATATTGCTTGCGCTCGGTCGCGTCCGTCATGACGCTGATGAAATGGGTCACCCGTCCCGCCTCGTCATAAACGGGGGCGACGTTGAGCTCGTTCCAGAACTGCCGACCCTCCTTGTGGCGGCAGCGCAGGATGGCGCTGCCCTCGCGATGTTCTCGTAAGGCCGCACGGATCACCTCCAACTCCAACTGCTCGAAGTCGTCCCCGAGCAGAAAGCGGCCGTTGCACCCCAAGGCTTCCTCCGCCGCATAACCGGTGATCCGCTCAAACGCGCGATTTACATAGGTAATTGGGTGCTCGGGATCAACAGCATCGGTGATCATGATGCCGTTGCTGCTCGATTCGATGGCCCGCTCGCGCAGGCGCAAGGCAGCTTCGGCCTGTCGGCGCTCGGAAACGTCGCGCACCACGGCAGTGATCAGCAGTCCTTTCTCGGAACGGAAGGGGCTGATGCTGATATCCGCCGGAAACTCCGTACCGTCCTTGCGCCGGGCCACAACATTTACGACGGTCCCCGTCGCTCGGGGCTCGGACCCCGAGCGGTAGCGCTCTCGGTGCGCGGCGTGGTGACTGAGAATGGATTCGGGCACCAGCGCCTCGACCGACGTGCCAATCAGGTCTCCGGCCCCATAACCGAACATCTGCTCGGCCATCGGGTTCGCCAGAATGATCTGGCCCGCTTCATTGACCATCAACACGCCGTCAGCCGCCGTTTCGAGGACACCACGGAACTTCGCCTCACTCTCTCGCAGCGCCTGCTCCGCACGCTTCTGCGCTCGAATGTCGATCAGGGTAACGAGGGTCTGCTGTTCGCCGTGGTTGGAGAACGGCACCAGAAGGCAATCGAGCCAGATTTCCTGACCGAAGACGGAAAACGTGTGCACTTCGGTGCGCCGCGGAGCCCCTGTCGCTAGTGCCTCTTGCGCACGGGCGACGAGATCGGGCTCCCTCCCCGAAAGAATTTCCCGAAGGTTCAGCCGCTTCAGCTCGTCTGGCGTCGTTCCGACCAGAGCGGCTGCGGCCCTGTTGGCAAGCACGCATTCGCCGTTTTTCCGATAGGCGACGATGCCGAGGAGGGATGTGGAAATAATCGACTCGTTGAGCGCCAGCGCATCGCGCAGTTGCTCATTGCTGCGCTTGAGTTCGATGGTGCGGGCTTCCACGCGCTTTTCGAGCTCGTCGTGCGCTTCTCGGAGGGCCTCTTCGGCCCTGATCTTCTCGGTGATGTCGCGGCAGATCCTGATGAAGCCGCGCACCTGACCATCTGCGGTAAACAGGGGGGTGAGCAGCGTGGAGGCGCAGAAGGCCGTGCCGTCCTTGTGCTGATACCATCCTGTCGTCTCGTACCGTCCTTGAGCGACTGCCGCCTCGAATTCGTCTTCCGTGTTTTCGCCGGGCTCTCCTACAGGAAGACAACTTGGGCTGAAATGACGGCCGGCGACTTCCTCTTCGGTGTAGCCGGTGATTCTTTTCGCTCCCTCGTTCCAGTCCTTGACGCGCCCCTCCCGATCGTAGAGCACGATCCCGTAATCCTTGACGCTGTCGATGGATGCCCGGTACTCCTCCTCGTTTTCCCGCAAGGCCGTACTCATCCGGGCGGCCAAGGCGAGCGCGCGCTCCCGCGTCGTGGCGAGAGACCAGGTGACGCCGAAGAAAAGCAGGCTAATGAGCACGCCACCGCCGAGCACGATGCGCGGCTTGGCATAATCGATAGACGTCTCAAAGGCCGGGCGGGAGGTGACGCGCAAAAGCCAGGGCTGGCCGTTGACGGTAAGTTGGGCGTAGCGCTCATAGCTGGGCAGGTTTTCGTACTCCTTGGTCCGTTGAGCCCAACTCGAGTAGAGCTCGGCCCCAGGAGCAACGCGGGTTCCGTCGTAGATTTCGAGTTCGACATCCGAGAGGCGGCCTCTCAGGACTCCCTGCACCAGATCGTTCATGCGAAATGGGCTATACACGTAGCCGAGGAGCCCCTGGCGCCGCTCGACAAGGGTGGAAGGCTCGGTTGCCTCCCGATAAACCGGCAGGTACATGAGAAATCCGGCCTGCACGTCGGTCTCGGTTTCCTGCACGAGCGTCACCTTGCCCGATAAAGCGGGGGCGGCCGTATCACGGGCAGCGGCCATGGCGGCCCGACGTACCGGCTCCGAGAACATGTCGAAGCCGAATGCGCGCAGGTTACGCCCGGAAAAGGGCTCGAGGTAAATAATGCTCGCGTATTCTTCCCGCACCCCTTCCGGCTTCACCTTGTAGTCGGGAAAGCCTTCCTCGCGGACGGCCTCGACATGCTCCTCGAGCTCTTGTGGCAGGATCCGCTTTGCAAAGCCGACCCCCTGGATGCCCGGATAATTGCGCTCGATCTCCAGCCCATCCACGTATCGTCGCCACGTCTCCCGCGTCACCCCGCCGGATGCGTGAAACAAGGCAACTCCGCCTTTGAGCACCTGCTCGTAGGCCCGCATCCGCTCTTCCAGCGCACGCTGAATCTCATCGACCCGGAAGTCGAAACGCACCTGAGCCCCCCGTTCGACTCTTGAGACCATGGTCGAATAGGCCCAGAGCGTGACAGCCAGGGAGATCGCCAGAAGGCACCAAGCGATGAGCTTCGTCGGCAGGCCGATGCGCTCGAACGAAGCGCCAACACCAGTTATACGCATAGTGGTCGAAGAAACCCGAGCAGCACGTGCTGAGCTGCAGAAAAACGCGAGGAGAACGGCACGGCTTCAGGATTTGCGGTAGCTGTTCCTACCGTCCTTATTTGTTGACAGACATACTCAGGTAATACTTGGAAGTCAAGTCAAGGGCCCCTCCGAGGGCGCATATAGGCATCTCTGCGACGTTGCCAGACATGCTCTTCGCACTACCCGCCGGCGAGATTTGATTGACCGCAAGGATGAACTGCTATCGGTAAGCAGACGCCCTAAGCGATCGCTCCACTCGGATAGCTGCCATTGAACCGCCGATTGCTTGACCGGCCGCTCTGGGTCGGGAAGTGCCGCCCAGTCTGCCGTTCTGGTCGGACGCGCGGCTGATCGCGTTCACCTTCACCTGCTTGAGCACGACGCTCGACAGAATGGGTGCGACTTCGGCGTTAGCCGATTCACCGAGCGTCGACACGATGCCCATGCAGTTGCGCAGTTCAGTAACGGTACCAACAGGCCGCGCGGGAAGGCCGTGAGCCGCGAGCATGAGCCGAGCCCATGCGTTAGATTTGCGTGACTTCATGAAGCTCCATGCCGCCGACAGGATGCATTTGCGACGAACGTGTGGTGTTGAAGTTTAGTAAAACAGCTGCTTAAAAATGACGAACGATGTATGACGAACGAGGTATGACGCCAGGTGTCGCCGGTTCAATTTCGGTATGACTCGCAAAAACTCAAACACTTGGCGAACTATAAGAACTGCTCGTCATTAAAAAGTTGTAACTTGCCAAGCGGCAAGTCGTTGAATCTTAGGCCTGAGCACTGGATCTCGCATCGGAGAACACGGCTACCTCGGCGGCGCTGCGAGGCGATGGCGGGCGCAGACGGATGGGCCATTGCCAGCAGGGGAAGCGGGCATTCTCAAACCACAGTGCAGATCTAGCAGTCGTCCGGCTTGCAGCCGCTTTCCGCTCCCGACGGGGAGATCCGCAAGTCGCGATCCATGGGGCGCGGCCGGCAACTCGCCGCTTCGTTCGCCGGGCCGCCGCCGCGCCTTGAAGAGCACGGACGGCGGCCCGGCGAGTCGGAGCGGGACTGATGCTCACGCACCGTAGAGCTCGAACCAGGCGTCGCGCTCTGCCTGCGTCTCGGCACCCCACGGCATGGCCCGCTGCTCGCCGCCGCCTTGTGGCTCGGGCGTCGCCGCCGTATGGTCGGGAGGACAATCGGCCGCGCGGGCCGGGATCGACACGGTGGTTGCGAGCGCCAGCACGAGCGCGACGGCGGCGGACTTGGTGGTGGTTTTCATGGCTGTTCTCCTTTTCGGTTTCGGTGAGGGCACCTCTGTGTCCCTCCGGTAATTCGTCGGCGTGCACCGACCGTCCTTACAACGGCGCTGTCCGAAAGTCCCCGTCGTTCTCGGCTCATGTTGAATGATCGATTGCGTGCTGACGCGACCGGGGCGACCCCGTCGCCGACGATCCGCGCCCACGAGGCATCGTCTCCTGGGTGGCTGCGCGCAGCTGAACGGCGGGATGTTGGGTAGCTTGGCTCGTAGTGCTGTCGGCGTATCCATCGGTGTGGGCGCTCGAGCTCAACGGATTCCGACTCGACGACACGATCGTTCCGCCCGGCGACATTCATCCGGGCGGGCCGCCGCGCGACGTCATACCGGCGATCGACCGCCCCGTTTTCGTGCCGGCTGCCGAGGCGCGTCACCTGAAGCCGCAGGACCGGGTGCTCGGCGTCGAACGCGGCGGCATCGCGTGCGCCTACCCGATCGCGATCCTCAACTGGCACGGGGTGGTCAACGATCGCTTCGGCGACGATGCCGTCACCGTCACCTTCTGCCCCCTGTGCGGCACCGGCATGGCCTTTGCGGCGCGAGTGGACGGACGCGAGTTCGTGTTCGGCGTCTCGGGCCTGCTCTACAACAGCGACGTGCTGCTCTATGACCGGCAGACCGAGTCGCTCTGGTCGCAGATCATGGCCCGGGCGGTAAGCGGGCCGATGAAGGGGCAGCATCTTCAGTTTCTGCCGACTTCGCACACCACCTGGGCCGAGTGGCGGTCACGCCACCCGGACAGCGAGGTCCTGTCGCCCGGCACCGGCCATCGCCGCGACTACGCCCGCGATCCCTACGCGGGCTACCGGGAGAGTGCGCAGCTGATGTTCCCGGTAAACGTCCAGGACCGGCGCCTGCACCCCAAGGAGCAGGTCATCGGTGTGTCCCTGGCGGGTGAGCACAAGGCCTATCCGTTCTCGACGCTCGCGCGCAGCGGCCGCCCGGTGGTTGAGGACCGGATGGGCGGCCAATCGATCAGGATCGAGTTCGATCCAGAAGCCCGTACCGGGCGTGTCTACGACGCCGAAGGGCGCGAACTGCCGAGCCTTATCGCCTTCTGGTTCGCCTGGCTCGCGTTTCACCCCGACACGGCCCTGTACGAGGGGAAGTGAGCCGCTGGCTCAGCCCAGCCCCGGGCGCGCCCCGCAAGGCGACAGCAACCCTTCCCAAACGTCGAGACCGGTCGTCAATGCTGGGCGAAAGCGGCTAAACTGCCGACCACGAAGACGTCTTGAAGGACCAGCGGATCACGCCGATGTAAGTGCCAACCTCACATCGACACCGCGCAACCCCTCGACCGGGCCGCGGTGCCTGCGTCCCGCGATATTCCTGCGCTGTTCCCTTTGGCTCAGGCGTGCGACCGAGGTGACTCGTGATCCCCGATCGGGATCGGGTATCGACGTTTCCCTGTCCGCGTGAGGGCCGTCTGGCACAGACGGGGCGGGTTGGACTGATTTCACGATCAGGGCATCGGCCGTAGGGGGCAGTTCCCTTGCCGCACGTCGAACGGACGGGCGCTCCGGTCTGCCCTGTGACTGCCCGTCGTTCGAGAGCGTCTTACATGCGTGCACGCCGTCTTCCTCTTTTTCGCTACCTCTTGGCCGCGGCCATCGTGCTTGCCGTCGGACTCGGCTGGTGGTCCGCCTCGGGATCGCTGCGCCCCGCATCCCGAGGTGCAGGCGAGACCGGCGAGAGCGTCCTCGCCGGCTATCGCGTCCTCGTGGATGCCAAGCCGATCGCCCAGATCGCCGACAACCTGTCCGGTCTTGCCTACGATGGAGAGCGCGGGCATCTGTGGGCCGTCGTGAACAACCCGGAGGAGCTGATTGCGCTCGGCCTCGACGGCGAAGTGATGGCGCGCTATCCGCTCGATGGTTTCAAGGACGTGGAAGGCGTGGCCTATCTCGGCGACGGCATGCTGGTCGTGGCGGAGGAGCATCACAACGCCCTCGTCGTCATTGGCGTGCCGGACCAGCCCCGCCGACTGTCGCGTGACGCCAAGGGGGCGTTGAAGCTGCCGATCCCGGGGCGTGACAACCGGGGCTTCGAGGGCCTCGGATACGATGGCCGACACGATCGCCTCTACGTGGTCAAGGAACATACCCCGCTCGGGCTCTATGAGGTCCGGGGTTTGAAGGCGAGCCTCGAGGGGAAGTTCGACCTGGAGATCATCGATCGCACGGACTGGATTCCCGGGCGACGCATCCTGGCCGATCTGTCGTCGGCAGCCTTTCACGAAGCCGAGAACCGGCTGATGCTGCTGAGTCACGAATCCCGTGCGATCGTCGAGCTCAACGATCGCGGACGACGCATTGCGATGCATCCGCTGACACGCACCTTCGCCGGACTGGGCGCTCCCGTGATCCAGGCCGAGGGCCTTGCGCTCGACGACCGGGGCAGGCTCTATCTCGTCAGCGAGCCGAACCTGTTCTACGCGTTTGCGCCGGGCGACACCGGAACGACGCCCCTGCAAGCGCGCTAGCTGCCAGCGACCGCATCCCGATGTGAGGGGGCTGTCGCTCCATGCGTCGGATGCGAAACGGGAAGGCGGCCAGGATGTCGGAATTCTCGTCGACGACGCTTGCGGCCAGTGCGCCGAGCCGCTCACAAGGGTGCGGAGTGGTTGCGCTCGACGGCGGACATTGACCTGTAGCGATTGCAGCCCTCTCTTCGGGCCGGGACCGATCGCTCGTGCCGCGGGTGCTCGTCCGCTCGGGCCTGCGCATTGCTCGTCTCCCTGTGTCGAGCGCGAGAAGGCGGCTTGGGGAGAAATGGGTCGGCCGCCGGCTTCCTTGTGCGACCGAGGAGCCACGGACCGGGCCTCGACACGCGGACGAGGATGGGCACCATGGAGGGTGGTTTCCGGCAGCTTCCCATCGAACGCCACGGTGTGATCGGCGATCGCCGCACCGCGGCGATGGTCGCGGCCGACGGGACGATCCCGTGGTTGTGCCTGCCGGACTACGACGGAGTGCCGCTCCTGGGCGCCCTGCTCGACGAGCGGCGCGGCGGTTTCTGGCGCATCGCGCCCACGACAGGCGGACTGGGGCGACAGCGTTACCTGGACGATACGGCGACCCTCGTCACGACATGGCAGCTCGACGCGGGGACGCTCGAGCTCGCCGACGTGATGGTGTGGCCGGACGGCGAGCGCGATGCGAGGCACGACGAACGGCGCGTCGTCGTCCGACGCCTGCGCTGTGTGCGCGGCAGCGCGGAAGCCCGGATGGCCCTGCAGATCCGTTGGGACTACGATCCCGCGGGGCCGTGGGAGCCGGTGCAAGGCGGCGCAGTGGCGTTCGCCGGATCCCAGCGAATCGGCGTCTGGTCCAGCGGGCCCATCGAGTGCGGGCCCGACGGCGTCGTTGCCGTCGCACGGCTCGGCGAAGGGGACGAGGTCTGGTTCGTGCTGGGTGCCGGGCTCGACCCGGGCGCCTTGACGCCGGACGAAGCCGCGGCGGCCGTCGCCGCCACCGAGCGCTACTGGAAAGCCTGGCTCGCCGACATCCGCTACACCGGACCACGGCGTTCCTTCGTGCGACGTTCGGCGCTGACCTTCCATCTCCTTAGCTTCGGACCGTCGGGGGCCGTGGTGGCCGCGCCGACCACGTCGCTCCCCGAGCGGATCGGCGGCGGGCGGAATTACGACTATCGCTACGCCTGGATCCGCGACGCATCGCTCGCCCTCGCGGTGCTGTCGATGCTCGGCGACACGGCTACGGCCAGGGCGTACATGGACTGGCTCGCGAACCTTCCGCCGGGTCCCCACATGCCACTGCAGGTGCTCTATCGGATCGACGGCGGAACCGACGTGGCCCAACGCCCGCGCCACGACCTGACCGGCTATCGCGCATCCACGCCGGTCGTCTTCGGAAACCAAGCGGCGGAACAGAACCAGATCGACAGCCTGGGCTACTTCGCCGAGTGCGCACTGATCTACCTGGAGCAGGGCGGGGCGTGGCGCCCCGAGTACTGGAGGATGATCTGCCGCCTCGCCGCGCACGTGGTCGAGCACTGGCGCGAGCCGGGTCACGGCATCTGGGAACTGACGGAACCGGCAATCTATACCAGCAGCGTCGTGATGAGCTGGGTCGTGCTCGATCGCGCCATCAGGATCGCCGGAAAGACCGGGTCGCTCCCCGGAGAAGGCTGGCAGGACTGCGCCGAGCAGATCCGCAACGACGTACTCGAGCATGGGTGGAGCGCGCCTCTGAGGGCCTTCCGACAGTGCTACGGCGTCGATAGCCTCGACGCCTCGGTGCTGTTGATCCCCGTGATGGGGATGCTGCCCGCGGATGATTCGAGAGTCCTCGCCACGGCTGAGCGGATCGAGGAACGGCTGGGCGTCGACGGCTGGATCTACCGTTTCGACGACGATCCGTCCGGACCCGGTCCGATTCATGACGTCGTCGAATACGAGGGCGCGTTCCTGCCCTGCACTTTCTGGCTGGCGAGCACCTGGGCGAAGGCGGGCCGTCCCGGGCGGGCCGAGGCGATTCTCGAAAGGGCCGAGCGGGCAGTGGGCGAGCTCGGGCTGTTTCCCGAGGAGGTGGATCCTCGCAGCGGTGCGTTTCTCGGCAATTCGCCGCTCCTGTTCAGCCACGCCGAGTATCTGCGCGCCGTCACCGAGACGGGCAAGGCTACCCTCTCGGGCCGCTTGCGGATGATGCCCGGCGAGGCGGCCAAGTTGATCCACCGGATCACTGGATGAAGAGAAGGAGGAAAACATGGCGAACGGAAAATCCCTGCTGCGCGAGACCTTGAGCGGCGACATGCCGCCCCGCGTGCTGCAGCAGCGAGTGCAGCACGACCAGGGCGACGCCATGCGCCTGCGGCGCGCCACGGTAGTCGTGTCGCTGGCCGGCATCGCCAGCATGGCCATCGTCACGCTCTACCAGATCGGGCGCGTCCGGCATCTTCCGGATCCACCGACCCGGCGCCCGCACTTTCACTCCGACAGGGTAAATGCCTCGGAGGAGGCCTTCGGCTACGGCATGCCCGACGGCCCCATCGCGCTGCTCGCCCACGCGGTCAATCTGGCGGTCGCCGCGGCCGGTCCCCCCGACCGGACGCGGCACAGGCCGTGGCTACCCCTGCTCGCCGCGGCGCTGGCTGCACCGCAGGCGGCGGTGGCAGCGAAGTATCTCTTCTACCAGATGCCCAAGGTCGACAAGGCTTGGTGTCCCTATTGCGGGGTCGATGCGCTCACGCACTTCGGGACACTGGGACTGGTGCTCCCCGAGGCGGTCTGGGTCTTGCGCGCGCTGCGCGATCGCTAGGAGCGGAGCATGGCGACCCGTTGGACCGACGTGGGCGGCATACGGATGGCGTGGGTGGAGGAGGGCGAGGGCTTTCCCGTCGTGCTCGTTCACGGCATTCCGACCTCGCCGTCCTTGTGGCGCCGCGTGCTGCCGCGGCTGGGCGGCGCACGCTGCCTTGCCTGGGAGATGGTCGGCTACGGCGGCTCCCACGCCCGTGGGCGGGACCGTGACATCTCGGTGGCGAAACAGGCCGACTATCTCGCGGCGTTTCTGGACTCGCTGGGTATCTCGCGGGCTGTGCTGGCCGGACACGATCTGGGCGGGGGCGTGGCTCAGATCCTCGCGGTGCGCCGGCCGGAGCTCTGCGCAGGGCTGGTGCTCACCAACGCCATCGGCTACGACTCGTGGCCCATCCCGAGCGTGAAGGCGATGCGTGCGGCAGGCGACGTGATCCGCCGCCTTCCGCCGGCGGCGCTCAAGCCGATGCTGTCGGTGCTCTTCGTACGCGGGCACGAGACCCTGGCTGCAGCCGCCGAGGCGATGCGCAGGCACTGGCCCCACTATGCGGGCGAGGACGGTCCGGCGGCGCTGGTGCGGCAGATCGATGCGCTCCGCGTGGAGGACACGCTAGCGGTTGCCGACGACCTGAAGCGGCTGCGCGTCCCGGCGCGGATCGTCTGGGGTGCTGCCGACCGCTTCCAGAAGGTCGAGTACGGCGAGCGCTTCGCGCGCGACCTCGCGGCTCCGTTGCACCGCATTCCGAGCGGAAAACACTTCACGCCCGAGGACCATCCCCAAGCGGTCGCCGACGCGATCCAGGCGGTGCTGGAGGTCGTCGGCGATCGACCTTCGACAGGAGTTCATGCATGAAAGCCGCCACCGAATACCTTTACGATCACGTCACCCCGAAAGTGCTCATGGAAGACATGGCCTTCGGCGAGGATGCTCCCCGGCCGGGGGACCGCCTCCCGGAGTTCGACCTGCCTTCGGTCGACGGCGAACACGTGCGCAGCGCCGACCTGGTGGGCAAGCGGCCGGTGCTGCTCGTCACCGGCTCGTATTCGTGCCCCATGACGGCGAGTTCCGACCCCTTGCTAAAGGAGCTCTACGAGGAGTTCAGGTCGGACATCGACTTCGTGATGGTGCACGTGCGCGAGGCGCATCCAGGCGAGCGTCGCGAACAGCCACGCAGCATGGAGGAAAAGATCGAGCACGCCCGGGCCCTCAAGGCGCGCGACCAGTTGCCATGGCCGATCGCCGTCGACGAGCCCGACGGACGGTTGCACCGCGCGCTCGACGAAAAGCCCAACGCCGTCTGGCTCGCCGATCGCAACGGGTTCATCGTGTACCGGGGCCTCTGGGCCGGCGACGAAACGAGTCTGGCCCAGGCGCTGCATAGCGTCGCGCGCGGCGAGTTGCCGAAGCGCCAGGAGAGCGTGCGCCGCGTCGGGCCGATGGCCATGGGCCTGGGCAAGATGCGCGAGATGACACGCGAGTCCGGCCCGCGGGCGCAGCGCGACCTGTGGCGCTCCGCACCGCCGATGGCCGCCGTCGCGTGGCTGGCGGACCTCTATCGGCCCTTGCCGCCCAAGTGGCGCACCTTCGCCGCGCTGGCGACGATCGGTGTGGCCATCGCGGCGCTCACCTCTGGGAGGGGCGGGAGGGCGACGCGAACGCGGCGCGACTAGGCGTGCAGGGCGGCGATCAGCGGGCAGGACACGTTGCCCCGCTGCGCCTCGCATGCGGCGACGAGCCTCGACAAGGCCGCCTCCATCCGCTGGAGGTCGGTCAGGCGCGCGCGCACATCGGCCAGACGCAGGGCGGCCAGTTCCGCCGCCTCGCTGCAATGGGCGCCGTCGTCTAGCCGCAGGAGCTGCCCGATCTCGTCCAGGTTGAATCCGAGCCGCTGCGCCGACTTCACGAACTGCAGGCGCGCCACGTCGCGGCTGCCGTAGCGGCGGATGCCGCCGGGCGGGCGCTGCGGAATGGGCAGCAGACCCTTGTGCTGATAGAAGCGAATGGTTTCGACGTGGACGCCGGTTGCCGTGGCGAGGGCGCCGATGGTGAGGCCGGATTCGTCGTCCATGGCGCTTGACTCCGTAGTCGACTACGGAAGTAACGTTAGCGCATCGAGTTCCGACAGGGAAGGAAGACGCCGATGCCGCAAGCCAAGGACGGTCGTGGCGCGCTGGCCGCAGGGGGGCTCGCAGCCATCCTCGCATCGACCTGCTGCCTGGGCCCCCTCGTGCTGGTCGCGCTCGGTTTCTCGGGCGCCTGGATCGGCAATGTGACGGTCCTGGAACCGTACCGGCCGCTCTTCATCGGTGCGGCGCTCGTCGCCCTGTTCCTCGCATGGCGCCGCATCTTCCGTACGGTGCAAGCTTGCGGGCCGGGCGACGTATGCGCCGTGCCCCAGGTGCGGACGGCCTACAAGGCGATCTTCTGGATCGTGGCCGCCCTGGTCCTGGTTGCCCTCGCGTTTCCCTACGTCCTGCCACTGTTCTACTGAAGGCGATCGTCATGAAGAGACTTGCCACCGTTGTTGCGCTTGGCGCCACCCTGAGCGTCCCCGGCTGGGCGGCCACGAAGACCGTCACCCTGTCCGTGCCCGGCATGACGTGCGCCGCCTGCCCGATCACCGTGAAAATGGCGCTCACCAAGGTGGCGGGCGTACAACGGGCCGATGTCAGCTTCGAGAAACGGGAGGCCGTCGTCGCTTTCGACGACACCCGCACGAGCGCCTCCGCCCTGGCCAAGGCTTCAGAGAATGCCGGCTATCCGGCCACCGTAAGAGACTGATCACGTGGACATGGCCACCGGCCTGCTTGGAATCGGCATCGGCGGAGCAGGGATCGGCGCGGCGGCCTGGGTCGGCTCTCTCGACTTCGTGCTGCCGCCCGCCCTAGCGCTATTCTGCGGCATCACCGTCCATGCGTGGCGCCGGCGCCGCCAGTCCCAGTTCTGCTGTGCATCGGGCACCGTCGACATCGAGGAAGAGCGCGTGAACGATCCGGACGTCGCGGGCTCGAGTCGCGCATCGAGCGCCGGGCACGTCGAGCAGGCGCTGCACGTGGCGGTGATCGGCAGCGGCGGCGCGGCGATGGCCGCAGCGTTGAAGGCCGTGGAGCGTGGGGCGCGCGTGACCCTCGTCGAGCGCGGTACTCTCGGCGGTACCTGCGTCAATGTCGGCTGCGTGCCGTCCAAGATCATGATCCGCGCCGCCCACATCGCGCACCTGCGCCGGGAGAGCCCGTTCGATGATGGTCTGTCCGCCGCGGCGCCCGCGGTGCTGCGAGAGCGGCTGTTGGCCCGGCAGCAAGGTCGCGTCGAGGCGCTGCGCCGCGCCAAGTACGAAGGCATCCTGGCGAGCACGCCGGCCATCGCGGTGCTGCGCGGTGATGCCCGCTTCGCGGACGCGCACACGCTCACCGTGGCTCTCTCCGACGGCGGCACGCGCGAGCTGCGCTTCGACCGCTGCCTGATCGCCACGGGCGCAAGCCCCGCCATCCCGCCGATTTCCGGCCTGGAGGGCACGCCCTACTGGACATCCACCGAGGCGCTGGAAAGCACCACGTTCCCCGAACGGCTGGCCGTCGTCGGGTCGTCCGTGGTGGCAGTCGAGTTGGCGCAAGCTTTCGCCCGGCTGGGCAGCCGGGTCACGATCCTGGCGCGCAGCACGCTGCTCCTTCGGGAGGATCCGGCCATCGGCGAGGCCGTCACGGCCGCCTTACGGGCCGAGGGCATCGAGGTGCTGGAGTACACCCAGGCCAGCCGGATCGCTCATGCGGACGGGGCATTCGCGCTGGCCACCAATCGCGGCGAGCTGCGCGCCGACCGCCTTCTCATCGCCACGGGCCGCGCGCCGAACACCCGCGCCCTGAATCTCGAAGCAGCGGGCGTCGAGGTCACGCCCCATGGGGCCGTTGTCATCGACCGCGCCATGCGCACCAGCACGCCGCACATCTTTGCTGCCGGCGACTGCACCGACCAGCCCCAGTTCGTCCATGTGGCGGCGGCGGCCGGCACACGCGCCGCGATCAACATGACGGGTGGCAACGTGGTGCTTGACCTGACGGCGATGCCAGCGGTCGTTTTCACCGACCCGCAGGCGGCGACGGTGGGCCTGAGCGAGGCCGAGGCGCAGCATCGGGGCATCGAGACCGACAGTCGCAGCCTCGCGCTCGAGTACGTACCGCGGGCCCTGGTGAACTTCGATACCCGCGGCTTCATCAAGCTAGTCGCCGAGGCCGGCAGCGGGCGCCTGCTCGGTGTCCAGGTGGTCGCCGCCGATGCGGGCGAGCTGATCCAGAGTGCGGCGCTAGCGATCAGCGCGCGCATGACGGTGAGGGAACTGGCCGACCAGCTCTTTCCCTACCTGACCATGGTGGAGGGGCTGAAGCTCGCGGCACAGACCTTCGACAAGGACGTCCGCCGGCTTTCCTGCTGCGCCGGCTGACCGGACGGGAGCGAGGATTGCTCCGAAACGGGTGATCTCCGGCCGCCGGGGGGAAACCATCGGGGAGAAGGGTAAGGAGCGGCACCATGTCCGATCGATCGCTGAGAGGTCAACGCGCGCTCGTCACCGGTGCCAGCTCGGGCATCGGTGAGGCGATCGCGCGCGCCTTCGCCGACGCCGGCGCGTCGGTTCTGGTCAATTACCGTAGCGGGAGGGACGATGCCGAGCGGATCGTCCGCGAAATCCGGGAGAAGGGCGGGCGCGGCGTGCCCGTTCATGCCGACGTGTCGAAGCCGGAGGGCTGCCGGCGCCTGTTCGACGCCGTCCAGCAGGAACTGGGCGGAATCGACATCGTCGTCGCGAACGCCGGCATCCAGCGCGACGCCGCCTTCACCGATCTCACGCTCGAAGATTGGCGCCAAGTCATCGACGTCAATCTCACCGGTCAATTCCTGTGCGCGCAGGAGGCGGTGCGCTGCTTCCGCCGACAAGGGCTCGACACCGCGCGCTCGCGCGCGCTGGGAAAGATCGTCTTCACCAGTTCCGTGCATCAGGCGATCCCGTGGGCCGGGCATTCCAACTACGCCAGTGCCAAGGGCGGGCTCAAGCTGCTCATGGAGACCATGGCACAGGAGCTGGCGTCGGAAAAGATACGGGTCAACGCCATCGCGCCGGGTGCGATCAAGACGGCAATCAATCGCGAGGCGTGGGAGTCCGAGGCTGGGAGGAAGCGGCTTCTCGAGCTGATTCCCTACGGTCGCATCGGCGAGCCCGAAGACGTCGCCAAGGTCGCGGTGTGGCTGGCGTCGGACGACTCCGATTACGTAGTCGGAACGACCATGTTCGTCGACGGCGGCATGACCCTTTACCCGGCCTTTCGCGAAGGGGGCTGAGCCGACACTCCGGCCCCAGCGGCGCATCGCCACGGCGCAGGTCGCACGAAGCGGGGCCTCGCGGCCACCCCGGATGCCGTGGGCGAGCAGAATGGAGAGAAATATGGCGAAGCGATACAGACTCGTGGTCGTCGGGACCGGGACAGCGGCGACCGTGGCCGCGATGCGTGTGCGCGCGGCCGGCTGGAGCGTCGCGGTCTTAGACTTTCGGCCCTTCGGTGGCACCTGCTCACTGCGTGGCTGCGATCCCAAGAAGGTACTGGTCGGCGCCTCGAGTGCGGCCGATCATGCCCGGCGTATGCAGGGCCGCGGCATCGCGGGCGAGACCCGGATCGACTGGCCCGGTCTGATGGCCTTCAAGCGCGGCTTCACACGGCCTGTCCCGGAGACCAGGCGGCGGCGCTACGCTGAGCAGGGCATCGACGCCTACGACGGGTGCGCGCGGTTCACCGGATGCAACACTATCGCCCTGGAGGACGGCGACACGCTGGAGGCCGAGCGCATCCTGATCGCGGCCGGGGCAGAGCCGGTCGGACTCGGCATTCCGGGCGAGGAGCATCTGCTGACCAGCGAGGCGTTCCTCGAGCTGGAAACGCTGCCGCCGAGCCTTGTGCTTGTCGGGGGCGGCTACATCGCGGCGGAGTTCTCGCACATCGCCGCGCGGGCGGGCGCACAGGTCACCATCCTTCAGCGCGGCGAGCGTATGCTCAAGCACTTCGATCCGGACCTGGTGGACTGGCTGACAGCACGGTTTGGCGACCTTGGCATCGTGGTGCAGACCGGCACGCAGGTCGAGGCGATCGAGCGGACCGGGAAGGGCTTTCGCGTGCATGCCCGCAGCGGGGAAACCGCTCTCCGGTTCGAGGCGGACACGGTGGTCCATGCCGCGGGGCGTGCACCGGCACTCCATGCGCTGGATCTCGGCAAAGCGGGCGTGGCATACCGGGATGGCCGGCTCGAGCTCAACGATTACCTGCAAAGCGTCTCCAATCCGGCAGTGTACGCCGCCGGCGATGCCGCCCGGGCGGGACCACCTCTGACGCCCGTCGCGAGCCATGACGGCGAGGTCGTCGCGGCGAACCTGCTCGAGGGCAACCACCGCAAGCCCGACTATGCCGGCGTCCCCAGCGTCGCTTTCACGATTCCGCCCATCGCGGCCGTGGGCCTGAGCGAAGCGCAGGCTCGGCACCGCGGCCTCACCGTTCGGAGCCATTGTCGGCAAGGCCCGGATTGGTTCACCGCGCGCCAGGCCGCGGAACCGATCTACGGTTTCAAAGTACTGGTGGATGAGGCGTCCGACCGAATCGTGGGGGCTCACCTCGTCGGGCCGCATGCGGAGGAGGTGATCAACCTCTTCGCGCTGGCGATACGTCACGGCCTCGGCGCCGACCAACTGAAGAGCACGATCTTCGCGTACCCGACTGCCTCTTCCGACGTGAAGTACATGCTGTAGGGGTGCCGGGGCAACCCCGGTCCGGCGCGGTTCCTCCCATTTCCGCGACGGACCGGAGCTTGTTGCCCGAGGCGAGGTGCTACTCCGGCCTACGCAGCGCTACATAGGCGCCCGCTGCCGCCAGACCGAAGATCATGTGCGCCACCGCGCTCACCCAGCCGCGTGCCTCGGCGAACCAGGGAAACGCCGCCGCTGCGATCGGGTAGAAGTTGATGAGGTAGATGGCAAAGCCGATCACGATGCCCGCCACCGAGGCGAGACCCGTTCGCAGGCGATGCACGATCCAGCCGATCACCAGGCCGTAGACCAGCGCCAGCGGGAAGTGGATCAGCATCGCCACCATCACGATCCCGAAATCGAAGTCGGCCGGCGGGGGCAACACGTCTCTGCCCATAGCCATGGCCGCCATCATGCGCGGCGGACCCCACGGGCTTTGCCCCTGGAACAGGGCGACCATCAACATTTCCACAACGAGGAATACGACGCCGGCGATCAGGCCGGCCCACGCCGCGGCCCGCCAGTCGGTGCCTGCGTGAATCAAGTAGCGATCATATGCGTGTGTAGCCATGAACGGTCCTCCTTTTCGGTCCTTCCCCTTTCTCGTCAGACCGTTCCGCATTTTTCGTGTTTCAGCTTTATCTTTTCCGCGGCGTGTAAGGATGAGCGGGGTATTGCGACTAACCCCCTCGATGGGCGGGTCGGCGGCCTGGCTTGCCGTGGCCGCCCATTCTGCGAACATGACCGCCGCGAGGAGGACGAAATTGTTGCCGAGGGACCGCGTCAGGAACGTTCCCGGTACGCTTGTTCGTTGTCGGTGAAGCGCAGCGGTGCGGGCGCGCTGCTCAAGAAAAAGTGCGCGGCTTTCGCCGCGCCACAACGGGGAGGGGAAACGTGAGACGCTCCTGATCAGCGGAGCGTCAGGATGTATTTGACGAGGGTGCGCGCATCCTCGTCCTTGATCGTGGCGTTGGGCGGCATCGGGATCGCCCCCCAGTTGCCTTTGCCGCCTTTCTTGACCGCGGTGGCGAGTTGCTCCTCGGCGCCCGCGACGCCGGCGTACTTCTTGCCGATGTCCTGCCACGACGGACCCACCAGCTTCTTGTCGATCGCGTGGCAGGCGAGGCAGTTGCTCTTCTTCGCCAGATCCATGACGGCCGCGTCCGAGGCGTGCAGCGGGAGGGAAACCGCGGCCAGCAGGGCCGCGCCGGTGATCAGCTTCATATAGGACTCCAGGTAAATGGCAGCGGCGCGATGTGCGCCGCTACCGACAGGTCAAACGATGTTGCGCGGCTTGAAGCTCATCCGCGTGAGGTCGCGCTTGAACGGCGACTCGCCGACCTTGGTCAGCACGCCGCGCCCGAGCTTGTAGCGGTAGTTGTTGGTCATCGGATCGGGCACCGCGGAGACCACCGCATTGGCCGGCGAGGAGGGAAAGTTGAAGTTCGCCTGGCACACCCCCGGGCGCATCTCGTCGGAGACCACGGCCACCGCCTGGAACTTGCCCACCGTGGTCTTGATGTGACCATCCTTCATCAGCTGGTCGAAGGTCAGGTCGGCATCGAGCACGCCCTGCGGCTGGCCGGTCTGGATGTAGACCGTGTCGTTTACCACCTCGATCAGGTCGCCCGACTCGATGCCTTTCGCCTTCGCGTCATCCGGATGGATGAAGATGAAGGAATCGGGCCAGCGCTGCGAGAGGTAGGGCTTGCGCAGGTCGTCGAAGCCGGACTGCCACACCTCGTTGACCCGCCCGTTGGTCACCCACAGCTCGCCCTTTTCCGCGCGCGGCCTGATCGCCTCGTAGAACTGGATCCAGCCGGCGTACTTCCACGGGGACTTCAGCAGGATCGCCTTGCCGCTGTGGGTGTTGAAGGCGTACATCACCTTGGTCTGCACGGTGGCGTCCTCGATCTCGCCCCAGTCGTTGTTGGGGTCGTGCAGCCGCTGGGTGCCGACGAGCTTGCCATCGCGCACGCGGATCGGGGTCTGGATGCCGGTAGTGCCGTAGCCGCGCAGAAGCTCCTGCGCCTTCACCCCCTTGTTCTTCGCCTGCATCGCGAGCGGGTGATAGTTCAGCACGCCACCGCGCGAAAAACGCGCCGCTTCCTCGAAGACGTCGTTCGAGTCCTTCCACGCGTAGCTGCCGTCCTTGTCGAAGCCCATCTTCTGCGCGAATTTTTGCACGATCCACCAGTCCGGCTTGGCCTCGCCCGGCGCGTCGTAGAACTTGCTGTACAGGCGCAGACGGCGCTCGGAGTTGCAGCGGGTGAAGTTGTCCTCGCCCCAGGATGCGACCGGGAACACGATGTCGGCGAACTCGGTGCCGATGGGCACGACCGGGTAGAGGTCGGAGTTGGCCATCACCATGCCGCCGGAGTCGACACGCTTTTTGAGCGTCTCAAAAATTGCGGCGCGGTCCAGACTCGTGATCTGGTGCGGGTTGTCGGCCGTCAGTTCGCGCATTTTCTGCGCAAGCGCGTCCGAGCCCATCATGGCCGCCACCCAGGTAGTGCCGATGACCCAGGCGAAGCGCATGTTGCCTTGCTGCAGCCACAGGTCGAGGTTGAAGCTCTTCTTGCGCCGTCCCGGATGCTTCTCGGGCGAGAGCCAGCCCGAGCCGCCGCCGGCCGAAAGCCCGCCGCGCTGGTGGCCACCGCCGCGCGAGATCATCCGACCCGGGCGGTTGCCCGAGCCGCAGATGAGGCCCAGCGACGCGAAGGACGTCGTGTTCATGTAGTTGTTGGACCAGTAGTTGCCCTTCTCGCACATGAACGAGGTCTTCGGCATGCTGCCATCGGGCTTGCGCTTGGCGATCCATTCGGCGGCGGTGCGGATGTCATCCGGATCGAGGCCGGTGATCCTGGCCGCCACGTCCAGCTTCGACTCTTCCTGCGAGAGGATGAATTTCCTGTAGTCCTCCCAGTCGCTCTGCCACGTGCCCCAGGTGGTGCGCCACTGCCACCCGGTGTTGCGGGTGCCGCGGCCGTAGCCGGAGTCCACTTCCCAGGGCTTGGCGACCCACTTGTCGATGAACTCCTGGTCCTGCCAGTTGTTCTCGATGATGATGCGTGCGAGCGCCATGTGCAGCACGGTGTCGGTGCCGGGGATCACCGGCAGCCACAGGCCACGGCCTTCCTTGACCGACCAGGCCACGCCGGTCGTCTTGTGCGGGGTGACGAAGATGAATTTCTTGTCGCCCGGCATCATGTGCGACGTGAAGAGTGTCGTCTTCGTCTCGTAGGGATCGACGCCGGAGAGGAAGGCTACGTCACAGCTGGCCCAGTCCTCGTAGCTCGAGGCGAAGGAGTCGATGCCCGCGTCGTCCAGGCCCGTGGCGTCGTTGGTGGCGGAACACTTGTCGTGCCAGGCGAAGGCCGGTGTGCCGATGCTCGTCATCGCGAGCTTGGTGATCGCAAAGACGTTCTCGAAGTACTGGTACGAGTGGGACTTCACCGCCCAGGCGTGCTCGCCGTACTTGGCGAGGATGTACTTGGAGATGTCGGCCATCACCTCGGTGGCCAGATCCCAGCTCACCGGGGTGAGCTGGCCGCCCACCCGCAGCATCGGGTGCTGCAGGCGCTCGCGGGTGCGGTTGGAGGGGTTGTAGCACTTCTCGGCCAGCGTTCCGCCGCGGATCGAGTGGTTGCCCCCCACGTTCACCACGGTCGCGTCCTTGTCAGGCATGACGACGACATGGTGCGGCTTGCCCTTGTGCGTGACGACGTTGTGCATCGCCGGGCTTACCCACGAGCTCATCATCATCTGGTGCGGGAAATCGGCGCCGAGCGCGTTCTGCCCGGCCTTGGCGCCGCCTTCCTGGCCCACCGGCCAGCGATAGACCTTGTAGCCGCAGGCGATGGTGCAGTAATCGCAGGCGGTGGTAAGCACGTCCGCATCCTTCGGCGGCAGGGGCACGAAGTCGGGGGCCTTGTAGCTGTCTTGCTTGCTCATGTCTTTCTCCTTCAGGCGCCGCGCGCGGTGGTCATGGCGCTGTAGCCATAGACCAGCCCCATCACGCCGACGGCATAGATGTCATCCCCCTGCACCTCGAGCATGATCTGCGGCAGGCTCTCGGTGGCGTGGCCGGCGGCGACCATGCCGTGACGCGTCAGATCGAAGGTCGTCAGGTGCAGCGGGCAGGGGCCGAGCACCTGGTGCTCGGGCTTGTAGGTGCCGTCGAGCGGGCCGCCCATGTGGGTGCATTGCTGGTTGAAGGCGACGATGTCCTTGTGCGGGCCGATGCCGCCCCCGGCCTCCGTCCCGAGCTTCACGAGGATGTTGCGCACGTCGGCATACGGGTAGTTGAAGTCGATCGGCTCGCCGGTCTTCAGGGCCGAGAGGCTGCCGATCTTCTGGCGCGGGTAGCTCGTCTTCAGGAGTTGGGCGGCCTCGGCGAAGCCGGGTACGCCGCCCAGGCCGACCAGGGCGAGGAAGGCACCGCCCGAGAGCAGGAAGCTGCGCCGGCTCATGCAGGCGCGCCCGCCCTCGTGGTGATGGTCTTGGTCGCGCCCGTGCTCGGGGGCCGACTGGATCTGGATTGTTTTCTGGCTCATGCTCGGCTCCTCATTTCACCGGCGCGGGCAGCGGCTGGTAGGCGCCCGGCAGCTTGGGATCGTCGTGGATCAGGGGCTCGGTCATCGACAGCGCCTCGATGAAGGCGACCAGGTCCTTCTTCTCCTGGGCGGAGAGCCCGAGCGGCTTGACGAGCGGGCTCTTGTTGCTGCCCGCCTCGCCGCCGCGGTCGTAGAAGTCGACCACTTCCTGCAAGGTCGTGAAGACGCCGTTGTGCATGTAGGGCGCGGTGTACTTCACCTCGCGCAGCGAAGGCGTGCGGAACTTGCCGATGTCCTTCGGGTTCTTCGTCACGTAGTACAGCCCGTAGTCGCGATCCGCATCGCGGTAGCGCGCCTCGCTCACCCCTTTCTGGTAGTGCTGCCAGCGGTGGGTCACCTGGTAGAGCGGGTTGTCCTTGAAGCCCGGGAAATCGGGGAGACCGATGTCGTGGTACTTCTCGTCCGAGGCGAGCGGGCCGTTGTGGCACTGGATGCAGCCGGCCTTGCCGTTGAAGAGTGCCATGCCGCGCCTCTGCGATGCGTCGAGCGACTTCTTGTCACCGTTCATGTAGCGGTCGAAGGGGACCTTCGATCCGTCGGAGACGACCGTGCGCTGGTAGGCGGCGATCGCGCGGTAGGCGTCGTTCATGCGCGGCCACTCCGACCCGAACACCTTCCTGAAGGATTCGACGTACTCGGGGACGAAGCGCAGGCGCATCTCCATCACCGACGGATCGCCGTTGCCGGCCACGCCGCCCTCGGCCGCCGACACGGCCTGCGACTCGAGGCTGGTGACGCTGCCCTCCCAGAAGAGCTTGTTGTAGTAGGCCGAGTTGAGCACGGTCTGCGAGTTGCGCCAGTGCTGCGTGCCGGGATAGCCGCGCGAGATGGCGTTGTTGTCGCCCCAGCCGAGCGCGGGCAGGTGGCAGGAGACGCAGGGCATGGAGCCGTCGCCGGAAAGCCGCGCGTCCCAGAAGAGTTGCTTGCCGAGCGCGACCTTCTCGGGTGTCTGGGGATTGTCCTTGGGGATGGGAACGGGCGGTAGGGGGGCGAGCGGCGGGAAGGTCTGCCCGGTCGCGGCCGTCGCCGTGAGCGCCACCGCGAAGGACGCGGCGATCGCCGAGAGCTTGAGCGTAGTGCTGGTTTTCATGGTGCTTCCCTCAGTTCTTGCCGAAAGTGCGGACCTGCATCTCGGGCTGCCCCGGGTCCTTGACGATGACCGGGTCGCCGGAGAGCGTGAGCAGGAAGGCCACGAGCGCCTTTTGCTCCTTGTCAGAGAGGTTCAGGGGCTTCAGCACCGATCCCTCGCCGCCGCCCTTGTTGTAGAAGGCCACCACCTCGTCGAGCGTCGCGAGCACGCCGTTGTGCATGTAGGGCGCGGTGTACTTCAGGTCGCGAAGCTGCGCAGTCTGGAACTTGCCCGTGTCGGCCGGATTCTTGGTGATGGCGTAGGCGCCGACGTCGGTGCGCGCGTTCATGTAGTTCGGCATGCCGCTCGTGGCGTAATGCCGCAGCATGGTGATGGTGCGCACCGGGTTCGCCAGCACTTCGGGGTTTTCCGGCACGCCGGTCCTATGGAGCTTGCCGTCCGAGCCGATCGGGCCGTTGTGGCAGGCCACACAGCCGGCCTTGCCCTTGAAGAGCGCGTAGCCTGCCTGGGCTTCGGCGCTGATGGCGTTGGCGTCGCCCTTGGCAAACTTGTCGAAGGGCGCGTTGGTGGTTTCGAGGCTGCGGATGAATTCGCCGATCACGTTGAAGACGCGCATGCCGTTGATGTCGTCGTTGCGCCACTTCTTCCACAGCGCGTCGTACTCGGGCACCTGTTTCAGCCGCTCCTGCATCAGGCGGCCATCCATGTTCATGGTGTGCGTCTCGGTGATCATGTCGCGCACGAGGGTGCCGGCATCGGTGCCGTCCAGGCGCCCGTCCCACAGGAAGCGCTGGCGGTGCCTGGCGTTGAGCACGGTCGGCGCGTTGCGGAAGTACTCCATCGACGGATAACCCGTCGACAGCGCCTGACCGTCGCTCCAACCCTTGGCCGGGTCGTGGCAGGTGGCGCAGGACACGCCCCAGTCGCCCGAAAGGCGGCGGTCGAAGAAGAAGTGCTTGCCGAGCTCGATCATGGCCGCATTGCCCGGCTTCACATCGGGCATCGGGGCAAGATCGGGCGCGGAGCTTTCGGCAACGGCCGGTTGCACACCGGCTGCGAGCGTGACCGCCGTCGCGAGCCCGATTGCGCAAAATGCCTGCGGGATACGCTTGCGATGCTGGTTTTTCATGGTCCCCCCTGGAGATGGAGATCGGTGGGAACAGCCCCACCACGAGGAGGGTTACGCAGCGTCCGTGCCAGACCGCTAAGTCATTGACCGTATGGATGGATACCGGAAAGTGGCTGGAAAGGGGCGGTTAGAAATCAACCGACCGGTCAGTTTTTGATCGGTTGATTCCTGACCGCTCAGGCGTCGATGGGCTCGCCCGAGTCGCGCAGCTTGTTGCGCAGGGTCAGCCGGGTGATGCCGAGGAGTTCGGCGGCCTGGGTCTTGTTGCCATTGCACAGCGCCAGTGCGTGGCGGATGTACTCGACTTCGATCTCGGCCAGGGGACGGACGACCGGCGCGAACTGCGGATCGGACGATGCAACCGGGCTCGCGGCGGCGGGAGCATGGCCGGCGATCTCCTTCGGGAGATGCTGTGTGCCGATGAGCTCGCCGCGTGCCAGGATCGCCGCGCGCTCGACCACGTTGCGCAGCTCGCGCACGTTGCCGGGCCAGCGATAGGCGAGCAGAAGCGGCTCGGCCGCGGGCTCGAAGCCGGGCGACTCGATGCCGATCGCAGTGGAGGTCTTGGCGAGGAAATGGCGGGCGAGCGGCAGGATGTCCTCGTGACGCTCGCGCAGGGCGGGCAGTTCGATGGCCCCGACGTTCAGGCGGTAGAACAGGTCTTCGCGGAAGCGTGCGGACTGCACCATCGCCGGTAGGTCGCGGTGTGTGGCCGAGACGAAGCGCACGTCGACGTGGATCTCCTTGCTGCCACCGAGGCGACGGAACGACTGGGTCTCGAGCACCCGCAGGAGCTTGGGCTGCAGGGTCAGCGACAGGTCGCCGATCTCGTCGAGAAAGAGCGTGCCGCCGTCGGCGAGCTCGAGCAGGCCGCGCTTCATCTGCTTCGCGTCGGTGAAGGCGCCCCGCTCGTGACCGAAGAGCTCGGACTCGAGCAAGCCCTCGGGCAGGGCCGAGCAGTTGAGCGTCACCCAGGGGCCGTCCGCTCGAGGCGAGCGGCAGTGGATCGTCTGCGCCACCTGCTCCTTGCCGGTGCCGGATTCGCCACGGATCAACACCGGGACTTTGCCCGCGGAGGCGATCCGGGTGGTCATCTCGAGCATCTCGCGGAACGGCGCACTCGAGCCGATCATGCCTTCGACCGTGCTAGTGTCCGACTGTGCTCGGCGCCATGCGAGCTCGCGCCGCATGCGCTGCGTATCGACGGCGCGGCGGATGAGCTCGCGCAGGTCCTCCAGATCGAAAGGCTTGTTGATGTAGTCGTAGGCGCCGGCCTTCAGGGCCGCGACGGCGGTGCGCACCTCGGGGTAGGCGGTCATGATGATGACCAGCGGCCGGTCCTCCGACTCCTGGAGCTTGGCGAGGATGTCCAGGCCGTTCATGTCCGGCAGGTTCAGGTCGAGGAGCATCAGGCTGAAGCTGCGCGCCTTCAGGAGCGCGAACGCCTGCTCGCCGTCCTCGGCCGCCTCCACGTCGAACCCCTGACGCGCCAGGAAATTGCCGACTGTCACCCGGATGGTGTTGTCGTCTTCAACGATGAGGATCGGGTCAGGCATGGCGGTCTCCGGCAAGCGGCCAGACGAGGGTAAAGCATGTCCCGTGCCCCGAGTTGCTCGATGCGTCGATGCTGGCCCCGTGCTGCGTGACGATCTTTTTCACGATGGCAAGACCCAGGCCGCTGCCTTCGCGGCGAGTGGTGAAGAAGGGCTCGAAGATGTGCTTGAGCACCGAAGGGTCGATCCCGGTGCCGGTGTCGCGCACCTCGATGCGCGCCGAGCCGGCCTCCGTGGTCGCAGTCACAGAGACGGTTCCACCCTCGGGCATGGCGTGCACCGCGTTCATGAGCAGATTCAGGAAGACCTGCTTCAGGTGGTTCGCGTCGGCGCGCAGCGGGGGCAGGGTGGCCAGGCCGTCCATCTCGAAACGCACGGCGCGACTCTTGGCATCCTTGCGGGTCCAGAAAAGCACGTCGTCGAGAATCCGTCCGAGGTCGCAAGGCTCGGGCAGAAGCGGCGCCGGGGCCGCGAAGCCGTGGAAGCTTCGCAGGAAGGCCGACAGACGGTCGACCTCGGATTCGAGCCGCTTGAGCGCCTCCACGAGACCCGGCGGGATGTTCTCCTCGTACTGCATCGCCTGCGCCACCGCCTTCATGCCGGCGAGCGGATTGCCGATCTCGTGCGCAAGCCCCATGGCGAGCTCGCCGAGCGTCGTGAGCTTTTCCAACTGGAACATCTGATGGTCTAGCTCGCGCCGCTCGTCCTGTATTTCGCGCTCACGGCTTACGTCGCGGGCAACGACGATGTAGCCGGCTGTGGTCGGGGTAATCGCGAGGGAAAGGATCCGGCTCGGAAGCTCTACGTCGCAGCGCAGCGGACGAGCACGCGCATCTGAGGCGATCTGCGGCCATTGCGGCCAGAAATCCTCGATGCTGCAGCCGAGTGCATCGCTCGCGGCACCGAGAATGCGCACCGCTGCCGGGTTGAGGACGCGGATACGCCCATCTCCGTCGATGGCGAGGATCCCATCCGCCGTGTGCTCGATCACCGCCTCGAGCGAAGCGCGCTGGTGCTCGAGCTCGCTCGTGCGGGCGCGAACTTCTTCCTCGAGCCTGTCGCGATGCGCGGTGATGGCCCTCGACGATTCCTGCAGCCGCTGCGCCATCGCATTGAACTTGTCCCCGAGGGCCGCAATTTCGTCGCTGCCCGACACGGAAACCCGGCCGCTGAAATCGCCGCCCGCGATCGCATCCGTCTCGTGCGACAAGGCTTCGAGCGGGCCAAGCAGGCGGCGGGAAAGGGCGTATCCGCCGATGGCGGTCACGACCAGCGCGGCGAACAACACCCCGTACAGGAGGTATAGATTGAACACCGCCAGGAACAGTTCGCGCTCCGGAAAAGCCAGTGCAATGTGCCAATTCGCGCGGGAGTTCTCCGCCAGCACGTCGCCGGCGTAAACGATTGGCGCATGCGCCGCGATCCAGCCGCCTCCCGCCTGGGCAGAGCCGCCGGCCTGCGTGAGTCCGCCCGCGATACTCGGCGGAAGAATCTTTGCCAACTCCTCGACCGGCTCCATCGAAAAGACGTCGGCCTCCTCGCCCGCCGAGCGGGCAACGTAATGCCCTCTGCTATCCAGGAGATAGGCGTTGCCGCGGCGCGCATCGGCCATTTGCTGGATCTGGTCGAGCACGACCTCCGCGTGCAGGTTGATGACCAGCAGGCCGGCGCGCTCGCCGGCGGGGCCGGCGACCGGCGTGGCCACGCGGATGACCGGGCGTTCCGGTTTTTCGACCTCCCCGAACTCGACGTTCAGGTCTAGCGGCGAGACGTAGATCCGACCGGGATCGACCGCCATCGCCTCGCTGAAATAGTAGCGGTCGCCCTTGTACTGCAGCTGGTCCTGAGGCACCACGCGAACGCCGTCCGCCTTGCGGTCCACGCGGACCCACTCGTGGCCATCGGCGCCGAGAAGGCGGATCTGATAGATATGGGGGTAAAGGCTGGCAAGGGCCGCATAGTCGCGCTCGAGCCGCTCGGTGGTTCTCTGCTGCAACCATGCTTCGCCCGTTTCCCTGGCGGCCACGAGATCCATCAGGCCGCGCGCGTGGGCGAGGTACAGCAATTCGGACGAGAGCTGATCGAAGAAGCGCCCGATCCCCTGAGCGCGGACGGTGACTTCGTGGTCCAGGTTGCGCAGGGTCTCGTTCTTGAGCGTCTGCAGCGAGAAATAGACGCCCAGGGCGCCGGCCAGGGCAGTCGGTATCACCGCGGCCAGGAGAAAGGCCGCATAGATCCGGCGGGAGAGAGAGCCCCGCGTACCGAGGTGGGAAAGGCTCATGAGTCCGTACGATGTTATGAAGCGGTCGGTCGGCAGCGATCGGACACACTGCCGGAGCGCGCTACCGATCACCCGGCGTCGTGCATCGTAGCGCTTATGGCGATCGAAATCCTTGATGGCTGAGCGAGGATGTTCGTACCGTGCGGCAATCTAGGTTCGTGAAGGCGTTCGAGATGTAGTGGCTCGATAGGCGACAGCCGTCGGGGCCGGTAGGCGCTCGATGCGATTTCAAGCCGCACAGCTGCGAAAGCCTGCGTGGATGTCGGCTCGATCCGGGGTGAAGAAGTTGCGGTACTTCGGATGCATCATGCGCGGGTCGGTGGCGCGGCTCGCCCCCTTGAGCACATAGCGGTGTTCTTCGAACGCGACGCGCGAATAGTCGCGGTAGGGGTGAGCGACGAAGCCCGGCCAGGGCGCGAAGCGACTCGCCGTCCATTCCCAGACGTCGCCCCAGATGAAGCCGGGCGTGCTCAGCGCGGCACATTCCCACTCTGCCTCGGTCGGCAGCCGGCGACCGGCCCAGCGGCACCAGGATACCGCCTCGTGCCACGTCACATGCACCGCGGCGGCGTCGAGATCCAGCGCTTCCCAGGTGCCGAAGCGCCGAGTTTCCCACCCGCCGGCGGCCTTGCGCAGGTAGCGGGGCAGGGGCGCCGCTCCCGCATCGACCGCCGGCAGGAAGCGCCGCCAGCTGACCGGAACGCTATCGATGGTGAAGGCCGCCAGCGCGACATCGTGGGCGGCGAGCTCGTTGTCGAAGGCGAAACCGTCCCCGTGGTAGCCGAGCCGCCAGGCAGTGGCCGGAACCTGCAGTTCGGCTGCCGGCGGCAGCGGCCGTACCCATGGGCGCAGCTGCGGCGGAAGCGGGATGCATAGCGCCTGCGCCATGTACGTTGCGGCCTCGGCGTGCATATCCTCGTGGAACAACGCGAGCCGGTAGAAGTACAGGTTTTCGTTCTCGCGTGCTGCGCGGGCCAGCAGCGCCAGCGTCTCGTCGAGGCTCGCGGCGAGGTAGTCGCGGGTGGCCTCCACGTCGGGCAAGGGCAGCGCCCAGCGCGTCGCGTGGGCGACTTTGCTCGAGTCGTAGAGGGCATCGGCGCCTGGCAACCGCCCCTCGGGTCGCACATGTTCGGGATCGCAGGCGCAGCCGAGGTCGCGCTGCCGATTGCGGGCAATCCAGAAATCCCAGAACCAGGCGACGTGGCCGGCCTCCCAGCGAGGGGGATTCAGTTCGGCCGAGTAGGGAACCGCGAGCCGCGGACCGAGTCTGGCGGCATAGGCGTCGAGCAGGGCCAGGGTGCGTCTGCGTGCAGCCTGCAGCTCGATCGCGAGCAGGGCGGCATCGCCTTCCCGGGCACGACGGGCGGTGGAATAATCGATCGCCACAACAGGGAGCCCCCATGACAGCGCAAGTCGTGATTGTCACCCCGGCCATGCGCGATGCCAATAACGGCAACTGGCGAACGGCCGAGCGCTGGGCGGGCTTTCTTGCCGGAACCTGTCGGGTCCGGCTGGCGGCCGCATGGCCCGATGCGCGATCTTCCGGGGACGACGCCCTGATTGCCCTCCATGCCCGCCGTTCGGCGGCCGCGATCGGCGCGTGGCATGCCGCCCGGGGAAGTGCCGGCCTCGGATTGGTCCTCACGGGAACCGACCTCTATCGCGATATCCGGACCGACGCGGATGCGCAGCGCTCGCTCGCGCTGGCGCAGGAAATCGTCGTGCTGCAGGACCTGGGAACGAAGGCGCTCCCCCAGGCGCATCGGGCCAAGGCGCGCGTGATCTTCCAGTCGACATCGTCGCGGCCTCCGCTCGCGAAGACCGGGCAACACCTGCGCGCGGTGATGGTCGGCCATCTGCGCACGGAGAAATCGCCCGAGACCCTGTTCGCTGCGGCGCGTTTGCTGGTTGGCCGCACGGACATCCTGATCGACCACATCGGGGGCGTGCTCGACCCTGCATTCGGCCTGCAGGCGATGGAGACCCAGGCACAGTGCCCCAACTACCGGTGGCTGGGCGAACTGGCGCACACCGAAACACGTGATCGCATCCAGCGCGCTCACCTGCTCGTGCACTGCAGCCGGATTGAAGGCGGCGCTCACGTTGTCATGGAGGCTCTGACCAGCGGCACGCCCGTGCTCGCATCGCGCATCGACGGCAATGTGGGGATGCTGGGCGGGGACTATGCGGGCTACTTCGACTGGAACGACGCCGCCGCGCTGACCGAGCTCCTGATCGCGTGCCGGGCCAGTCAGTCCAGTCCGGCAGGGTTGCTCGAAACGCTGAGACGCCAAGCCCTGACCCGCGGGGCCCTGTTCTCGCCGGAGGCCGAGAGGCGGGCCGTCCGCGGGCTGGTGAGCGACTTGCTCGATTCGCAATGACTTAGTATCAAGGCCTTCCCGTGCCGACGTTCCCGAAGAACGCCGGCCAGACGAAGGCGAACGCCGGGTGATCTCGCGGTATTGGCCCCGGGCCCGGCCGTGCCGAAAGAGCCGGATTCAAGGGTGTAGCGCCGGTCACCTGGGCGGCTCGGTAGTCTCCCGTGGCAATGGCGGCGCAGACCTTGGCCTAGGCAGCGCGGACGCGGGTCGTGTCGAGTCCGGTATACGTGAGGATGCTCATGAGCGTCTCGCGTCGGGCATCGGGGGGAAGGAAGAAGTATAGGCCCACCCATGCACCTGCTCGACCGTTGTTGAATGGTACTTATATCGGTACCATTCATCACCAGTACCTTAGACGATGGTCCGGGAGATTCACATGGCCAACACGATCACCGCCGCTGAAATCAAACGCCGCGGCATGGCCGCGATCGAAGAGGGCTTGCGGCGGGGCCCGGTGCACATCATCAAGCGCAACAGACCGGCCGCCGTGGTGCTCAGCGAGGACGAGTATCAACGTCTCGCTCAGGGCAGCGTGGCGCGGGCCCCGGGGATGAGCGCCGTTCAGTGGTTGCTGGCGCAACCGGTGACCGGCACTCGGAGCAAGGAAGACATCGACGCCGAGCTCGAGTCCGAGCGTACCTGGTGATCGCCTTCTTCGATGCCAGCGCCCTGATTTATCTGATCGAGGGCAGGGAGCCGTTCGGCAGTCGCGTGCGAGACGAGCTTGCGGCGATGACCAAGCCTCATCCTCGGCTCGGCGCCGCGATGAGCCGCTTGAGTTGGCTCGAGTGTCGGGTGGGGCCGATGAAGGCCAACGACGCCGCGACGCTTGCGGTTTACGATGCCTTCTTTGCTCAGCCGGACCTCAGATGGGTCGAGCTGAGCAAGGATGTGGTGGAATTGGCCGCAGCGATCCGCGTTCGGCACGGGCTTCGGACGCCGGATGCGCTGCAGGCCGCGAGCTGTCTTCAACTTGGCGCCGAGCATGTGTTTCTGACCGGCGACACGGCGTTCCGGCGCGTCGCAGGCCTGCAGGTTACAGTGCTGACCTGAGCGGGGATCCAAGGCGATCCCGACTCCAGATGTCGGGGACGAGCTCTGGCGCAGGGTCGCCCCTGGTTTACCGTGAAGTTCCCGTCGGGACAGCGTTGAGGAGGAGCACTCGAGCCGCGGCGAGCAGCGAGAAGAAGTCTGGGCCACGAACACAGGCGGCGTAGGTTTCGGGGTGGCTTTGTCATGTTCGATCGGCAACCCCGGTCGTCATGCCGAAACACCCTGCTGCATCAGGACTGCGTCCTACCCGATCTCAAGCTGACAGGCATCGTCTTGGTAGCACGTGGACGACGTCTGCGACTATGCGGCGGACATCGTCCGGCGGACCGGTTTTCTCGTAAGATCGCGAGCCCCTTTCGCATCAATTCTGGCATCTGGAGACAGAGTTCCATCACCGAGTCGGATCGCAGCGTGACGACCATGCTGTTGCCACACGAGTAGCGACCGGCGCAGGGGAGGGGGCTTCTGGCCATTCGTAAGCGCCCGGGGGGACTCATCTTGACGGTGGCACTTGCCGGGTTGATGGCGCTCGGCGGCGGAGCCTTCGCCGACGAAGGAAGGGACGAGTCTGGCAAGGGGAAGCAACGATACGAGGAGCGCAAGCGTCACGCGGGGAATTCCTCTTACTTCCACCAGCACGGCTACACACGCATTCCGGACGGCCACCTGCCGCCTCCGGGTGAGTGCCGTATCTGGTATCCGGACAGACCGGCAGGGCATCAACCGCCGCCGTTCGAGTGCGGTGAAGCGCGCGACCGCGTCGAGCCGGGAGGCTGGCTGATCTCTCCCGGGCCTCGATCCCAGGAGGTCCAAGTGGCGGTCTATGACGCGCGGCGGCCCGGCATTGTGATCGACGTGGGCATCTTCGACGCGCGCACGGGTTCGATGATCCGCATCATTGGCACCGAGTAGCTGCCGACTTTCGCCGCGGATTGCCACCGATGAAGAAACAGTGCGCGTGGCACGAGCCTCGTGGGCTATACGGGCCACAATCGGCACCACCGACGCGCTCATTGTTGTCGGCCCAGGCGCCACCAATCCGACCGAATCGATGCGACGACGCCGGAGGGAGCATGAGCGCTCTCTTGTGGGACTCTTGGAGCACCCACGATGCGCCTCCAGCGAGCGTTGCCATGCCCCAGTTCGCGAGACGCTCGGTCTCCCGGCAACGCATTCGTCTTGCTTGTTGGCGCCGTTTGATCGGACTTGCCGGTCGCGTGTCGAGTCGCTCAAGATTCGCCGGGGATACACCAATTTAGCCAACTGCCTGCGTGGCGTGTAGAATCGCAGCCATTTCCCCTTGTTCTCGAATCAATGCGGTCCTTCCGGCGACTGATCGCGCTGCTCCTGATAGTGACGCTTCCCGCGTACGCTTGGGCGGCGCTCGGACTGCCAGAAGCTTGCCCGATGCAGGGTATGTCAACGTCGGGCATGGTCGACACCGGACACGACTGCTGCGACCCGGCCGCCAGTGACCACGGCCAGCCGGACAAGCACCACCCGTGCAAGCCCGGGCAGGAGTGCAAGGTCGGGAGTCTCTTCCAGCCGGCGTTCCCGCGCGCCGCGCGATTGTTCGTTGCAGCTGCCTCTGTGGATTCGGCCGCCGAGTCCGCCGTCCTGTCGCGCGACCCCACTGGGTTTTGGCGACCTCCTCGTTCCTGCTGATTCCATTCTCCCGGTTGTCGTCCAGGACCGCGTATTGACGCCTGCGGCCCTGGCCGACGCTTCGCGCGCACCGCATTGCGGCCGCGCCTGACCTGCCAGGAATCAGCCTATGCCACTTCCTATTGGAGGGGCGCGTGCCCGCGCGCCCCGCAAGAACACGTCCGCGCCCGGCTTGGGCGCCATGCGCGCCCTTGGCGCCGCGCTACTCGCCGTCGGGCTCTCCGGCTGGGCGGTGGCGCAGATCACGACTTCCACTCAGCCCCTCACCCTGCAGGCCGCGCTGCAGGCGGCCCAAGCGCGCTCTCACGCCCTGGCTGCACAGGACGCGGCCGCCGAGGCGGCGCGGGAGCAGGCCGTCGCCGCCGAGCGCCTGCCCGATCCGATGCTGCGCCTGTCTGTCGACAACGTGCCCGTGGACGGGCCGGCTCGCTTCAGCCTGACCGACGACTTCATGACCATGCAGTCGGTGGGCGTGACCCAGACCTTCGTTCGCGAAGACAAGCGCCGTGCCCGCGCGGCGCGCTTCGAACGCGAAGCCGACGTGGCGCAAGCCGGACGCGCGATGCAACTCGCTCGCTTGCGGCGCGCCACGGCGCGCACCTGGTTCGATCGCTACTACCAGCATCGGATGGTCGTGCTGCTGACGCGCCAGCGCGATGAGGTGGCCTTGCAGATCGAGGCGGCCGAAGCCGCCTATCGCGCCGGCCGCGGTCCGCAGGCGGACGTCTTCATGGCGCGTTCGGCCGTGGCCCGCATCGAGGACAAGATCCGCGTGGCACAGGCGCGCGAGGCAAATGCCACCACTCAGCTTGCGCGCTGGGTGGGCGAGCTCGCCACCGCGCCCTTGGGTGATGCACCGCCGATTTCCCAAGCATCGGCGGCTAACCACCTGGCGCACCGCATCGCCCATCACCCCGACATCGCCCTGATGGCATCCAGGGAGGCCGTGGCACGGGCCGAGGCCGAGGTCGCTCGCCAAAACAAGCGCGCGGACTGGAGCGCTTCGCTCATGTACAGCCATCGCGGGGAGGCCTTCTCCGACATGGTCTCGCTCGCCGTGAGCGTGCCGCTGCAGTGGGACCAGAAGAACCGCCAGGACCGCGAGCTCGCCGCCCGGCTGGCCAAGGCCGAGCAGGCACGCGCCGAGCGCGAGGAGATGACGCGCGCGCATCTCGCCGACACCGAGCGCTGGCTCACCACCTGGCGAGCCAACCTTACGCGGCTCGACGATTACGACAAGACGCTGATCCCGCTCGCCGCCGAGCGCACCCGTGCGGCACTCACCGCGTATCGCGGCGGCCGCGGCGAGCTGGCGGGGGTGCTCGAGGCGCGCCGGATGGAGATCGACACGCGGCTGGAGCGCCTGCGCATCGAAATGGAAACGGCCAGCCTCTGGGCCGAGCTCGAATACCTGATTCCCGCCCAAGGTCAGGCCGAAGGCGCCGCGGTCGCGCCCCAGTCGGCAGTCATGAACATTCCGGAGTCCCGATGATGAAATCCAAGAACCTTCTGATTGGCGTGGTGGCCGCCGGAGTACTAGGCGCTGGAGGCGTCACGCTCTACCACTTGGGGATGGTACGCGGGATGAATATGTCCGCGGCGGCGCCGGCCGCTGCCGCCTCGCCCGACCCGGCGCCGGCAGCGGCCCCGGTCGATCCTTCGACCTGGGGCATCCCCGAAGGCGAAGCCGCCACCCGCCGCCACATCGAGGCGGGCCTCGAGGCCGGAATGGTCGACCCGGTGACCGGGCGCAGGATTCTCCATTACCACGACCCGATGGTGCCGGGCAAAAAGTTCGAGGCGCCGGGCAAGTCGCCCTTCATGGACATGATGCTGGTGCCGGCCTATGCAGGCGCCGAGGGTGGCGACGCCGGCACGATCACCATCAGCCCGCGCATCCAGCAGAACATCGGCCTGCGCACCGTGCAGGTCACCGAGGGCAAGCTCGCGCCGGCGGTGTCTACGGTGGGCGCGATCGCCTGGAACGAGCGTGACCAGGCCGTCGTCCAGGCCCGCGCCATGGGCTACGTCGAGAAGTTGCACGTGCGCGCCACGCTCGACCGCGTTGCCCGCGGTCAGCCGCTGGTCGAGCTCTACGTGCCCGACTGGGTGGCCGAGCAAGAGGATTTTTTGTCGGTGCGCCGGATGCGAGGCGCCGACATGGAGGCGCTGGTGGATGCCGCCCGCGCCCGCATGCGCCAGGCCGGCATGGACGAGGCGCAGATCCGGCTGGTCGAGTCGACCGGCCGGGTGCAGGCGCGCCTCACTATCCGCGCGCCCATCTCCGGTGCGGTAACCGAGCTCGCGGCGCGCGAAGGGATGACGGTGATGCCCGGCATGACGCTCGCACGCATCAACGGACTGGCGACGGTGTGGGCCGACGCCGAGGTGCCCGAGAGCCAGGCCGCGCTCCTGCGACCCGGGGTGCGCGTCGTGGCGGTGACCCCGGCGTTGCCGGAGGCGAGCTTCGAAGGCCGCGTGCAGGCGCTGTTGCCCCAGCTGAGCGCGCAGACCCGGACGCTCAAGGCGCGCATGGAGCTCGCGAACCCGCAAGGGCAACTGGTGCCGGGCATGTTTGTGCGGATGGCGTTCGCGGCCCAGGCGGCCGGCAAGACCCTGCTCGTGCCGAGCGAGGCGATCATCCGGACCGGCACGCGCAGCCTGGTGATGGTGGGCGAGGAGGGCGGGGCGTTCCGCCCGGTCGAGGTCGTCACCGGGCTCGAAGCGAACGGGCAGACCGAGATCCGGCAGGGCTTGCAGGCCGGTGAGCGCGTCGTGCTGTCGGGCCAGTTCCTCATCGATTCCGAGGCAAGCCTCGCGGGCATCGAGGCGCGGCTTGGCGCACAGGTGGGCGAGGAGACCGAAGGGATTGCCGCCGCTACCCATCGCACCGGCGCGGTGATCGAGGCGATCGACGGGGACGTGCTGACCTTGAGCCATCCCCCCATCGAGAGTCTGCAATGGCCGGCGATGACTATGGATTTCAAACTGGCCCCTGGAGTCGGCCGGGTCGGACTGGCGCCGGGTCAGGCGGTCGACATCGAGTTCCGCATGCAGGAGGAAGACGCGCCGCTCGTCGTCGCCGTTCAGCCCGCGGCACCCGGTGCGGCAGCGGGGGGCGCGCAATGATCGCCAAGCTCATCCGCTGGTCCATCGCCAACCGCTTCCTGGTGCTGCTGGCGGCCGTCATCGTCACCGCCTGGGGTCTGATCGCGCTCGCTCGCACCCCGCTCGATGCCTTGCCCGACCTGTCGGACGTGCAGGTCATCATCCGCACCACCTACCCCGGCCAGGCGCCGCAACTGGTCGAGAACCAGGTCACCTATCCGCTCACCACGACCATGTTGTCGGTGCCCGGCGCCAAGGTCGTGCGCGGCTACTCCTTCTTCGGCGACAGCTACGTCTACGTGCTGTTCGAGGACGACACCGACCTCTACTGGGCGCGCACGCGCGTGCTGGAGTACCTCAACCAGGTACAGGCGCGCCTGCCGCCCGGGGCGACGTCTACGATCGGGCCGGATGCGACCGGCGTGGGCTGGATCTACCAATACGCCGTGGTCGACAAGTCGGGCAGGCTCGACATCTCGCAGCTGCGGGCACTTCAGGACTGGTTCCTCAAGTTCGAGCTGAAGACGGTGCCGGACGTGGCCGAAGTGGCCACCGTCGGCGGCATGGTGCGCCAATACCAGGTCGTGCTCGACCCGGACAAGCTCGCCGCCTACCGCATCCCCCATGCGCGGGTGGTGGAGGCCATCCGCCGGGGCAACCAGGAGACGGGCGGCTCGGTGCTGGAGCTGGGCGAGGCCGAATACATGGTGCGTGCCTCGGGCTATCTGCAGACCCTGGACGACTTTCGCGCCATTCCCCTGATGACCACCGACGCCGGCGTGTCGGTGCGGCTCGCCGACGTCGCCCACGTGCAGCTCGGCCCGGAGATGCGGCGCGGCATCGGCGAGTTCGACGGGGTGGGCGAAGCGGTGGGCGGCGTGATCGTGATGCGTTCGGGCAAGAACGCGCTCACCACCATTCAGGCGGTCAAGGACAGACTCGCCGAGCTGCAGCGGAGCCTGCCGGAGGGGGTGGAGATCGTCTCCGTGTACGACCGCTCCGGCCTCATCGAGCGCGCGATCGACAACCTCACCCGCAAGCTCGTCGAGGAATTCATCGTCGTCGCGCTGGTGTGCGCCGTGTTCCTGTTTCACCTGCGCTCGGCATTCGTCGCCATCGTCTCGCTGCCGCTGGGCATCCTCGTGGCCTTTATCGTCATGCAGCGGCTGGGGGTGAACGCCAACATCATGTCGCTGGGCGGCATCGCCATCGCTGTCGGCGCCATGGTGGACGCGGCGGTGGTGATGATCGAGAACGCCCACAAGCACCTGGAAGCGTGGACTCATGAACATCCCGGCGAGAAGCTCCGGGGCGATGCGCGCTGGCAGGTGATCGGCGACGCTGCCGCCGAGGTCGGCCCGGCACTGTTTTTCTCGCTGCTGATCATCACGCTCTCCTTCATCCCGGTGTTCACGCTGGAGGCCCAGGAAGGACGCCTGTTCTCGCCGCTCGCCTTCACCAAGACCTACGCCATGGCGGCCGCGGCGGGGCTGGCGGTAACGCTGATCCCGGTGCTGATGGGCTACCTCATCCGCGGGCGGATCCCGGACGAGCAGGCGAACCCCCTCAACCGCTGGCTGGTCGCGGCCTACCGCCCGCTGCTCGACGTGGTGCTGCGCTTTCCCAAGACGACGCTGACGCTTGCGGTGGTGCTGTTGGTGGTGAGCCTGTGGCCCTTGCGGCACATCGGCAGCGAGTTCATGCCGCCGCTCGACGAGGGCGATCTGCTCTACATGCCCACGGCCTTGCCGGGCCTGTCCGCGGGCAAGGCCGCCGAGCTCCTGCAGCAGACCGACCGCCTGATCAAGAGCGTGCCCGAGGTGAAGAGCGTCTATGGCAAGGCGGGCCGTGCGGCGACCGCCACCGACCCGGCGCCGCTGGTGATGTTCGAAAGCACGATCCAATTCAAGCCGCGCGACGAGTGGCGGCCGGGCATGACTCCGGACAAGCTGGTCGATGAGCTCGACAGGACCGTGCGCGTGCCCGGCCTCACCAACATTTGGGTGCCGCCCATCCGCAATCGCCTCGACATGCTCGCCACCGGCATCAAGAGCCCGGTGGGGGTGAAGGTGCTGGGGCCGGATCTGGCCGTCATCGACCGCCTGACCGGCGAGATCGAGGGCGCCCTGAAGAAGGTGCCCGGCGTGACCAGCGCCTTCGCCGAGCGTCTGACGGGAGGGCGCTACGTAAACGTGGACATCCGGCGCGAGGCCGCGGCCCGCTACGGGCTCAACATCGCCGACGTGCAGTCGGTGGTGAGCTCGGCGGTGGGCGGCATGAACATCGGCGAGACCGTCGAGGGGCTGCAGCGCTTCCCCATCAACGTCCGTTACCCGCGCGAGATCCGCGATTCGCTCGCGCGGCTGCGCACGCTGCCCGTCGTCAGCCCGCGCGGCCAACAGCTCGTGCTCTCGGACGTGGCCGAGATTCGTATCGACGATGGTCCGCCGATGCTGAGGAGCGAAAACGCGCGGCTGGCCGGCTACGTCTACGTGGATATCCGCGGCCGCGACCTCGGGTCGGCAGTGCGCGACATGCAGCAAACCGTGGCCGAGCGCGTCGCGCTGCCGCCGGGCTACTCGGTGTCGTGGTCCGGGCAGTTCGAATTCCTGGAGCGGGCCACCGCCAAGCTGAAGCTCGTGGTGCCCTTCACGCTGCTGATCATCTTCGTGCTGCTCTATCTCACCTTCAAGCACTTCGGCGAAGCGCTGCTGATCATGGCCACGCTCCCCTTCGCGCTCGTGGGCGGCGTCTGGCTGCTCTATCTCCTCGACTACAACCTCTCGGTGGCCGGGGTCGTGGGCTTCATCGCGCTCGCCGGGGTGGCCGCCGAGTTCGGCGTGATCATGCTGCTCTACCTCAAGCAGGCGTGGTTCGAGCGCCTATACGAGGACAGGACCAGCGAGGCCGACCTCCTCGACGCGATCCGCGAAGGGGCGGTGCTGCGCGTGCGACCCAAGGCGATGACGGTGGCGGTCATCCTCGCCGGCCTGTTCCCGATCATGTGGGGCGAGGGCACCGGCAGCGAGGTCATGCAGCGCATCGCCGCCCCGATGGTGGGCGGCATGATCACCGCGCCGCTGTTGTCCATGTTCGTGATCCCGGCCGCCTATCTCCTGATGCGTCGGCCCGGCCGCCGGCGGCCGGCCTGGGCGCGCGGCGGGGAGGCGGCGCCGAATCCGACGTCGTAGCCGCAAGTCGCTGGCGGGTGGTGTGCCCGGCGGCGTTGCGGAAGTGGATTTTTCTCAAGCGCAAGCAAGGAAAGGAAACGCACATGAAGAACGGTAAAGCAGTCACCCTGGTCGTCGCGTTGACCCTTGGCGCCGGCAGCGCCTTCGCCCAGCAGAAGATGGAGGGCATGCAGGGAATGGACATGGGCGGCGGCCAGGGCATGCCGATGAAGGACATGCCGATGGGTGCCGAAGGCCTGACCCATCACGCCATCGGCACGGTGAAGAAGGTCGATGCCGCCAAGGGCATGGTCACCTTGGCCCACGGGCCGGTCGAGAGCCTCGCGTGGCCGTCGATGACCATGGGCTTCAAGGTCAAGGACAAGGCGTTGCTCGACAAGCTCGCCGTGGGCAGGCAGGTCGAGTTCGATTTCGTCAAGGAGGGGGCCGGCTACGTCGTGACCGCGGTCCGCTGATCGCCCGGGTGGGGCCGCCTGGCGGCTCCACCCCGGTGCCGGCGCTCCGGGTTTGAACTTCGCCGCCCGTCGGGCGTCGCATATGCCGGGAACTGCCGGTGTCACGGCCGTCTTGCCGTCGTCGCGGGAGCATCCGCCCGGCACCGCCCAACGATATCGATCTGCCCTTCAGCCATGCATTTTTTCCGGCGCCTTATCGCCCTGCTGCTGATCGCCACGCTCCCCGCGTACGGATGGGCGGCGCTCGGTCTGCCGCAGGCCTGCCCCATGCAGGCCGCGCCGGTGGTGCAGGCGAGCGATGCCGGCCATGACTGTTGTGCAGCGGCAAAGGCGGCCGACGACGCCTCTCAGCCGGACCAGAGTGGTAGTCCCTGCAAGCCGGGCCAGCAGTGCAAGACCGGCAGCCTCCATCACCCGCAGCAGCCGCCCGCAGCGCAAGCCGCTGTCGTACCGGGCCAACTCGCTGCAGCGAGCCATACTCCCGTTCTCTCCTCCGATCCCACCGGGATCTGGCGCCCACCCCGCAGCCTCTGACCGCTTCCCCGGCGGGAAACCGAGCGGTGGCGCCACGCACTCGCCGCACGTTTTCCGCTCCCCCGAACGAGGTCTGACGCGGTAGCGGCGGGTCTCGCCGTAACCGGCGCATGGATGCCCCGGCTAAGCCGGCCGTCGCGGCCGCGGTGAGGAGATGACGAGACAATGCGAGTAGCGGGATGGATGGCGGGCCTGAGCGGTGCAGGCGCGCTGGTGTTTGCGCTGTCGGCCAGCGCCGGCGAGGCGCTCGCCGTGCGGGAGGCGCGGGTTTTGGCCACGGTGCCGGGACAAGGCGTCGCCGCGGCCTACATGACGCTCGAAAGCCCGCTCGCGGCGCGCATCGTCGCCGCCGAGTCCGACGTGGCGGCCTCGGTGCAGATCCACGCGATGTCGATGGACGGCGGGATCATGCGCATGCGGCGCATGGACGGGCTCGACCTGCCGGCGGGGCGCGCGGTCAGGCTCGCGCCGGGCGCGGTTCACCTGATGCTGGTCGGGCTGTCGAAGCCCTTGCAGCCTGGCGACGCGGTGGCCATCCGCTTCACCGTGCGCGAGCGCGGAGGCGCCAGCCGCGTCGTGCGCGTGACGGCGCCCGTGGTCGCCCGCGGCCGGGGCGCGGGAGGCGGCCATGATTGATCTGCGCCGTCGTCGCCTTCTCCGCTGTGGCGGTCTCCTCGGGCTGGCCTTGGCCCTGCCGTCGTGCGCCAGGAAGGGGGAGGCGTTCCAGGCCACCGACATCACCGGCGTCGACTGGGGACGCGATTTCCGCCTCACCGATCACGCCGGAAGGCCGCGCACGCTGGCGGATTTTCGCGGCAAGGCGGTGCTGCTCTTCTTCGGCTACACCCACTGTCCCGACATCTGCCCGACGACCTTGGCGACCATGGCCAGGGCGCGCGAACGCCTGGGCGAGGACGGCCAGCGCGTCCAGGGCCTGTTCGTGACCCTGGATCCGGCGCGCGACACCGCCGACGTGCTGGCCCGCTACGTGCCGGCGTTCGACCCGACCTTCCTCGGCCTGCGCGGCAGCGAGGCCGAGGTCTCGCGTGTGGCGGCGGATTTCAAGCTCTTCTTCGCGCGCCTGGATGCGGACACCGCGGGCTTCTACACCGTGGACCATCAGGCCGCCATCTTCGCCTTCGATCCCGAGGGGCGGCTGCGGCTGTATTTCCGGGGTGACACCGGGCCGGAGGTGGTCGCCCACGATCTGAGGCTGCTGCTGCGATGAGCACGACGCGCCGTTCGACGTGCCGCCTGCCGGTCATTGGGGCCATGCTCGGTTCCTGCAGGGGCGTGCGTGTATCAGTCGAGGAGAACCGAATGAAAAAGCGATTTGTGTTTGCGGTGCTCGCCGCATTCAGCATTTCCGCCACGGCCCACGCGGCCGGCGACGTGAGGCGCGGTGAGCAGGCGTTCCGCGCGTGCGCTGCCTGTCACTCGCTCGTCGCCGGGGAGCATCGCACCGGCCCCAGCCTTGCCGCGCTCTTCGATCGCCGGGCGGGGACGGCCGAAGGGTTCCGGCGCTACTCGGACGCCTTGCGCAAGTCGACGGTAGTGTGGAACGAACAGACGCTGGACGCCTGGCTGCGCGATCCTGCCGCCTTTCTTCCGGGAAACGCAATGGCGTTCCGCGGCCTGCCCGACGCGCGCATCCGCGGCGACCTGATCGCCTACCTGGGGGCGGTGTCCGAGGGCAAGGTCGCCGCGCCCAAGACGCCGTCCCTGCCGGATCTCAAGGCGGTCGAGATCGGCCAGCAGGTAAAGGCGATCTCCCGCTGCGGCGACACCTACCGGGTCACCCTTGGCGACGGCGCCAGTTACCCGTTCTGGGAGTTCAACCTGCGCTTCAAGACCGACTCATCGGCGCGGGGGCCGCGCAAGGGCGAGCCGGTCATCGTCGGCGCCGGCATGGGCGGCGACCGCGCCCAGGTGGTATTTGCCGCACCCGAGGAGATCTCCGCCTTCATCCGGAGCGGCTGCCCATGACGGCGAGGAATGCGCGGCTGAGCACCAAGCTCCTGGCGCGGGCCCTCGCGGTGCTAGGCGCCAACGCAGTCGTGACCGTGGCGGGGCGCTACGCATACGAGCGCTTCTCGCACGACTCTGCCGCCGCAGGCGCGGAGGACGAGGCGGCTGCGCTACCGCAGATCCGCTTCCAGGACGGGAGCGGCGAGTCCCATACGCTCGCCGAGTTTCGTGGCCGGGTCGTGCTGCTCAATGTGTGGGCGACCTAGTGCGTGCCGTGCCGCAAGGAGATGCCGGCGCTCGATCGCCTGCAGGCGCAACTGGGCGGTCCGGCCTTCGAGGTGGTCGCCCTGTCGATCGACCGCGACGTCCAGGCCGTACGCGAGTCATACCGCCAGCACGACATCCGCCGCCTCGCGCTCTACCGCGATCCGTCGTCCGAGGTTACGAGCGCCCTGGGTGCCGTCGGCATTCCGACCACCGTGCTGGTCGACCGCGAGGGGCGCGAGCGCTGGCGCCAGCTGGGACCGGCCGAGTGGGACGCACCGGCTGAAGTCGCGCGGATCCGCGATGTGATCGAGGCGGGACGCGACGCGCGCAATCAACCGTGACAAACGTAGAGGAGAAATGCAGATGGGAGGCTCGAAGGTTCAACGACTCGACACGGCAGGACAGGTGCCGGACGGCGCCGTCCGCTTCGCTCGTCGCTTGCCGCGACGTGCGGCGCGGACAGGGCGGGGCAGCTGCGACGGCGGCAACGGGGAGCCGAGCACATGATCGAGGCGAGCACCGTCGGGCTTGCCGGTGCCGCCGCCGCCGGCCTCGTCTCCTTCCTCTCTCCTTGCGTGCTGCCGCTGGTGCCCGGCTATGTCTCCTACATGGCCGGACATTCCCTGCATGGCACGCAGGCCGATGTCGACGCGCGCTCGCGGTTGCGCACGGGCGGGATGAGCCTTTTCTTCGTGCTGGGCTTTTCCGCGGTGTTCATCGCCCTGGGCGCGAGCGCCACCGCGCTGGGCCAGCTGCTGCTGCGCCACCGCGAGGAAGGGGGCCTCGTCGGCGGAGCCATCGTCATGGTCTTCGGCCTCTTCATGCTCGGGCTGTTTCGCCACGTGTCGTGGTTTCACCGCGACCTGCGCTTCCACCCGCACCAGGCAGGCGGCCATCCGGCCTCGGCACTGTTGCTGGGCGTGGCCTTCGGCTTCGGCTGGACGCCGTGCATTGGCCCGGTGCTGGGCGTGATCCTCACCGCGAGCGCGACGCAGCACTCGGTTTCAGGTGGGGTGGGCCTGCTATCGGCCTACGCCCTCGGGCTGGGCGTGCCCTTCGTGCTCTCGGCGGTGTTCATGCGCGAGCTCGTCGGCCGGCTGAAGACGCTGCGCCGCGCCGCTCGCCCGCTGCAGGTGGTCGCCGGCCTCGTCATGGTAGCGATGGGCGTGGCGATGATGACCGGACAGCTCACGATGTTCAGCTACTGGCTGCTGGAGCGGTTTCCCGTGCTCGGGCGCATCGGTTGACCCGCGCGGGTTTTTCAAGGGCGGCGGCGAAGCTCGCGGCCCCTCCTTCTCAACAATGGAGCTTGAAGTGAGCAAGAAACGTGCAGTGATCGGGGTGCTGGCGGCGCTCCTGGTGTCGGGCGGCCTCGCGTTGGCGACCCCAGAACAACAGCCCGGCGCCGAGGGCATGGGTGGGATGCCGATGGGCCAGGGGATGATGGAGCAGGGCGGCGCGATGGACCAGGGCGGCATGATGAACGTAAAGCAGCACTGCCAGAAAATGATGGGCGGTACCGGCATGGCGAGCGGGCTGGTGCCGCAGTTGCCGCCGGGCAACGAGCAGCTGCAGCTCAAGATGCAGGCGGAGATCATGCAGAAGGTCGGCGAGATCGCCGCCCGCTATGCCGAGCGGATCGAGGAAGCGCGATGAGCCGGGACGTCGTTGCCGCATCCCTCGCAAGGCACGCCGTGCTGCGTCGGGTTGGCGCGCTCGTCCTGGTCGGGGCCGTCCTCGCCTCGGGCATGATGGCGGGCCCCGGTGCCGTCGCGGCCGCCGGGGACAACGCGTCCGCGCTCGCCTTCGACGGCGCCAGCGGTGCCGTGGTGAGGGTGGACGGCCATGCTCTTGTCCGCAGCCTCGACGGCGGGCGGCACCGGACCGAGCTCGCGCTGCCGGCAGATGCCCGGGGGCGAAGCATCGCCGCGGTCGCCGTTGCCGCCGGCGAGAAAGGGGTGTTGTACGCGGCGATCACGGATGTCGGGGTGCTGCGCAGTGACGACGGCGGTCGCGGCTGGTCGACGCGCAACGCCGGGCTGCCCGCCCTGAATGTGACCGCCCTCGCGGCGCATGCCGATCAGGCTGCGACGGTCTATGCCCATGTCGCCGGGCACGGCATCTTCCGCAGCGAGGACGGCGGGCTGCATTGGAAGCTGATGGACGCCGGACCGCGGGAACCGATCGTCGGCCTGATCCATTCGAACATGCCCGGCAGCATGCAGAGCGGCTGCCTTTTCGCCGCGACCGGCAAGGGGGGGCAGCGTGCGATGGACTGCTTCTGCGGTTGGCGCGACGCGGGTGGGCTCGATCGGCCGGTCCGTGCGCTCGCCTATGACCCGCGCGAGCCGCGGCGGGTGTGGGCGGCGACGGACGACGGGCTTTACCTCAGCACCGATGGCGGCGAGGGATGGTCGCGCGCGAAGGGCCCGGCCGAAAAGCTCGATGCCCTGCTGACAACGCCCGCGGGCGAACTGTTCGCCGTCGCGAACGGAGGCGCCTTGTACCGCAGCGCCGACGGTGCCAGGACCTGGGAACGGCCCGATGCGTAGCGTGCGGCTCATCGCTGCGGCCGCGCTCATGCTCCTTGCGGCATTCGCGCATCCCGGCGAGGCGCCGCGCATGGAGCTTGGCCATCGTATCTATCAGGCCCACTGTGCGTCGTGCCACGGCGTGCGGGGCGAAGGGGCGGCCAACTGGCGCGAGCCCGACGCGCAGGGAGAGTTGCCGGCGCCGCCGCACGGCCCCGAAGGTCACACCTGGAAGCATGCCGACGGGATGCTCTACCGGATCGTCCGGGATGGTTGGCGCGACCCCTTCAACAAGACGCAGCGGCTCACCATGCCGGCTTTCGGGCAGGTCCTCGTGCCGGCCGAGATCCGGGCCGCAATCGACTACCTGAAAACCCTGTGGACAGCCGAGCAGCGGCAGTTCCAGGCCGAAGAGAGCCGCAAGGCGCCTTTCCCGCCGGAGGCGGGGTGATGCGCGCCGGCGGCACGCCATCCGTCACTCCATGAAAGGAATCCAAATCATGCGTAACGCCAGAATCCTTATCTCGGCGCTTGCATTCGCCGTGTCGCTTTCCGCCTTGGCCGCGGACATCCCGGTCAAGCTCTATCGAAATCCGAACTGCGGCTGCTGCGATCTGTATGCCGAGCACCTCGAGGCCAACGGCTTCGACGTGACGCTGATCGACACCTTCGACATGGCGTCGATCAAGCACCGCTTCGGCGTGCCGGAAAAGCTCGAGGGCTGCCATACGGCCACCATCGGCGGCTATGTCGTCGAGGGCCTGGTCCCCGCCAGCCTGGTCAAGCGTTTGTTGGACGAACGCCGTCCGGTCAAGGGGATCTCGCTCCCCGGCATGCCGGTGGGCGCGCCGGGAATGCCAGGCGACAAGCGGGCGCCGCTCGAAGTCTATTACCTCGGCAAGCAGGGGAAGCCTGAAGTGTTCGCTGCCTTCTGACCGGTGGCGCCGGAGGCGGCATCGTGCTCGCAAGGCGGTCCCGCTGGCCGCCACACCGTTTCCTGCATTCCGCTCGTTCGATGCGCAACTGCCGGTTCGAGGCGCGCGTGCGGGCGGGCCGGACATGAGTGCACCCGCAATGCAGGGCGCTGCGGGTGTTGCCTGGTCGGTGCTGGGTGCCTGGCTCGCCGTCTCGCTGGTGCTGAATCTTGCCTGGGAGCTCGCCCAGCTTCCGCTCTACACGCTGTGGCATGAGGCCGTACCCGGGGCCATTTCATGGGCTGTGGCGCACTGCACCGCGAGCGATGTCGGGATTGCCCTGGGCAGCTACGTGGCGACGAGCATGGTGCTGCGTTGGGCGCGCTGGCCGTGGCGCGCGCCACGCAGCGGGCTCGCGCGAAACGCCTCGCGTCACTGCGTAAAGCACCTGCGCTCCGCGCGCGCAGGTGCTCACCAATTTCTTGCCGCGATCTCCTTCATCACGTCGCTCTCCAGATTACGCTCGGCCAGCATCTTATTGAGCCGAGCGTTCTCGGTCTCCAACTGCCGCAGTCGCTTGACCTCATCCGAGTTCATGGCGCCGAAGCGCTTGCGCCACGTGTAGATCGTCTGCTCGCTCCCCCGTCCTTCTTCGAGACCTCCGAGACCGGCCAGCGGTCGGCCTCCCGCAGAATCTTGTCTATCTGTTCTTCCGTGAATCGGCTCTCGCGCATGCCTTCCTCTTCTTCTTGGAAGCCATCCTCTCAAGTTTCAGCTGGTCCGCAAAGCCCGGAGCAGGTCAGGTCAGCGAGCTCGATCCGACTGGCCGCCGTGGGCGAGATGATCAGAACGTCAATTGATCAGGATCTCCCGAGGTGCAAGAGCAGTGTACGCACGACTCGGAACGAGTGGACGCGGACCCAAGCCACCATTTGACTTTCATCTGCTCGCGGCACGCGGATTCTCTCGCCATAAGGCGGACCTTATGTCATGCCCGCGAAGATACTTGATTGCGCGTATTGCCAAAGCCATGAGTAAATCCGCGACGACCTGTAACCAGAGGCATCGAGTGCCGGTAGCGGGGCGCTGTATCCATTACAGGCGTCCGTCCGGCGGTTTGCGCCAAGGAAAGCAGGTCTTCGGTGGTAAATGTGTTTCAAGAAGTCCGGGCGAGCAGTGGCTAGTGATTGTGTTGGTGTCCGGGAAATCAGTCAGTCACTTAGCCACCACCAGTACGGCGCACGTTTCCCAGAAATGGGATCCCTATAGTGCGCTGCAATATCATGAAATGGAAGGAGACATCCAATGAGAAGAGGGGCTACCAAACCGCTGGTGCGCGAAATGGGCCTGTTTGCTTCGATCGTCATGGGCTGTGTCGCTTTGTCGGTGTCGGCTCCGATCTATGCCGCAGAGGATGACGCCGATGGCGCGTGGACGTTCGGCGGTGCTATTCGTGCGCGCTACGATTACCGCTCATATACAGATCCTACCGTCAGTCGCATTTCGCTCGATGTAATTCGAGTGAAAGCCAATTACGATTCGTCGTCCTGGTTCGCTGCGGGGCAATATCGCTTCTATGGTGGCGCGTATCCTTACGACTACACCAACGAAGTCGGGCGTATCAACTTCCCCGAATTCGCCTATGTCGGATTCAAGTTTTCGCCGGAGCACCGAATCGTCGCCGGCCTCAATCAGGTACCGTTTGGCCTGCTACCCTACGCAAGCAGTACCTTTTACGAGACCATCGCCAACGTCGTCGGCCTCGAAGACGTACATAACTTAGGCGTCAAATACCAATACACGAGCGGCCCGCTCGATCTTCAGTTGGGCTTCTACCCGCGGGACGGCGGAGATTGGGCTGGTACCTCCCGCGACAGCAATCGTTACTCTGTCAATGTCGTCGACGCAGACAGCTTCGTAGCCGGGGGCAGCAACAACGAGGAACGGAACCTGTGGGTCGCGCGGGCAGCCTACACTTTCGCCCACTCGGAACACTCCAGTTCCGAAGTGGGGTTGTCGGCGATGCACTCGACCCTGCGAAACCGCGACACGCGCGAAGACGGCGAGCGGGACGCCTATGCCTTGCATTACCTCGGCAAATTCGACCGCTTCGGCGTGATGGCCGAGGTGGCGCGCCAGGATATGGCGCCGCGCAATCCGGTTGCCGTCGGCGAAGACACGGTCACGTTTGGCGCGTTCGACGGTTCGTTCAACGTTGCCTCGAAGGGTACGGTGTATTCGGTCGATCTCAGTTACGCCGTCGACTGGAAATGGCGCTTCATCAGCGATGTGAAGCCGTACGTGAACTACAGCATTTACGCGAAGGACAAGAGCGGATTTGAGGATTCGGAGCGGCTGCTGGCCGGTGTGCAATTCGCTGCTGGTCCCCTTTACATCTACACGGAGTATCGCCTGGGGCGCAATGACCCCTATACCGGCGACTTCACGCAGGGTGCGGCTGCGGGGGGCGACGACGAGTGGAAGCGTAGCCTGTATATGAACGTCGGCTATTACTTCTGACGATGAGGCGGTTGCCCTCCCTTGGAGGGCCGCCGCGCACTTGTCCTTCCTGGCCGTCTCGCGCCGCTGCGCATACTTGGCCTTGCTGGCGATAGGCAAGCGGCCATTCGGCGATTGGGAATGGATGTTTGGCGACTCCGTGGCTACGATCGCGGATCTCAATCGGGCGCCGCAGCACAATCAGGTCGTCACGATTTACGGCCACTACCACGGGCTGCGCGACGGGCGCCGTAGGAGTCTTCTGTACGGAGCCGCTACGGCGGCCCCGATCTGCTAGCGGGCCAGTTCCTCGTGTCGCCTTGCACGATCCATAACGGCCGGTGGATCGGTCTGCGTTGCACATCATAGTCGGGCGGCCGCGGCCCGGGACGACCGATGCTTGCACACACACTTCCGATCGCCAGTCTCATGAGCGGTGTCGCCCTTCTGCTGGTCGGAAACGGTCTACTCGGAACGCTGTTGGCGGTCAGAGGCGATGAGGCGGGTTTCAGCGATACCTTTCTCGGTTTGCTCGGATCGGGATATTTCGCCGGATACCTGATCGGCAGCTTCATCGCGCCGCCCCTCATTCAACGGGTAGGGCACATTCGGGCATTCGCGTTCTTCGCGGTGGGCTTGGCGGGTACGGCGCTTGCGCACGGCCTGCTCGTCGCGCCGACGACCTGGGTGGCGCTTCGGGTCCTGGCAGGTGCCTCGGTCGTCGCGCTCTACACGCTCATTGAGAGCTGGCTAAACGATCAAACGCCTCCGCCCCTCAGGGCGCGGATTTTCGCCATCTACATGGTCGTGCACCAGATTTCTCTGGCGCTCGCGCAGCAGATCCTCCGCTTCGACTCGGGCCAGACTCTGGCCCTGTTCATGGTATCTGCACTCTTCGTGTGTCTCGCGGTGATGCCGGTGAGCGTGACACCGCTGACGCAGCCGGCCGCGCGGCGGGTTGGTTCGTTCTCGCTGCTGCGACTCCTGCGCGTAACACCTGTCGCCGGGGTCGGCGCGCTGCTCTCCGGAATGGCCATTGGCGCGTTCTGGAGCATGGCGCCTGTATATGCGTCGCGCGCGGGCTTCGGGGAAGACTGGATTGCCTGGTTTATGAGCGGCGGCATACTCGGTGGTGCATTGCTGCAGTGGCCGCTCGGCGCAGTTTCCGATCGTGTCGATCGACGGCTCGCTCTAGCGTCCGCAGCATTGCTTGCCGCGTTGTCCGCGCTGCCCCTGCTTGCGGCCAATCTCGGCGCAAGTGCGGCGATCGTCTCGATTGCCTTGTTCGGAGGGTTCGCCTTCGCGATCTACCCGATGGTGGTGGCGCATCTCGTCGACCATCTGGCGCCCGAAGACATCGTCGCCGGATCGAGCGCCGTGCTCCTGCTGTTTGGCGTAGGTGCAGCGATCGCACCGCTCGTGGTCGGGTTATCGATGGCATGGGTGGGCAAGTCGGCGCTGGCGCTGCACTTCGCCGGCACACACGCCTTGCTCGCGCTGGTCGCATGGATCGCCGCGCGGCGCAATCCGAAGGATGTCAGCGAGCACGCCCACTGCGTGTCCATGGTGAGAACGTCGCCGACTGCTCTGGAGATGATGCCGACCCCCGAATTGGCTCACAAGCCCGAAGGTAACGCCATTGGCACCCCGGGGGCGAAGGCCTCCTGAAGAGTTGGATGTCTGGCGTTGCCACCTCGGGCTTCCGCGGCTCGAGCACCGTCCATTCCTCTTTGGAACGCTCGTCACCATGATGTACCACGACTTGCCTCGTTTGCTCGATCACCCGTCACGACCGAGCGTGCCGAGCCGGTTGCGTGACCCGGTCCGACACTCTGAACTTGTGCACTTGGCGCACGTCCTCGTCGGTGAGAGGCATAAGTTGCGACTTATCTCTAACTGGTGAAAGACCTCGCTTGCCGGGTCCGATCGACCGAACGTAATCTGCACGGAGCATCACCGAAAAGAGAGTGCTTGCCCCTCTCATTACAAGTCAAATTCGGAGGAGACTCATGATCAAGGTTAAAGCCATCGCAGGGATCGCCATCGCGCTCACAATGCTTGCACCGATTGCGGCGCAGGCAAGCGACAAAGAATACAAGTTGGTGCTGGCCACCGAATCGGGTGATCGCGATTCCGTGAACGGAAAGGCCGTGAAGAGTTGGGCCTCGATGATCCAGGAGAAGTCGAAAGGTCGCATGAAGGTCAACGTCTTCTACCAGGGCGAACTCGGCGGCCAGCAGGAGCTTTTCGATCAGCTGGTCAAGG
>DYFV01000035.1 GCA_020725025.1 Azoarcus sp.
GCGGCGCCAGGCCAGGTCGGTGATGTGCAGCAGGCCGTCGATGCCGCCGAGGTCCACGAACGCACCGTAGTCGGTGATGTTCTTGACCACGCCCTTGACGACGGTGCCTTCCTTCAGGTTGGCGAGCAGCTTCTCGCGCTCTTCGCCCATGGTCTCTTCCAGCACGGCGCGGCGCGACACGACGACGTTGTTGCGCTTGCGGTCGAGCTTGATGACCTTGAATTCGAATTCCTTGCCTTCGTACGGCGTGGTGTCCTTGACCGGGCGCATGTCCACCAGCGAGCCCGGCAGGAAGGCGCGGATGCTGTTGGTCATGACGGTCAGACCGCCCTTGACGCGGCCGGAGATCAGGCCCTTCACCAGGGTGCCTTCGTTGAGCGCCTTCTCCAGGTCGTTCCAGGCGGAGATGCGCTTGGCCTTCTCGCGGGAGAGGCGGGTTTCGCCGTAACCGTCTTCCAGGGCGTCGATGGCGACGTGAACGAAATCGCCCACGTTCACTTCGAGTTCGCCGCGGTCGTTGCGGAATTCCTCGATCGGCACGTAGCTTTCGGATTTGAGGCCGGCGTTCACCACGACGAAGTTGTGGTCGATGCTGACCACCTCGGCGGTGATCACTTCACCGGCGCGCATCTCCTGGCGCGAGAGGCTTTCTTCGAACAGGTCGGCAAAACTTTCCATGGAGGCGGAAACGGGGGTGGCAGTGGTCATAAGGTTAAGTTGGATTTCCGGAAGCTGCCCGCAGGCAACAACCAGGGGGTTGTCAATTGGACACAGGGGCCGCGCGCATGCCGCACGCCACCCCACTCAGGCCGGACCGGGATCAGGAACGCAATAGATCGAGCACGAAAGCGACCGCCTCCTCGACGCCCATATCGGTCGTATCGAGGAGGACGGCATCCGGCAGTTTCATCAAGGGCGCCACCGGGCGGGCCGCATCGCGCGCATCCCGCTCCTGCAGGTCCTTTACGAGACTTTGCATGTTAGCAGGCAGTCCCTTTTCGATCAACTGCTTATAGCGGCGCCCGGCCCGTGCCTCGGCACTCGCCGTGAGGAAGACCTTGGTGGCGGCGTCCGGAAAGACCACCGAGCCCATGTCGCGCCCCTCGGCGACCAGCCCCGGCGCGCGCCGGTAGTCGCGCTGACGGTCCAGGAGGGCCGCCCGCACGGCCGGCATCACCGCCACCTTCGACGCTCCCACGGAGCACTCCTCGGAGCGGATCGCGTCGGTCACCTCGTCCGCACCCAGGTAGATGCGACCGCCCTCGAAGCGGGCCGGCAGCTCGGCGGCGAGCGTCGCGAGGGAGGGCTCGTCCTCGAGCGAGGTCCCTTCCCGCAGGGCGGCAAGCGCCACCAGGCGGTAGAGCGAGCCGCTGTCGAGGTAGTGGTAGCCCAGCGCCTCGGCAACCCGCGCCGCCACCGTTCCCTTGCCCGAAGCCGACGGCCCGTCGATGGCCACGACCGGCACCGGGCGGGTCACCTCGGCGAAGCGCTCGAAGTAGGTCGGGAAGGTCTTGTTCACGCACTTGGGGTCGTTGATGCGCATGCGCACCCCGCCCAGGGTCGCCAGCGACAGGCACATGGCCATGCGGTGATCGTCGTAGGTGTCGATCTCGGCCGGGCGCAGCTCTGCCGGCGGCGTCACGCGGAGGTAGTCGGCGCCCTCCTCCACCTCGGCGCCGACCTTGCGCAGCTCGGTCGCCATCGCCGCGATGCGGTCGGTCTCCTTCACGCGCCAGCTCGCGATGTTGCGCAGGATGCACGGCCCGTCGGTGAAGAGCGCCGCCACCGCGAGGGTCATCGCCGCGTCCGGGATGTGGTTGAGGTCGAGATCGAATGCCTCGAGCCGGCCGTCGGCCGGCGCGCTCGCCTCGATCCAGTTCTCGCCCATTTCGATGCGGGCGCCGAGCTCGGCGAGCGCCTCGGCGAAGCGCACGTCGCCCTGGATGCTGTCGCGCCCCACGCCCTCGACCCGCACCGGCCCGCCACCGATGGCGCCCGCCGCGAGGAAGTAGGAGGCGGAGGAGGCGTCGCCCTCGACGAAGATGGTGCCGGGGCTGCGATAGCGCACGCCGCCGGGCACCACGAAGCGTTCCCAGCCCTCGCGCCGCACGGCGACGCCGAAGCGCGCCATGAGGTCCAGGGTGATGGCGATGTAGGGCTTGGAGATGAGCTCGCCCACCACCTCGATGGTGGTCTCCTCGCCGGTGAGCGGCAGCGCCATCAGGAGCGCGGTGAGGAACTGGCTGGAGACGTCGCCGCGCACCTTCACCACGCCACCGCAACGGATCGCGGCCGGCAGGATGTGCAGCGGCGGGTAGCCTTCATTGCCGGTGTAGCGCACGTCGGCGCCGATCTGGCGCAGCCCGTCCACCAGGTCGCGGATCGGACGCTCGTGCATGCGCGGCACGCCGGACAGGCGATACTCGCCGCCGGAGAGCGCGAGCGCCGCGGTGAGCGGGCGGAAGGCGGTTCCGGCGTTGCCGAGGAAGAGCTCGGCCGCTTTCACCGGGAACGGCCCTCCCACGCCCTTCACGCGGTAGTTGTCCGAGTCGCCCTCGCGCGTCCACGCCACGCCGAGCAGCGACAGCGCCTCGAGCATGCGCTCCACGTCGTCCGAGGCGAGCAGATCCCGGATGTCGGTCTCGCCCTCGGCGAGCGCGGCGAGCAGCAGCGTGCGGTTGGAGATGCTTTTCGAGCCCGGCAGGCGCACGGTGCCGCGCGCCCCGAGCATCGGGGGAAGATCGAGGAATTCCATGCTCACTCGGCTGTCGGTGCCGCCGCGCCGTACTGCTCGGCCCACGCGTTGCGGGCGCGGCGCGCCTCGGCGAAGAGTTGTTCGAGCCGCTCGCCGTCGCCCGACAGGAGCAGCGCCCGCAGGTAGGCCAGCTCGGCCAGGTACTGGTCGAGCTCGGCCAGCACCGCCTGGCGGTTGGCGATGCAGATGTCGCGCCACATCTCGGGGTGGCTGCCGGCGATGCGGGTGAAGTCGCGGAAGCCGCTCGCCGCGAAGCCGAAGAGCTGCTCCGCGTTGGCACGCCCGGCCAGGTCGTGCACCAGGCCGAAGGCGAGCAGGTGCGGCAAGTGGCTCACCGCCGCGAAGACGCGGTCGTGGTCCTGCGGCGGCATCTCGTGGATCACCGCGCCGCACGCCTCCCACGCCTCGCGCACCCGCAGGATCGCGGCCGGCTCGTTCTCGGGCAGCGGCGTCACCACCACCTTGCGGCCGTCGTAGAGACTGGCGAAAGCCGCCTCCACGCCGCTCTTCTCGGCGCCTGCGATCGGGTGCGCGGGCACCACGTGGGCGATGTGGGCGTTGAGGTGGCGATAGACGGCCTCGATCACGTCGCGCTTGGTGCTGCCGGCGTCGGTCACCACCGTGCCCGGCCGAAGGTGGGGCGCCATGGCCGCCATTACCGCGTCCATCTGCCCCACCGGCATGGCGAGCAGCACCAGGTCGGCGCCGTCGAGCGCGCTGCGCCAATCGGTGACGGCCTCGTCGATCACGCCACGGGCCACCGCCCGCGCCAGCGATTCCGGACTGCGGCCCACGCCCACGATGCGCTTCACGGCGCCGGCGCGGCGCAGCGCGAGCGCGAAGGAGCCGCCGATCAGACCGACTCCGCAGATCACCAGTTTCTGGATGAGTGCCATGCGTCTCGTCCGGCCGCGCTCAGAGCGACTGCTCGAGAGCGGCGAGGAAGCGTGCGTTCTCCTCGGGCAGCCCGATGGTCACCCGCAGCCACTCCGGCATGCCGTAGCCGGCGATGGGGCGCACGATCACGCCCTGACGCAGCAGCGCGGCGTTCACCGCGGCGGCGTCACCCGCCCTGAAGGTGACGAAGTTGCCGGCCGAGGGGATCCATTCCAGGCCCAGCTCGGAGAGCTTCTCGGTGATCTGCGCCATGCCGCGGGCGTTGATCTCGGCGCTGCGGGCGATGAACTCCTCGTCGCCCAGCGCTGCAGTGGCTGCGGCGAGCGCGACGCTGCTCACGTTGAAGGGCTGGCGCACCCGGTTCATGAGGTCCGCCACCTGCGGGTGGCCGATGCCGTAGCCCACGCGCAGGCCGGCCAGCCCATAGGCCTTGGAGAAGGTGCGCGAGACGAGCAGGTTCGGGAAACGGTCCAACCAGGCGAGGCTGTCGTAGCGCTGCGCCGGAGACAGGTACTCGGTGTAGGCCTCGTCGAGCACCACCAGCACGTCCGAGGGCACCTGCTCGAGGAAGGCCTCGATCTCCTCGCCCGCCACGAAGGTGCCGGTGGGGTTGTTCGGGTTGGCGATGAACACGATCCCGGTATCGGCCGAGATGGCGGCCGCCATGGCGGGCAGGTCGTGGCCGAAGGCCTTGGCCGGAACTTCCACGCAACGCGCTCCGACAGCGTTGGTCGCGAGCGGGTAGACGGCGAAGGCGTGCTGCGAGAACACCGCCGAGCGCCCCGGTGCGAGGAAGGCGCGGGCCGCGAGCTCCAGGACGTCGTTGGAGCCGTTGCCCAGCACGATGCGCTCGGGCGCGACGCCCAGGCGCTTCGAAAGCGCCGCCTTCAGCTCGAAGCCGTTGCCGTCCGGATAGCGCTCGACGTCCACCAGCGCCGCCACCGCCGCCTCGCGCGCCGCGATGCTCATGCCCAGCGGATTCTCGTTGGAGGCGAGCTTGACGATGCCCGCCTCGGGGATGCCCATCTCGCGCGCGAGCTCGCCGATGGGCTTGCCCGGCTGGTAGGGAGAGATGCTGCGGATGTAGTCGGGCGCGCGGTTGGCTACGCTCATGTTCGAAATCTCCTCGTTCTTATGACTCGGTCGCGTCAGATCGCGGCGACCGGATAGGACCCCAGCACCTTCAGGAAGGCGGCCCGCTCGTTGAGTCCGGCGAGGGCGGCAGCCACCGGCGCATCCTCCTGGTGCCCTTCGATGTCGATATAGAACACGTATTCCCACAAGCCGCCGCGGGCCGGCCGCGACTGCAGCTTGGTCATGCTGACTCCGTGCTTGGCCAGCGGTTCGAGGAGCGACACCATCGCCCCCGGCCGGTTCGGTGCCGAGCACACCAGCGAGGTCTTGTCCGAGCCGGAGGGACCGGCGTCGTGGCGCGCGATCACGAGGAAGCGCGTGGTGTTGTTCGGGTCGTCCTCGATGTTGGAGGCGAGAACGTTGAGCCCATAGAGCTCGGCGGCCGCCTCACCGGCGATGGCGCAGGACTCCGCGTCCTCGGCGGCGAGCCGCGCCGCTTCCGCGTTGCTCGCCACCGGCACGCGCGGCATGCTCGCCAGGTTGCGGTTCAGCCACTCGTGGCACTGCGCCAGCGACTGGGCGTGCGAATAGAGGCGCTTGGCCGCGCCGATGCCCGCGCCGCGGGAGAGCAGGTGCTGGTGGATACGCAGCTTCACCTCGCCGCAGATCTTCAGCGGGTTGGCGAGCAGCAGATCCAGGGTGCCACCCACCGCGCCCTCGGTGGAGTTCTCCACCGGCACAACACCGTAGTCGGCGTTGCCCGCCTCGACCGCGCGGAAGACGTCGTCGATGGTGGACATGGGCAGAAAGCTGGGCGCCGAGCCGAAGTGCTTGCGCGAGGCGCTTTCCGAGAAGGTGCCGGCGGGCCCGAGGTAAGCCACCTTGAGCGGCTGCTCGAGGGCGAGGCAGGCCGACATGATCTCGCGGAAGATGCGCTGCACCGCCTCGTCGGGCAAGGGCCCGGGGTTCGCGTCGGCGAGCCGGCGCAGGACCTGCGCCTCGCGCTCGGGCCGGTAGAGGTTGCCCTGCTTGATCTCGCCGATGCGCTGCGCGTTCTTCGCGCGCTCGGCGAGGCGGGCGAGGATCTCCTCGTCCAGGCGGTCGATGTTGTTCCTGAGGTTCAGCAGTTCGTCACTCATGCTTGCCCTTCCAGCCGTGCCTTTCTCAACCGTGCCGCGCGGCGAAATCGCGCATGTAATCCACCAGCGCCGCCACACCCGCGAGCGGCATGGCGTTGTAAATCGAGGCCCGCATGCCGCCTACCGACTTGTGCCCCTTGAGCTGGGTGAGCCCCGCTTCCCGGGCACCGGCGAGGAAGGCCTCGTTCAGCGACTCGTCGCGCAGCAGGAACGGCACGTTCATGCGCGAGCGGCTCGCGGGCGCCACCCGGTTCTCGTAGAAGGGGTTGGTGTCGAGCAGATCATAGAGCAGCTTCGCCTTCTCGACCGCGCGCGCCTCGATCGCGGCAAGCCCGCCCTGGGCCTTTAGCCACCGGAAGACCAGGCCGGCGATGTAGATGGCGTAGGTGGGCGGCGTATTGAGCATGGAGCCGTTGTCCGCCATCACCCGGTAGTCCATGACCGAAGGCGTGACCGCCGCCGCCCTGCCCAGCAGGTCGTCGCGGATCACGACCATCACCAGCCCGGACGGACCGATGTTCTTCTGCGCGCCGGCGTAGATCATGCCGTAGCGGGAGACGTCGACCGGACGCGACAGGATGTGCGAGGACATGTCGGCGACGATGGGCGCGGACGTGGCCGGCAGGTCGTCCGCATCCCGCAGCTCGACCCCGTGGATCGTCTCGTTGGTGCACAGATGCACGTAGGCGGCGTTCGGGTCGAGCGATATCTCGTCCGCCCGCAGGAGCCGCGTGAAAGCCTCGGACTCGGTGCTGCCGGCGAGCCGCACGCTGCCTCCGATGGCGGCGGCGATATGCTGGGCCTCCTTGTAGGCCTTCTTGGACCAGGAGCCGGTGACCAGGTAGTCGGCCGAGCCGCCGGCGAGCAGGTTCATCGGGATCTGCGCGAACTGCTGCGTCGCCCCGCCCTGCAGGAAGAGCACCTTGTAGCCGGCGGGAATGGCGAGCAGCTCGCGGAAATCGGCCTCGGCCTGCTCGACGATGGCGGTGAACTCCTTGCCGCGATGGCTCATCTCCATCACGCCACAGCCGACGCCGTGCCAGTCGAGCATCTCCTCGGCGGCCTGGCGCAGGACCGGCTCGGGCAGCGCGGCCGGGCCGGCGCTGAAGTTGTAAACGCGGGTCATGGTCGGGTCTCCCTGTGCGCGGATCTTACTCGGGCGTTCCGTCTTCGCCGGGAGCCGGCTCCCCCGCCTCGGGCGCAGCGATCTCGTCGCCGTTCTCGGCGAGCGCCGCCTCCTCGGCCTCCGACTCCGCCACCTTCTCGATGCCTGCGAGGAAGGTCCCCTCGTCCAGGCTGATGAGGGTCACACCCTGGGTCGCGCGCCCGAGCTCGCGGATGTCCTGCACCTTCGTGCGGATCAGCACGCCGCCGGTGGAGATCAGCATCACCTCGTCCGTGGGCTCCACCAGGCAGGCGCCCACCAGCTTGCCGTTGCGGTCGGTGGTCTGGATCGCGATCATGCCCTTGGTGCCGCGGCCGTGGCGGGTGTACTCGCCCACCGGGGTGCGCTTGCCGTAGCCGTTCTCGGTGGCGGTGAGGACCGAGAGCTCCTCGTCCCTGGCCACCAGCATGGCGATCACCCGCTGCCCCTCCTCCAGGTTCATGCCGCGCACGCCGCGCGCGTCGCGGCCCATCGGGCGCACGTCGCTCTCCGGGAAGCGCACCGCCTTGCCGGCGTCCGAGAAGAGCATCACGTCGCTCTCTCCGTCGGTGATCGCCACGCCGATGAGCCGGTCGCCGTCGTCGAGGTTCACCGCGATGATGCCCGCCTTGCGGGGGTTGGCGAAGGCGGACAGCGCCGTCTTCTTCACCGTGCCCTCGGAGGTCGCCATGAACACGAAGTGGTTCTCGTCGAACTCCTTCACCGGCAGCACGGCGTTGATCTTCTCCCCTTCCATCAGCGGGAAGAGGTTCACGATGGGACGCCCGCGGGAGTTGCGGGTGCCTTCGGGCACCTCGTAGACCTTCAGCCAGTAGACGCGCCCGCGGCTCGAGAAGCACAGGATGGTGTCGTGGGTGTTGGCCACGAAGAGGCGGTCGATGAAGTCCTCGTCCTTCATCGAGGCCGCCTGCTTGCCGCGCCCGCCGCGGCGCTGGGCGCGGTAGTCGGTGAGCGGCTGGCGCTTGAAGTAGCCGCCGTGGGACAGGGTCACCACCATGTCCTCGGGGGCGATCAGATCCTCGATGTTGATCTCGGCGGTGTTCATCACCACTTCCGAGCGGCGCGGGTCGCCGAACTGGTTGCGGATCGCGGTGAGCTCCTCGACGATGATCGCGGTGATGCGCTCGGGCTTGGCGAGGATGTCGAGCAGGTCGGCGATGAGGTCCATCACCTCCCGGTACTCGTTGACGATCTTGTCCTGCTCGAGGCCGGTCAGGCGCTGCAGGCGCAGCTCCAGGATGGCCTGGGCCTGGGCGTCGGACAGGCGGTAGCCCTGGGCCGAGAGCCCGAACTCGGGAGCGAGCCCCTCGGGCCGGTAGCTGTCGGCCACGGCACGGGCGAGCATCTCCTCCACCAGCGTCGAGCGCCACTCGCGCGCCATCAGCGAGCGCTTGGCGTCGGGCGGGGTCGGCGCAGCCTTGATGAGGGCGATGATCTCGTCCACGTTGGAGAGCGCCACCGCCAGGCCTTCCAGGATGTGGCCGCGCTCGCGCGCCTTGCGCAGTTCGAAGATGGTGCGGCGGGTGACCACCTCGCGCCGGTGCGACAGGAAGCTCTCGAGCAGCTGCTTGAGGTTCAGCAGGCGCGGCTTGCCGTCCACCAGCGCCACCATGTTCATGCCGAAGGTGTCCTGCAGCTGGGTCTGCTTGAACAGGTTGTTCAGCACGACCTCGGGCACCTCGTTGCGCTTGAGCTCGATCACCACGCGCATGCCGGACTTGTCCGACTCGTCGCGAATCTCGCTGATGCCCTCGATCTTCTTCTCGTTCACCAGCTCGGCCATGCGCTCGAGCAGCGTGCGCTTGTTCACCTGGTAGGGCAGCTCGTCGACGATGATCGCCTGGCGATCGCCCTTGCCGATGTCCTCGAAATGGGTGCGCGCGCGCATCACCACCCGGCCGCGGCCGGTGCGGTAGCCCTCGTGCACGCCATGCAGGCCGTAGATGAGGCCCGCGGTGGGGAAATCGGGCGCCTGCACGATGGCGATGAGATCCTCGATGTCGGTGGCCGGGCTCTCGAGCAGCTTAAGGCAGGCGTCGACCACCTCGCCCAGGTTGTGGGGCGGGATGTTGGTGGCCATGCCGACCGCGATGCCCGAGGAGCCGTTGATGAGCAGGTTCGGGATCCGGGCCGGCAGGATCAGGGGCTCCTTCTCCGAGCCGTCGTAGTTCGGCCCGAAGTCCACCGTCTCCTTGTCGATGTCGGCCAGCAGCTCGTGGCCGATGCGCGCCATGCGGATTTCGGTGTAACGCATGGCCGCCGCGTTGTCGCCGTCCACCGAGCCGAAGTTGCCCTGGCCGTCCACCAGCATGTAGCGCAGCGAGAAATCCTGCGCCATGCGGACTATGGTGTCATAGACGGCGGAGTCGCCGTGGGGGTGGTACTTACCGATGACGTCGCCGACGATACGCGCCGATTTCTTGTATGGGCGATTCCAGTCGTTGGAGAGCTCGTGCATCGCGTACAGCACGCGGCGATGCACCGGCTTCAAGCCGTCGCGCGCATCCGGAAGCGCCCGCCCCACGATCACGCTCATGGCGTAATCGAGGTAGGAGTGGCGCATCTCGTCTTCGAGACTGATCGGCAGGGTTTCCTTGGCGAACGGAGTCATAAGGTGGCGGCGAGCAGGGCCTGAACAAAAACAGGCAATCTTACCACGCCGGCGCGCTTCGGCCGCTTCCACCCCCCGCTGCCAAGTCCCCGCGCCGGCCGCCGAATTGGCCGTCGGGTGCGGGATATGCTTAAATCAAGCGAAACAGGCCCGCAATCCCATGGAACCGGGCGACAACAAACGGAACCGGCGAACACCCGCCGGCCGGAGGATACAGTTTGAGCCAACCGGTCGATCTCCTCGTCAACGCCCGCTGGATCATCCCGATCGAACCTGCCGAGCTCGTACTGGAACGCCACGCGGTGGCGGTGGCCGGGGGCCGCATCGTTGCAGTCCTGCCGCAGGACGAGGCGCGGCAGCGGTTCGAGCCCGATCGGACCACCAACCTGCCCGAGCACGTCCTCATCCCCGGCCTGGTCAACCTGCACGCGCACAGCGCCATGACGCTCATGCGCGGCATCGCCGACGACCTGCCGCTGATGCGCTGGCTGCAGGAGGCGATCTGGCCCGCCGAAGGCAAGCACGTGTCGCGCGCCTTCGTACGCGAGGGCACCCTGCTGGCGGCGGCCGAGATGCTGCGTGGCGGCGTCACCACCTGCAACGAGATGTACTTCCATCCGGACGCCGCCGCCGAGGCCTTCGCGGAAGCCGGCATGCGCGCCGTGGTCGGCATGACGGTGCTCGATTTTCCGACGCCCTACGCCAGCGACGCCGACGACTACCTGCGCAAGGGGCTGGCCGCACGCGACAAATGGCGGGGACATCCGCTCGTCGACTTCGCGTTCGCCCCCCACGCCCCCTACACCATTTCCGACGCCACCTTCGAGCGCGTCGCCAGCCTCGCCGCCGAACTCGACTGCCCGATCCATGTCCATGTGCACGAAACGGCCCAGGAGATCACCGACTCCCTGGCCCGTCACGGAATGCGCCCCCTGGCGCGGCTCGCCGGGCTGGGCATCCTCGGCAGCAATGTCATCGGAGTACATGGCGTGCATCTGGACCGGGCGGACATCGACATCCTCTCGCGCTACGACTGCAGCATCGCGCATTGCCCCAGCTCGAACATGAAGCTCGCCAGCGGCATCGCACCGATCGCCGCCCTGCGCCGTGCCGGCGTCCGCGTCGGTCTGGGCACGGACGGCGCAGCCAGCAACAATCGCATGGACCTTTTCCAGGAGATGCGCCAGGCCGCGCTCCTCGCCAAGGTCTCCACGCTCGACGCCACGGCGCTGCCCGCGCACGAGGTCCTGCGCATGGCCACGCTCGACGCGGCGCGCGCGCTCGGACTGGATGGACGCATCGGCAGCATCGAGCCGGGAAAACAGGCGGATCTGTGCGCCGTCGCGCTGGATCGCGTGGAGACCCGCCCCTGCTTCGATCCCGTCTCCCATCTGGTTTACGTCGCCGGTCGCGAGCATGTTTCAGATGTTTGGATTGACGGGAAAATAGTTGTTTCCAAAGGAATTTCGTCGTTGCAAATATGCGACAAAGAATTGCTCGGCTTTGCTGCAGTGTGGCAAACTAGGCTCGTTAGCTGAACTGGATATGTTCGGTGCCCCACAGCCCGGCAAGACTCCACGCGCGGCGTTCCGGGTAGCCGCTTCCCCTACAGCCTCTCCAGCCACAGACGAGGAAACCATGATCAAATCGACAAGAAAACAGAAGTTCGTACTGGCCGCGATCGCTGCAATCGGCTTCTCCGCGAGCGCTTTCGCCCAAACGGGCGACATCGTCGTCACCGATAAAGGCGTGGTCCCCTACGCCCTCAGCCCGAACAACACCGTCGTGCGCAGCGGCTCCGGCCTGTGCTGGCGCACCGGCTACTGGAGCCCGGCCGCGGCCGGCACCGCCCTGGCCGGCGAGTTCCCGGTCGGCTGCGCGTGCGACGCCGACATCGTGCCCAAGGAGAAGTGCGTCAAGGAAGTCTCCGCACCGCCCCCGGCACCCGCTCCCGCTCCGGCTCCGGCGCCCGCTCCGGTCCCGACCGCCGAGAAGGTGAAGCTCTCCGCCGACACCCTCTTCGACTTCGACAAGGCCGTGCTCAAGCCGGAAGGCCGCACCAAGCTGGACGAGCTGGCCGCCCAGGCCAAGGGCGTCAAGCTGGAAGTGATCCTCGCCGTCGGCCACACCGACCGCATCGGCACCGACAGCTACAACCAGGCCCTGTCCGAGCGTCGCGCCGCCGCCGTCAAGACCTACCTGGTGAGCCAGGGCATCGAAGCCAACCGGATCTACACCGAAGGCAAGGGCGAGCGTCAGCCGGTGACCGGCACGACCTGCTCCGACCGCCTGCCGCGCGCCAAGCTGATCGAGTGCCTGCAGCCCGATCGCCGCGTGGAGATCGAAGTGATCGGCACCCGCTGATCGATCGCTTCGCAACACAAGGGCCCTGCCTCGGCAGGGCTTTTTCGTTTTCTCCCGGCGCTCGGAACGCTCCCTGCCGAGCCCGGGTCCCAGACTCATCGAACGACAAGGCTACCCCATGAACGCTAACGCCGATCCGGCCGAGCTCCGGAAATTCAGCGACCTCGCCCATCGCTGGTGGGACCCCACCTCGGAGTTCAAGCCGCTGCACGAGATCAACCCCTTGCGCCTGGGCTGGATCGACCGCAAGGCGGGCCTAGCCGGCAAGCGGGTGCTCGACGTCGGCTGCGGCGGCGGCATCCTCTCGGAAGGCATGGCCGCACAGGGGGCGGACGTCACCGGCATCGACCTCTCGGACAAGGCGCTCGGCGTGGCGCGGCTGCACCTCTTCGAGAGCGGGCTGAAGGTCGACTACCGCCACACCAGCGCGGAACAGCTCGCGAGCGAGAGCCCCGAGAGCTTCGACGTGGTGACCTGCATGGAGATGCTCGAGCACGTTCCCGACCCGTCGAGCATCGTGCGCGCCTGCGCGCGCCTGGTGAAACCGGGCGGCCACGTCTTCTTCTCCACACTCAACCGCAACCTCAAGGCCTACCTCTTCGCGGTGGTCGGTGCCGAGTACGTGCTGAACCTCCTGCCGCGCGGCACCCACGAATACAGCAAGTTCATCAAGCCTTCGGAGCTCGCGCGCTACTGCCGCGAGGCCGGTCTGGAGACGGTCGAGCTCATCGGGATGAGCTACAACCCGCTCGCCAAGACCTACTCGCTGGGGGAGGACACGGACGTGAACTACCTGGTCCACGTCCTGCGGGAAAGCTGAGCCGCGGGGCTTGCAATATAAGACCTACGTGATAGACTCCCCTTGAACTTTCGGCTGCCCGTCCCCAGATGGGCAGTACTCGAAGGGGCCGACCTGGCTTCGACGTGGGTCGCAAAGCAGCGCAGTGCATACCGAGGACCAGTCACCTCGTAAATCCATCTGGAAATCAACAAACGCCAACGACGAGCGTTTCGCTCTCGCCGCTTAATCCCGGCGGGCGCTGCACCGGCAGGTCTCTGGGCCGGACGGTTCCAGCGTAAGCTGGACCACGCAGTGTCATTTACAGAGACTCGCGAGCAGGGCCGGGTTACTTGGCCCCGCAGCTAAAGGTAAGGTAACTCGCCTCTGGCCGGCCTGCCGACCGGCTAAGCCAGGGGTTAAATCAAATTGATCGGCTAAGTATGTAGAGCTGTCTGTGGAGGGCTTGCGGACGGGGGTTCGATTCCCCCCGGCTCCACCAACACTACCGGAGCATTCCGGCAAAGGCCGGGAAAGCCAAGAAATTCAAGGCTTCCCGGCTTTTTTTCGTCCATGGTGTCCCGAAGCGGGTTATCGAAAGCAGGGGACAACGACTCCGCTTCAGAAGAGATCGCAGCGCTTCCGGTGGGAAAAGAACGAAAGAACGATTGAACAAACAGAATGCCGGCGCCGAGCGCCGGCATTCGAGCTTCTTAGCCTGCTGAGGCGCGGTCAGCTACGCTTACGACGCGAAGCGGCGAGACCCAGCAGGCCTAGGCCCGTTAGCACCAGCGTGGCAGGTTCAGGAACTTGGCTGGCGCTGGCGGTCACGCGCAAGTTTTGCGTGTCGCGCCAAGCGGTACGGTTGAGCGCCGTCGTCCCCAAGAGGCCGTTGCTCCACTCCACCGTAACGAAAGCGTTCCGCAGACTGTCGATGGCGTCGCCATTTTCGTCCAGAACGCTCCCCGTGACCGACAACGGATCGAGCGTCAGGATGAGGTCGATGTCTAGTCCCGCGAAATTGAACACGCCGCCATCCCCGATATTGAGGCCACTCCAGGTGACGGTCTGGAACCACGTGGGGCTGCTAAGGAAATCGGACGCCGCACCTCCGCCAGTACTGGTGTCCCAAGTCGCGATACCGTCGCCCGCAGCTCCGAGGCTGTAGACAACCCGCACAATGTTGTTACCCTCGCCTTGCGAGTTGGTGACGGATCCGGATTGCAGGAATGAGCCGCCGTCGAGTGTCACGCTCGCGATCGGTACAGCGTGAACTACGCCAGCAGATGCCAGTGCACCGACCAGAAGCGCACAGCGCAGTAGACTTGTATTGGTCATTTTGTGCCCCAAGAAAGAAATCCGAGGAGGACGGAATGGGGTCAGACACGACTTCATACGACGTCGAGGTCGCGTTCCCCTGCCTGCATGACCGTTAAGCAAGTAGCGCACCAAGACCGGAAGGTAAGAAAAAACCGTTAAATAACAGTACCGTTCCTCCTGTATCGATATACGCGGGCAAAGTCACGACGGCTGACTGTAACCAATTCCGACACCTCCTGAGATGCAGCGTGTCCTGCCCCCGAAGGCAACGCCAGGACTGTCGCTTGCCCTGGCGCTTTGCTGGTCTTTTCGTTTCGCGGGCAGCCGGCGCCGCCAGAGCCCCTGCCCACCCGCCTCCCTCACCCCTCCCGGTCCGCGATCTCCTCGTCGTCGTTCGTCCACATGGTGCTTGCCAGGCGCGCCTGCAGGAAGTCGATCCAGGTGGTGACCTTGGCGGGCACGAAGCGCGGGGAGGGATAGATGGCGTGGATTTCCTGGGCAGGCAGCTGGTAGGCGGGCAACACCGGCACCAGGCGGCCTGCGGCGAGCCATCGCTTCGCGACGTACTGCGGCAGGATGGCGATCCCGACCCCCTGGAGCGCGGCGGCGACGATGCAGGAAAGATTGTTCACCCGCAGCGGGCCCGACACCGAGATCGATGCGGCGGCGCCGTCCTCCGCGCTGTAGTGCCACACGTGGTCGCCCTGAACATTGCTGTAGATGATGCAGTCGTGGCGGGCGAGCTCGAACGGCAGCTGCGGCACGCCGCGCCGCTCGAGATAGGCGGGACTCGCCACGGTGATCCAGGGATTGACGCCGAGGAAGCGGCTGCCTAGCTGCGAATCGGCGAGCTTGCCGATGCGGATCGACACGTCGATGCCGTGCTCCACGAGATCGATCATCGCGTCGTCGAAGTGCAGGTCGATGCGAACGCGCGGATAGGCGCGCATGAACTCGAAGGCGATCGGCATCACCACCCGTCGGCCGAAGCCCACCGCCGTGGCGATCCGCAGAGTCCCGCTGAGGCCGTCGCGCAGCACGGTGACCAGGTCCTCGGCCGTCTCCACCTCGCGCTGGATCGCCTTGCACTGCTGGTAGTACGCCTCCCCCGCCTCCGTGAGCCGCATGCTGCGCGTACTGCGATTGAGGAGCCGTACGCCCAGGTGCGCTTCGAGCGCCGCGATGTGCTTGGTCACGGTCGGCTGGCTGAGATTCGTGTCGTGGGCCGCACGCGAAAAGCTGCCGCTTTCCACGACCCGGATGAATAAGAGAACACTCGTGAGCCTGTCCACACAATCTCCCTGCCCGTAAGGTCACACTCGAACATATTCTTGCGAAGAATAATCAATATTCCATTCGCCATGTTTTTCGCGTTCCCAATTCCGGGCAAGATTGGCGCGCGTCCTGCATCTCCGGGCATGCTTGCCGAATAAGGGTAAACCCTTGTTCCATCTGCCCGAAAAGAGAAGGGCGACGCAAAGGAAGGAACGTGCAGGAAGGACGGCCGGGTCCTCTGAAAATGCCATGGACATGGCCTTTCAGCAGATCGATTCCAGAATAAATGCGGCCGCTTCTCCTTCACAAGAAATCAAAATCGAGGAGACTCTATGAGCAAGACACTTACGCGTCGCGAGATGCTGAAGGCGACCGCCGCATCGGCGATCGTATCGGCCCCGTTCATCGGCAACGCCCAGGCCCAGGCCGGGACGGTATGGAAGGTCCAGTCCACCTGGGACGCCGGCACCACCGGCTACCTGCTGTTCGAGCAGTGGTGCAACGGCTTCAAGGAGAAATCCGGCGGCGAACTCACCATCCAGCCCTTCCCCGCCAAGGCCGTCGCCGCCGACAACAACTCGCTGTTCGACTCCGTGCGCAGCGGCGTGCTGCAGGGCATGAACCCGTTCACGCTGTACTGGGCGGGCAAGATTCCCGCCACAGTGTTCCTGTCGTCCTATCCGATGGGACCGGACCAGCCCGCGCAGTGGGACACCATGTTCTACGGCCTGGGCATGCTGGAGATGGCCCGCGAGATCTACGCCAAGCAGGGCCTGTTCTACGTCGGTCCGATCCACCACGACGCCAACATCATCCACTCCAAGGTACCGATCCGCTCGGTCGAGGACCTCAAGGGCAAGAAGCTGCGCGTGCCCGGCGGCATGGTGTCGGAGGTCTTCCAGCAGTTCGGCTGCTCCACCGTCTCGCTGCCCGGCTCGGACATCTTCCCGGCGCTCGAGAAGGGCACCATCGACGCGGCCGACTACGTCGGGCCGGCGGTGAACTACGACCTCGGCTTCCACCAGGTGACCAAGTACATCCTGTTCGGCCCCCCGGGCACGATGAGCATCTACCAGCCGGTCGACCTGATGGACCTCACGGTCAACATGGGCGCGTGGCGCCGCCTGAGCAAGAAGATGCAGGAGCTGGTCGAGGACCAGGTGAAGGCCTTCTCGCTGCGTCACTTCGTGGCCATCCAGAAGGCCAACCTGGTGGCGATGGACAAGTTCATCGCCGCCGGCAGCGAGGTCTCGCGCATGAGCCAGTCGGACGTCGAGAAGTTCCGCAGGGCGGCCGTACCGATCTGGTTCAAGTGGGCCAAGAAGGACGCCGACGCGGCGCGCGTATTCAAACTGCACCTCGACTACATGAAGAACGAGGTGCTCGGTTACGTGTCCGCGAACGACATCAAGGGCCTCAGTCTCTGAGTCTCCCCCTCCTCCACGGGCCGGGCCTCGCACTGCGTGCGGCGCCCGGCCGGCTTGCATCGGAAATTCTGTATGGATGACCTCGAAGGTTTTGGTTTCGTACTGCCGCATTGGGCGTACTGGGGCTGGCTGGCGGTGATGCCGGTGATCCTCATGCTGCTCGCCAAGAGCAAGGGCATTCTTCCGGCGGTGCCGCACGCCCCGGGAGCCGGTTTGGTCGAGCGCACGATCGACTGGATCAGCGACCGCTCCGGCCTGTTCGTGGCGCTATGGAGCGTCAATGCCGTGCTCGCTTACACCTATGAAGTAATCATGCGCTACCTCTTCAACATGCCGACGATCTGGGCGCACGAAGGCAGCTACCTCCTGTTCGGCATGCAGTACGTGCTGGCGGGTGCCTACGGGCTGCTGCACGGCTCGCACGTGCGCGTCGATGTGATCTACACCAAGCTCTCGCAGCGCGCGAAAAGCGCTGTCGACGTCGTCACCTCGGTGTTCTTCTTCGCCTTCGTGGTGGCCATGCTCTCCACCTCGTGGCGCTTCCTGTCCGACAGCTTCGGCCAACAGGAGCGCTCGCTGGAGACCTGGCAGATCCAGTACTGGCCGCCGAAGATGATGATGGTGATCGGCGCGGCGCTGATCCTGCTCGCGGGGATCGGGCAGCTCCTCAAGGACATCCGCGTGTTCGAGCAAAGCTGCCGGGAGCACTGACATGCACGCCACAACTATCATGGCCAAACACAGCTCCAAGCAGCCCTCGTCCACCGGCTTCCGCGTGACGGTCTATGCCGTCGCGCTGCTGCTGGCCGCGGTGATGGCGGTCGAGGCGATCAACATCGCCTTCTACGATCCCTGGGGCGAGGAGTACTTCCTCTTCCGCCTGCAGGGCGTTCTCGACGGCGTCTCCATGGTCTCGCTGACCTGGGTCATGTTCGGCTCGCTCTTCGTGCTGCTGATGGCCGGCCTGCCGCTCGCCTTCGTCGCAGGCGGCCTGGGCGTCATCTTCCTGTACCTGGTGGGCGACGCGGCGATGCTCAACATCGTGCCGAGCCGCATCTTCCCGATGATGACCAACCCGGACCTCGCCGCCATTCCGCTCTTCATCTTCATGGCGACGATGCTCGAGCGGGCCGGCCTCATCGAGGAGATGTTCGACGCGGTCTACCAGTGGATGGGCGCGCTGCGCGGCGGGCTCGCGGTGGCGACGATCGTCGCGTCGACCATCCTCGCGGCGATGGTCGGCGTCGTCGGTGCCGCCATCGTGACGATGGGCATCATCGCCCTGCCGGCGATGCTCAAGCGCAACTACGACGAGCAGATCGCGCTCGGGTCCATCATGGCCGGCGGCGCGCTCGGGGTGCTCATCCCGCCGTCCATCCTCGCCATCCTGTACGCAGTGGTGGCGCAGCAGTCGGTGGGCGAGCTCTACTCGGGCAGCGTGGTGCCGGGGCTCCTGCTGTCGGGCATGTACATCGCCTACGTGCTGGGACGCGCCCTCCTCAACCCGGCCGTCGGCCCCGCCGTTCCCGAGGAGGAGCGCATCGACCTGCGCGCCAAGCTCGTGCTGCTGCGCGGCCTCATCGCGCCGATCCTGCTCGTCGTCGTCGTGCTGGGCCTGCTCTTCACCGGCGTCGCCACGCCGGTCGAGGCCGCCGGACTGGGCTCCTTCGGCGCGATGATCGTCGCCCTGCTCCACCGTCGGCTCACGCTCGAAGCGCTCCTCCAGGCGAGCATCTCGACCGTCAAGGCGACGGTCATGGTGCTGTGGATCATCTTCGGCGCCTCGATCTTCGTCGGGCTCTACATCCTCAAGGGCGGCCAGACCTTCATCACCGAAACCATCCTCGGCACCGGGCTGTCGCCTTACGGCGTGCTCTTCCTGATGATGTTCCTGCTGGTGGTCCTGGGCATGTTCCTGGACTGGGTGGGCATCCTGCTCCTGGCGGTGCCCATCTTCGTGCCGATCATCAAGCAGCTCACCTTCGACGGTCTGTTCGGGCTCCCCGGCCCCACGCCCGATCAGGTGGTGCTGTGGTTCGGCGTGCTCTACCTGGTGAACATGCAGATGAGCTTCCTCAGCCCGCCCTTCGGCTACGCGCTGTTCTACATCCGCGGGGTGGCGCCGCCGAGCATCAGCATGGCGACGATCTTCCGTTCCTCGCTGGTGTTCCTCTCCATCCAGGTGCTTGCCCTGGCCCTGGTGGTGGTGTTCCCGGCGCTGGCGACCTGGCTGCCGGGGCTGATCTACGGGCGATAGTCGATCGACGCACCTGTAGGAGCGGCTTCCGCCGCTCCTACAGGCCTTCTGCCCGACGCCGGTTTCCGCTTACCCGAAGACCCCCAGCCGCCACAGGGCGACGATCGCGACGACCACGACGATCGCCACGAGCCAGAAGCCCAGCGCCCCGCGCTTCTCGGCGAAGGGGTCGTTCAAGGCCCGCGATGCGCCCTGGGGCAGGCGGGCGACACCGGTAAGCGACTCGCCGAAGGGCACGTTGATCCGCGCGCGGATGTTCACCGCCCAGCCGTTGGCGTCCAGCAGCGGCCCCAAGTTGCGCCGGCGCAGCTTGAGCCAGGCGAGCAGCATCGACGGGCCGGAGATCAGCAGCAGCACTCCGGCGATGACCAGCGGAATCTGCCAGACCGGAAGCTGCAGCAGGGCGGCGCTGATCGCGGCGAGCGCCGTGCCCAGCGCGCCTGCCGCCAGCCCGAAGGCGGCGAAGATGCCGGCGAACTTGGCGATGTCGAAGGCCTGGGGTGCCGCCGGCGCCCCGCTCTGCACGTTGGCGGAAACCCCGGTCACGCCCGAGGTGGCCTTCGCCTCGACCGCCTTGTCCCGCGCCTCGGCGAACTTCTGAAGCTGGGCGCCGATGGCGCGCCCGACGCGCTTGTAGGGCAGCCAGAAGGCCTGCCGCACGCTGACCGGATTCTCCACGATCCTGACCACGGTCGCAGTCCAGTCGCGCCCCTGGCGGTCGTAGAACAGGCCGTTGCGGCCGGCCACCAGCATCTCGTCCACATCGCCGCCGGTGAGCGCCGCCACGATGGTCATGGGCGCCTCGTCCTTGCGGGTGCAGTTGCAGTAGGCGAGATAGGTGCAGGAGAGCGGCGCCAGGGTGGTGTGCCGCTGCATGTTGGGCACCCTCAGGCAAAGCTCGCAGCTCCGCTGGTCGAGGTAAAGCGTGCCCGCCTGGAAAATCGCCTTGCGGGTGCCGCCGTAGAAGTCGGCGAGCGACACGAAGTTGCGCAGCAGGGTCACCAGGTCGCGGCGATAGCGCACCAGGCGCTCCACCGACTCGACCAGACCGGCGGCGGTATCGGCGGCGCGGTCGCGCTCGATCAGGTCGACCAGCGCCGGATGGATCGAGTCGGTCAGGATCGGCCGCAGGGTGGCCGGATCGAGTTTCGCCACCGGCGTATCGGGCTTCTCCGCGACCCAGCCGCGATGGGCGGCGAATCGCGCCGAGAGATCCTCCCAGTCGCCGAGAGACAACTCCTCGCGCTCGCCGAGGATGGGCACCACGACCTCCGCGCGCAGGCGGCCGATCTCCCCCGCCCAGGCCGGATTGATGCCATCGGCCAGCGGCAGGGGCTTGCCCGGCGCGGCCAGCGCGAGCGGCAGCGCCGCCACGCCGTCGGCCTCGTCGCTCAGAGTGGCCTCGGCGAGACTCGCGTACACCTCGTCGCCGGGGTTGAGCGGCGCCGCGGCGCGCGCGTCGTAGGCCGCGAGCCGGCAGCGGGTGAAGTAGTCGTCAACCTTCACCCGCACCGCCTCGAACACCTCGGCCGCGGCCGCCGTACCCTCGCCCAGGGGCAGGACGTCGGCGGCGCTGGCCTCGGCCTTCGACCACCAGTCGGAGACCGCGCGGGCCTGCTCGAAGAAGGCGTCCAGCTTTTCGCGGGTGACACCCGGCGCGCCGCTGCGGTCCGGCTCGCCGCCGAGGCAATCGACGATCAGGGAAGCGGTGGTCCGGAGCGTCCCTTCCGGGGCGAGCTCGGGCGGCACCACGCCGTCGCCGTTGAGCCGGTCGGGAACGAAGAGCCGCGTGGGGTCCGCAACGTCGTCCACCGTGATGGCATCCGCGTCCGGCTTGCCGAGGTAGGCGAGGATGCCTCGCGCGCTCGCGAGCAGCTTCGCGCCCTCCGGGTTCGCTTCGTCGATGGCGGCCAGCGGCAGCGCGTCCGACGCCCGGAACAGCACGTCCGGGTCCTTCAGCACGCGGCACACCCACTCGGTCGCGGCGATGATGTCGGGGTTGCGGATCTGCCCGTCGCCGTCGGCGTCGAGTAGCTCCAGGGTGCGGGTGTCGAATTCCAGGCCGGAGGTCGGGCAGGCGAGCACCGCCCATAGCTTCTGGTCGAGGCTCCCGAGATTGCGCAGATCGTCCGCGGTCTCGATGCGGACCTGGTCGAAGCCGCCGACCCTGAAGAAGCGCCAGCGGTGCCCGGCGCCGGTTGCGTCCGTGTCCTTCATGTGGGAGCCCTCTTGTTTATCGGCAGACGCGCCGGCGCACAATCTACTCCACTCCCGTGGAATATGCATGCGCGGCAAGGGGCAGCGCCGCCCTACCCTTCAGCTCGTCCGTCCCACCTGCAGGGACAGGGGCCAGGACACCCGCCTGACATCCTCGCGCCGGCCCCACACCGGCGCGAGCCGCTGGTCGAGCGCCGCGACCGGATCCGCGCCTTCAAGGGCCGCGGCGTGGCGGCCCGTCGCCGACCAGCTGCGCACATAGCCCAGCAGCTGGTCGAGATCCCACGCGACCTGCATCGCGAACTGCGGCGCTTCGATGCGGGCGAACGGAAACGGCAGCTCCCGGTAGCCCGTCTCCACGTGGCGCCGCTCGGCCGGCCAGTAGGGTCCCACGACCTCCCGGTAGAAATGCTGTACCAGCCGGTCGACCGCCTCGCCCTCGACCTCGATCACGCCGTAGCACCACACAGCCACAACGCCGTCGGGCTTCAGCACCCGCCGCACCTCGCGGTAGAAGGCCTCGACGTCGAACCAGTGCAGGGCCTGGGCGACCACCACGAGATCGACGCTTCCCGCCTCGAGCCCCGAAGCCTCGGCCGGCGCGACGCGGTACTCGACCCCGGGGAAGGCCTGCGCCTCGGCGATCTGTGCCGCGCTGGCGTCGGTGGCCACCACGCGCGCGAAATGCACCGCCAGATCCACCGCCGCCTGCCCGGTCCCGGTGGCGCAGTCCCAGACGAGCTCGCGCCCGGGACTCTGCCCGGCGAGCCACTTGAAGAGCGCCGCCGGATAGGTGGGACGATTGTCGGCGTAGTGGCGCGCGACAGGCTTGAAGTGGTCGGAGAAGGAGGTCGTCATGGCGATTCCACCGCGCTCACGGAGCATCCATGGGGGCTCTCGACGGCCGGAGCCTGTCGCCCCCGCCGCCATTCAGCAGTATGCGCCTGCGTAGCCGCGATAGGGGTTGCCGTAAACCCGCCTGCCGGCAGCGCGGTGGGCCTCCATGAAGCGCTCGATGTGCGGGAGGTCCGCGCCCTTCAGCATCTCCTTGAGCTCCCCGGTCGGCATCAGCTGACGATAGCGCACCGGCTTGCCGGCATAGGCCGCCCCTTCCGCAAGATCCGGCGGCACCGCGGTGGGGTCCAGGAAGAGCGCCTCGCCGAACTCCGAATCGTAGTAGCGGTGCACCAGCTTCGCGGCATGGAAGATGCCGTCGATCACGTCGCCCAGGCTGCGCCCGCTCATCTTCGCCTGCCAGGCGGCACGCTGGAACAACAGCTCGTTGGGATCGACGCCGGGGCAGGCGCCCTGGTAGGCGGCCGTCAGGCAGTGGTCGGCCGCCGCCAGCAGGCGCTGGGTCTCGTCCGGCTCCATCTCCAGGAGCTGGAGCACCTGGCCGAGGGAGGATCCCTGCAGGTACGCCTCGGGCGCCTTCTCGTAGCCGGGATCGCCGGGGTGGTGATGATCGACCCGCAGCGCGGGCGGATGCCCCTGCACCGAGCACTCCACGTACACCACGGGCTGCCTGGGCAGCAGCACCGCCGGCATGGCGCGGCCGCCGCGCGACATCCGCACCACGCCGTCCGCATCGTAGGCGGTGCGGGCGAGGACGCGCTCGCCATGCCGCGCCGCCTGCACGAAAGGGCGCTCCGCGCGCCGCAGCATGCGCTCGATCTCCCGCATCTCCGGATCCTGCGCGCCAAGCACGAACATCCATTCCTTGTCGACCATGATCACCCCTCCGCCATACGGATTGGGCGCCACGCGGCGGCTGCGGGTTCCTGGGCGGGGATCAATGGGGATGGCGGTGGTGGGCATCCGGGAAATGCGGATGCGAGTGGACCAGCGGCGCGTGCCGATGCGGGTGCGAGTGACGCGTACCCGGCGGCACCGGTTCGGCGTGGGCGTGCTCGTGGTGGGGATCGCCCAGGCCGTGGGTGTGCGCATGCTCGTGCTCGAGCGGCTCGTGAGCGTGCACATGCGAATGGCGCTCGGTGAGATGCAGGACCACCCCCACCGCCATCAGGGCCCCGCCCGCGGCGAGGGTCCAGGTCACCGGCTCGCCGAGCAGCGCGAGCGCCGCGACCGCGCCGAAGAAGGGCGCAACCGAGAAGTACGCGCCCGTGCGCGCCGTGCCGAGCTCCCGCAGGGCAACCACGAAAAGCGTGAGGCTCGCCCCGTAGCTCAGGAAGCCCACCGCCGCGGCCCCCGCGACCGCCCAGCCGTCCGGCAATCGCGCGCCCAGCGCGAGCGCCAGGACGAGATTGGTGGCACCGGCCGCGAGCCCCTTCACCATCGCGATCCAGGACGCGTCCGAGAGCGCCACCTTGCGGGTGAGGTTGTTGTCCACGCCCCACGCGAAGCAGGCCCCGAGCACCGCCAGCGCCGGCCACGCCGCGGCGAACTCCACCGTCCCGTCCGCCGGCCAGCCCAGCACCACCGCCCCCGCCACGATCGCCACCATGCCGAGCGCGATGCGCCGGTCGAAGTTCTCCCTGAAGGCGAACCAGGCGAGCAGCGCGGTGAACACCGCCTCCGCGTTGAGAAGCAGCGCCGCCCCCGAGGCCGGCATGGCGGCGAGTCCCGTCATCAAGAGCACCGGCCCGATCACCCCGCCCGCGAGGATCGCCCCCGCGAGCCAGCGCCACTCCCCCGGCGCCGGCCGCGCGCCGGGCGCCCCGCGGAACCGGCGCAGCAGCCACAGGCCGACGCCCGAGCCGAGGTAGAGCAGCGCGGCGAGCAGCCAGGGGTCGGATCTGGCAAGGAGGAGCTTGGCCAGCGGCGTACCGGCGCCGAAGAGGACGGCGGCGGCGAGGGCGGCCGGGATGCCGGGCGCGATCACGGCGCGTCCGCCCCGCTCCACGCCTCCCGCACCAGTCGCGGCAGGACCTCCCCCGCCCGGCCGCGCAGGTTGTGGTGGGCGGCGGCGTCGAGGTCGGTGGGACCAGGGTTCACCTGGACCACGACCGCGCCGGCCCGCCGCGCGACGTGCGGCAGTTCGGCGGCCGGATACACCAGGGCGGAGGTGCCGACCGAGAAGAACACGTCGCAGTCGGCCGCGGCCGCCTGCGCGGCGGCGAGCGCCGCGTGGGGCAGGTACTCGCCGAACCACACCACCCCGGGGCGCACCGGGCCGCCGCATGCACGGCACGCGGGCGGCGCGAGCCGGCGCCCGCCGGGCGGCTCGTCCGGGATGTCCGGCGGCAGGGCGTGCGGCGTCGCGCAGGCCGAGCAGCGCGGATGGTGGAGGCTGCCGTGCAGATGCAGCGCCGACGCGCAGCCGGCACGCTCGTGGAGGTCGTCGACGTTCTGGGTGATCAGGGTCAAGCGCCCCGCTTTCGCGGCCATCTCGGCAATGGCGCGATGGCCCGCGTTCGGCTGCGCCCGCAAGGCCATCATCCGCCGCCACTCGTACCAGCCCCACACCAGCTCGGGGTCGCGGGCGAAGGCGTCGGGGGTGGCGAGGGACGCCGCGTCGAAGTTCGCCCACAGGCCGGTGAGCGCATCGCGGAAAGTCGGGATGCCGCTCTCGGCCGAGGCACCGGCGCCGGTCATGACGACGATGTGGCGGGCGGCGCGGAGGGTGGCGAGGAGCTCGGGCATGGTGGAGAGATTATGCCGTCTCTCCGAGCGCCTCCCCCCTCTCATCGAACAAGTAACACGCGGCCCCCGCCGCCCCGAAGGCCAGGCTCTCCCCCACTCCCATCGCCGCATCCCCCTCGCAGCGCAGCAGCACCGGCTCCCCGCCCGGCCCGGCCACGTGGACGTAGGTCTCGCTCCCCAGATGCTCCACCGCCACCACCTTGCCGGTGAAGGACAGCTCGCTCCCCTCCCCCGGCGCCAGATGCTCCGGTCGCAGCCCCAGGGTCACCTTATGCCCTTCGCGCGCCCCCGTCCCCCGCACCGGCACCCGCACCACCACGCCCTCGCCCAGCCGCACGGCCACCCCATCCGCGTCGCCCTCCACCACCGTCCCGGGCAGCAGGTTCATCCGCGGCGAGCCGATGAAGCCCGCCACGAAGAGATTCTTCGGGCGCCGGTAGAGCTCCAGCGGGGTGCCGTACTGCTCCACCACGCCTTGGTTCAGCACCGCGATGCGGTCGGCGAGCGTCATCGCCTCCACCTGGTCGTGGGTCACGTACACCATGGTCGCGTCGAGCTCCCGGTGCAGCCGCGCGATCTCCACCCGCATCTGCACCCGCAGCGCCGCGTCCAGGTTGGAGAGCGGCTCGTCGAAGAGGAAGACCCGCGGCTGGCGCACGATGGCGCGGCCGATGGCCACCCGCTGGCGCTGGCCGCCGGAGAGCTGGCGGGGCTTGCGGTCCAGGAGGTCCTCGATCTGCAGGATGCGCGCGGCCTCGCGCACCCGCTCGGCGATGCCCGCCTTGCCGGTGCCGGCGAGCTTGAGGCCGAAGGCCATGTTGTCGAACACGCTCATGTGCGGATAGAGCGCGTAGGACTGGAACACCATGGCGATGCGCCGCTCGGCGGGCGGGAGCGCGCTCACGTTCTCGTCGTCGAAGCGGATCTCGCCGGCGGTGAGGTCCTCCAGGCCGGCGATGAGCCGCAGCAGGGTGGATTTGCCGCAGCCCGAGGGGCCGACGAACACGACGAACTCCCGGTCGCGGACCTCCAGGTCCACGCCCCGGATCACCTTCGTCCTGCCGAAGGTCTTCGTCACGCCCCGCATGCTGATCGCCGCCACCCGTTCTCCTCCCCGTTGCATCCAATCGACTTGGCCGGCCGTAGCTCGGATGAAGCGCAGCGGAATCCGGGAAGCAGCCCTTGGCCCTTCTCCAGCGCTGCCCGCGGATTCCGGCCTGCGGCCTGCATCCGGGCTACGGGTCCGAGTTCCTATCCCTTCACCGCCCCCGCCGTCAGCCCCGACACGATGCGCCGCTGGAAGACGAGCACCAGCACGATGAGGGGCACCGTCACCACCACCGAGGCCGCCATGATGTGGCCCCAGGGCAGCTCGTAGGCGGTCGCGCCCGAGATGAGCGCGATCGCCACCGGCACCGTTCGCATCTCCGAGGTCAGGGTGAAGGTGAGCGCGAAGAGGAACTCGTTCCAGGCGGCGATGAAGGCGAGCAGCCCGGTGGTGACGAAGGCCGGCCCCATGAGCGGCAGGAAGACCCGCGTGACGATGGTCACGGGTCCGGCGCCGTCCACGATCGCCGCCTCCTCCAGTTCCCGCGGGAGCTCCCGCATGAAGGTGGTGAGCACCCACACGGTGAAGGGCAGCGTGAAGAGGGTGTACGAGAAGGTCAGCGCCAGCAGGTTGTTGTAGAGCCCCATCGCCCGGATCAGCTCGAACATCCCGGAGAGTACCGCGATCTGCGGGAACATCGAGACGCCCAGCACGGCCAGCAGCAGCAAGCCCCGCCCGCGGAAATGCACCCGCCCCAGGGCCCAGGCCGCGCTCACCGCCAGTACCAGCGAGAGGGCCACGGTCGAAGTCGCCACCAGGATGGAATTGAGGATGTTCCGCCCGAAGGGCTGCTCGCGGAAGATCGCGAGGTAGTTGTCCCACGCGGGCGCGTCCGGCCAGGCCTCGACGGCGAAGAGCGCGGAGCCGCTCTTGAGGGAAGAGACCACCGCCCAGTAGAACGGGAAGACCGTGTAGACCAGCACCGCCGCCAGGAAGAGGAAAAAGCCCACACGGGCCGCCAGTCTGCGCAATCGCCGCATCCGCTCAGCCCTCCTCGCGCCCCACCCGGGCGAGGGTGAGGTAGATCACCGTAACCATCGCGATCACCAGGAAGAGCAGCGTCGCCGCCGCCGAGCCGTAGCCAACATCCTGGAAATCCACCAGCTGCTGGCGCGCATAGACCGACATGGACATGGTGGCAGGGCTGTTCCCGGTCATGACGTAGATGACGTCGAAGACCCGCAGCGCATCCAGCAGGCGAAAGATCACCGCCACCACCAGCGCCGGTTTCAGCAGCGGCAGCGTGATCCGGAAGAACACTTTCACCGGATGCACCCCGTCCACCCGCGCGCTCTCGTAGCACTCCCGCGGCAGCATCTGCAGTCCGGCCAGGAGCAGGAGCGCCATGAAGGGGGTCGACTTCCACACGTCCACCAGGATGATGGCCAGCAGCGCCGTGTCCGGCGAAGCGGTCCACGCCACCGGGGCGTCGACGAGCCCCAGCCCGAGCAACATGTGATTCAGCACGCCGAACACGTCGTTGTACATCCATGACCACATCTTGGCCGAGACGACGGTGGGGATGGCCCAGGGGATCAGCACCGCCGCCCGCAGCAGCCCACGGGCCGGAAAGCGCGCGTTGAGCGCGAGCGCGATGGCGAGCCCGAGGACCGTCTCCAGGGCCACCGACACGCCGGCGAACACCAGCGTGTTCCGGACCGCCTGCCACCAGTCCGGATCTTCCAGCAGGTAGCGGTAGTTCTCGAGCCCGATGAAGGCGCTGTCGGAAAGGGCCGCGAGGCCCGCGTCGGTGAAGCCGAACCAGATCGTGCGCGCCAGCGGCCAGCCGGCCACCAGCGCCAGCACCGCCAGCATCGGCAGGAGAAAGACCCAGGCCGCGCGCACCCGCCGGCGGGCGAGGGGCGAAGCGGCGGCGCGTAGCGTGTCGGCGGCCTCGCCCGCCACTACCAGCGCCCGCCCCGCGACACCCGCGACAGGCGCCGCTCCAGTCCCTGAAGCGCCGACCTCGGCTCGGCGCGGCCGGAGAGCACCTGGTGCACCGCCGTGTGGAAGTCCGCGCTCACCCGGTTGTAGCGATCGCCGGTGACGCGCGAGGGCCGGGCCACCGCGTGGGTGAAGGTCTCGTAGAGGCTGCCGAAGAAGGGCACCGCCGCAAGCACTGCCTCATCCTTGTAGAGCGCCGGGATGGTCGGGTTGTAGGCGCCCTCGATGGCGCGCCGCTTCTGCTCGGCCTCGCTGGCGAGGAAGCGCACCAGATCGGCGGCGATCTCCGGGTGGGCGGAGTGTTTCGATACCGCGAGCTGCCAGCCGCCCAGCGCCGCCGCGTGCCGGCCGCCCTCCCCGCCGCGCGGCAGGGCCACTACCCCGACCTTGTCCTTCACGGCGCTGTCGGGCGCCTGCGCCAGCGCCCAGGCGTAGGGCCAGTTGCGCATGAAGACCGCGTTGCCGGACTGGAACACGCCGCGGCTCTCCTCCTCGTCGTAGTTGAGCACGCCCTGGGGCGCGATGTCCCCGACCCAGCTCGCCGCGAGCTTCAGTGCCTCGGCCGCGCGCGGGTTGTCCACCGTGATCTTGCCGTCGTCGCCCACGATGGTCCCGCCGCCGAAGCTCGCGATCCACTCCAGAGCGTTGCAGGTAAGCCCCTCATAGGCGCGCCCCTGGAACACGAAGCCCTGCATCCGCTCGTTGCCCGCCGCCCGCTCGGCCCGCTGGATCTCGCGCGCGGTCTCGGTGAGCGCTTGCCAGGTCGCGGGGGGCTGCTTGCCGTACTTCTCGAGCAGGTCGCGCCGGTAGTAGAGCACCCCGGCGTCGGTGAACCACGGCATGGCGACGAGCTTGCCGCCCACGGTGTTGTTCTCGACGATCGCCGGAAAATGCTTCGCGACCTCGTCCTGGCCCACGTGCGGGGCCAGGTCGATGAACTGGCTGGCGAGGATGCCGGGCCACACGACGTCGATCTGGAACACGTCGATGTCGGACGAGCCGGCGGCGAGGATCTGCTGGTAGAGCGCGAGGCGTTCCGTCGCGGAGTGCGGCGTCGACACCACCCGGACCTCGTGTCCGGTCTTGGCCGACCAGGCCGCGACGCCCTCGCGGCACAGCTCCAGCTCCCGACCGAGTGCGCCGCAGGAGATCGAGATCGAGGCCGCCTGGGCGCCCTGGATCGAGGCGGCGGCAAGGGCCGCAAGGGCCGTCGCGCGCAGCAGGGTGAGGATGTTGGGCATCCGTGGTCTCCCCCGTTTCTTGTTCGAGCCCGGCCTAGGGTAATACAAGACCGGGGGAGGGCAAAATGCAGAGCGGTTGGCAGCGTAGCGCGGACGGAGCCGAAGGCGGACTCCCGGGGCGGCAACGGAAGGATCACCGTCCCCCCGGATTCTCTCGCCCTCCATCCGGGCCACGAGAGGCTAGCGGGCCTCCAGGCGCAGGATCGGGAGCTCGAGCGTCTCGGTCCTTTCCCCGATCCCCGTCAGCCGCCGCAGCACCGCCGCCGCCGACAGGATCACCAGGATCCGCCGATCCGATCCGCCCGGCAGGGGCTTCACCAGGCTCTCGGTCAGGGACTGCCCGCGTCCGTTCATCATCGACGGCACCGCCTCGATGCGGCTGCGGGCGATCTCGGGGATCTCGCCCAGGTCGTCCACCAGGATCCCGAACTTCGCCTCGCATTCCGGCACCTGCAGCACCACGATCTGCCCGTCCCCGGCGAGCGGTGCGCGCCCCGGCAGCACCGCGGAGAGGTCGAAGACGCTGATCGCCTGGTCGCGGTACATCACGCAGCCGCGCACCCAGTCGGGCATGCCGGGGACCGCGGTGACCTGCTGGCGGTCGAGGGCCTCCACCACGTTCTCCGAGCGCACGCCGTACCATGCGCCGCCGATATGGAAGGTCGCCACCTCCACCGCGTCCTCGCCGCCGGTCTGGCGCACGGCGTACTCGGCGGCCTGCTCGGAGCGCACCGAGCGCCCGCCCGCGGCCGGCACATGATCGGAGAGCGGCACCAGCACCAGGGCCACCACATCGTTGCGGTAGCGGTCGTCGGGGCCCTTGTACTCGCGATAGCCCGCCGACATGCGCGAGCCCACGGCGTAGTAGCGGTCGCGGAAGACGATGATGTTGGCGTGCTCCTCGCCCGGCGCGAGGTCGAGGAACTCGCGCCCGAGCTCCAGGCGCATGCCGGGGACGAGCGCCGGGTCGGTGCTCGCCACGATGCGGCCGTCGCGCTCGGCGAAGACCGCGAAGGCACCGTCCACCACGCCGCCGTTCTCCTTGCGCGGCAGCGCGTCGTGCAGCATGGCGACGAGCTGCGGCGCGGCGTCGAAGACGATGGCGATGCCGCCCACCGGCTCGCCGCGCCCGTCCGGGGCACGGATCGCGGCGGAATAGACGTAGGTCGCCTCGCCGCCGTAGAGCGGGCTCGGCCCGAAGGGCGAGACGCAGTAGCTCTGGGTGTCGGGCAGCGCCAGGGTCTCGCGCACCCACTCGGCGGGCAGCGCCTGGCCGATGAGCTCCGTGTAGGCCGGGTTCGAGACCGCCACCACCCGAGCCGAGGAATCGAACACCATCAGGTTGGAATAGACGGTGTACAGCCGGTTGATGGTGCGCAGGATGCCGGTGAGCCGGTCGCGCTGGGTGTGGCCGAGCGCCCCGCCGCTCGCCAGCGTCCCGCGGAAGGCGCTGGTGAGCGCCCACCAGCGGCAGTCGTTGGCGCGCTCGTAGAGGTTGCGGTCCATGATGTCCATCGCCAGCGCGGCCTTGGCGGCGCAGTCGTAGAGCACCGAGGAGACCACCGTCTCGTACAGGTTGGTGGTCGAGTCGCTGAAGACGTTGCGCGTGCGCACACCGGTGCTGCCGATTTCCCACAGCAGCACCTTGGCGAAGGAGGTGTTGAAGGCGTAGCCGTCGCGCCGCAGCCACAGGTTGCCGTTCCACACGGCGCGGTTCAGCTCGCGCTGGATGGTGCCGGCGCGCTCGGGAATGGCGCGCAGCGCGGGCGAGAACAGCGTCGCCGTCTCCAGCACGCCGGCGCGCACGTCCTCCGGCACGGCGTCCAGCTCGTGGGCCACCGCCATGTCGAAGGCGTGCTCCAGCGGTGCCAGCGCATGCCCCACCCAGCCGGGGCCGGCGTAGCCCTGGTAGCCGTGGGTCTCGCGGGTGGTGGCGAGATACTCGCGCCCGGCGAAGCGCACGATGCGGCAGTCGTCGCCCACCGCGCGCTCCAGCCGTGCACCCACCGGGAACTGGTACACGTCGCTGCTCGCGATGACGCGGCCGGCATCGTCGAGCACGGTGATCACCGTCCAGTCGTCCTCGTCCAGCAGCCCCTCGAAGATGCGCCGGCACTCGTCCTCCAGCCGGAAGCACAGGCACAGCACGCCCACCGGCCGGCTTCCGTCGCGCGACATCACGCGGTAGGCGTAGATCAGCGGCATGCTCTCGCGGGGCAGGAGGTCGGTGGCGCGGAACACCTCCAGGTAGGCGGCATCGGTCGCGAGCGCCTCGGCCACCAGCGGGTCGGCCGAGCGGGTGACGGGGTTGGCCCCGTCGAGCTGTGCCAGCAGTTCACCGTCGGGTGCGAGCAGGATGATGTTGTGATAGACGGAGTACTTGCGCACGTACTCGTCGAAGCGTGCCACCAGCGCCGTGCGGCGCCCCGCGTCGAGCGTCTCCGGTGCCTGCGCGGCGGCCTCGGCGAAGGCGCGGATGTCCTCGTCGGTGGCGAGGAAGCCGATGTCCGCGGTGCGCTCGAAGAGGTTCCTCACCAGGATGTCGATCGCCACCCGCGCGTCCGAACCGAGGCTCAGCACCGCCTTGCGCCGCAGCTCCTGTCCGAGCTGGCCGAGGAGCTCGCCGGCCAGATCGTTGAAGTCGGTGCGCATGCGGGTGATGTCGGTCCCGGCGCACAGCAGCTGCCCGAGCAGCGTGAGGTTGTCGTAGACGGACTGGATGTCGCGCAGCTTCGCCTGATCCTCGTGCAGGCTGCGCATGAAACGGGTGAGATGGGCGGGGTCTGGGGTACGCCGTGCGGTTTGGCGTTTCGGCATGATGCGGCTCCTGGTTCGAGTTCTGGCTGGCACATCGCAACCCCCATGCCAGCCTGCCCGAAACTCATAAGCCGCTGATATCGCGAAAACATGCTGAAAGCATCGCCCCGCTGCCGCACCGCGTCCCGCTCCGCGCGGTCGCGCACGCACCGTTCTGGTGCAGCGCAACAACATCGGGGAATCACATGGCGCGTGCCGGCCCCGCCGGCCGGTTCCTGCCCCGTCGCCGCTCGGTCCGCTCGCGCACCGGCGGCGCCTTGGCCGCCTCGCTGCGCTCGAGGATCATCGCGTGGGTCTCCGCCACCGAGGCCGCGAGCGGCCCGCCGAGGGCGCGCGCGCGCTCGATCCACGCCAGCGCCTCGCGGTTGTCGCCCGCCTCCGAGAGCACGTGCGCGAGGTTGTTCAGCACCGCCACCGACTCCGGATGCCGCTGCGCGGCCGTCCTCAGGGTCATCGCCGCCCCCAGCAGGTCGCCCGCGGCATACTGCATGTTGGCGAGCCCCAGCGCCGCCACCGAGTTGTCCGGCCAGCGCTCCAGGAAGGCGGCATAGGCCTCGCGCGCCGCCACCGCGTCGCCGCCCCGCTCCATCGCCGTCACCGCGGCAAGCCAGGACTGCTCGTCGGCCGTCACCGGGATGCGATCCGGCGGCATCGCCACCATCGCCCAGTAGTCGCTGTCCTTCCAGGTGTACTCGAAGACGCTGAACGGAATCACCAGCCGCGGCTTCTCCCCCGAGCGCAGCATCAGCTCACGCCGCTCGAAGTCGTAGCCCGCCACCACCGCGTAGTGCCAGATCGGGAACGGGCCGGCACCGTAGTTCTGCAGCACGATCACCGGCGTGCCCGCCGCCACCTCCCGCAGCATCGCCTCGAAGCGCGGCGCCAGCTGGTAGGACACCCGCCCGTAGCGCCGGGCGGCGGCGAGCATCTCGATCTGCAGGCTGCCCTTGCGCGCCGGAATGTAGACCTGCTCGACGAGTTCGTCGGGCGTCACCGCCACCTCGGTGCTCGCCAGGGCCGTCGCCAGCGCCGCCGGGCCGCACTGGTAGTCTTTCTGGGGGAAGAAGGGCACCGTGAAGAGCTCGGTTTGCGCGGGCAAGCCTTGCGGCCGGGCCTCGCGCAGCGCGGTGGCCTGGGGCACGATGGACGCGCAGCCGCCGAACAGCGTCGCGCACAACGCAAGAGCGCCCGCGGTCAGGCGGGCGCTCTTCCACACATCGCGAAACCTCGCGAAGCTCACTTCCAGAGGAACCACACGACGACGGCGACGATGGCGATCGCGGCCGCCCATTCCCAACCGGACCCCGCACCGGCGGGCAGCGAGTCGATGCGGTTCGCCATGGCGCGGACTTCCCCGTCGCTCATGGCCGCCACGCGCGCACGGGCATCCCGGGGATCGACCCCCAGCGCGGAGAGCTGGCTCGACACGTCGGCACGGGAGAGGGCCGCCAACACCGCGTTACGCTCCGCCTGGGCACCTGCCACGGCCATCGCCTGTTCCGTGCCCACCATCCCCGCCCACGATCCGTGGATCGGCAGCATGAACATCGACACGATCAACATGCGACACAGCATTCTGATTGTTAAGCTTTTCATATGCACCCCCAAGTGAAACACCACGAACCACAAGGCCGGACACCCTCGTCCGACCATGTCAGCATAGACAAGGAGGTCAGCGCCTGCAGGAAAGCCCCGCCCGCCCTTGTAACCAGCGGCAACCGTGAAATGCTTCACCCCATTTCGGGCGCAAAGGTGCAAGAGTGGAATCAACTTCCGCGCTCGGGTGTCGTTATTGCATGTGACAGCCCCGAAACCGGATCTTGTCGTAGAGGCCATCATGAGAAAGACCAATCTCGTCCTCGTGGAAGGCGCCCGCCGGGACGAAGCCCCGCATCGCTGGCACGGCACCGTGGAGCTCGCCGTCACTCGCGCCATCGACGCAGGCTTCCATGTGGGACGCCAGGTACGCATCGGCAGCATTCCCGGCAGCGTGGTCGGCTACAACATCGCCCATTTCGGCCGCTTCGCCGGCGCGAGCTACCCGGTGCTGGTCCAGACCGAGTTCGGCGTGACGAAGTGCAGCCTGAGCGAGCTGGCCGCCGCATAGGGACCCCCGCAGGAACGTGCCGGCCCGGATGCAGGCTGCTGGCCGGAATCCGGGACCGATGCCGGGGGAGCCCGGCCTCGTCCCGGGGTTGCGCTGCGCTCCATCCTGGCTACGGAGCTACCACACCAGCTGCGACGCCGCGTGGATCGCGACGCCCGCAAGGCCGCCGATCACCGTGCCGTTGATGCGGATGTACTGCAGGTCGTCGCCGACCGCCTGCTCGATGCGCTGGGCCACCGTGTTCGCGTCCCATGAGCGCACCGTATCGGAGATCAGCCGCCCCACCTCGCCGCGACGCGCCTCGATCACGTCGAGGACGAGCGCGTGCAGCCAGACATTGAGGCCCGCCTGCAGGCCGGGGTCGTCCGCCAGGCTGCGGGCGACGTGACCGAGCCCCGCGTCGATCGCCGCGCGGATCCGCGACTGCGGCTCGCCGCAGTCCTCGCGCACCGCGCGCACGATCTCGCCCCACAGCCCGGCGAGGCTGCCCGCCACCGCCGGGTCGTCCAGCAGCCGCGCCTTCAGCCGCTCGCCCTGCTCCCGGTACTCGTCCGAGGTCCGGAGCTGATCGATGAACTCGGCCACCGCCCGGTCGATGCCCTCGCGCCAGGCATGGGACGGATTCGCCCCCATGTCGGCGAGCGTCTCCTCCGCCGCCGTCATGATCTGGTGGGTCACCCGCTTGTCCACCGCCAGGCGCCGCCACAGCCAGGAGGTGCGCGCGCGCACCCTCTCGCGGATCTCGGGCTCGCTCTCGTCCAGCAGCGCGATGGCCTGCTTCATGAGCGCATCGACGAAGCCCTGGTGCCGCCCCTCCGCGGTGAGCATCTCCAGCACGCCCGCGGCGAGCGGCGCCACCTCGAAGCGCCGCATCACGTAGTCGCGCAGCCGTCCCTGGGCGAAGCGGCCCGCCGCCTCGTCGTCGGCCGCCTCCAGCATCCGCGGCACGAGCGGCGTAACGAGGCGCGCCACCTCCGCGCGGTGGCCCGGCTCGGCCAGCCAGCGCGCGATCAGCGCCGCGAAGTCCACGCCCGCGATCCGCGCCCCGATCTCTTCGTGCGTCAGGAAGTGCCGCTCCACGAAGCGGCCCAGTGCGTCGCCCACCCGGTCCTTCTGGCGCTGGACGACCGCGGTGTGCGGAATGGGCACGCCCAGCGGGTGGCGGAACAGCGCGGTGACCGCGAACCAGTCCGCCAGCGCGCCCACCATGGCGGCCTCGGCGAAAGCGCGCAGGTACCCGATGAGCGGATGCACCGGCTCGTAGATGCGCGCCGCCACGTAGAGGGCGACGGCCGCCACGAGCAGGCCGGTGGCGACGTGGCGGATCGTCACGCGTCGGGGTCGGAGGGGGATCTGCTCGTCGTTCATGGCGTCCAGTCCATCGATTGCTGCTCCAATGGTCTACCATGAGCGCTTCACCTCCGGGAAGCGCAGCAGTGAATATCGACGAGGCGATCCGCGCCCACACCTTCTGGAAAGTCACGCTGCGCTGGCTGGTGAACGGCCGTCAGAAGGTCGATGCGGACATGCTCGGCGACGACCACGCCTGCGAGCTGGGACGTTGGATGGATGCGGAGCAGGCCGAGCTGGCGCGCTATCCGGCCTATTCCGACCTGTGCCGGATACACGCGGAATTCCATCGCGTGGCCGGCGAGATCGCCCGTCTGGCACTCGGAGGGCAGACCGAAGAGGCGGCGCGCATGCTGGCGCCGGGCAGCGCGTTCAGCCGGGCGTCCGAAGGCATCATCGCCGCCCTCAAGGCGCTCCGGGAGCAGATGGCGAGCCCTTCGGAGACGTAATTCAGTCCTTCTCGAGGCTGCCGCTGCTGACGGTCACGCGGTTGCGGCCGTCCTTCTTCGACCGGTAGAGCGCCGCATCGGCCGCCTTGACCACGTCGGAGGCCCCGCAGGCGTGCTGCGGATAGGTCGCGACGCCCAGGGAGATGGTGACCTGGGGCAGGAATCCGCCCTCGAACGGCACCTTGAACTCCTGCTCCACGCCGGCCCGGATCTGCTCCGCCCGGTGCGCGGCGCCCGCCGCGTCCGCCCCGCCCAGGATCAGGATGAACTCCTCGCCCCCGTAGCGGCACGGAATGTCCTCGCCGCGCACGTGGCTGCGCAGGAAGCTGCCCAGCCCGCGCAGCAGCGCGTCGCCGGCCTGGTGCCCATAGGTATCGTTGAAGCGCTTGAAGTGATCCACATCGAGCATGATGACGCTGCATGGGCGCCGTGCCCGGTCGGCACGGGACAGCTCCTGGGCCAGCGACTCCTCCATGTAGCGCCGGTTGTAGAGGCCGGTGAGCGCATCGCGGATCGACTGCTGCCGCAGGTTCTCCTGCAGCTTCAGGTTGGCGATCGACAGACTGATCGCCTCGCTCGCCGAGTGGATCAGCTGCCGGCGCACATTGACGTAGTCCGGGTCGGCCGCGTCCTGCGCCGGGACGCCGTGCAGGTGGAGCAGGCCGTGGAAGTTGCCCTGGGTGCTGAGCGGCACGCACACATACTGGCAGCCGGGCGGATGCACCTGGCGCGGGATGTGCGCGCAGGCCGACTCCAGGGAATCGCAGCCCTGTTCGTGCACCCGGGCGCGGCGCAGCCCCCAGCAGTCCTCCCGGGTGAAGGCCGCGCCGACCTGATCGTGGGCTTCGCCCCAGGTGGCCACGACTCGGAAGTCGCCGCTATCGTCGTCCAGCAGGGCGAGCGATCCGTTTTCTTCGGGGAAGAGCTTCGCCAGCGACTCGGCGATCACGTGGTGCGTCTCGGCGACCGAGCGGCAGGCCTGCAGCATGTCGCCCATGGTGTTCAGCAGATGCATCTGCTGGTTGTGCGCCTCGAGCCGGCGCACCATGGCCTTGAGCTGGCCGTTGGTCTCGCGCACCTGCTCTTCGGCCCTGCGCCGCTCGCCGATCTCGTTCTGGAGCTCGCCGTTGGCGATCTGCAGCTCCTCGGTGCGCTGCCGCACCCGGTCTTCGAGCTCCTCGTTGGCCCGCTGCAGCTCCTTCTGCGCCTCCCGGCGCTCGGCCACCTCCTTCTTCAGGCGGTCGGCCATGCCCTTCACGTCGTTGATCGTGTTGGTCTTGGTCTGCAGCAGGATGAGGAAGTCCACCGCCGAGTCGTGGATCGCGAAGTCCTTCAGCGTCAGGCCGATGCCCGACACCGAGCTCATCTCGCGCACCACCGGCGAGCCCAGGAACAGAATCCGCGCGTCGCCGCCCTCCTCCGTGCGCAGCATCTGCCCCTTCAGCTTGAAGCGCTTGTCGAGCGACTCCAGGAAGAACACCGTGAAGGACTGCTGCTCGATGGCCGAAAACTCGAACGGAATGCTCGGGGTGACCACCCGCAGGTAGTCGCCCACCGGCCTGCCCGCGTCGAGATCGGGCAGGAGCTTCTTGAGCGTCGGCCCGAACTGACGGATGCTCAGATCGGGGGCGAACGCGAAGTGGAACGGAAAAACCGCCCGCAGCGCCTCGGCGCTCAGTCCGAGGCGATCGACGGGCGGCAGCTCCGGTTTCATCTCGGCCCCAGGCTACGGAAGGGTTCTCAGGCAGGCTGATGCTTGACGAGGAACTCGTCGTAGCTCAGGCCGTCCTCCTTGCCGCGCAGACGGACGATGTCCACCTTCGTGCCGAAGCGCTTCCCGAGCCCGCGCACCAGGCCCAGGATCATCGGATGCAGGCCGTCGCGCTTGGAGTGGTACTGCAGCTTGAACTCGCCCGGCACCTCGTCGATGACGATGAACGAGGGCGGCGCGAGATCCGGCATCATCATCTCGACGCGGGTGTGCAGGTCGTTGAGGTTCTTCACGAACTCCACGAAGGAGGAGCCCGACATCTCGAACAGCTCGCCGTAGGTCCGTCCCGTGAAGTCCACCCAATACTCGCCGAAGGCCTCGAGCACCTGGGCCGGCTGCGCGCCGAGCACCGCACAGGCGCTGCCGACCAGGCCGACGGTCACGTCGTCCGGGTACTGGTCCATCGCGATGAACACGTCGTCGGTGCCCGCCTTCTCGCGAATCGCCTCCCACTTCTCCTCGCCGAAATGGGTCAGCACCATCTCGCGAACCGCCTGATTGACCAAACCGTACATCGTCACACCTCCTTGATTGGCAGCGTCCGCTGCAAGGGCAAGCCGCGTTCAATGCACGCCGTCCATGGCGCTGGCGGTTGCCTGGAATCCTTCCACCTGCTCGATGATCCGCTCGGCCGCAACGCCGAGCTCCGCCTCCCCGAGCTCGAGCTGCTGGGCGAAGAGGAACTCCAGCCCCAGGCGGTCGAGGGAGAGCGGCGCGAACAGGTGATCGCGCCCTTCGTAGAGGACGTCGGTCACCTCGGAGAAGCGCGCCAGCTTCTCCGCTCCGTACACCGCGGCGGCCAGGGAATCCGGATCGAGGTCGTCGTCGTGATGGACCGCGAGCGCCTCGGCGAAGCCGGCGGGCGCGCCCCAGTGCTCGAGCAGGGCCGCGGCCAGGTCCGCATGGCAGGCGCCCAGCTGCCGCCGCTCGGCCTCTTCCGGGGCGACATTGTTCGCCAGAGCATAGGTGACGTTCGCAGCGAGGCTGCCGGGCGCCGCCAGCTCCTCCATCAGATAGCCCAGGTCGTGCACCAGCCCGAGCAGATAGGCCGTGCCCGGCTCCGGATGTCCCTTGATACGCGCGATCTCCTGGGCCGCGGCGGCCATGGTGAGGCTGTGCAGCCAGATGTCGTAGGCGAGCCGGCCGGGCAGTCTGCGGGTCAGGGGCTGGCTGAACAGCATGCCGATGGCGAGCTGCCGCGTCCTCGCCAGCCCGATGCGCCGGATGGCGTGCAGGCTGTCGGAGAGCTCCGGCCCGCACCCCCGGCAGGCGACCGAGTTGGCCACCGCCACGAGCCGGATCGAGAGCTTCGGCTCGCTGGCGACGATCGTGTGCAGCCGCTGCTCGGCATCCGCGTCGTCGAGCGAAAGCGACAGCAGCTCGTTCACCAGCGGAGAGATCGGCGGAACGTCCTGCAGCTTGAAATCGGTCATCTGCGTCTCCGCGCCTCAGGTCTGGAAGCGACCGACGGTCGCCTGCAGGCCCGTCGCGTGCCCGCCCATGGCGTGGGACGCGGCAGCCGTCTGAGTCGCCGCCTCGGCGTTGTCCTGGGCCATGCGGGTGATCGTCCCGATTCCGGAGAAGGCCTCGGCGCTCGCCTGCTGCTGCTCCGAGGTGGCCGCCGCGATGCTGTCCAGGCCGCGGCCCACCGCCACGACCGACTCGCTGGCGGCCGCGAGCACCTCCTTGACCGTGGCCATGGACTCGCGGCTCGCCTCGATGTGCTGCATCGCCACGCCGATCGACTGGGTGACGTGCTGCGACTGTCCGCCGAGGGTGCTGGTGATCGCGGCGATCTCGTTGGCGGAAGCGGCGGACTTCTCCGCCAGCTTGCGCACCTCGTCGGCGACCACGGCAAAGCCGCGGCCCTGCTCGCCCGCGCGCGCCGCCTCGATGGCGGCGTTCAGCGCGAGCAGGTTGGTCTGCTCGGCGATCTCCTTGACCTTGCCGGTAATGTGCGTGATGGAGGCGGTGCTGGCGACGAACTCGCCCACCGACCCGGCGATGCCGCGCACGGTGGTCTCCACCCGATCGACCCCCTCGCCGAGCCTCGCCAGACTGGCGTTGCCCTCTTCCGAGCGGCGCAGGCTCTCGCGCGACAGCAGGCGCACCTCCTCCGCACTCTTGCCGACCGTGGAGATGCTCTCGACCATGCGCTCGACCGCCCCGGCGGTCGCCCTGGAGGCGTCGCGCTGGCTCCGGGACAGTCCGGCGACCCGGTCGGAGCTCGCCTGGAGCTGCGAAGCCGCGCTGGAGACATGCTGCGCCGATTCGCTCACCTGCCGCACCAGGCCGGCGAACTTGCCCATCATTTCGTTGAACACCGCCGAAGCGACGCCGATCTCGTCCTTGCCGTTCACCTCGAGGCGGCGCGTCAGGTCGCCTTCGCCCGAGATGATCGCGCGCAGGCCGCCCACCATGCGGTTGATCGGCTCGGTCACCGCCACGCGGATGAAATACCAGATGAAGAAGAGCACCAGCAGGCTGGCCGCGAGCGCGACTGCGCCCGACGCCAGGCCCCGTTGCAGGAGCGCCCGATCGACCTTCTCGAGGGAGATCTTCACCCCGATGGTGCCGATGGTGGCGTTCTCGGGCGCGTCGTGGCATTCGTAGCAGTTCTTGCCGAGATACTCCTTGACGTTCTTCATCGGCCGGATGGCCAGCAGGTACGGCCCTTGGGCGTCCTCGCCGACCTCGATCAGCGCCTCGCCACTGCTCATCACCCGCGCCTCCAGCGGCGTCGGCTTCAGGTCGTTGCGCGGCTTGCCCTCGTCCTTGGCGCTCTCCACGCCCTCCAGCGCGTTTTCGCCGGGCACCACGCGCAGCTCGCGCAGGGAAGCGAGATGACCGAGCTGGTCGAGGAGCAGGTGCTTCTTGTCCATGGTCTCGGTGATCATCATGGCCGTCAGCCCGGCCAGGGCCGAGTCGTGCAGGCCGAGCGAGAGATCCACCGCCTGCTCGATCGCCATCTGGCGATTGCTGCGCCCCTCCCAGACGATCATGCCCGCCCAGACGACGATCAGCAGCAGCCAGATCGACGCCGTGAGGCGAATCCAGATCCTGACATCGGATAGCCGTGGCATTGTCCCGTCCTTCACCTGAGCGCATGTACGACCAAAGTAATACCTGGAGCAGATTACAGGAAACGCCCTAAGACCAGGCATGACCGCGGTCAAGTCCGTGACGCAATCGACGGGGTCGGCGTTTCGGAGTAGGGAGAACGGGTCCCGGGCACCGGATTTCGCCCTTCGGCGCCTCCCCTCGGGCACCGGTACGACCGGAATATGCCGGGAGGGAAGATTGCTTCGCCCGGCGTGACGGCCCGGGCGAGCACACCCTCCGTCCGGGCAGCAAGGGATCGGGGAAATCCATGTCGGAAGACATCTGGGACGTCGGCTTCGAGCTGGCGGCAGTGGGCCTTGCCTGCCTGAGCGCGGACGGCCACCTCCTGGCGGCGAACAAGGCCCTGCGCGAGCGTCTCGGCTACGCGGCGGACATCCTGCCGCCGACGGCACCGGAGGCGCTGTTCGAGGCGGAAAGCCTGCAGCGGCTGCGGGAACGGATGGCGGCGCCGGGTGACGCCGGCGAGCCGCTCCACGTCCGGTGGCGATGCAGCGACGGCGAGCTCGCGGCGGCGCGGCTCGCCCTCGCCCGCGCGCCCACCGAGGCGGACGCGCCCCCGAGCCACGTCGCGACGGTGCTGCCCGATGAGCCGTCTCCTGCGGAGAACGTCGACGAGATGTACCGCTTCCTCGTGGAGAGCGCGCTCGACTACGCCGTGATGCGCCTGGACAAGCACGGACAGGTCGCTAGCTGGAGCGCGGGGGCCGAGCGCACCTTCGGCTACCGCCCGGACGAGATGATCGGTCAGCACGTCTCGCTGATCTTCACGCCGGAAGACCGCGAAGGCGGCGCGCCCGAGCAGGAGCTCGCCGACGCCAGGGCCGAAGGCCGTGCCCCGAACGACCGCTGGCAGGTGCGCAAGGACCAGACCCGGCTGTGGGCTTCGGGTGTCGTCAACCCGCTTGTCGACGAGAGCGGCGCGCCGCGGGGATTCGTGAAGATCCTGCGCGACTACACGGAACAGAAGCTCTCCGAGGAGCGTCACCGCCACCTCTCGGAGCACGACACCCTCACCGGACTGCCCAACCGCGCCAAGTTCCACGCAGAGCTCACCACCATCGTCGGCCTTCCGGGCGCGACCGGCTCCCAGGGGGCCGTGTTCTTCATCGACCTGGACAACTTCAAGGCGATCAACGACACCCTCGGCCACCACCACGGCGACCTGCTCCTGGTGCAGGTCGCCGGCCGGCTGCGCGACAGCGTGCGCCGATCGGACGTCGTCGCGCGCCTGAGCGGCGACGAGTTCGGCGTGATCTACACCGGGCTCAAGCGCGCCGAGGAAGCGGAGCACCTCGCCGAGAAGCTGGTGCTGGAGCTGGCCCGCCCCTATCAGCTCGACCAGCACAACGTCGTGTGCAGCGGGAGCATCGGCTTCGCCCTCTTCCCGAAAGACGGCGACGCTCCGGAGCGGCTCCTGAAGAACGCGGATCTCGCCATGTACCGCGCCAAGGGGCAAGGGCGCAACAACTGGAAGCGTTACCACCGGTCCATGGACGCGGAGATCTCCGAGCGCCGCGCCCTCGGCCGGGAGATCGGCACCGCGCTCGATCGCGAGGAGCTCGCCCTGCACTATCAGCCGCTCTTCACCCTGACCGGCCAGATGTGCAGCGTGGAGGCGCTGCTGCGGGCACGCGGCGCGCGGCTCGCGAGCCTTCCCACCGCGGATTTCATCTCCCTCGCCGAGGAAACCGGCCTCATCGTCCCGATCGGCGAGTGGGTGCTGCGCACCGCCTGCCAGGCGTGCCGCACCTGGCGCACGGCCGGCGCGACCGGTTTCAGGGTCTCGGTGAATCTCTCCTCGCGCCAGCTGCGCCAGCCGACCTTCCTCGACACGGTGCAGCGCGTCCTGGACGAAGCCGGCCTCGAGCCCGGCTACCTGGAGCTCGAAGTCACCGAGAACCTCCTGATGGAAGACGACAAGGTCAACATCTACGCCCTGGCGAATCTCAAATCCCTGGGCATCCGCATCGCCGTCGACGATTTCGGCACCGGCTACTCCTCACTGGGCTACCTGAAGCACTTCCCGATCGACGCGATCAAGCTCGACCACATGTTCGTGCGCGGCCTGCCCGACGACGAGCACGACACCGCCATCACCTCCGCAGTCATCGGCATGGCCCACAGCCTGGGCCTGGAGGTCGTGGCGGAGGGCGTGGAGAACGACGAGCAGCTCGAATTCCTGCGCCGCCTGGGGTGCAACTGCGTGCAGGGCTATCTGCTGTCGAAGCCGCTGTCGGAGGAGGAGATCGGACGCGCCATCGGAGAGGGAAGCTGGACGCGCCAATAGGGGACCGGAGCGCGCGCACCCGCCCCTGCTTCTGGGCGAAACCATGCCCGAGCGGGCTTTCACTCCCTCGATTCACCGGCGGCGGAGCTTCTCCCCAGAAGTCGCTTCATTTCCTCGGCGCCTCGCCGCGCCGGACTTCCAGCCGGTGAAGAGGGTAATCAGCCCGATCTTCGTAGTAAAACAGCGCGTCGCCTCTACAAGCGATTCTCGATGAAGGGCTGACGAGATCGGCTCGCGACACTGCCCACTCCGACTCGGGCGAAAGTACGTCCACCCTATAAACGAGTCCGCTGCCCGTTGCACAGATTTCTCCACGAAGAAGGCTTTCGGCGGACACGCGGAATCCGCTCGCCGGGATTCTTCGCACGATCGTCCCCGTTGTTCGGTCGATCTCCAGGATGGCGTTCGAGGTGATCGCGAACACCTTTCCGTCCATCAGCGCGAGCGGGGTATCGTAGGAGCCGCCCTCGGACTCGAGATTCAGCGACCACATTCGCCTTCCCCCCTCGATCGCCTTCGCCACCAGTTCCCGCTGGTCCATGGAGAAGACTGCCGTCCCGTCGAGCACAGGCGGACTGCCTGCTCCGACCCGGGTCGACCACCGAACGACAACGCGTCCCGAGTCCAGGTCGGCCACCTGAATTGCGCCCGACTCGGGACCGACACGTGTCCTGAAGGCGACCGTTTTCCCGTGGACCGAGGGCGGGCTTACCAACACTTCGTTGCCGCCCCCTGCTTCCGCGCTGCGGGCCAGATCCGCGATCTCCTCCCGCGTCGTTCCAGGCGGACAGAGCGTTCTCTGGGCGCCGATCGCAATCGCCGCGGCTACATCCCGCCCAAAGAACTCCGCCAGATTCGCCACGATATCCGCTTCGGCGCGCCCTTGAGAGCGCGCGTCGCAGACCCCTATGGCCCATGGCAGCAGGCTCCGCGAGCCCATGCCCCGGAACACCTCCTTCGCCTCGCGAGTTCTCGCCGCTCGACCCGTCTCGCTCAGAAGCCGATCTTCGACCTCCAAGCTCGCGGGGCCCGAAGACTTCCACCGCACCTCGCCGGATTGCGCGTCGACGGCGATCAACCGGCCGCCCGCATCGCCCAGCAACACCACCGTCCCGGCCGGCACCGGCCGGTAGGTGTTGGCACTCTCCAGACGCACCCGCCACAATTCCTTCCCCGTGGCACGATCGAGAGCATGGACCTCGCGGCCGCTGTTCAGATACACGGCCCGCGCATCGAGGACCAGCCCGGAGTCGGCCTGATTGCCTTTCCGGAATCGCCAGACGGTCGTTCCGTCGTCGAGGCGCAGCGCAGTTACGAATCTGGCCGCACTGAAGTACATCAACTCCCGATCGACGATCGGCTCCGAGATGTACGGACTTTCACTGCGCGCCTCCCACTCCGTGCTGCCGCTCGCGGCAGACAGCGCGACGACGCGGCCGTTGTAGGTGTGATAGACGAGCTTGTCGTCGAAGAGCCACGGACCGCCGGACGGTCTCTCGCCCGAGATCGAGGTCCATGCTTTCTGGACGCTCTGCAACACCGGGCTTTCCTTATGGTCCGCCCCACCATCGAGCTGGATCCGGGTTGTCGCCGGCGGCTCCGCCAAACCGCTATTGTTCGCTGCATACGCCGACGAAAGGGCCGCCAGCGACATTGCCACAACAACGGCATACCCCCGCATGCGAGGCCGGCTACGCCATTCCCGTCGTGGGACGGACATCTCGCTCCCTCCCGCACCGGCCGTTAGGCCAAAGCGCCGCCAGATCGCCCCCCTTCCGCAAGGACGCCCTGCGAGCGAAGCTGAGGCCGACAACCGGCGAGATCATATTCATGATTCATGCATAGCATCGCCGCCGATGACATACAAGCAAGGGGTTCCCACCGCAGGGAGCGTCCCCTATGAAGTGCCTCGCGCGGCCGGGGGGAAGGCGACCAAGGGGCAACCCGCGGGGGATGGTCGCGGCAGACGGCTGGATCCGAAGTATCCCTCAAGCGACGTCGCAGTCGAGCGCCGGCGACATCTCGTGCCTCTCCTCCGGGCGTGCGTCCGCCTCGAACCCGCCGACGGCGACCCGATTGCGCCCCGCGCGCTTGGCGGCATAGAGGGCCACATCGGCGTCGGCCAGGATGTGCTCGAGCGGCACGATCTCGGCCTGGCGGTGCACGACGCGGACACCGACGCTGATCGTGACCGCGACACTCGCGCGGTCGGTGCGGATAGGCGTCGCCGCGATGCTCTCGCGCAGGGACTCGGCAAGCACCCGCGCACCGGCGAGGCCGGTAGTGGGCGCCACCACGCAGAACTCCTCGCCGCCGTAGCGGCCGAGCACGTCGCAGCGGCGCAGCCTGGCACCGAGCAGGCGCGCCACCTCGCGCAGGACGTCGTCGCCGGCCGGATGGCCCAGGGTGTCGTTGATGCGTTTGAAGTGATCCACGTCGATCATCAGGAAGGCCACGGGCTGCGCGTCCCGGCGCGCCAGCTCCTGCTCGGCGCGCGCCATCAGCGCGTGGCGGTTCAGCACCTGGGTGAGGCTGTCGGTCATGGCCAGCCGCAGGATGTCGCGGTCCGAGCGCTCCTTGACCATGAGCACGAAGCTCATCGAGCCGACCACCGAGGTGGCGAGCAGGGTCAGATAGACGAACAGCTGCGCCGGGTGAACGTGGCCCGGCGCGAACGGCGCTTCGAGGTGACCGAAGCCGCCGGCCGCGAGCCCCGCGCGCCCGACCAGCGCCAGCAGCATCAGACAGGCGCCGGCCACCAACAGCCGGCCGGCGCGACTGTCGCGGGAGTCGGGACGGGCGAGCAAGGCGCGGATGATGATCGCCATCTGCAGGCCATAGATCAGGCTGAGCCAGACGAAGCGGCCGCGGATGTCGTCGATGAACAGGGCGGCCACGGCGACCGCGAGCGCGATCGGCACCAGGCACTGCCAGCGCGGACAGGGGCGACGCTGGAATTCGCAGACCGCCCCCAGCGCGAGGGCATGGACCGCCGCCTTGAGGCCGTTCGCGACCACGATGGAGAACACATCGGGAATGACGCCCCGCGCCGCGATGAGGACCCACACCGCGGTCTCCAGCGCCAGCGCGAGGCCCCAGCGGCCGATCCCTTCGCGCCGCCGCCCCGCCTGGGGCGCGGTGGCCGCGACCACGAGGCTCGCCGCCACCAGCAGGTTGATGACGATCAGGGAGAACAGCAGGGACCGCGGGTCGGCCGAGAAGGCGATCATCTTTCTCTTGGGGTAGCCGCATTCGGCACGGCGAGGCAGGCGCGGCGGATTGTATGGTGCGCGCTCGACGAGTCGGCGGGCATGAGGCGGGAAGATACCCTGTTCGGCGGATGCGTGCGAGGGAAGACGCGGGTGAAATCGCGCAGGGCGACACCCTGCGCGATGCCCGCCGGCCGACGGCCCTGCGCGGCCGATGACCGCCCGGGCTCGGCGGGCGCGGGGATGCCGACAGGGCGGGAACCGCAATTGCAAGGACGATGGCTCGTAGCCGCGTTCAGGCCGGAGGCCACGCGGCGACGGTTGTCCCCGTGCGCCGCGAACAATCGGCGTCGCTCTAATGGGACGGAGGGACCGCGGCCGCCTCGTAGCGACAGTGCTGCACCGGCTGCGGAGTCATCGAACGATCGACGGTTGGAGAGCAAGATGGAAAGGAATGTGGATATCGATGCACTCAACAAGGTGTTGCGAGACGAGCTATCGGCCGTGGAGACGTACCAGCAGGCGCTCGAAAAGAACCGCCAGGAGTATGGGCAGGATGCGCGGTTCATGCAGCTCGACCAGATGTGCCGCGACCACGAGCATGCTGCGCAGCAGCTTCGCAGCATGATCCGCGACATGGGCGGCACCGAGGCGCAGGGCTCGGGCGCGTGGGGAACGTGGTCGAAGACGGTGATGGGCACCGCCAAGCTCCTGGGCGACAAGGCCGCACTCAAGGCACTGAAGCAAGGCGAGGAAAGCGGCATCAAGGACTACCAGGACGTCCTGCAGAACCGGACGGCGCCGCCCGATGTGAAAAGCGCGCTGAGCGAGATGGCCTCGAAGTCGCAGGAGCACGTGCGCGCGCTCGACCGCTTGATCGCAACGGCGTGACGACCTCCGCCGGCCGGCGGGGAGCTGCGAGGGGCGCGGCGTCGGGGCCGCGCCCGTTTCTCGGGGGCACACGGCGGAGTAAGCTACCGACCACCCGCAGAAAGACGGAGCAAGAACCATGGTCAGGATCGCAACGCGTTGCCGCGCCGCGCTGGCGGCGCTTACCCTGTGCCTGGGCATGCTCCCCGCCGGCAGCCTTGCCCACCACGGCTGGGGCTGGGCTACGGACGAGGAGTTCCAGCTGACCGGCACGATCACCGCGGTGCGCCTGGGCAATCCCCACGGCGAGCTGCGGGTGGATGTGGAGGGAGAATCCTGGGTGGTGGAGGTGGGCCAGCCTTGGCGCAACGCGCGCGCCGGGCTCGACGACGAGCTCCTCAGCGTCGGCCAGGTAGTGACCGCCCACGGCCACCGCGCCGCCGATCCGGGCCGGCGCCTGATGAAGGCCGAGCGGGTGGTGATCGACGGCAGGAGCTACAACCTCTATCCCGACCGGGAGTCCTGAGCGCCCCGGGGCGCGGCCATGGAGGCCTGGCTGACGATACTGGAGGCCGCCGCGCCGATACGGGCCCTGCGCGAGTCGGTGTGGGTGTATCCCCTGGTCAATGCCGGACACGTCCTGGGGGTGGCGCTCCTGGTCGGCGGCATCGTACCCCTCGACCTGCGCCTGCTCGGCGCCTGGGCGACCCTGCCCCTGGAACCGCTGTGGCGCGTGCTCACGCTCAGCGCCGCGGCCGGTCTCGCCCTGGCCGCCACCTGCGGCGCCCTGCTGTTCGCCACGCGCGCCACCGAGTACGCGGCCTCGTCCCTGTTTCTCGCCAAGATGGCGATCGTCGCGGCCGCCACCCTCAACGCCCTGGCCCTGCGGCACCACCCCGGCGGCGGTACGGCGGGGCGTCCCACGCGGCTTCGCATCGGCGCGGCGCTGTCGCTCGCCGGCTGGTCGTCGGCCCTCGTGCTGGGCCGGCTGGTGGGCTACTTCTGAACGGAATCCGGGCACCGGGCGGGCCGGTCCGGGCAGGGGCGCGCGGGCGTGACCGCCTCGCGCGCCCTTTCGCGTCATCGGGCATGCACGCCGCCCACGGCGATCAGTCGAGCCCCATGCAGTTGGCGTAGTAGGTCACCGTCGCCGGCCAGTCCGAGAAGATTCCCAGGATGCCGACCTTGCGCGCCAGCACGTCGAGCGCCTCGTACATGTCGCTGTCGTTACGCACGGCGCGGCCCTCGGCATCGAAGAGGTAGTACCACCCGGCCTTGGAAGCGCCGCGGCGCAGGTCGGAGCGCTCGAAGCTCCAGGCGATGATGTCGAAGCCGAGCGACTTGATGTCGCGCGCGTACCGGGAGGGCACGATCTCGCCGCCGGCGTCCACCGCGAGCAGGGCGAAGATGGGCGGCGCGATGATGTTCACGCCCTGCTTCCTGAGCGCCCGAAGCTCGTCCATGGACAGGCGCGGCTCGGGCGGCGTGGCGGTCGGGTCGATGTCGTCCAGATACACCGCCTGGCGGCCGAAGCGCCGCTCGTGCTCGACCCAGTAGATCACGTCGTCCCTGTTGAAGGACTGGGGCCACACCTCCTTGGGGTCGATGCCGGCCGCTTCGTACTCGGCGATCATCTTGTGGGCATAGTTGGCCTGGCTGCCGAAGACGGCGCGGATGCGGTCCGGGTCGCCGGACTTGAGCTCGGGCGTGAACTTGGCACCCAGCGACTTGATCAGCGCGATGCTCTCCGCGTGGGTGAGCAGGGTGCCGCGCGAGGTGTAGACGTCGGTGCGCCAGGAGGCGGTGCCGCCCAGGTACTCCTCAGCGGTGGTGGCGGCCGGGTTGGACGCGTCCATCTTGCCCTCGAGCGTCTTGAACTCGGCGAGGGTGATGTCGCTGGTGCAGCACTTCGGGCTGGAGCCGGGACCGCTCCAGGGCACGGTGCACTGCTCGTTGAGCGGCGTGGCGACGATGTCGGTGGTGGTGTGCAGGTCGCACTCGGCATGGCGGCAGACGAGCTCGCCGTCCTTGGTGAAGGTCACGTCGCACTCGATGATGCCCGCGCCCATGCGCGCGGCCGCCTCGTAGGACTCGCGCGTGTGCTCCGGGAACTGCATCGCCGCACCGCGGTGGCCGATGGAAAAGTCGGTGCGGTAGAACGGGCCGCTCTTGCACTGCTCGAGACGGCTCTTGAGCTGGCCGCCCTCCATCCCGTCCACCAGGAAGAAAGGCCGCGGTCCGAGCTGGACGGAATTGTCGGCGCGGGGACCGCCGCGGCGGTGGTCCGCGTCGCCATGGCGCGAAGTCTCATGGTGATGGTTGGGCGATTCGGCAAGCGCCGCGCCCGCAAAGGCGGTCATCGCGACCATGGCGGCAGTGATGACGGGTAAACCGGATCTGATGCGCATCGGGCCCTCCTCGGAGAAGTCTGGACAGGGACGCGGAGACCTCCGCGCCGGTCGTAACTGTGGGCGGGCCAGGTGTAGGGGCGATGGCGGAAAAATTACATCGACATGAAGCGGCTTCGGTGTTTCAGGTAGCACTTGCCGGCGTTCCGGGATCGTCGCGTCCCCTGTGCTTGCGCAGCCGATAACCGGGCACGGCGCCGCGCCGGCCATCGCCCTGCCCCGCCGCCTCGAGGGGCGGGTGCGAGGCACGGCACGGCGGGCGCCGGCCGACGGCCTCAGGAAATACCGGCGGCGTTGAAAACCGGGCCGTAAGGCCGGTCGATGTTCGGGATGTGGTCGGTGAGCCAGCTCGCGATGAAGTTCGTCGTCTCGGTGGTGACTTCGGCCTCGCCGGCGTGGAACTTCTCTTGCAGCGCCACACAGGTCTTCACGAGATCGTCGTGCGCGGCGCGATGGGCCTCGTAGTCGGCGTACTCGGTCTTCTCCATGTTGCGCTGCTCGTTGGCGAAATGCTCGGCGACGAAGGCGATGAGCGCGTCGAGTTGCCTGCCGACGCTCTCCCGGTCGCCGCCGGCGACGGTCTCGTCGAGGTCGTTGAGCATGCGGAAGATGGTCTTGTGTTCTTCGTCGTGCTGGGAGACGTTCGTGCCGAACGGCTCCTTGGTCCAGGTGATGAGAGGCATGGGGAAGTTCTCCTGATGTCCATTGCGGAGCGCATCGTCTTACCACCGATGCATAAGCAGCATAGATAATCGGAGACACGGACGCGGCCGTGCAGACGAATGCTTACAAAGAGCGGTTCGGCCCCGAATCTCCCCGCGACGGCGATCTCGATGACCCGGCGGTGCGTCTCGGACTTTCCCCCGGATCCCGTCGTTTCGGCCGGAGGAGGTTATGATCCGGGAATTCCGGTATGACCCGAGTCCGCCATGAGAGAACACATCGACGAACTGCTGGCGCGTATCCAGGCCCTCCAGGAAGAGCTGGAGGAGGAATACCGTCAGGCGCGGATCGAACTGGAGCAGCGGCGGGCCAGGCTGGCGGACGACTTCCTGCGCCAGCAGCGGCGCTACAAGATCGGGCTGTTCCGCTTCCTGCTGAAATCCCGGCTGCTCGTCCTGCTCACCGCTCCGGTGATCTACCTCGGCTGGATTCCCTTCCTCCTGATGGACCTGTTCGTGACCATCTACCAGGCGGTGTGCTTCCCCATCTACCGGATCCCCAAGGTCCGGCGATCGGACTACCTCGTCTTCGACCGGGAAGAGCTGCCCTATCTGAACCTCATCGAGAAGTTCAACTGCTTCTACTGCTCCTACGGCAACGGGGTGGCGGCCTACACCCGCGAAGTCGCGGCCCGCACCGAGCAGTACTGGTGCCCCATCAAGCACGCCCGCCGCGTGCGCTCGGCCCACAGCCGCTATCCCAAGTTCTTCGATCACGGCGATGCCGAGAGCTTCCGCCAGGGGCTCCAGCGTCTGCGCCGCCAATACGACGACGTGGACCAGCAGCACTGAGCGGCGCCGCGCCGGCGCTTGCGCCGTGCGCGGATGCGCCAGGCACCTTTCTCGTGCCGTTCAGCCGTCGTTCACCGGGTCGCCCCTAGTCTGGCAGCCATGGAGCCGCAACCGCGACCTCCAGAACCAGCCCCTGGGAGAGCGACCATGAAACTCCTGAAGACGATCATCACGGCGACCGCCCTGTTCGGCATATTGGCGTCCGGCGCCTATGCCCACTCTGGCGACCGGGACCACAAGCATCGCTATTCGGAACGGCACGGCCACGAACACCGATGGTCCGACCATCGCCGCGACCGCCACCGCCACGAGTACCGCCGGCACCATCGGCACGACCACTACCGCTACGCGCGCCCGTGGATGCCCCCTCCTCCGTACGCCTACTGGCGCTGGCACCACCACCGCCATCACCGCCACGACCGGTGGTGAGCAAGCGCAGGTTGGGCTGACGAAGGAAGCCCGACACCCGGCGGAACACCCCGGGCCAGGTCTTGCCTCCTGCCCCAGGACGCAAGACCTGGCCCACGATGGTACGTGCGTCCCGAACCGAAGCGCCGACGACAGTTGTGTGCGTCAAGTTGTGCAAAAGGGTTGATCAGGTATTCGGTTGATTCC
>DYFV01000140.1 GCA_020725025.1 Azoarcus sp.
TGGGCCGGAACCGCACCTCGATGTCGTTCGGCGAGACGATCACCTTGTCGATGAGGAGCCGCACGATGCGTTGCTGCTCGGCCGGGAAGAGCTGATCCCCGATCGCATCCAGCCGGGTCATGGCCACCGCGACCTGGGCCTCGTCCACAGAAGGGTCGAGCCGGGCGGCGCGCTCGGCCACCCCGGCGACCATGGCCGGTGCGCGCAGCACCCGGCGCATCTGCTCCAGCACGGCGGCCTCCAGCTCTCCGGCCGTCAGGCGCGGCAGCCCCGAGGCGCCGGCGTGCTCCTTGTTCTCCCGCGTCGGCAAGTAGTAGCGGTAGATACGTCCGTTCTTCTTGCGCGTGGACCGGGGCGTGAGCGCCCGGCCGAGATCAACGTGAGCTGGGCCACGCGCAACCGCCAGTCCCAGACCGCCTACCTCGTCCTGCAGACCGAGGGCGCGCTCTCCGTCTACGAGGCGACCGGCTGGAGCCCCGGCATCGCCGTCTGATCGCTTCCCTTTCGTTCATCCACCGAACCCGCCGCCCGGCGGGTTCTTCGTTTCCGGAGACCGTCAATGAGCCCACCCACCCTGCAAGCCGGCATGGTCGTCATGCCGCGCGATGAATTCGAGGAGCTGCTCGCACGCGCCGCCGAACGCGGCGCGAGGCGCGCCCTGGCCGACGTCGGCCTCGACGGCGAGGACGCCGCCCACGATATCCGCGAGCTGCGCGGCCTGCTCGAAGCCTTCAACGCCGCCAAGCACACCGCCTGGCAGACCGTGATCCGGCTCGTCACCACCGGCTTCCTCCTGGCGCTGGTCGCGGGCGCCGTCATCAAGCTCAAGGTGTTCGGAGGTGGCCAATGATCGAGACCTTGCTCGGCGGCCTCCTCGGCGGGGCCTTCCGCCTGGCACCCGAGATCCTCGAGTGGCTCGACCGCAAGGGCGAGCGCGGCCACGAGCTGGCGATGCAGGACAAGGCGCTGGAGTTCGAAAAGCTGCGCAGGCTGCCACCCCACCTTTCCCCGCATTTACCCGAATCCTTCCGCACCGACACGCAGGAACCCGCACTCGTCCGCACGGCTACGTGGCAACCCGTTGATTTTCATGAAGCAGGCCAATGGGTGAGTGACCGTCTCGCAGGGCATTTGACGAGTCAACAAGCTGTGTTCAGGCCGGCGCTTGCCGGCCGGTTGTTCCGAAACGCCTGTACATGCTGGTAATCACCGACAAAACGCAACACGGTTTACTCTGCACTCACCCGCGCGCGACGGCTTTTGGTCGAGGTCGCCAGGCACGACGCCTCGTAGGCTTCGATGTCGATCTGGCGGTAGAGGACGCGGCCGCAGAGCTTCAGGAACTTGGGGCCGATCCCCTCGCTGCGCCAGCGCTCCAGCGTGGCCTCGCTGACACCCCAGCGGGTGGCCAGTTGCTTCTGCTTGAGATGAACGACTTCCATCTTGGTCTCCTTCCGAACGAGTTGCCAGGCGTCCATGAAGGCGCTGTTCCGCCGGGGAGCCAAGTCGTTCCGAGCGGCATTCACGCCGATGGCGGATCGTTCAATTCGTAGGAGGTAGAGCGCCCGCCGGCAGCGGATTTGCGCAATGCGCCATGGGCCAGCAGTTCGTTGATGTCGCGCAGGGCGGTATCCGGCGAGCACTTGGCGATGGCCGCCCACTTGCTGGTGGTGAGCTTCCCTTCGAAGCCGTCGAGCAAGCGGCTGAGCAGATTCACCTGCCGCTCGTTCATCGGCATACCGGCAAAGCGCTGCCAGAACCGCGCCTTGGCCAGGACAGCGTCGAGGGTGTGCTGGGCCTGGTCGACCGCGCGGTGCAAGGTATCGAGGAACCAGGCGAGCCACGCTGTGACGTCGAGCGTGCCTTTCTGGGTGCGCTCCAGAAGGTCGTAGTAGGCATTGCGCTCGCGCTGGATCTGCGCCGAAAGGCTGTAGAAGCGCTGTGGGCTGCCGTCGGCCCGGGCCAGCAGGAGGTCGCCAATGGCCCGGGCGATCCGGCCATTGCCGTCGTCGAAGGGGTGCAGAGTCACGAACCACAGATGGGCGAGGCCGGCCTTGATGAGCGGCGGCTCCCCCGTCTCCGTATCGGCCCATTCGAGAAAACGACTCGTCTCGGCCTCCAGGCGGTCGGCTGGCGGCGCTTCGAAATGCACGCGCTGCCGGCCGATGGGACCGGACACCAGCTGCATCGGACCGCCGGCATCGTCCCGCCAGCCACCGACCTTGATCCTGGAGAGGCCTGAGTAGCCGGTTGGGAAGAGCGCCGCGTGCCAACCGAACAACCGCTCGCGGGTGACCGGGGCCGCGCAGTTGGCTGGCGTCGAGCACCATCTCGACCACGCCCTCGACATGCCGATCCACCGGCGCCAGGGCGCCGATGTCCACACCCAAACGGCGCGCGATGCTCGAACGCACGGACTCGACGTCGAGCCGTTCGCCCTCAATTTCGCTGGTCTTGACCACGTCCGAGGTCAAGGCCGAGAGGCTCGCCTGGTCGCGCTTTGGCCCGCCGACGTCAGCCAGGCGCCCCATCAGCAGACCTTGGGCACGGCTGACCTCGGCCATGGGTCCGGCCAGCGCCGCCAGGTCGTAGCGCCACTTGGGCCAGTCGTCAGCCTGCCAGATGTACTTGTAATCGCCGCTGTTCATGCGGAGATTATCGGTCGCATTCTCCGCATTGCAAGTTATTCACCGCGTAATATGCGGTGATAGTGGCACCATTCGCCGCATGGAAGACGAGGAGACCAGGTCAGTGAATCCGCGACGAATGCGGGAACATCGAAAACCCGTGCGCGGGAGGCGGTGCTTCACGGGCCGCCGCCTGCGGATGCGCAATGCTCGACGGCCCGTTTCAACCAGATCGCATCGATTTCTCCGCTGCGCCGGGCGCACGCGCGGCGCGCCGCGTCGAGGACGACGGTATGGGGCAGGGCGCCGTGCGGGTTGCCGAAGCGGGCAAGCAGACCGCGCGGCTCGCTCGGCCCGTAGAGGGTCTGCATCGCGCCGAGCGCCTCCCGTACGGCGGGCGGCGCGAGGGCGTCTTCGAAGGGGCGGTGCAGCGCGACGGCCAGCACCCGCGTCCTTCCGCCTGCCGCCTGCGCTGCAAGCACGGGCATCTCGCGCAGGCAGGGCGGGCAGTCGTAGCGCCAGAAGTTGATCACGGTGACCCGCGGCGCCAGATCGGCGAGGCGCACGAAGCGGCGCCCGTCCGACAGTTCGAAGTCGAGCGCCGTGCCCGTGATCTCACCGGCATAGCCCGTGGCGCCGCTCAGCCAAAGGGCGAGCAGCGCTGTGGCGGCGACGACGCGGCGGCCGGCCGTTCCCGTCACAGGGAGAACTTGACGCCGCCGTAGACGAAGCGACCGCGGTTCGGTCCCCAGATATGGGTCACGTCGTAGCCCCCGCTGCCGTCGATCCAGAGCATGCTTTCCTTGTCGGACTGCTTGTAGTCGAGCGCGTTGTCGACGCCGAGGAAGGCCGCCCATTGCTTGTTGAAGCGGTACTCGCCCCGCAGGTCGAACACCCAGTAAGCCGGGCTCTCGTCCATCTTGCGGGTGCCGTCCATGTTGTAGCGGGGGTTGTTGGCGTAGTCGTAGAACTTGGCCAGATCCATCGGGCCGGTCCAGGTGCCCCGCAGCATGCCGGTCCACGGACCGGACTCGTAATCCAGGCGCAGATAGGCCCGGGTCTCGGGGCGGGCAAAGGCCAGGGTGCCGGGCTCCGAGAAGCGGTAATCGAAGCGCTCGCCCGCCACGGTGGCTTCCAGCTGCGGCGTCAGCTTGTACGTCAGGGTCAGGTCGCCGCCGACGACGGTGACCGGCTTCTGCGCCGAGGTGAACAGGGTGACAGCCTGCTCCGTCGGCGAGCCGGTGCAAGGCCCGACCACGCCGCCATCCTCGCACTGCCCGGAGTCGAGCAGGGCCATGTTCTTGATCTTGTTGTAGTTGAGCGTGCCCACCCAGGCCAGGCGGTCGCTGGCATAGGACAGGGCATAAGACGCGTTGTCCGAAACCTCGGGCTCGTCCACCTGCCGGATGATGCGCGTGGTGTCGATGATGCCGTGATCCTGCTCGAAGAAGGAGGTCGGTGCGCGGAAGCCGCGTCCGGCGGCGAAGCGGCTGTTCAGTTCGTGGCTGTGGTGCCACAACACGCTCAGGCGCGGGCTCGTGATTCCCCCGAAGACGTTGTGATCGTCGTAGCGTACCGAGCCGTTGACCTCGACCACGCCGTCCAGGAAGGCTCGGTAAGCCTGCAGGAAGACGCCCGGCGTGCGGTACTCGTAGTTGTCGATCCCGTCGTTACGGGTGCCGGCGGCATCGGTGCCGGTGCTCTCCAGGTCCTCGTAACGGTAATTGACGCCCGCGGTGACGAGCGTTTCGCCGATCGGCTGCTGGGAGCTGGCTTCCAGGTAGTACTGCGTCTGGTCGGCCTTGTAGGTGGCTTTCTCGTAGAAGGAGTCCTGCTTGTGCCTGGCGTAGCCGGCGGCGAAGCGCAGGCTTCCTTCACCGAGCCTGCGCGTGGCGCTGGAGACGAATTGCTGGCGGTCGGTGAAGATGATCTCCGACATGCCGGCGCGGCCATCGTTGTAGGGTACGATCGCGCCGGTCGACGGGTCGATCCAGCCGCTGCTGTCGGGCGAGGCGTTCTCGCCCTGGCTCCAGTCGAACGGATTGCCGCTGCCATCCGCCTTGACGCCGCTGTAGTCGGTGCCCATCGCACCGCCCATGCGCTTCTCGTCGACGATGTCGAACCGGCCCTTCAGCCTGAATCCGCCGACGTCGTCGGCGAAGAAGCCGATACCGCCCAGATTGCGTTCGAACCCGGTGTACTCGGAAACCCGGTTGTCGTCCGCATCCACCGAGTCGTGCTCGTTGTGGCTGAAGTTGGCGGTCAGTGCGCCGCCGTCGAAGGCCTTGGCGCCGAAGAGGTCGGTACTCCGTTGTCCGTAGGAGCCGAACTGCTGGTTGGCCATGAACTCGTCCCGGGTCGGCCGGCGGGTGACGATATTGACCGAGCCGGCAAGGGCCTCCGGGGCGATCAGGCTGGTGCCGGCGCCACGGGAGATGTCGATGCGCTCGATGCCGCCGAGGCTCACGCTGTCCAGCCCATAGGCAGTGGATACCGACGAGAAGATGGGAATGCCGTCGATCAGCAGCGTGGTATAGCGGCCGGGCAGGTTGTTGAGCACGACGTTGCGCACGTTGCAGATCGAGCACTCGGTCTGTACCGAAATGCCGGGGCGCTTGTCGAGGGCCTCGGTCAGCATCGTGGCGCCGGTCTTCTCGATGTCACGGACGCCGAGCGATTCGGTCGCGATGATCTCGTCGCGCAGCACCGGCTTGGCGCCGACGCTCCTGGCACTCGAAACGGTTACTTCGCTCAACTGCCGATCGGCGGCGCAAGCGCCGTTCCAGGCAATCAACAGGGTTGCGGCGATGGGGGTCAAACGGGAACGAAACATGGAACCTCCGGAAGGTGGGCTGGCTGGCTCGCACACGCTCCGGTGCTGGCTGGCTACATGGAATAACTATCGTGATTATATGAGACTAA
>DYFV01000141.1 GCA_020725025.1 Azoarcus sp.
GAGCGTCGGTCTCCAAAACCGAAGGTTGGGGGTTCGATTCCCTCTGCCCCTGCCACTCATTCCGGAAATTCCTAAGTCGATGGCCGATAAGTTGAAGTTCGCGCTGGCTCTGGCCCTGGTTGCGGCCGGTGTGGCCGGCTTCTACGTGCTGGGCGAGCAGCCGCTGGTGGTGCGCGTGCTGTCGGTGCTGGCCGGCCTCGCTGCCGGTATCGCGGTGGCCTGGCAATCGGAGCCCGGGCAGCGCTTCATCGTCTTCGCTCGCGAGGCGATCACCGAGACCAAGAAGGTCGTGTGGCCCTCGCGCAAGGAGACGGTGCAGACCACCGGAATGGTGTTCGCCTTCGTGGTGGTGATGGCGATCTTTTTGTGGCTGACGGATAAGAGCCTGGAGTGGGTCCTGTACGACCTGGTCCTGGGCTGGAAGTGATCATGACGAAGCGCTGGTACGTGGTGCATGCCTATTCGGGCTTCGAGAAGTCCGTCCAACGCGCCCTGGTCGAGCGGATCAACCGCGCCGGGATGCAGGACTCGTTCGGCCAGATCCTGGTGCCGGTCGAGGAGGTCGTCGAGATGAAGGGCGGCCAGAAGAGCATTTCCGAGCGGAAGTTCTTCCCCGGCTACGTGCTCGTCGAAATGGACATGAACGACGAGTCCTGGCACCTGGTCAAATCGACCCCCAAGGTGACCGGCTTCGTCGGCGGGACGGCCAACAAGCCCACTCCGATTTCCGAGAAGGAAGTCGAGAAGATCATGCAGCAGATGCAGGAGGGCGTGGAGAAGCCGCGTCCCAAGGTGCTGTGGGAGCAGGGCGAGGTCGTGCGCGTCAAGGAAGGTCCGTTCACCGACTTCCATGGCGCGGTCGAGGACGTCAATTACGAGAAGAGCAAGCTGCGCGTGGCGGTCACGATTTTCGGCCGCGCCACGCCGGTCGAGCTGGATTTCAGTCAGGTCGAGAAGACCTGATTGGCGTAGCAGCGGGCCCGCAGGCCCGAAACCGCCCGAGACTTCGGGCACAACGAGGAGCGCCGGCTGCGACCGGCGCGTTTGCACTCAAGACAGGAGCAAGCCGCAATGGCGAAGAAGATCATCGGCTATATCAAGCTGCAGGTGCCAGCTGGTAAGGCCAACCCCAGTCCCCCGATCGGTCCGGCGCTCGGTCAGCGCGGCCTGAACATCATGGAGTTCTGCAAGGCGTTCAACGCCAAGACTCAGGGCATGGAGCCCGGTCTGCCGATTCCGGTGGTGATCACGGCCTTCGCCGACAAGAGCTTCACCTTCATCATGAAGACGCCGCCGGCCACCGTGCTGATCAAGAAGGCGGCCAAGATCACCAAGGGCTCGCCGAAGCCGCACACCGACAAGGTCGGCTCGATCACCCGCGCCCAGGTCGAGGAAATCGCCAAGACCAAGATGGCTGATCTGACCGCTGCCGACATGGAAGCCGCCGTGCGTACGATCGCCGGCTCCGCGCGCAGCATGGGTATCACCGTGGAGGGTCTGTAATCATGGCGAAGCTTTCGAAGCGTGTTCAGGCGCTGCGCGCCAAGGTTGACCGCACCAAGGTGTACCCGGTCGCCGAGGCTCTCGGCCTGGTGAAGGAGTGCGCGACCGCCAAGTTCGACGAGTCGATCGACATCTCGGTGAACCTGGGCGTCGATGCGCGCAAGTCGGACCAGGTGGTCCGCGGCTCCGTGGTGCTGCCGGCCGGTACCGGCAAGAGCGTGCGCGTGGCCGTGTTCGCCCAGGGCGACAAGGCCGAGGCGGCCCGTGCCGCGGGTGCCGACGTGGTCGGATTCGACGATCTGGCCGAGCAGGTCAAGGGCGGCAATCTGAACTTCGACGTCTGCATCGCCACCCCGGACGCCATGCGCGTGGTCGGTCAGCTGGGCCAGATCCTGGGTCCGCGCGGCCTGATGCCGAACCCGAAGGTCGGCACCGTGACCATGGATGTCGCCACCGCGGTGAAGAACGCCAAGGCCGGCCAGGTCCAGTACCGTACCGACAAGGCGGGCATCATCCACGCCACCATCGGCCGGGCCTCGTTCAGCGTCGAGGCGCTGCAGCAGAACCTGGGCGCGCTCGTCGACGCCCTGGTGAAGGCCAAGCCGGCCGCGGCCAAGGGGATCTACCTGCGTCGCGTGGCGGTCTCAAGCACCATGGGTGCCGGCGTGCGGGTCGAGCCGACCAGCATCAACGCCGCGTAACAAGCGAGGGGGCGAGCCTGGCTCGCCCCAATGAACTTTGGGCTGTCGTTCCCTCGCGGAACGGCAGGTTGTCAAAGACCGCTGGGGGTCGTGCCGCAGCCGGGGCGGGCTTCGCGAGAAGCCCTTGCCGAGCGGCCGGCCTTAATCTTTCGGGAGCAGTCGGACCCGGAGCCCAGCGCAGATGGCGTCACCCGAAGCAGGATGATGGCAGTCCGGTTGCCCGAGAGGGCAGCCGCCGTGTTCCTGAATGACGGTCGCCGTGGTTGTTCGTCGTCCGGTCCAGCCGGATCGGAAGGCGGACGTTTCACTTGTGGGAGATGACCTTGGGTCTCAATCTTGACGACAAGAAGGCAGTTGTCGCCGAAGTGTCCGCTGTCGTGGCGGATGCCCAGGCGGTGATCGTCGCTGAGTACCGTGGTCTCGAAGTCGGGCAGATCACCACGCTGCGTGCCAAGGCGCGTGAGTCGGGTGTTTATCTGCGCGTCCTCAAAAACACGCTGGTGCGGCGTGCCGTGGCCGGCACGCCCTTCGAAGGTCTGGCCTCGAGCATGGTCGGCCCCCTGATCTATGGAATCTCCAAGGATCCGGTGGCGTCGGCGAAGGTGATGAACGAGTTCGCCAAGACCAACGACAAGCTGGTCCTCAAGGCCGGTGCGATGCCGAACTACGTCATGGACGCCGAAGGCGTCAAGGCGCTGGCGTCGATGCCGAGCCGCGAAGAGCTGCTTGCCACGCTGTTGGGGACGATGCAGGCGCCGGTCGCGAAGTTCGTGCAAACGCTCAACGAAGTTCCGGGCAAGTTTGTGCGTACCGTGGCTGCGCTGCGTGATTCGAAAGAGACCGCGTAATTTTCTTAGTGCGTGTGCCCGCTAGCGCGCGCGAAACAATTCAGGAGCAACAAATGGCTGTGTCCAAAGAAGAGATTCTGGAAGCAATCGGAAACATGACCGTCCTCGAGCTGTCGCAGCTCATCAAGGACATGGAAGAGAAGTTCGGCGTGTCGGCTGCCGCCGCCGTTGCCGTGGCTGCCGCCCCGGCCGCCGGCGCTGCTGCCCCCGCCGCTGAAGAGAAGACCGAGTTCGACGTGATCCTGGTTGCCGCCGGCGAGAAGAAGGTCGAGGCGATCAAGGTGGTGCGTGCCGCGACCGGCCTGGGCCTGAAGGAAGCCAAGGACCTCGTCGACGGCGCGCCGAAGCCCGTCAAGGAAGGCATCTCCAAGGCCGACGCCGAAGCTCTGAAGAAGCAGCTGGAAGAAGCCGGCGCCAAGGTCGAGATCAAGTAAGACCCTGGTGTTCCGCGGGGCTGGCGCTCTTCCGGGCGCCAGCCCTTTCGTGCTTTGTGCTTTATATATCGCCGAGTGGCCAGACCCTAGCGCGCGCGAAAGCGTGCCAGCCCGCCCGAAACCGACGGGGCGCTACGTTCTGTCTCTTTGACGTCTGACCTCTACCCGGAGCATCCATGGCGTATTCCTACACCGAAAAGAAACGTATCCGCAAGAGCTTCGCCAAGCGCGCGGCAGTGCTCGAGGTACCTTTCCTGCTCGCCACCCAGATCGAATCGTTCGCGGAGTTCCTTCAGGCGGACACCCCGCCCGCGAGCCGCCTGAACCAGGGGCTGCAGGCGGCGTTCACGTCCATTTTCCCGATCGCCAGCCACAGCGGCAACGCGCGTCTGGAGTTCGTGCAGTACATGCTCGGCGAGCCCGCGTTCGACGTCAAGGAGTGCCAGCAGCGCGGCCTCACCTTCGCGTCGCCCCTGCGTGCCCGCGTGCGTCTGGTGATCCTCGATCGCGACGCGCCCAAGGAGACGGTGAAGGAAGTGAAGGAGCAGGAGGTCTACATGGGCGAGATTCCGCTCATGACCTCCACCGGGTCGTTCGTGATCAACGGCACCGAGCGGGTCATCGTGTCCCAGCTGCACCGCTCGCCGGGCGTGTTCTTCGAGCACGACCGCGGCAAGACGCACTCCTCGGGCAAGCTGCTCTTCTCCGCGCGCATCATCCCCTACCGCGGTTCCTGGCTCGACTTCGAGTTCGATCCGAAGGACGCGCTGTACTTCCGCGTCGACCGCCGCCGCAAGATGCCCGCGACCATCCTGCTGCGCGCCATCGGGATGACGCCCGAAGAGATCCTGGAGACCTTCCACGATTTCGATACCTTCCGCCTGGAAGGCAACGAGGTCTCGTTCGAACTGGTGCCCGACCGCCTGCGCGGCGAAGTCGCCAAGTTCGACATCACCGACGGTTCCGGCCGGGTGATCGTGGCGCGCGACAAGCGCATCACCGCCAAGCACATCCGCGAGCTCGACCAGGCCGGGATCAAGATGATCAACGTGCCCGACGAGTTCCTGCTGGGCCGGATCATCGCCAAGAACGTGGTGGACCCCGAGACCGGCGAGCTCGTGGCCCGCGCCAACGACGAGATCACCGAGGACGTGCTCGCCAAGCTGCGCGAGGGAGGGGTGCGCGAGCTCCAGACCCTCTACGTGAACGACCTCGACCGCGGTCCCTACATCGCGCAGACCCTGCGTATCGACGAGACCGCCGATCAGTGGGCCGCCCGCGTGGCGATCTACCGCATGATGCGGCCGGGCGAGCCGCCTACCGAGGAGGCCGTGGAAGCCCTGTTCCAGGGGCTGTTCTACTCCGAGGAGCGCTACGACCTGTCGTCCGTGGGCCGGATGAAGTTCAACCGCCGCGCCTACCCGACCAAGATCGACGAGAAGACGCCGGGCTGGCTGCGCCGCTTCTACGACCGCGTCGGCCCCATGGGCGAGGAGGGGCCGGGTACCCTCTCCAACGACGACATCCTGGCCGTGATGGGCGTGCTGGTGGAGCTGCGCAACGGCCGCGGCGACATCGACGACATCGACCACCTGGGCAACCGTCGCGTGCGCTCCGTGGGCGAGCTCGCCGAGAACCAGTTCCGTGCCGGCCTCGTGCGCGTCGAGCGCGCGGTCAAGGAGCGCCTCTCCCAGGCCGAGTCGGACAACCTGATGCCCCATGACCTGATCAACGCCAAGCCCATCTCGGCCGCGATCAAGGAGTTCTTCGGCTCCAGCCAGCTCTCCCAGTTCATGGACCAGACCA
>DYFV01000142.1 GCA_020725025.1 Azoarcus sp.
TCCCGCCTCGCGGCCGCTGCGGCGGACAGTTACGCAGCGGCCTGAAGTGCCTGTTCTCCGGGTGTGCCGTCCGCCTCATAACGGGCGAGCAGGCTTCCCACGCCTCCCTCCGGTCCATCAGCTCGCCACACATCTTGGCCACTGCGTAGCAGTCGCGCTGGTCAAGAGCGACTGCCTCGTGATCCGCCGGCACGTACGCGGGGTTGTAGGGTGCCGCGCCGCCACCGGGCACCATGTCGATCGCATCGATGAAGCGCACGACGCCGCCTTCCAGCACGACATTGCCGGGATGGAGGTCGCCGTGCTGCAAACCTAGGCTGTGCAGGTGCAGCGTAGCCTTGACCAATTGATGGCAGAGCTCAAGCATCTGCCGACCCGACGCGCAGGCGCCTGCCACCTCCTGCAGGCCCTGGTCCTCCACCCATTGCTGAACAAGGAATGTCCCCGCGTCCGAGATGCCGAAATCGATCACTTCTGCCAGCGAAGCGCACGGCTGTGTCTTCACGAGCCGAGCCTTGTCCAGGAACATCTGCAGTTGGTGTGTCTCCTCGGGCCGCTTCGGATCCGGCTTGCGCCCGTACCAGACCTTGACCGATATGGGCCGGCCGCCCACGGACGACTTGTAAAGGTGACTATGGCCCTGCTTCAGGTTCTCCAGCAGGGGATAGACGACCATCGGAATCAGCTCGCTGCGGTAGGCCTCGAAAGCCCGCAGGTCCACGCCGGCCGCCGATGGCCGCCCCAGTGGCAGCGCGTTCAACGCGTCAAGCATGTCGCGAGCATTCGCGAAGCGCTCTGCAGGACTCAGTTCGAGCGCTTGCGCTAACCAGTCCGCCAAACCGGGATCGCATTCGACGCCGGCCGGGGGTTCCCACAGGAACAGGCCATGTTCCTGCCGCGGCAACCGCAGGAAGAGGACATGGTTGTCAGTGACCGCCGTTATGGAGCCACCGATAGTCGGCGTAATGGATCCAGTTTGAAGAGGTAGAAACGGGCTGTTTCGGGGCTCAGAATTCGGTGGATTTTACCTGTTTTGCAGGCGCTGATTTCGAGGCGGCGGGGGCGAGTTTCGGCGCCCGGTAGGAAGCGCCATCGAGGGTGAGGCAGTAGGCGTTGTGGCGCAACCGGTCGAGGGTGGCGGCGGCGAGCAGGCGGTTGGCGGGAAACGCCTGGTCCCACTCGGTGAAGTCGAGGTTGCTGGTAACGATGGTGGCGGCCTGCTCGTAGCGCTCGGCGATGAGGTCGTGGAAGTCCTCGTCGGCCGGTGGGCGCATGGGCTTCAGGCCGAAGTCGTCGATGATGAGCAGCGGCACGCGGGCCAGCGTGGCGAGCTTGCGCTCGGCGGTGCCGACAGCGCGGGCGGCGGTGAGGCTCGCGCAGAGCTGGGCCTGGGTGGTGAAGAGGACATCGGCCCCCTGGCGCACGGCGCAATGCCCCAGCGCCTGGGCGAGATGGCTCTTGCCGGTGCCGCAGGGGCCCACGATCAAGACCGGCGCCTTCTCGGCGAGATAGCGGCCGGTGGCCAAGTCATGGACCAAGGCCCGGTTGAGGTTGGGCAGGCGCGAGAAGTCGAAGCCCTCCAGGGTCTTGCCGGCGCGGAAGGCGGCACGGCGCAGCCGCAGGTCGAACTTCTTCTGGTCGCGACGAGCGACTTCGTCCTGGATCAGCAGCGACAGAAACTCGGTGTAGGCGAGCTTGCCCTCGATGGCCTGGCGGTTGCGGGCCTCGAGCGAATCGAGGATGCCGGAAAGGCGCAACTGCTTGAGGTGAGGGGCGAGTTCGGGAACGGGGTTCATCAACAACTCCTTGAAGGTAACGCGGTCGGCTGACCGCGATCAGAAATCCCGAAGCCGGGGGTCAAGGTCGGGCGAAGCCCGGCGAAGCGAAACCTTGATGCCCGGATTCGGGGGACACGCTTGGCCATGGCCGAGTCCGGCACCCAGCCGGATTCGGCCATGGAGAACCCGGCGGCGCTCACTGCACCGTGGCGGGGGCGGCGAACAGGCTGGCGGCGTCGCGGGCGAAGCGGCCGGAATGGGTTGTATCCGTGAGCGCCGGGGTAGGCACCTGCAGGTCGTGGCCGCCGGCGAGGATCGTCTTCACCGTCCGGTAGAAGGGCGAGTTATGGGCGAGCGCCCGCGCACAAGCGGCCTCCAGGCGGGCGGCGGGATAGGACTTCGCGAGCCGCAGCACGTTCTGGGCGGCGCGCAACCGTTCGACGATGCGGTCGGCCAGGAGGCGGTCGATCAGCTCGGCGCAGGCCGGGCCGATGACGGCGGCCCGGGTGAGGCACCAGTCGCGGTCATGGGCAAGGAAGGCCTGAGCATCGGGGGGCAGGTGGTCGCGCACGGTGCGCCGTTCCCCGGGGCGGCGGGCCCGCCCGTGGGCCGCGACGGGGCGGAAGTCATCGTAGATCGTCACCATGCCGTCGCTCGCCTTGAGCCACAGGGACTTGCCGACGAGCGCGAACGGCACCGAGTAGAAGGCCCGGTCGAACTGCAGATGGCAATCCCGATACACGCTCGCCTGCTTCCAGACACCCAGGTCCGGGGCAACGGCTGGCAAGGGGTGCAGCATCACCCGCTCGATGTCGAAGCGACTGAGCGGCGCTTCCCCCGTGGTGCCGTGGCGGCGCACCCCGGCTTCCTCCATCACCCAGCGCCTGGCCTGGGCGTTGAGATCGACGAGATCCCGGAAGGTCCGCAGCGGCAGGAAGTTGCCCTTCACGTATTTGACGCCGGACTCGACGATGCCCTTCTTCTGGGGATCGTGGGGCGGGCAGGGATCGATCTTGAAGCCGTAGCCCTCGGCGCAGTCGGCGTAGGAGCGCTGCACCTCGGGATCGTTCTGGCAGGCTTTGATGATGGCGCACTTGGCGTTGTCGATGATGACCCGGGCCGGCACGGCGCCGAACCATTCGAAAGCGCGACGGTGGCAGCCGAGCCAGGTGGCCACCGTCTGGTCCCAGACGAACTCGACGTACTGGTGTCGCGAGAAGCACAGCGTCATGACGAAGACCCAGGTGCGGCGCACCACGCCAGCGGCGTCGGCCAACATCGGGCCGGCACCGAAATCGACCTGGGCCGCTTCGCCGGGCGCGAAGTCGAGCCGGATGGTCGCATCAGGCGGCGCAGCCCGTTTCAGAGTGGCGAGCATGCGGCGCACCGCCGAGTAGCTGCCGGTGTAGCCGTGCTCGCGCTTGAGCGCCGCGAGGATGACGACGCCGGTGACGCCCTGGACGTGCCACGCAGCAATCTGCTCGCGCAGGGGTTCCAGGCGGGAAATGGTGGTGCTGGCCCGCTTCGGGGCGGCCAGCGCGCCGGCAATCGTGGCGTCGTCCGGCAGCGCGGCGGCCGTCTCCAGCCAGCCTCGGCGACCTGCCAGCGCCCGCAGCGTCGCCGCCGTGCGTCGCCCCATGAGACCGCTCTTGGCAATGTCGCGGTCGGAATCGCCCTGGCGCATGCGCATCAGGGCCTGTCGATAGTGGTGCATTTCGATCTTCCTCCTGCTCATCAACCCTCCGGCAAAAAATCGCCGAGGGTAGCGAGTCATGGTCGAAATCCCGAAATGCCCGTTGCCTACCTCGCCACCTGCGGTGGCTCCATTACGCCGAACATGAAGTGGCGCCAATACGCCGATCACGCACTGGCTCCATTACGCCGGTCACAGCCTGGCTCCTATATGCCGATCACGGAGTGGCTCCAATACGGCGGTCACTGACACATGGTGCGCCGCCACCCCGAGCAGATAGACGTCGCGCCGGAAGGAGTCACTGACCTCGCCGTGACCGATTTCCGAATCCTCTGGCAGTACCGCCTTGCCCGCGCGCAGGTTGTCGCGCAGCGGCCCGACCGTGCCCGCTTCCGGGAAGTAGGCGGTCAGGAAGCCTGAGATGGACACCTTCGAGGGCCGTTCCAGCCACACGCTGTGGTCGCTGACGTCGCGGTGGGCGACCCCGGTGTCGTGCAGGTCCGCGAAATGCGACAGCAAGACCTTGACGAGCGCCAGCCGGTCCGCAAACGACAGGTCCGGTCCATGGCGGTTCACGAATTCGTTTAGCCGCAGCTGGCGTGAGTGGCAACCGGTAAAGCTCGCAGAAGTCGGCATCGATGAGCCTGCGCTCCGTCAGGACGTGCGGATTTCCGGCTTTGAACCAGCCGCCACTGCGCCATCATCCTTGCCCTTCTTTGAGCTCTCCGAGCTTCTGCTCGGTCTCCGCCATCAGCGTCGTCGCACTGCACCCCAACGCTCGCGCGATTCGGATGATCAAGGCCAGAGTCGGCATGTGCTCGCCGCGCTCGATCTTGCCCATGTGGGATCGTTCGATGCCGGCACGGTGCGCGAGCGTCTCCTGGGCCACTCCTTGAGCGGTCCTAGCCTCCCGCACGGCGGCACCAAAAGCGAGCGCGGGCTCAGCTTCGAATGTGGTTGAACCGGCCGGACGGCCGCGTTGTATCGGACGCTTCTGCATCAGCACAAGCGTCGAAGATCAGCACATCTTAAACCACGTTAAATTTAACTCAATAATGCTAATCTCCTGGAGATCATCCACTTGGACGATGCCAATGTCGACGCATGCCCCCGGCGCCTCCAGGCTCCGGCTTGCCATCAGCGATGCCGGTGTTCAGCCACCACTGGCTCATCTTCTGGCCCATCAACGCAGCGAGGAGCCGGACGTTGAGCTTTCGCTCTCCGAAGCCATCCTTGGTCGCCAAATCGAGGGCTTGCTGACTGGCTTGTACGATGTCGGGTTGGCGACGTCAGGAGAGGAGCGCAGCGCATTGACTGCCGAGCCCATCTGGCGGGAGCCGCTTGCGCTCGCAGTGCCGGCGCGCTCTCCCCTCCTCGCCTACACGCACGTCCCGTTGCCCGAGGCGCTGCGCTACCCGATGGTGCTATGGGATCCGACAGCCTGCGCGGGCATCCATCGGCAAGTCGATCGCATCCTTCACGACGTGACCGACGCCCCTATCGTGGCCGAGCGCGTCGCGTCCTCCGCCTTGATGATGACCCTCGTGGCTGCGGGCTACGGCACCGGCTTGGCGCCGGCCACACAGATCGTGGCCTATCGCCCGCTCGGCGTGGTGATGCGACCGCTGGCCGGGCTATCGCCGCAGTTGATCACCTACCTGCTGCGGCCGAAAGCCGAAGCCAGCGACAGCGTGTCCCGGTTCGCCCGGCGCGCCATGCGCGTCG
>DYFV01000036.1 GCA_020725025.1 Azoarcus sp.
CAGCCTTGACGCGCACCTTGACGTTGTAATCGACCACGCGCTTGACGGGTACCAGGATCTTCAATGCCGCGCTCCTCTTCGTTGGTGGGCCATTCATTATGGATAGTCGCCGCCGTAATCATACCGCCGTGACTTCCCGTTGCGGTCCTGCAACTTGACCGCCGGCCCGAAAAATCGTTCCATACGCAACGGTATGGATGGCACGTACGGTAGCGTACGGTCGCAGATTCGTCAATACTACTCCGTATGGAAAACGAGACCAACAAACCGAGAGTTCAGCTCGATCGAGACGCCTGGGTGGCGGCCGCCACCGACGTTCTGGCCGAGGAAGGTATCGCCGGCCTGCGCGTGGAGGTGCTAGCCAAGCGCCTGAAGGTCACCAAGGGCAGCTTCTACTGGCACTTCCAGGACCGGCGCGACCTGCTCATGGCCGTGCTGCAAGCATGGAAGGAAGGCCGCATCAAGGACATCGTCAAGCAGACGCGGGCCGAGCCCGGACACGAGCTCGAGCAGATCTATCACGTGATCGACGTGTATAGCGCGAGCCGCAGCCGCCGTGGCGCGATGATCGAGCTCGCGGTACGCGACTGGGCGCGGCGCGACCCGGATGCGGCCGCCATCGTCGCCGAGGTGGACGACATCCGCCTGCGGTGCGCACGCGACCTTTTCCTGGCCTGCGGCGTACCGATGGACGAGGCTTCGAGCCGCTGCATGCTGCTCTATGCGTATGTCTTCGGCATTTCCCTGATGATCTACGACAAGTTCGACAGCGACACCGCACGCGTCAAGCGCGACATCGCCGACCTCATCGCGAGATCGGCGAACGCCACCCAGGCGACGGGCGCCTGAGACCGGCCGAATCCGGCGGGGCGCTCAGGTGCGGAAACGCCCAAGCACCCCTTCCATGCGTGCCGCCACCGTCCTGAGGTTGCGTGCCGCCTCGGAGGTCTGCTTCACGACGACGGCGTTCTGCTCCGCCATCTCGGCGATTCGCTCCACGTTGACCGCGATGTCGCTCGCCGCCGTGCCCTGCTCCCGAAGCGCGACCGAGATCTCGCCGACCACCCGGTCCACCTCGTGCGCGCCGGTCGTGATGCGCGCGATGGCGGTGCTCGCGGCATTGGCGGTCTCGACGCCGCCCCCCGCACTCGCCACGCTCTGCTCCATTACCTGCGACACGTCGCTCACGCTGTGCTGGATGGAATCGATCAGCGCGCCGATCTCGGTCGTCGACTGTGCGGTACGCTCGGCGAGCTTGCGCACCTCGTCGGCCACCACCGCGAAACCGCGGCCCTGTTCGCCGGCGCGGGCGGCCTCGATGGCGGCGTTCAGTGCGAGCAGATTGGTCTGATCGGCTACCTCGCGGATCACGCCGACCACCCGCGAGATATGGCCCGCGTGATCGCGCAGCTCGTTCATGCGCGCAGTGCCGCGCTGGATCGTCTCGGCGATCTCGCGCATGCGCGCCACCGCCTCGTTGATCACGCGCTCGCCGCTTTCGCTCTCCGCGCCGGCCGACTGCGCGAGCTCCGCCGCCTCGCGGGAGGAATCGGCGACGTGGTTGATGCTGACCGTCATTTCCTCGACGGACGCTGCCATGGAGGCGGCCGCCTCACTCTGTCGCCCGGAGGCCCCGGCCACCGTGTCGGCGGAGTTCGCCAGCTGCGTCGACGCGGTGGCGAGTTGGGCCGAGTCGCTCTGGAGTTCCCCGATGATCTCATGCAGGCTCCCTTGCATCGTGGCCAGCGCCCTGGTCAGCCGGGAGAGTTCGTCGTGTCCGTCGCTCGCCTCGATCCGGTTGTCGAGCCGCCCTTGCGCGATCGTCTCCGCGACGCCCACCGCCGCGTCCAGCGGGCGCGTGATCGAACCGGCGGCCCGATTGCCGATGATGAATCCGAGCACGCCGGCGACCACGATGATCGCCGTCACGATCCACATCTCCCGCTCGTACTCCGCCTGCGCCTCGGCGAACATCTTCTCGCCCGCCTGCATCTCCTGCGCCGCAAGCTGGTCGATCAGCCCACCCTTGGCGACCATGAGGCCCTGGCCCTCGACGATGAAGCGCTTCATGACCTCGTAGGAGAAATCGCCCTGACGCAGGGCGGCGGCCGTTGCCTCGACGTTGGGGACCATCTGCCCGAGCACACCGTCGAATTCGTCGGCCAGCGTCCGCGCCTCGCCTTCCAGCATCGCGGCGGCCCTGAACCCGCGCCACGCCTCGCGCAGCTTCGCGAGGTGACCGTCGACCCGATCGAGATGAAGCGTGGTCGGATGATTGTGAAGCTCAGCCAGGGAGTGTCCCGGCTCGTGCTGGAACGCCCGCAGCACCTCAAGGTTGAGGCCCTGCATGGCGCCTCGCACTTCGGCCAGGCGTTCGGTAGGTTCGAGCACCTTGTCGCGCATCTGCTCCATGCGCCCGACCACGCTCGCCATGCCGATGAGGCCCGCCACGCCCGTGGCGATGATGAAGACCTGCAGCACCAGCTGCATGCCGAAAAGACGCTGTCGCACCTTGATGCGCGAGAACAGGCGGGCCATGGTCTTCTCCGTACGTCAGGAAACTTATATAACGAACGGCGTAGCCCGAACCTTTAGGGCGAAGGCGCGAAATCTTTTCCGAGCAGCCCGGGACCCAGCGCCGCCCGTGCGTTGCGCGCGGTGGCCGCGACGATTTCCGCGCAGGGTAGTCCGCGCAACTCCGCAAGCACTTCGGCGTAGCGCGCGAGATTGCCCGGCTCGTTGCGGCGGCCCTGGCCCCAGGCGGGAGACATGTCCGGCGCATCGGTCTCCAGCACGAGAGCCTCCAGCGACAGCGTGGCGGCCAGCTCCCGGATGCGGCGAGAACCCTCGAAGCTCATCGCACCGCCGAAGCCGAGGCGAAAGCCCATGGCGATCAGCGTCTCGGCCTGCTGGCGGCTGCCGTTGAAGGCGTGCGCGATGCCGCCCGGCACCTCGATGCGGCGAAGCTGCTTGATGATCTGGTCGACGGCGCGCCGTACGTGCAGGATCACCGGCAGCTCGAAGCGGCGCGCCAGCTTGAGCTGCGCCACGTACCAGCGCTCCTGGAGCGCGGGATCGATGCCTGGGACGAAGTGGTCCAGCCCGATCTCGCCCACGGCGATGGCACCGCCGGCAGCAAGCCGCGCTTCCAGGGTCTCGAGGTCTTGCGGAGCCGCGTCTGCGACGTAGAGCGGATGGATGCCGTAGGCGCAGCGCACGTCCGCATGGGCCGCGGCGAGCGCCTCGATGCGGACGAAGCTTGCGACGTCCACGCCCGGCACCACGAAGCGCCCCACCCCGGCCGCGCGCGCGGCAGCGATCACCTGGTCGCGGTCCCCGTCGAACTCGGCCGCATCGAGATGGACGTGGGTATCGATGAGCATGGGATGCGGGCGGCCGCGAGCGCGGCCGCCCGGAGGCTCAGGCGCTCAGCAGCCCTTCCACTCGGGCTTGCGCTTGCCGATGAACGCGTCGATGCCCTCGGCGGCGTCCTCGGTCATCATGTTGCAGGCCATGGTCTCGGCCGCCATCTGATAGGCGGCCTCGAGTCCCATCTCGAGCTGGCGGTAGAACATCTGCTTGCCCATCTGCAAGGCGACCGGGGACTTGGCGCAGATGGCGGTGGTGAGCCTGGCCACCTCCGCGTCGAGCTCCTCGAGGGGCACCACCCGGTTCACCAGGCCACGGCGCTGGGCCTCGGCCGCGTCGATGAAGTCGCCGGTCACCAGCATCTCGAAAGCCTGCTTGCGCCCCATGTTGCGCGCAAGCCCCACGCTCGGCGTAGCGCAGAAGAGCCCGACGTTGATCCCGGAGACGGCGAAGCGCGCCACGTCCGCCGCCACCGCCAGGTCGCACATGGACACCAGCTGGCAGCCGGCGGCGGTGGCGATGCCGTGCACCCGGGCGATGACCGGCTGCGGCATCTCGGTGAGCTTCACCATGAACTTGCCGCACAGTCGGAAGAGCTCCTGCTGGAAGGCGAGGGTGTGATTGGCGCGCATCTCCTTGAGATCGTGCCCGGCGCAGAAAGCCCTGCCCTCGCCCGCGATCACCACCACGCGCACACTGGTATCCCGGGCGATGGCGTCGAACTCGGCGAGCAGCGCTTCCAGCATCGCCTTCGACAGCGAATTGAACTGCGCGGGACGGTTCAGGGTGACGTAGGCCACCCCGCCCTCGTCGCGCCGCACCAGCATCGGCTCCCCTTCGGTCTTCATCACGGCACTCATCGTTGCGTTTCCCCCTCTCTCTCGTTGTATCGCTTCACTCGAACGAAGCGGTCGATTTCGCCTGCTCGCGCAGGACGAACTTCTGGATCTTGCCGGTCGAGGTCTTGGGCAGGGGGCCGAAGATCACCCGCTTGGGGATCTTGAAGCCAGCCAGGTGCTCGCGGCAATGGGCGATGATCTCCGCCTCTGTCGCCTCGGCGCCGTCGCGCAGCTCCACGAAGGCCGCCGGCACCTCGCCCCACTTCGGATCGGGCGCCGCCACCACCGCGGCCGCCATCACCGCCGGGTGCTTGTAGAGGGCGTCCTCCACCTCGATCGAGGAGATGTTCTCGCCGCCGGAGATGATCACGTCCTTGGAGCGGTCGCGGATCTTCACGTAGCCGTCGGGCTGCATCACCGCGAGGTCGCCGGTGTGGTACCACCCGCCGCGGAAGGCCTCCTCCGTCGCCGCCGGGTTCTTCAGGTAGCCCTTCATCACCAGGTTGCCGCGGAACATGATCTCGCCCATGGTGGCACCGTCCCAAGGCACCGGCTGCATGGAGTCGGGATCGAGCACCGTGATCGCCTCCTGGGCGTGATAGCGCACGCCCTGGCGGCCGTTCTTCGTCACCTGCTCGGCGAGCGGCAGCGCCTGCCACTCGTCGTGCTTGGCGCACACGGAGGCAGGACCGTAGGTTTCGGTGAGACCGTAGACATGGGTGATGTCGAAGCCGATCTTCGCCATGCCCTCGATCACCGCGGCCGGGGGCGGCGCGGCGGCCACCAGGCCGGAGACCTTGTGATCGATGCCCTTGCGCCACTCTTCGGGCGCGTTGGCGAGCATGGAATGCACGATGGGCGCGCCGCAGTAGTGGGTCACGCCGTGCTCGCGGATGGCGTCGAAGATGAGCCGCGGGTCGACGCGGCGCAGGCATACGTTCACCCCCGCGTTGGCGGCCATGCTCCATGCGAAGCACCAGCCGTTGCAGTGGAACATCGGGAGGGTCCACAGGTAGACCGCATGGGGCGGCATGCCCCAGCTCACGATGTTGCTCATCGCGTTCAGATAGGCGCCGCGGTGGTGGTACACGACGCCCTTGGGATTGCCCGTGGTGCCCGAGGTGTAGTTGAGCGAGATCGCGTCCCACTCGTCGGCGGGCTGCTCGAAGTCGAACTCCGGATTGCCCGTGGCGAGCAGCGCCTCGTAGTCCTGGCTGCCGAGCCGCGTGCCCGGTCCGGTGTACTCCGGATCGTCCACATCGATCACCACCATGTCGGGGCGAGCCGCGAGCTCGATCGCCTTGCCCACCACCCGGGAATACTCGCGGTCGGTGATCAGCACCTTGGCCTCGCCGTGATTGAGGATGAAGGCGAGCGCCTCGGCATCCAGGCGGGTGTTGATCGTGTTGAGCACCCCGCCGGTGGCCGGCACGCCGAAGTGGCACTCGAACATCTCGGGCGTGTTGTTCAGGACCACCGCCACGGTGTCGCCCTTGCCCACCCCGAGCTGCCGCAGCGCCGAAGCCAGCCGCCGGCAGCGGGTGTAGCTCTCGCGCCAGGTCTGGCGGCGCGAGCCATGAATGACCGCGACCCGGTCCGGATAGACGTAGGCGCTGCGCTCGATGAAGGTGAGCGGGGTGAGCGGGACGTAGTTGGCCGCGTTCTTGTCGAGCCCGATCTCGTACGGTGATTGTTTCCCTTCGGTCATGACGACTCCGCCGTGATGGTTGTTGTGGGGGACGGTGCTGCCGCCGGCCCGGCTACCGGCGGCAGCGCCCGTTGGTATTCAATCCCTGGCCGCCATCCCGGTCAAGCGCGGCGACCCAGCCGGCGAGCTCGCGCCCGAGCTGGTCCACCGCGCGCCGGTGGGCGATGACGCCTCCTTCGGCATCGGGTGTGGGCGCCGGCTCACGGATGACGAAGGTCTGCCGGGCGAGGGGCGCATCGGTGCGCGCCGGCAGCAGGGTGGCGCGCGCCACCAGCAGGGCGTGGCTGCTGCGCGGATCGTCGAAGACCTGCACGAACTCGTCCAGGTTCACCCGCAGGCGGCATTCGCCCGCCGCAACCCCGTTCCCGGTGAGCACGCGGTCGAGCGCATGCCCCACCATCTCGGCGGGAGGAGCCACCCAACGACTCTCGGAGTAGGACTCGCGGCGTGCCGGCTGCCGGTAGTCGAGGCGGTACTGCATGTCCGGGTTCTGCAGCCAGCCCGGCGCCACCGTCTCGATTCGCGCCGGCACGGCCACGGGGGGCGGATCGAGCGGGGACGGCGTACCCAGATCGTAGAGGTCGGAACGCGGCACGGGGGCACCGAGGTTGCCGCAGGCCGCGAGCCCCAGGGTGAGCGCCAGCGCGCACAGGAAGGATCGGAAATCGAGGTTCATCGGGGTTGCTCCGCCGCGCGACTCGGCTCAGCTTCGAAACCGGGCTCGCCGGGACCGGGGGGACGCCGCGTTCGCCCGGTGACGAGAATCTGCGGGGAGGTCTCGACCTCCTCGATCAGCCGGCCAAGGCGTCGGGAGGTTGCGGTGAGCTCCTCGAGGAGCTCGTTCAGCTGGGGCAAGGTGCCTTCGAGCAGTCCCTCTCCCGTAGCCTCTGCGGCCGCGTCGACACGCTCTGCCATCCCCTGCAGGCGCTTCATGAGCCCACGCAGCTCGGCGACCGCCGGGGCGGTCTCGCCGCTGGCCTCCTCCAGGTTCTCGAGGGTGGCGCTCAGCCGCGCCACGTTGGCGGGCGAGAAGACCGTGCGGATCGCTGCGAGCGTTTCCGGCGCCTCGGCGAAGGTCCGATCCACGCCGACCGAAGCCGACTCCAGGCGCTCCAGGGTCGCCTTCAGGCGGGCGAGGTTCTCCTCGTTGAAGAAGGGTTCGATGCGGTCGGCGATCACCCGGAACCGCTGAAGGGCTTCGAGCGTGATATCGGTGATCTGGTCCATCAGGCCCGGCTGCAGCACGATGCGGGGCGGTCCGTTGGCGTCGGGCAGAGGCCTCGGGTCCGTCCCCGGATCGGTGAGCTGCACGAAGGCGAGCCCGGTCAGGCCCTGGTAACCCAGCGTGGCGCGGGTGCCGTAGGTCACCGGCAGATCCGCGCGCAGCTCGATGCCGACCAGGATGTTGCGCGGATCGTCGGGATCGAGGCGGATGTCCGTCACCCGCCCGGCCGGGATGCCGCGGAAGCGGACGGTCGCCTGTGGGTTCAGACCGGTCACGCTGCTGCGCGTCACGAGCACGTATCGCCGGGTCTCCTCCCGCCCGTCGGAAAACCACCACAGGGCAAGCACCAGCGCTGCGCCGAGCAACAGCGCGAAAAGTCCCGCCGCGAGCGCGTGGGCGCGGTTCTCCATCAGTCCTTTCCTCCGATCCGGGCCAGCGCCCGCTGGCCGTGCGGCCCATGGAAAAAGCGATTCACGAACGGATGATCCAGCAGCATGGTCTCGGCGAGCGTGGCATAGCTCACGATCCGCCGATCGGCCAGCACCGCCACCCGGCTCGCAAGCGCCGCCAGTGTGTCGATGTCGTGGGTGACCAGCACCACGGTGAGTCCGAGCTGCGCATGCAGCGAACGGATCAGCTCGACGAAGGCGGCGCTCCGGTCGGGGTCGAGCCCGGCGGTGGGCTCGTCCAGGAGCAGCAATTCCGGCTCCAGCGCCAGCGCCCGCGCGAGCGCGACCCGCTTCACCATGCCGCCCGACAGTTCGGCCGGCATCAGCAGCGCGTTGGCCCGCTCCAGCTCCACCATGGACAGTTTCAGTGCGACCAGATCGCGGATTTCCTGTTCCGTCGCGACCCCCAGCTCGCGCAATGGGAAACCTACGTTCTGTCCGACCGTCATCGCGGAGAACAGCGCCCCGTGCTGGAACAACACGCCGAACCGGCGCCGCCGCGCCTGCTGCTCGGCGTAGCTGCCGGCACGCAAAGGTTCGCCGAAGAGCCTCACCTCCCCCTCGGCCGGCCGAGTGAGTCCGATCACGTGGCGCAGCAGCGCGGTCTTGCCGCTGCCCGAGCCGCCGACCAGGGCGACCACCTCGCCGCGCGCCACCTGCAGATCGACACCCTGGTGCACCACGTTGTCGTCGAAGCGGGTGACGATCCCGCGCAGGTCGATCACGGGGGGATGGCTCACGTCGGCACCCCGATCGAGCGCGTGGCGATGGCGAACACCGCGTCCACCAGGATCACGATGGTGATCGCCGTCACCACCGACGCCGTCGTATTGGCCGACAGACTCTCGGTGTTGGGTCGCACGCGCAGCCCGAAGTGGCAGGCCACGAGCGCGATGAGCAGACCGAACACCGCTCCTTTGGCCAGCCCGATGTAGATGTTGGCGACCGGCACCACCCGCGGCAACGTCTGGATGAAGAAACCGAAGTCCAGATCGAGCTGCACCCAGGCCGAGACCATGCCGCCCACGAGCGCGACGCTCGAGGTCCACAGCACCAGCAGCGGCATCGCCAGCGAGAGCGCGAGCACCTTCGGGAGCACCAGCCTCAGCGTTCGGGAGATGCCCATCGCCGCGAGCGCGTCGATCTCCTCGGTGACCCGCATTACGCCGAGCTGAGCCGTCATCGCCGAGCCCGAACGCCCCGCGACCAGGACGGACACCAGCACCGGACCCAGCTCGCGGATGATGCCCAGGCCCAGGATGTTCACGATGTAGATGTCCGCTCCGAAGGCCTTCAGCTGAAGGGCGGAGAGGTAGGACAGCACCACGCCGATGAGGAAGCCGACCAGCCCCGCCACCGGCATCGCCTTGACCCCCACCTTGTACACGTTGGCGGAGGTCTCGAGCAGGGGCCAGTCGCGCGGGTGGCGCACCAGATGGGCGAGATCGAGCAGCAGCTGGCCGAGCAGCGCGACGAACTCGATAGCGTGGCGGCGAAATCCGAGGGTGGCGTAGCCGAGCGCGGCCAGCGCGTCGAGCGCTCCATAGCGCGGCGGCTCGGGCAGCGGCGTGGCCGCGCTCTCGGCCACCCGTGCGATGACGGCCCGCAACTCGTCGCCGACCTCGACTGCGGCCGGCCAGCGCTGCCCCCAGGCGCGCCACAGCAGGGTGGCGCCGAAGCTGTCCAGCCGGGTGATGCCGTCCAGGCGCCAGCGTGCCGCGCCGGCCGCATCGGCGAGCGCACGGCGCAGCTCGCCGATGTGCGGCGCGGTCGCGCGCAGGGTCCACTCGCCCGAGAGTTGCACGACGGGCGCCTCGCCCGCGACACGGCTCACCGACGGAACAGCCGCCATGGTTCCTCAGGCCGCAGCCGCCCGTCCCGCGGCCGCCGTGCGCAGCGTCAGGCGGCGTCCCACGGACAGCCACTGGTTCTGCTCGTCCTCGATCGCAGCGGCGGTCAGGGGCAGCTTCTCCAGCCAGCCATCCCGTGCGGAAACCACGAAGTCGCGGCCGTCGCGGGCGAGCTCGACCGGCGGGATGGGGCGCCCGTCGCGCGCACGATGCAGCACGACGGCAAGCCGCAGACAGGCAATGAGCAACCAGTCCATGCTGTCCGGATCGATCGCCGCGACCCGCTCGAGCTTGCCGCGATGGGCGAGCACCAGGCGCGCGAGCCTTCCCTGGTCCATGCGCGAGAAACCCGGCATGTCGGCGTTGGCGAGGATGTAGGCGCTGTGCTTGTGATAGCTCGAATGCGCCACCGAGATGCCGATCTCGTGCAGCATCGCCGCCCAGCGCAGGAAGCGGCGGTCGAGATGCTCGGGGTCGGCGGCCTCGGGCACGAGCTGTTCGAAGAAATGGCAGGCGGTGTCCGCCACGGCCTCCATCTGCCGGCGATCGACGCCGTAGCGCGAAACGAAGGCCGCCACGGTCGCGTCGCGCAGGTCCTCGTGGTGATAGCGTCCCAGCAGATCGTAGAGCACCCCCAGGCGCAGTGCCCCTTCCGAGAACACCATGCGCTCCAGGCCGAACTCTCGGAACACCGCCGACATGATGGCAAGCCCGCCCAGGAGCACCGGCAGGCGGTCTCCCTTCAGTCCCGCCAGGGAGACGCGGTCGATACTCCCCGCGCGCAGGAGCACGCCCTTCAGGCGCTCCAGGCCGTCGAGGGTGATGCCGCCCTCGGAGAAGCCGTTCTGCTCCAGGATCTCCGCCAGCGCCTTGGCCGAGCCGCTCGAGCCCACCGCCTCCTCCCAGCCCGCCTCGCGGTAGATGTGGGCGATGGCCTGCAGCTCCCTGCCGGCCGCCATCTCCGCCTCGCGCAGCGACCGCTTGTCGATCCGCCCGCCGGGAAAGTACTGCAGGCTGAAGCCCACGCAGCCCATGTAGAGCGACTCGAGCAGGATGGGCTGGAAGCTCTTGCCGATGATGAACTCGGTCGATCCGCCGCCGATGTCGACCACCAGTTGCTGACGATGCGGATCGGGCAGCGTGTGGGCCACGCCGACGTAGATGAGGCGGGCTTCCTCGCGCCCGGCGATGACCTCGATGGGAAAGCCCAGCGCCGCCTCGGCCCTCACCAGGAACTGGGGCGAGTTCTTGGCCACCCGCAAGGTGTTGGTGGCGACCGCGCGCACCGCATCCGGACGAAAACCGCGCAGGCGCTCGTTGAAACGCTGCAGGGCGACCATGCCGCGGTGCTGGGCGTCCGCGTCCAGGAGCTTTCCGGGCGAGAGGCCGGCGGCCAGCCGCACCGCCTCCTTGAGGCCGTCCAGCGGATAGATCTGGTCGCCCACGATCCGGCCCACTTGTAGCCTGAAGCTGTTGGAGCCCAGGTCGATCGCAGCGATCAGTTCTTGCATCATGGATACGCCGGCAATGAAGCCGCCGAAGACGAAGTGGGGCGCATTCTACCACCCCGGCGGGATTGACCCGTACGCCGAAAGTGCAGCGGCTGTCGTGAACCGCAGCATGAAGTCATGCGTTTGCAGCACAACTGTCACATAATCGCTGCGGCACCCCGAAAGCCGGACACCTACACAATGTACAGCCCCGTCAATCAGCCACGTTTTCCCACCGACCATTTCATCAACCGCGACCTGTCGCTTCTCCAGTTCCAGCGCCGGGTGCTCGCCCAGGCGGCCGATCCCTCCGTCCCGCTGCTCGAGCGCCTGCGCTTCCTGTGCATCGTCTCCAGCAACCTGGACGAGTTCTTCGAGATCCGCGTCTCCGGCATCAAGGAGCAGATCCGCCTTGGCAGCCGCAGCGCCGGCAACGACGGCCTGACCCCGGGTGAGCTCTTCGAGCGCGTGAGCCGCGAGGTGCACCAGATCATCGCCGAGCAGTATTCGCTGCTCAACGACGACATCCTGCCCGCTCTGGAGAAGGAAGGCATCATCTTCCTGCGCCGGACCCTGTGGACCGAAGCCCAGCGCGAATGGGTGCACGACTACTTCGTCCAAGAGGTCATGCCGGTGCTGACCCCCATCGGGCTCGACCCGGCGCATCCCTTTCCGCGGGTGCTCAACAAGAGCCTCAACTTCGCGGTCGAGCTCGAAGGGCGCGACGCCTTCGGCCGCGACTCGGGCGCGGCCATCGTCCAGGCCCCGCGGGCCCTGCCGCGGGTGATCCGCCTGCCGCGCGAGATTTGCGATCACGACTACAGCTTCGTGTTCCTGTCCTCCATCCTGCACGCCCACGTGGGCGAGCTCTTCACCGGAATGCGGGTGCTCGGGTGCTATCAGTTCCGGGTCACGCGCAACTCCGACCTCTTCGTGGACGAGGAGGAGGTGAAGGACCTGCGCGCCTCCCTCAAGGGCGAACTGCAGCAGCGCCACTTCGGCGATGCGGTGCGACTGGAGGTCGCGGACAACTGCTCGGAGGAGATGGCCAACTTCCTCCTCCAGCACTTCCGCCTCACCCGTGCCGACCTCTACCAGACGCCCGGCATCGTCAACCTGGTGCGCCTGATGCAGGTGCCCGACTGGGTGCAGCGGCCCGACCTGAACTACGCCCCCTTCCTCCCGGGGCTCCCCAAGGCGCTCGACAAGCGCCGCGACATCTTCGAGGCCATCCGCAGGCAGGACATCCTCCTGCACCACCCGTTCCAGAGCTTCACGCCGGTGATCGACCTGCTGCGCTCGGCCGCGGACGACCCGCAGGTGGTGGCGATCAAGATGACCGTCTATCGCACCGGTACCGACTCGGTGCTGATGGAGCATCTGGTCCGCGCCGCGCAGAAGGGCAAGGAAGTCACGGTGGTGCTCGAGCTCATGGCGCGCTTCGACGAGGAAGCCAACATCAGCTGGGCGAACCGCCTCGAAGAGGTGGGCGTGCACGTGACCTACGGCGTGTTCGGCTACAAGACCCATGCCAAGCTCCTGATGCTGGTCCGCCGCGAGGATTCCGGCCTGCGCCGCTACGTGCACCTCGGCACCGGCAACTATCACCCGCGCACCACGCGCTTCTACACCGACTTCGGGCTGCTGACCTGCAACGAGGAGATCGGCGAGGACGTCGCCGAGGTGTTCAAGCAACTTACCGGCCTGGGCAAGGCGAGCACGCTGAGGCACCTGTGGCAGGCCCCCTTCGCGCTGCAGGCCCAGGTCGTGGCCGCGATCAACGCGGAGGCCGAGGCCGCCCGCGCGGGCCGCAAGAGCCGCATCATCGCCAAGATGAACGCGCTGCTGGAGCCGGAGACCATCGAGGCGCTCTATGCCGCGTCCCAGGCCGGTGTGCCGATCGACCTCGTCGTCCGCGGCGCGTGCGCGCTGCGGCCCGGCGTGCCCGGCCTGTCCGAGAACATCCGGGTGCGCTCGGTGATCGGCCGCTTCCTGGAGCATCACCGCATCTTCCACTTCCACGCCGACGGCGAGGACAAGGTATATCTCTCGAGCGCGGACTGGATGGATCGCAACTTCTTCCGCCGGATCGAGGTAGCCTTCCCGGTGCTGGATCCGCGGCTCAAGCGGCGCGTGATCAAGGAAGGCCTGCGCCCCTACCTCGGCGACAACTGCCAGGCCTGGGAGATGCTCGACGACGGGCGCTACCGGCGCAAGGCGCCGCGCGGAGTGAGCCGCTCGGCCCAGCGCATCCTGTTGGGAGAGCTTTCGGCGAACGCTTGAGACGCCGGAGACCCGGTGTGCAGGAACGGCGTAGCCCGGGTGGAGTGCAACGGAATCCCGGGAACGTAGTGAATACTCCGCCGCCGTTCCCGGATTCCGCCCTCGGCTCCATCCGGCCCACGCGCTTGCCCGCTGGCGGCGGGAGCCGGCCCTACCGCCGCTCGGCGTCGATCACGTCCGGCACTTCGCGGATCAGGGTGATCGCACGCTGCAGCTGCGACACCCCACCCACCTCCATGGTGAAGCGCATGTGGGCGATGCCCTTCTTGGTGAGGGTGTTCACCGCGATCACGTTGAGCTTCTCGCGGGAGAGCACTTCGGAGATGTCCCGGAGCAGCCCCTGCCGGTCCATGGCCCGGACGGCGAGGTCGACCGGGAACACCGACTGGCGGTTGGCCTGCCCGCCCCATTCCGCCTGGATCACCCGTTCGGGGCTCTCGCGGGCGAGGCGCTGGAAGTCGGCGCAGTCCACGCGGTGGATGGAGACGCCGCGCCCGCGCGTGACGAATCCCTCGATCGCATCGGGCGGCGCCGGTTTGCAGCAGCGGCCGAGGGAGGTGAGGAGCTTGCCCACCCCCACGATGAGCACCGTGTCGCTCGAGTCCGAGGCGCGGCTGCGCCCGATCACGAGCTCCGGCTCGGGCGGCGGTTCGTGGGCGGCATCGGCCTCCCGCAGGGCCATATGCACCGCCCGCGGTCCGAGTTCGCCCCGGCCCGCCGCGACGAACATCGCCTCGGCGTTCTTGAAGCCGAGCTTGCCGGCCAGCCCGTCGATGTTCGCCTGGGAGTGTCCCTCGCGCTGCATCTCCCTGGTGACGAAGCTGCGCCCGCGGGCCAGGAGCTCCTCCTCCTCGAGCTGGCTGAAATACTGCTTGATCTTGGTGCGCGCCCGGCTGGTGGCCACATAGCCCTGCTGGGGATTGAGCCAGTCGCGGGAGGGGCCGCCCTCCTTGGCCGCGGTGATCTCGACGGTCTGGCCGTTGTCCAGCGCCGTGTTGAGCGGAACGAGGTGTCCGTCCACCTTCGCGCCACGGCAGCGATGGCCGAGGTCCGTATGCAGCCGGTAGGCGAAATCGACCGGGGTCGCGCCGCGCGGCAGGTCGATCACCCGCCCCTGCGGGGTGAGCACGTAGATCGTGTCGTCCAGCGATGCCCGCTTGAACTTCTCGACCCACTCGGCCGAGTCCGCCACCTCGTCGCGCCAGGAAAGGAGGCTGCGCAGCAGCGCGATCTTCTCGTCGTAGTCGCCGCCGTGGCCCTTGCCCTCCTTGTAGCGCCAGTGCGCCGCCACGCCCAGCTCGGCATGGCGATGCATCTCGTGAGTGCGGATCTGCACCTCCAGGGCGCGCCCGTCGCCCGCCAGCACTGCGGTATGGAGCGACTGGTAGTTGTTGCCCTTGGGCTTGCTGATGTAGTCGTCGAACTCGTGCGGGATCGGCTGCCAGATCTGATTCACGATACCGAGCACCGTGTAGCAGTCGCGCACCTCGTCCACCAGCACGCGCAGGGCCCGGATGTCGTAGACCTGGGAGAAGTCGAGCCGCTTGCCGCGCATCTTGTTCCAGATGCTGTAGATGTGCTTGGGCCGGCCGTAGATCTCCGCCTTGATGCCGACTGCGGCGAGCTCCTTGTGCAGGCGCGCGATGGCCGCGTCGATGAACTCCTGCCGCTCCACACGGCGCTCGTCGAGCATCTTGGCGATGCGCTTGTACGCGGCGGGCTCCAGGAAGCGGAAGGACAGGTCCTCGAGCTCCCACTTGAGCTGCCACACGCCCAGCCGGTTGGCGAGCGGCGCATAGATGTCCAGGCTCTCCCGCGCCACGTCGATCCGGCCCTCGGCCTCGTTCTCGGTGAAAAAGCGCAGGGTCTGGGTGCGCGAGGCGAGCCGCAGCAGCACTACCCGGATGTCCTCCACCAGGGCGAGCAGCATCTTGCGCAGCACCTCGGTCTGGGCGCGGATCTCGGGGGCGGTGGCCTTGGCGGTCATCCGGGTGAGCAGCCGCAGGCCGTTCAGCTTGCGCAGTCCGTCCACGAGCTTCGCCACGGGCTCGCCGAAGCGCTCGCGCAGCACCTCGGCGAAGTCGTCCACGTAGTCGCCGAGCGCGAAGAGCAGCGCGGCGACGCGCGTCTCCACGTCCAGGCGCAGCGACGCGGCGATGAGCGCCATGCCCAGCGCATGGGTCCATACCGCCTCGCCGGTGCCGAGCACGTGGCCCTCGTAGGCGCCCTCGGCGAGCTCGAGGGCTTTCTGGATGAGGGCGCGGTCGGCCGCGCCGAGGCCCTCGGCGAGCAGATCGAGGGGCGGGGCCGCGTCGGACTGGGAGATGGCGTGGGTGACGGAAACCATGCGCGGATTATCCCATAACGGCCGCGTCGTTCACCGGCTGCGTGGGGGCGCGCCGTATGCGATCATCGCGCCTCCCCCGACAAGACAAGACCAATGAAAAGCCGCTTCGCCAATCCTTATCTCCTGCTCACCCTCACCGCCCTCTTCTGGTCCGGCAACATGGTCGTCGGGCGCGGCCTGCGCGAGGCGGTGCCCCCGCTCACCCTGGCCTTCTGGCGCTGGGCGATCGCGCTGGCGCTGGTGCTTCCCTTCGCCCTGCCTCACCTGCGCACGCAGTGGCCGCGCCTGAAGGCCGGCTGGCCCGCGGTCGTCGGCCTGGGACTGCTCGGCGTAGGCTGCTACAACACCTTCGCGTACATCGCGCTGCAATACACCACGGCCACCAACGCCACACTGCTCAACTCCTTCATCCCCATCGCCACCATGGCGCTCGCGGTGATGCTGCTCGGCAAGCGGCTGCGCCGGCTGGAAGTCATCGGCGTCGCCGTTTCCCTCGCGGGCGTGATGACCATCGTCGCCCACGGCAGCCTCGGCACCCTGCTCGGCTTCAGGCTCAACACCGGCGACCTGTGGATGCTGCTCGCGGTGCTCACCTGGGGCCTGTATACCGTCGGCCTGCAGTGGCGGCCCCAGGGCGTGGAACCGATGCTGATGCTGGCCGCGATGACGGTCGTCGGGCTCGCCGCCCTCGTCCCGGCCTACGCGTGGGACCTGGCCCACGCGCGCCATATCGACGCCTCCCCCGCCACGCTCGCGGGCATCCTGTACACCGGCGTCTTTCCCGGCTTCCTCGGCTACGTGTTCTACAACGCCGGCGTCGCCGCCGTCGGCCCCAGCCGTGGGGCGCTCTTCATCCACCTCATGCCGGTGTTCGGCACCCTGCTTGCTGCCATCTTCCTCGGGGAGCGGCCGCTGTGGTATCACTTCACGGGTATCGGGCTGGTGTTCGCCGGGATCTGGCTCACCACCCGCAAGCCCGAGAGCTGAGGGATGTTCGGATTACTGCGCAAATGGCGCCGCGCGCGCCGGCTGGAGGCGGTGCAGGTGCCGCAGGAGCTGTGGACGCGGGTGGAGGCGCGGCTGCCGTTTCTCGACTTTCTCGACCCGGCCGACCGCGCCCGGCTGCGCGAACTCGCGCGCGCCTTCCTCGCCGAGAAGGAGTTCCACGGGGCCCAGGGTCTCGCGCTCACCGACGAGATCATGCTCGGGATCGCGCTCCAGGCCTGCCTGCCGATCCTGCGTACCGGGCTGGACGCGTACAAGGACTGGGTGGGCGTCGTCGTCTATCCCGGCGACTTCGTGATCCCGCGCCATGAGGTCGACGAGGCGGGCGTGGTACACGAGTACGACGACGAAGTGCTCGGCGAAGCCTGGGAAGGCGGCCCGGTGCTCGTCTCCTGGTACCCGGAGGGCGAGGGGCCGGCCGGCGTGAACGTGGTCATCCACGAGTTCGCCCACAAGCTCGACATGACCAACGGCAATGTCGACGGCCTGCCTGCCCTGCCCGCCGGCATGTCGCGGGAGACCTGGTCGCAGGTCTTCGGCGAGGCCTACGAGGACTTCTGCCGCGCGGTGGACGCGGGCCAGGAAACCGTCCTCGATCCCTACGGTGCGGAACACCCCGGCGAGTTCTTCGCGGTCGCCTCCGAGGCCTTCTTCGAAGCGCCCGTCCTCGTGCAGCAGGCCCACCCGGCACTCTACGAGCAGCTCCGGCGCTACTACCGGGTCGATCCGGCGGCCGGCGAGCGGCGCCTGCTCGGGGAATGAGTTCCGCTCGACCGGCCGAAACAATATTTCGCGAAATCCTTCCCTACCCCCTTAGCGTCCCTCAAGACAGCGGTCTAGACTGGAACTACCGCGAATCCCTTACGCGGTGAACTGCCCCTTCCACTTTCCGGAGGATGCTTCCCATGGCTATAACCTGGATTCTCGTTGCCAACGCCAGCCTCGCCAAGCTGTACGCCAATCTGGGACCCAACAAGGGCCTGACGCTGGTAAAGGAACTGATCCATCCGGCAAGCCGACAGAAGAATTCGCAACTCGTGACCGACCGATCCGGCGCCATGGCCGGCCCCGGGAACGGACAGGGTTCGATGCAGCCGCAAACTTATCCCAAGGACCACGAAGCCAAGGTATTCGCCCAGGAGATCGCGCAGGAGCTCTACCGCGGCCGCGCCAACAATGCGTTCGCCCGCGCCATCGTGATGGCTCCACCCGCCTTCATGGGGATGCTGAACGCCGAGCTCGACCCGCCTACGGCGCAACTCGTCACCGACCGGTTCGACAAGGACTACACCAAGACGCCCGAGCCGCGCCTGCGCGAGCATCTGGCGTCGTGCCTGTATCTGTGATTCTTCGCCGTCTCCCTCCAGGAGACGTTAGGGTCCGCCAGGTGCGGCCCTGAAAAGCCGCGGGGCGCTCGGCGCCCCGCTTTCATTCCAGCCCCTCCGCCCGCCTCAGATACTCCCCACCGGCCACTCCGCCACGATCTCGTAGCGCGCTCCCTCGGAGTCCCGACGGGAGCGTACGAGCGCGATGCGCCGGGCCGGCCACAGGATCGGTTCGACCTCGCACGGCGCGATCGGCCGCTCGATGCGCCGCAGCAGGGTGACGTGGGGGACGAAGGCCCGCCGCTCGGTGGGAAATCCGGCGCCCGCCAGCGCCGACGCGAGTGCCGCGGCACAGGCATCGAGGGGCTCCGGGGTGAGCTGCGCGCCGCCCCAGGCGATGCGGTTGTGCCGCCAGGCGCCCAGGCGATCGATGGAGAGCGTGAAGGGGGCGGTGCTCAGTGCGTTGCCCACGGCGATCAGGTCGGGCAGCCGCTCGGGCGCCACCTCTCCGATGAAGGCCAGGGTGAGGTGCAGCGTATCGCGCCGCATGCGCCGCCCGCCGCAGCGGGCATGCGCCTCGCAGCCGAGCGCGTACAGGCGCGCCGCCACGTCGTCGTCCGGCCACAGCGCGAAGAAGAGCCGCGGCTGTTCAGGCCGAGCCGCGCGCCCCGGCCGCGGTGTCTCACCCTTCATCGCCGCGGGCGAGCAGGGCCACCACCTGCGCCGCGATCCCCTCGCCCCGCCCGGTGAAACCGAGCTTCTCGGTGGTCTTGCCCTTGATGTTCACCGCCGACGGCTCGATGCCCAGGTCGGTCGCGATGTTGGCCGCCATCGCCGGAACGTGGGGCAGGATCTTCGGGGCCCGGCAGATCACGGTGGCGTCCACGTTGACCGCCTCCCAGCCGGCGGCACGCACCGCGGCATAGGCCTGGCGCAGCAGCACGCGGCTGTCGGCGCCGGCGTGGCGCGGGTCGGTGTCCGGGAAGAGGCGCCCGATGTCGCCCAGCCCGGCCGCGCCGAGCAGGGCGTCGGTGAGCGCGTGCAGCAGCACGTCGGCGTCGGAATGCCCGAGCAGCCCGCGCTCGAACGGAATCGTGACCCCGCCGACGATGAGCGGGCGCCCGGCGACTAGGGCATGCACGTCGAAGCCCTGGCCGATGCGGAACGGAACTTTCACGTCAGCCCTCCCGATGGCTGAGGATCCACTCGGCCAGATGCAGGTCGAGTGGATAGGTAACCTTGAGATTGGTGGCGTCGCCCTCGACGAGCTTCGGATGCAGGCCCGCCGCCTCGATGGCGCTCGCCTCGTCGGTGACGGCATCCGCCTCCTCCAGGGCGCGTCGCAGCATCACGTAGCGGAACATCTGCGGCGTCTGGGCCTGCCACAAGCTGTCGCGGGGCACCGTCGCGGCCACCCGCCGGTGCTCGCCCGCCCGCTTGAGAGTGTCCGCGACCGGTACCGCGAGGAGCCCGCCGACCTCGTCGTGGGCGAGCTCGCGCACCAGCTTCTCGATGTGCCAGGACGCGAGGCAGGGACGCGCCGCGTCGTGCACCAGCACCCAGTCCGACTGCGCCGCCTGCGGCGCGATCGCGCGCAGCCCTCCCAGTACGCTCGCCGCCCGGGTCGGACCGCCGCAGAAGAGCGGCACGAGCTTGGGCCCGAGCGCCGACCAGTCGTGCCGGCCCCATTCGGCGTCGCCGATGGAGAGCACGACGAATACGCGGTCGATCTCGGGCGCGGCGCACAGGGCCGCAAGCGCATGGAAGATGAGCGGCCGGCCGAGCAGCGGCAGGTATTGCTTGGGACGCTCGGCCCCCATGCGGCTGCCGGTTCCGGCGGCGGGGACGATGGCGAAATGGCGCGGATGGAAGTTTGGCATGGCGCGGATTCTAACCGCACGGGATGGGCGGCGCGAACGGGGGGGGCGGAGGGAAGCTTTCCCGGCTCGCCCCGCCGCCCGGTTCGCGGCCGAAGCCGCCAACGCCTTAGCGCTGCGACAGCCTTCGCACTCCTGCCACGAAGCGCGACAGCGTCTCCGAGAGCACGCCCCGCGGGATCATGGCCTCGACGAGCTGGAAACGGCCCCGTGTGGCCACCGCGCGCTCCAGTGCGGCCTCGAGCTCGGCTCTCGTCCTCACCCGCACCCCCTCCCCGCCCAGTCCGGCCGCCATTTCCGCGAAGCGCCAGTCGTCGAGGTCGTTGAAGCGCGACTCGGGCTGGAAGGTGCGCAGCATCTCCCAGGAGGCGTTGTTGAGCACGAGCACGATCGGGTCCCAGCCGTGACGGGCGCAGTTCCCGAGCTCCCAGCCGGTCATCTGGAAGGCCCCGTCCCCCACGAGGATGATCGGGCGCTCGCCCGAGGCGGCCTGAAGGCCCAGGCCGGCGGGCACGCCGAAGCCCATGGTGGCGTAGTAGCCCGGCGCGACCAGTGCGGTCTGCTCGACGTCCATGGCGGTGAACAGGCAGTCGCCCATGTCGGCGGCGATCGGCATGCGACCGTGGGCGTCCATGAGATCGTTGAGCGCGAGCGCCACGTCGTCGGGCGTGATCGGGCCGTCGTCGGCCTGCAGGCCGCGGGGATGGCGCGGCGGCGCGAATCGAACGGGCTGCGCCCTGGCCTCGGCGCGCGCGAGCAGCGCGTCTAGCAGGGCTGCGAGCGGTATGTCGGGATAGGTGTGGTAGCCCAGGCTCACCCGATGGTCGAGCGCCTGGATGGTCTTGCGCAGGTCGATCTGCCGCGAGGATACGCCGAAGTTCGTGTCCGAGATGATGACCCCCAGCAGCAGCAACGCATCCGAGCTCTCCACCAGCTCGGTGATTGCCGGTTGGCCCGCCACGCCCAGATAGGTGCCGAGCAGCGGCGCCTGCGTGCCCGCCAGCAGGCCGCGCCCGAGGATGCTCGTCACCACCGGGATGCCGAGCCGGCGGGCGAGCTCGGCCACCTTCGCCTCCAGCCCGAAACGACGGACCTCCACCCCGACCATGAGCACCGGCGAGGCCGCCGCGCGCAGCCGCGCCAGCACCTCGGCAACGCAGGCCTCCAGGGCATCGCCGTCCACCGGCGGCAGAGGCAGCGCCACCGCCGGGTCGCAGGGAACGGCGACCATGTCGCGCGGCAGCTCGATATAGACGGGGCGCGATTCGCGCAGACAGCTCGCGAGCGCCCGCGCCACCTCGGCCGGCGCGGTGCGCGCGTCGGTAAGTCGCGCCTGGTCGCAGGTGATCTCCTTGTAGATCGCGAACTGCGAGTCCAGCGTCTTCGCCTGGTGGTGCAGCAGCAGGCCGGAGCCTGCCTCGCCGGCCCCCGGCGCACCGGAGATCACCACCACCGGCGACTTCTCCGCGTAGGCGCCCGCCACCGCGTTGACCATGTTGAGGGCACCGGCGCCGTAGGTGACCGCGGCCACTCCCAGCGAACCGCGAAAGCGCGCCGCGGCATCGGCGGCGAAGCCGACTCCGGGCTCGTGGCTCAGCGTGTAGAGCGGCAGGATGCCGCTCTCCTCGACGACTTTGAAGAACGGCAGGGCGAAGTCACCCGGAATCCCGAAGATCTCGCGGGCACCGTGCTCGCGAAGGGCGTGCAGCAGCATCTCGGAAACGTTCATGACACTCTCCGCTAGGGTAGGCGAAGGCGTCAGCATATTGCCGTTTGCGCGCTATTTTCTGCCTCATTTTTCAAGCATCGCGCACTATCGTGCCCCGCGCACGCCACGATGCCGCCCCCGGAAGCCGACCCGCCTATAATGTGCCCGTCAGCGCAACCTCCTTCCCGGAACCACGCTCATGGCCAGTGCGTCCGTACGCCCGGCGGCCGTTGCCGGTTACTTCTATCCCGACGATCCGGTCGTGCTGCACGCGCAGCTCGATCAACTGCTCGCCGGGGCGATACCCCTCGAACCCTCGCTGCCCCCACCCAAGGCGATCATCGTGCCCCATGCGGGCTACATCTATTCCGGGCCGGTCGCCGCGACCGCCTACGCCGCGGCGGCCCGGCGGTGCGCCGAGGTACGACGGGTCGTGCTCCTCGGGCCCGCGCACCGCGCGCCGGTGGCGGGCTTCGCCCTGCCGGCGGCTCAGGTGTTCGCGACGCCGCTGGGCGAGATCGCGATCGACCGCGCGGTCTGGCTCGGGCTTCAGGCGCGGCCCGACGTGGTGGTGGACGACGGTCCTCACGCCTTCGAGCACAGCCTCGAGGTGCAGCTGCCCTTCCTCCAGTCCGTGCTCGGCAACTTCGCGCTCGTCCCCGTGCTGGTGGGCGACGCCTCCCCCGAGCAGGTGGAGGACCTGCTGAACCACGTCTGGGGTGGGCCCGAGACGCTCGTGGTGGTGAGCTCCGACCTCTCCCATTACCACCCCTACCACGAGGCGCGCCATTGCGACCGGGCGACGGCGGACCAGATCGTGCGCCTGCGTCCGCAGATCGGGCACGCCCAGGCCTGCGGCGCGACGCCCGTGAACGGCCTGCTGCGCGTGGCGGCGGCACGCGGGCTCGAGCCTCACCTGCTGGACCTGCGCAATTCCGGCGACACGGCCGGCGACCGCTCGCGCGTCGTCGGCTACGCCAGTGTCGCGTTCTGCGAATCGAGGGCCCATGTCCACACTGCCCGACACTGAACTCGGCCCCATCCTGCTGGCCCGTGCCCGCGAGGCGATCGCAGAGCGGCTGCGCGAGGGATCGCCGCTGCCGGCCGATCCCCGGCTGCTCGATCCGGGAGCGACCTTCGTCACGCTCAGCCGCGACGGCGCGCTGCGCGGCTGCATCGGGAGCGTGCGTGCCCTACGCCCGCTGGGAGAAGACGTCGCCACCAATGCCGTGGCCGCCGCCACCCTGGATTCACGCTTCGCGCCCGTGACCGCCAACGAGCTGAACGACATCCGCGTCGAAGTGTCTCTCCTGTCCGAGCCGACCTTCCTCGACTTCACCAGCGAGGACCAGCTGCTCAAGCAACTGCGGCCGGAGGTGGACGGCCTGATGCTCTTCGCAGGGTGCCGCAAGGCAGTGTTCCTGCCCCAGGTGTGGCGGCAGCTGCCCGACACGAAGCTGTTCCTGGCGGCGCTGAAGGAGAAGGCGGGACTCCCGCCCAACCGACCGTGCGACGGGTTGATGGCCGCGACCTTCACTGTACGCAAGTGGAAGGAATAGATACCGGCGTATAGGAGAGCCGCGCGAGGAACAGACATGAATCACCCTGCCGACTACTGGCACCTTCTCGACGACGGCCGCATCCAGTGCGACCTGTGTCCGCGCTACTGCCGGCTGCATGCCGATCAGCGCGGGGCCTGTTTCGTGCGCATGCGTCAGGGCGACGGGATGGTGCTCACCACCTACGGGCGCAGTTCCGGCTTCTGTATCGATCCGATCGAGAAGAAGCCCCTCAACCACTTCTACCCGGGCTCGAGCGTCTTCTCCTTCGGCACTGCGGGCTGCAACCTCGCGTGCAAGTTCTGCCAGAACTGGGACATCTCCAAGTCGCGCGACATGGACCGGCTGATGGATGCCGCGAGCCCCGAAGAGATCGCCCGCACCGCCGAACGGCACGGCTGCCGCAGCATCGCCTTCACCTACAACGACCCGGTGATCTTCGCCGAGTACGCCATCGACGCCGCCAAGGCGGCCCACGCCCGCGGGCTCGCGACGGTCGCCGTGACCGCCGGTTACATCACGGAGCTCGCCCGGGGGGATTTCTTCGCCCACATGGATGCGGCCAACGTGGACCTCAAGGGCTTCACCGACGAGTTCTACGTGCGCTTGTGCGGGGCGCACCTTCAGCCGGTGCTGGATACCCTCGTCTGGCTGGTACACGAGACCGACGTGTGGGTCGAGATCACCACCCTGCTCATCCCGGGACAGAACGACTCGGACGCCGAGCTCACCGCCCTGTCGTCGTGGGTTGCGCGCGAGCTCGGGGCGGAAGTCCCGCTGCACTTCAGCGCCTTCCACCCCGACTTCAAGCTCACCGATACGCCGCCCACGCCGCCGGCCACGCTCACACGCGCCCGGCGCATCGCGCTCGACCACGGCCTGAAGCATGTGTACACCGGCAACGTGCACGACCGCGAGGGCGGCACCACCCGCTGCACCGGCTGCGGCGAGGCGGTCATCGTGCGCGACTGGTACGAGATCCTCGACTACCGGCTCGACGCGCAGGGGGCCTGCCGCAAGTGCGGCACCCGGCTCGCCGGCCGCTTCGCCGAATTCGAGCGTCCCTTCGGCGCGCGCCGCATCCCCGTCGCGATCCATCGCGACCCGTAGGAGGGCGCACCGCCGGGCTTCAGCTGCCCTCGGGGATCGAATGGAAGGACACCCGCTCGCCCCCGGCCTGGATGACGTCGCCGTCGGCGAGCCGCACGGGCTGGGTGCCCACCGGGTTGCCGTTGATGCGGGCACGCTCGCGGCCTTCCACCTGCGTGAAGAAGCAGCCGGTCGGACGCCGGTTGATCACGCCCAGGCAGCTTCCCCTGGTTCCAAGCGGCATCAGCACCCGTTCGATGTCGACCTCCCGCTCGGCGAGCGAGCCGGCCAGACCGCGCACACGCCCCTGGGCCAGGCGGTCGCGTGCCCCATGGGCCGCGGCGCTGGCGCAGTCGAGGGCGATCGGGGCCGGCGCGGCGACCGCGGCGATCTCCTCGACCAGGGCCGCGTCGAGCAGTTGCGTGCGGTCGAATCCGACCCGGGTGGACGCGGCGTTCAGATATTTCAGCCGATACGCCCCCAGGAAGACGACGTCCCCGTTCTGCAGCAGATGCCGATCGACGGTCTTGCCGTTGATCATGACGCCTTCGCCGTCGCCGGTATTCTGGATGATGTGGTCGTTGATGACTGTGAAGATCTCCGCCTGGCGGAGGGCGATCTCCGGTGCTGCGACCACGAGGGTGCACTCCGGGTCACGCCCGATGCTCACCCGCCCCTCGCCGAGAAAGCGCTGGTCGACGATGCGTCCGTTGACGCTCAACACGATCTTGGCCATGTCAGGCACTCCGTCCGAGCCAGTCGCGCAGCCACCCGAACAGGGAGCGGCCCGCCGGTACCGGCATTGCGGTTGAACCTTCGGCGCCGTCGTGCGCCCCCACGCGCACCAGCGCCACCGTCACGTTGTCGTGCCCGCCGCAATCGCAGGCGATCATCACCAGCTGCTCGGCCGCGAGCGGAAGGTTGGACTGCATGGTGTCGAGCACCAGCTCGATATCCACGCCGTCGACCATCTCGTTGAGACCGTCCGAGCACAGCAGGAAAAGGTCCCCGGGCTCGGCGGATAGCTGCTGTATTTCGATTCCGTCCGCGCCCGCCGCGCCCAGCGCCTGGGTGACCAGATGCCGGTTGTGGCTGGCGCCGAACTCGGCGTCGTTCACCACCCCCGCGTCGCGCGCGTAGCGGCCGAAGGTATGGTCGCGGGTGAGCAGTTGCAGCGTCCCTGCACGGAGCCGATAGACTCGCGTATCGCCCACGTGGGCGATGTGAGCCCGGCCGTCGCGCACCAGCAGACAGGCAACCGTGGCACCCATGTCCTGGTGTCGCACGTCGGCCTTCCCCTGACGGCGGATGAGGCGGTCCGCCTCCACGACCGCCTCGCGCAGCACCTCGTCCGGCGCCCGCGATGCCGCCCCGCGTACCGCGAACGCCCCTCGCACGGTCCTCTCGATGGTCGCCACCGCAAGCCGCGCGGCCACCCCCCCGGCCCGCCGTCCGCCCATGCCGTCGGCGACCACCGCCAGTCCCAGTTCGTGATCGACGGTCACTGCATCCTCGTTCACGCTCCGCAAAAGCCCGGCCTCGCTTCGGGCCGTCATCTCCAGCGCATTCCCAGCCATCACCATCGCTAGCTCTCCGGCATGCCCCGAACGGCCGACCGGCCGATAGGACGAATGCCTTGGATTATGTCATACGGGAACCATGGATTCCGCGCGGATCGAGTGGGCGTGCGCCGTTCGGCGCCCCAGGCGCGCCGGACGGCTGCGCATGTGTTACCTTCGCGTCTGATTCCATCGAGATACCGGATCGCTGAGATGAGCAGCCAAGCCACCGAGGTCGGTGAGGCCTGCGGCGCGCGGCGCAGGTTCGGGCGCTATGTGGTCGAGGCCGAACTGGGCGGCGGCGCAATGGGTATCGTCTACCGCGCCCAGGACCCGCTGATCGAGCGCAAGGTCGCGCTCAAGGTCCTGTCGCCCGGCCTCCTGCCCGCAGAGGAGGTCGACTTCCGGGAGCGCTTCTTCCGCGAGGCCAAATCCGCCGGCCGGCTCAACCATCCCAACATCGTCACGATCTACGACGTCGGCGAGAGCAGCGACGAAAACGGCCTGCCCTACATCGCCATGGAACTCCTCACCGGGCTGACCGTGCGGGAGAGCCTGGACAGCGGGGTCGTGCTGCCGGTGCGCAAGGTCACCGAGGTGGGGCTGCTGGTCATCCGCGGACTCGACTACGCCCACCAGCACGGCATCGTCCATCGGGACGTCAAGCCGGCCAACATCATGCTCTCGCGCAAGGGCACGGTGAAGATCATGGACTTCGGCATCGCCCTGCCGAGCGATGCCGGAAAGGCCTCGCGCGATGCGATGCTCGGCTCGCCCAAGTACATGGCGCCGGAACAGCTCGCCGGCGACACCGTGGACGGGCGCACCGACCTGTTCGCCCTCGGCGTGACCCTGTACGAAATGCTCACCGGCAAGGATCCCTTCGACGCCGACAGCATACCGACGGTGATGCACAACATCCTGCACCGGGACCCGCCACCGCCCTCGACGCTCAATCCGGATGTGCCTCCGGAGCTCGATCAGGTTGTCATGCGGGCGCTTGCGAAGGATCCGGAAGCGCGCTTTCCGAACGCGCGCGAGATGGGCCGCGCCCTGGTCCCCGTGCGCCGCATGCTCAAGGACCGGGAGACCCTCGGGCCGGCCCGCCTCGCGCCGGGAGCTCGCGCCTCGGCGGCTCCGGCCGCCGCAGCCCATGGCCCCGCGGCGGAACGGGTCCGGCGCCCGGCGCGGCGCACGGTCCTTGCCGTGCTCGCGGTCCTTGCGGCAGCCCTGGCGGCCGGCACCGTGCTGTTCTTCGGCCGCTCCGCCCCGCACCCCCAGGTCGCGCTCGCACCGCTGGCCCGGCCCGCGGTCGCCGAGCCCGCGGCCGTGGCTGCAGGCGCTGGGCAGCCGAACGCGGCCATCGATGCGTCCCAGGCGACGGCCGCTGAACCCGACGCGGAAACGTCGGACTCCGCCCAGGCGCCGCTCCCCGCAGGCGCCATGCCGAAGGCCGCGAACAGGTCGCCCGTGCGCGACGCCGCCCGCCAGCCGCTCCCGCCCGGCCGGCTCGCGCTGAGCGTGCTGCCGTGGGGCGAGATCCGCGTGGACGGGCGGCCGCGAGGCGTAACGCCTCCGCTGCACAGTCTGGAACTGCCCGCCGGCGTTCACCGGGTGGAGATCCGCAACGCCGACTTTCCTCCGCTGGTACGCCGGATAAGGATAAGAGCCGGCAAGACCACCAGCATCGACCACCGATTCGAGTGATGGCCTCTCAAGCTTCCCGTACCCTCCTGGGGACCGCCCTCGCCGCGCTCCTGCTGGCCGCCGGATGTGCCACACCGCCGGCGGCGGAAACGCCGTCCGTCGCCGTCCCTGTCGCCCCACGCGCAGCGGAAGCCGCGGCGGCCCTGCGCAGCGGCATCGCCCACTACGAGGGTGCCCGATACGAGGCCTCACGGACGGAGTTGCGGCGCGCCCTCGCACTCGGACCCGAGACCCCGGCCGAAGCCGTGCTGGCCCACAAGTACCTCGCCTTCATCCTGTGCGCCAGCGGGCAGACCGAGCCGTGCCGCGAAGCCTTCCGCGCTGCGCTGCGCATCGACCCGCAATTCACCCTGACGCGAGGCGAGGCCGGCCATCCGATGTGGGGCCCGGTCTTCGTCCAGGTCCGCCGCGAACTCGCCCCCGCCGCGCGCTGAACTTGCGAGCCCGGACACGACTCGTTCGTTGATTGCGCCTTCCCCAGGCGTCGGGTCCGGATGACGAAGAATTCAGGCCGGCCCGGTCGCCTTGCCGCCCGGGCGGCGCTGTGCGATGCTCGGAACCGAACTCCGCCACCGCCGCCCACTTACGCCGTGAAACTGCGCACCACCGAACTCAGCATCCCGGCCGGGCCGGTCTGGCTCGACGGCCTGCTCACCCACGCCCCCAACGTGCGCGGCCTCGCCGTGATGCTGCAGCCCAACGCCGCGAGCCTCTCCGAGTCGCGAGAAAGCTATGTGGCCGGCGTGCTGCAGTCGGCCGGCCTCGCCACTCTGGCGGTGAACCTCCTCACCCGCTACGAGGAGACGCGGGATCCGGACGCCCGCTACAACGTGCCGCAGATGGCCAACCGCGTCCTGGCGGTGGCGGACTGGATCGCGCACCAGCCGCCGCTCGTGCCCCTCGCCGTGGGACTCCTCGCCAACGGCACCGCCTGCGGCGCGGCGGTGCGCGCGGGCTGGAAGGGCCCCGAGCGCTTCGCCGCCCTGGTGTGCCGCGGCGGCCGCCCCGACCTGGCCGGTGCGACCCCGCTCGCCGCCCTGACGGTTCCGATCCGCGTCGTCGTCGGCGCCGACGATCCGGAGCTCCCGATCGTCAAGCAGGCCTTCGATTACCTGCGCGGCCCGCGCGACTGGCAGCTCGTGTCCGGCGCCGGGCCCCTCTTCGCCGAGCCCGGCACCCTCGACGGGTACGCGCAGCTCGCCGCCGAGTGGCTTCTCGATCGACTGCCGGCACCCCGCCCCCGCGAGGCGCCCGAGCCCTCCGCCGGAATCCCGGCCTCTCCCGACTCGGCCTGAGCGCCGACGACCGCGCGACGGCACCACGCCGGCACGCGGCTCGCACAACGGGCCGTCCTGCCCTCCTGCCCTGCCCCGCTCGCCCCCAAGCCCGGCGCGACCGCGCCACGCCCGCCAGCGAGGCGGACCCGGCTTCCGCAGCATTTCGTAAAGTATTGTTTATACGAATTTTTTCATTCGTATATCTACGAATCGCAAGCACCTGCCGAAACGCCAACAATCCCGCGCAGCTCGTCCGAGGTCGTTAGCGCGGAACGGGTATCCGTCGCGGGGGCGGCTTCCCACGCGTTTCGCTACAGGGGCAAGAAATGCTCAAGGCACTCGACCGTTTCGAGGAGTGGCTCATCACCTTCCTGATGGGCGCGGCGACGGTCATCATCTTCGTCGCCGTGATTCACCGTTACCTCTCCGGCTGGCCGATTCCCGTCGTCCAGGACTGGTTCCTCGCCCTCAACTTCGGATGGGCGCAGGAGCTGTGCATCATCATGTTCGTGTGGATGGCGAAGTTCGGCGCCGCCTACGGGGTGCGCACCGGCATCCACGTCGGCGTCGACGTGCTCATCAACCGGCTCGAGGCGAAGAACCGCGGCCGATTCATCGTGCTCGGTCTCGCGGCCGGCGCGCTCTTCACCGGCATCGTCGCGGTGCTGGGCGGGACCTTCGTGTGGGAGAACGGCGCCCACTACCAGATCCTCACCTGGCTGGGCCGGGACACGGGCGAGCTCTACGAGGGACCGGTCACGCCCGACCTCGAGTGGCCGACCTGGATCGTGTACTCCGCCATCCCCCTGGGCTCGGGCCTCATGTGCTTCCGCTTCATCCAGGTGGCGGTGAACTTCGTGCGCACCGGCGAGCTGCCCCATCACGACCACGGGCACGTGGACGGCATCGACGCGGAACACCTGCCGGTGGACGCCAACCCCTACGAGATGGACGACGACCTCCATCCCCGCGACCTCAAGCACGGCCCGCGCGACGGCCGCAAGGACTGAGCCATGGATACCGCCATCGTTTTCGGCTTGCTGGTCGCGCTGATGCTGACCGGCATGCCCATCTCCATCTCGCTGGGCCTCACGGTACTGGCCTTCCTGTTCACCCTGACCCAGGTGCCGATCGAATCGGTCGCCCTGAAGCTCTTCACCGGTATCGAGAAGTTCGAGATCATGGCGATCCCGTTCTTCATCCTGGCCGGCAACTTCCTCACCCACGGCGGCGTGGCGCGGCGGATGATCAACTTCGCCACCGCCATGGTCGGCCACTGGTACGGCGGCCTCGGCCTCGCCGGCGTGGTGGCCTGCGCGCTGTTCGCAGCGGTGTCCGGCTCGAGCCCGGCCACCGTGGTGGCGATCGGGGCGATCCTGCTCCCGGCCATGGTCAAGGCGGGCTTTCCCAACCGTTTCGGGGCGGGCGTCATCACCACCTCGGGCGCGCTGGGCATTCTCATTCCGCCCTCCATCGTGATGGTGATGTACTCGGTGTCCACCAACACCTCCGTCGGCGCGCTCTTCATGGCCGGCGTGGTCCCGGGCCTGATGCTCGCCACCCTGCTGGGCATCACCACCTGGTATCGCGCGAAGAAGTTCGACTACCCGCGCATGCCCCGCGCGAGCTGGGGCGAGCGCTGGAAGGCGCTGCGCGAGTCGGCCTGGGGCCTCTTCCTCATCGTGGTGGTGATGGGCGGCATCTACTCCGGCATGTTCACCCCGACCGAGGCGGCGGCGATGAGCGCAGCCTACGCCTTCTTCGTGGCGGTCTTCGTCTACAAGGACCTGACCCTGAAGGACGTGCCGAAGGTGCTGCTCAACTCGGCCAACATGAGCGCGATGCTGCTCTACATCATCACCAACGCGGTGCTGTTCTCCTTCCTCATGACCCACGAGGGCATCCCGCAGGAGATGGCCGACTGGATGCTGAGCCAGGGGATGGGCATCATCACCTTCCTGCTGGTGGTGAACATCCTGCTGCTCCTGGCCGGCAACTTCATGGAGCCCTCGTCCATCGTGCTGATCATGTCGCCCATCCTGTTCCCGGTGGCGATGAAGCTCGGCATCGACCCGGTGCACTTCGGCATCCTGATGGTGGTGAACATGGAGGTCGGCATGTGCCATCCGCCGGTGGGCCTGAACCTCTACGTGGCGAGCGGCATCACCCGCATGGGCATCACCGAGCTCACCATAGCGGTGTGGCCGTGGCTGCTCACCATGCTCGGCTTCCTGGTAGTGGTAACCTACTGGCCCGGCCTGTCGCTCGCCCTGCCGCGGGCGCTCGGCATGATGTAGGCACCCCCGACGGTGTCGCGTCGAAGAATGGCCGGCGGCACCTGGTGCCCCGGCCGTTTTTCTTTTGTCTTGGTCTTTTCGTGGGTGGGAGCGCGTAATGCAGGTGTTGTTGGTGGAGGACGATCCGGAGCTTGCGGAAGGGATTTCCGTCTTCCTCGAAGGCCAGGGCGACACGGTGGAGGTGGCGATGGACGGCAACCAGGCCGATCGCCGGCTGCAGGAGGAGCCCTTCGATTTCGCCCTGGTGGACGTCGGGCTGCCCGGGCTGGGCGGCTACGAGGTGGTGCGCAGACTGCGCCGCCGCGGGCAGAGCCTGCCGGTCATCATCATCACCGCCCGCGACGCGCTCGACGACCGCATCTACGGTCTGGATCTGGGCGCCGACGACTACCTGCCCAAGCCCTTCGAGCTTTCCGAGCTCGCCGCGCGCATGCGCGCGGTGCTGCGCCGGGGCGGCCACGCCGAGGCGACCCGTATCGTCTTCGGGCCACTCAGCCTGGACCCCGAGGGCCGGCTGGCCGAGCTCGCCGGCCAGCCGATCGCGCTCACCGCCCGCGAATGGGACCTGCTGCGGGCCCTCGCGGAAGCGGACGGCCGCACCGTGCCCAAGGACCGCCTCCAGGCCGAAGGCAGCGGCAACGTCGTCGAGGTCTACATTTCGCGCCTGCGGCCGCGGCTGGAGGTCGGCGGAATCCTGATCCGCACCGTGCGCGGCTTCGGCTATCGGCTCGAACTGGCAGGACCGGCGCGACGCGACAATGCAGGTTAGCCTTCGCACGGCGCTGCTGCGCGAGCTCGCCGCGCCGCTGATGCTGGCGCTGCTGGTGGGCAGCTGGATGGCCTACGGGATCGCCCGGGACGTCATCTCGGCCGCCTACGACCAGAGCCTGGTCAACCTCGCCGAAGGCGTGGCCAACCGCGTGCAGATCGAGAACGGCCGCCCCCGTATCGACCTGCCGCCCGAAGCGGAGGCCGTGCTGCGCACCGACAGGGTGGACCGCATCTACTTCCGGGTGCGCGACGGCGCCGGCGAGGTCCTGGCCGGCGACCCGGAGCTTCCACCGACCGAACGCGGCATGCCCGACGACCTGCCCTACTTCTACGAGGAGCAGTTCCGCGGCGAGTGGGTCCGCGGTGTGCGCCTGCATCCCGTGCGGGACGGGGTCGACTTCTACGTCACGGTCGCGGAAACCATGGGCAAGCGGGACCAGGCGGTGCGCAACCTCCTGCTCGGCTTCGTCGTCGCCCTGCTGCTGATCGTCACCGCGGTTGCGGCGGTGGTGCGATTCAGCATTCCCGCCGCGCTGGCGCCGCTGCTGCGCGTGCAGCGGGAAATCACCCGTCGCTCGGGGCAGGACCTGGCCCCCCTCGATACGAGCAGCGCACCGGTCGAGATCCGTCCGCTGGTGGAGATGATGAATGTCCAGCTCGAGCGGCTGCGCGCGGCCAATCGCGCTCAGCGCGAGTTCCTCCAGGACGCGGCGCACCAGTTGCGCACGCCGCTGGCCGGCCTGCAGATGCAGCTCGAGCTGCTGGAGACCGGGCGCGGCGATCCCGAGGCCTTCACCCGACTGCGCCGGTCGGTATTGCGGGTGACGCGGCTCGCGAACCAGCTCCTGGCGCTCGCGCGCGCCGAGGCCGGCGAGCGCCTGCTCGCCGATGCGCCGCGGGTGGACCCCGGCGCCCTGATCGACGAGATGCTCGACGACTGGCTGGCTGCGGCGGATGCGCGCGGCATCGATTTCGGCGTGGAGCGCGAGCATGCCGCGCTGACGGGTGATCCGACCCTGCTGCGCGAGCTCCTCGCCAACCTGGTCGACAACGCCCTGAAATACACCCCGGAAGGCGGCGAGGTCACCCTACGCTGCCGGCGTGCGGGCGAACATGTGGCGATCGAGGTGAGCGACAACGGCCCGGGCATCCCCGAGGCGGAGCGCGAACGGGTGTTCGAGCGCTTCCACCGCCTGCCCGGCAGCGGCCCGACGGGCAGCGGGCTGGGTCTTTCGATCGCACGCGAAATCGTGCGCGCCCACGGCGGAACGATCGACATCGCCACGCCGGCCGACGGCCGCGGGACGCGCATCACGGTGCGCCTGCCCGCACCTTGCGATGCGATCGCCGAAATCGGCTGAAAGCCCCGCCCCGCCGCGCTCTCGAATATCTCCACGGCATTTTTTCAGGAACCCTTAAGCATCGAGTCAGTGGTACGTAAGGCCGCGCTCACAGAATCGGCTGCGGCTGGCGGCAGACCGTCCGAGCGCCGCCATACGACTTGCATAACTACCACGAGGAGATGCCGTGAGTCAGGACATCATTGCCCAACGGGTACGCGCGAACCCGAAGTACGCGGCCTTGAAGAGCACGCGCAACCGCTACGGGTGGATCATGACCGCCCTGATGATGATCGTTTATTACGGTTACATCATGCTGGTCGCCTTCGACAAGGAGTTCCTTGCCCAGAGGATGGGCGACGGCGTGATGTCCGTCGGCATTCCCATCGGCGTCGGCGTCATCCTTTTCACCATCGTGATCACCGGCATCTACGTGCGTCGTGCCAACAGCGAGTTCGACGCGATCAAGGCCGAAATCGTCAAGGAGGCGCTCAAGTGATGAACCGCATGTCCCAACTGGCGGCTTTCGCCCTCCTCGCGCTCGCGGCCGGCGGTGCCGTCGCTGCCGGCGCCGACCTCGGCCAGGCCGAGAAGCAGGCGACCAACTGGACCGCCATCACCATGTTCGGCGTCTTCGTCGCCTTCACGATGTGGATCACCAAGTGGGCCGCCGGCAAGACCAAGTCGGCCTCCGACTTCTATACCGCCGGCGGCGGCATCACCGGCTTCCAGAACGGCCTGGCGATCGCCGGCGACTACATGTCGGCGGCCTCCTTCCTCGGCATCTCCGCGGCGGTGATGGCCAGCGGCTACGACGGCCTGATCTTCTCGATCGGCTTCCTGGTGGGCTGGCCCATCATCACCTTCCTGATGGCCGAGCGCCTCAGGAACCTGGGCAAGTTCACCTTCGCCGACGTGGCGGCCTACCGCTTCAAGCAGACCCCGATCCGCGCCTTCGCCGCCACCGGCACGCTGGTCGTGGTGGCCTTCTACCTCATCGCCCAGATGGTCGGCGCCGGTCAGCTCATCAAGCTGCTCTTCGGCCTCGAGTACTGGATCGCGGTGGTGCTGGTGGGCGGCCTGATGATGGTCTACGTGCTCTTCGGCGGCATGACCGCGACCACCTGGGTGCAGATCATCAAGGCGATCCTGCTGCTGGCCGGTGCCTCCTTCATGGCCTTCATGGTGCTCTTCCAGTTCGGCTTCTCGCCCGAGGCGATGTTCGCCAAGGCGGTCGAGATCAAGACCGGGCTGGCCGCCGCTGCCGGCAAGTCGCCCGAAGAAGCCGCCGCCGCCGGCATCTCGATCATGGGCCCGGGCAACTTCGTGAAGGATCCGATCTCCGCCATCTCCTTCGGCATGGCGCTGATGTTCGGTACCGCCGGCCTGCCCCACATCCTGATGCGCTTCTTCACCGTGCCGGATGCCAAGGAAGCCCGCAAGTCGGTGTTCTGGGCCACCACCTGGATCGGCTACTTCTACATCCTCACCTTCATCATCGGCTTCGGCGCGATCTGCCTGGTGCTCACCAACCCCGAGTTCCTGACCGCCGAGGGCGGCCTGATCGGCGGCGGCAACATGGCGGCCATCCACCTGGCCAATGCGGTGGGCGGCAACGTGTTCCTGGGCTTCATCTCGGCGGTGGCCTTCGCGACCATCCTCGCGGTGGTGGCGGGCCTGACCCTGTCGGGCGCCTCGGCGGTGTCCCACGACCTGTACGCCACGGTGTTCAAGAAAGGCAACGCCACCAGCGAAGCCGAGCTGCGCGTGTCGCGCATTACCACGGTGTGCCTGGGCATCGTCGCGGTGGTGCTGGGCATCGCCTTCGAGAAGCAGAACATCGCCTTCATGGTGTCGCTGGCCTTCGCGATCGCCGCTTCGGCCAACTTCCCGGTGCTGTTCATGGCGGTGCTGTGGAAGAACTGCACGACCATGGGCGCCTTCATCGGCGGCTTCACCGGCCTCATCACCGCCGTGGTGCTGACGGTGCTGTCCAAGTCGGTGTGGGTGGACGTGCTGCACATGGCGGACCAGCCGATCTTCCCCTACACCTCGCCGGCCCTGTTCTCCATGACCGCGGGCTTCGCGACCATCTGGCTGGTGTCGATCCTCGACCGCAGCCGCCAGGCGGCCAAGGAGCGCGAGCTGTACGAAGCGCAGGAAATCCGCTCGGAAACCGGGATCGGCGCCGCTGCCGCCTCCGCCCACTGAGCACAGGCTCCGGCCGGCCGTTCGGGCCGGCACGGCACAAGAGGCCCGGGTCCGCCCGGGCCTTTTTTGCTTGCAGCGGCCGGCGCGCACACCGCCTCCTGCCATTTGCGTATCTCCCCGCGCCGGTGTGACACTACGCAGTGTCACGCCGATCGGGCGGCGTGCCCGGCAGTGGCCGATCCATCGGAGACCGCAGCGAGTACGTTTCCATGTACAACGAGTATTTCGGCTTTTCCGAGGCTCCCTTCTCGATCGCTCCCGACCCGCGCTACCTGTTCATGAGCGAGCGCCACCGCGAGGCGCTGGCTCACCTGCTCTACGGGCTGCGCGTCGACGGCGGCTTCGTGCTGCTCACCGGCGAAGTCGGCACCGGCAAGACCACCATCTGCCGCTGCCTGCTCGAGCAGGTGCCCGGCGACTGCGACGTCGCCTTCGTCCTCAATCCCAGGCTCGACACGGTGGAGCTGCTCGCCACCCTGTGCGACGAGCTGCACGTCCCGGTGCCCGAAGGCGCGCCCAGCGTTAAGGTCCTGGTCGACACGATCAACCGCCACCTGCTCGAAGCCAACGCGGCGGACCGCAAGACGGTCCTCATCGTGGACGAGGCCCAGAACCTCTCCAACGAGGTGCTCGAACAGCTGCGCCTGCTCACCAACCTGGAGACCGACCGGCGCAAGCTGCTGCAGATCATCCTGCTGGGCCAGCCGGAGCTGCGCGAGCGCCTGGCCCAACCCGACATGCGCCAACTCGCCCAGCGCGTCGTCGCCCGCTACCACCTGGAGCCCTTGTCGCAGCCCGAAGTGGCCGCCTACGTCGCACACCGCCTGGCGGTGGCGGGCGCCCGCCGCCCTCTCTTCCCGCCTGCCGTGGTGGATCGCCTCTACGCCCTCTCCGGGGGCACGCCGCGCCTCATCAACCTGATCTGCGACCGGGCGCTGCTCGGTGTCTACGTGGAGGGCAAGGCAGCCGTCGATCTCTCCACGCTGGAACAGGCGGCGCGCGAGGTTCTCGGTACGACGGCGGGTTCCGCGCCGAGCCGCTCGCGCGCACGGCACATGGCCGCCGCCACCGCGCTGGCACTGGCGCTCGGCGCGGGGGGGGCGACCGCCTACCGCTACTACCTCCCGCCCGCCACCTCTTCCGACCCGGCTCGGCCGGTGGTGCAGGAGACCCCATCCCTGCCCGATCCACCTGCGCCCCCCGCAACGCCGCTCCAGCTGGCAGCGGTCGCACCGGGTGCGCCGAGCTCCGAGCCGGCCCCCGACGCAACGCTCCGTCCCGGGCCCGAAGGGCAATGGCTCCACGAACTCCTGGCGGTGCGCGCGCTGCTCGATCGCTGGGGCGTCGTCGCGCCGCCCATCGGCATCGACGACTTCTGTCGCGACGCCGGGACGCACGGCATGGCCTGCCTGCGACGGCAGGGCGGGCTGGACGAACTGCGGGCGATGAACGCGCCCGCCATCCTGGCGCTGCGCCAGCCGGACGGGCCCGAGTTCTTCGCCACCCTGCTCGAGCTCGACGGCCCGCGGGCCCGCATCGCGATGCCAGGCGAGATCCGCGAGGTGAGCGTCGACATCCTCGAGCGGCAGTGGACCCGCGACTACACTCTGCTCTGGCGCACGCCGCCGGGATGGTACCGCACGGTCGTCCAGGGTGCGCAAGGCCGGGACGTGGCCTGGGTGATCCGCCAGCTCGACCGCTGGGAAGGGCTGGACGGCCAAAGGCCGGCGGGCGACACGTTTACCGCCGAGGTGACGCGGCGCGTGCGCGCCTTCCAGCGTGACCACGGGCTGCCCGAAGACGGGATGATCGGCCCGATGACCATGGTACGCCTGGCCGCCCTGGGCGACGGCGAGGCGCCCGTGCTGGCGAAACACGCTCATTGACCGGGGGTCGAGCTTCAGGCCGGAGTGACTCATATGTCGTACATACTGGAAGCCCTGAGGAAGTCCGAACAGGCCCGGCGGCACGGGAAGGTTCCCGACCTGGACAGCGTGCCGGTGATGATGGTGGGCATGCCGGCCGAGGCGGCGCGGAGCCGTCTTCCGCTCGCCGCGGCGGCCTTCGCTGCGGTATCGGTGATCGCCGTGCTGGGCTGGTGGCGGCCCTGGCAGGAGGAGGCTGCGCCGACGACACGAGCCGTCGTGCCCGAACCCGACGCGGCGCTCCGGGCCGCCGCTCAGGCACGGCCCGGATCTCAGTTCCAGCCCGCCTCGCCTGCGCCGCCCGTGATAGCGGCTCAGCCGGCGGTGCCCGCATCCCCCCCGGTTCTCCCGCAGGCGGCACCCATGCCGGCGCCCGTGGTCGCGGCGCAGCCGGAGCCCGTGCCCGCGCGCCCGTCCCCCGCTGCCGTCGCACCGGTCGTGCACTCACCCGCACCGGCCGCCCGGCCCGTCACGCAGCCCGCGCCACCGGCCGCCCCGCCACCGGCACAACCCGCTCCGGAGATGCAGGCGCCGCGGGTCGCGCGCATCGAAACGCGGCCGGCGATACCGTCTGCCGCTGTCACCCCCCCGGCACCCACCGCCACGCGCACCGCCCCGGAGCCGCCACGCGCCGATCACATCTACAGCGTGCACGAACTTCCCCCCGCGGTCCGCAGCGGCCTGCCCGTCCTCTCCGTGTCGGGCTACTCCTACGCCGACGAAGCCGACCGCCGCATGGCGGTCATCAACGACCGCCTGGTGCAGGAAGGCGAGGAGGCCGGGCCGGGCGTGACCCTTGCTCGGATCGGAAGCGACGGCGTGGTGCTCGAGTTCCAGGGCTACCGATTCCGCCCCTAGGGCCTGTCGAGATCCGGTTCCGAGGGTGCGCGGGCGCGGACCGGACCGGCCTTCGCCTATAATCTCGCCCCTTCGCACTGCCTGTTTCCCCGCCCGATGTCCGGACCCTTCGACGACCTGCTGCCCCGCATTGCCGCGCTGAACTTCCCGCCGCCGGGGGCGCGACTGGACCTGCCGGCCCTGGCCGGCTCCGCCGATGCCCTGGCGGTGGCCCAGCTCGCGAGCCGCGGACGCCGGCTGCTGCTCGTCACGGCCAACCCGCTGGATGCCCAGCGCCTGCAGGACGAGCTCGCCTGGCTGGCTCCAGGCCTCGCGGTCCATCTGCTGCCCGACTGGGAGACCCTGCCCTACGACAGCTTCTCACCCCACCAGGACCTGATCTCGGAGCGCCTGTCCACCCTTTACGCAATGAGCCACGGCAAGGCCGACGTGGTGCTGGTGCCGGCCGCCACCGCGCTCTCGCGCATGGCGCCGCCCGCCTTCCTCGCGGCCTACACCTTCTTCCTCAAGCAGGGCGAGCGGCTCGACGTGGAACGGCTGCGCAACCAGATGGCGGTGGCGGGCTATACCCACGTCACCCAGGTGGTGAGTCCGGGCGAGTTCTCGGTGCGTGGCGGCCTCATCGACCTCTTCCCGATGGGCGCGGCCCTGCCCTTCCGCATCGACCTTTTCGACGACGAGGTCGAGAGCATCAAGACCTTCGATCCGGATACCCAGCGCACCGTCTATCCGGTGCCCGAGATCCGCATGCTGCCGGCGCGCGAGTTCCCGCTGGACGAGGCCGGCCGCACCCGCTTCCGGAGCCGTTTCCGCGAAACCTTCGAGGGCGACCCCTCCCGCGTCTCGCTCTACAAGGACGTCTCCAACGGCATCGCACCGGCCGGCATCGAGTACTACCTGCCGCTCTTCTTCGAGGAAACCGCCACCCTCTTCGACTACCTGCCGGCCGACGCGGCAGTGGTCCTGCACCGGGACGTGCCCGGCGCGATCGAGGAGTTCTGGCGCGACACCCGCTCCCGCTACGACTTCCTGAAAGGCGACCGCAGCCGCCCCGTGCTGGCGCCCGACACGCTCTTCCTTACCCAGGAGGCCTTCTTCCTGGCCGTGGGCCAGCGCGCGCGCATCCAGATCGGCGCCCCGGCCACCGCCAGCGAGGGGGCGGGTGCTGCCCCCCTGCCCGAGGTGGCGGTGGAGCGCAAGGCGACCGACCCGCTGCACCGCCTCAAGGCCCTGCTGCAAGGCCACTGGGCCGAAGAAGGCGGCCGCGTGCTGGTGCTCGCCGACGCGCCCGGCCGGCGCGAGACCATGGCGGAGTTCTTCGCCGAGTACGGCCTGAAACCCGCTGCGAGCGCCGACTTCGCCGGCTTCCTCGCGTCGGACGCGCCCCTCGCGCTGGGCGTCGGTCCGCTCGCCGCCGGTTTCGTGCTGCCCGAGGCGAGGCTCGCCGTCGTCACCGAGACCGAGCTCTACGCCACCACCGCCCGCAGCCGGGTGCGCCGCGACGCGCGCAAGGCCGCCACCATGGAGGGGTGGCTCCGCGATCTCTCCGAGCTCAAACCCGGCGACCCGGTGGTGCACGTCTCCCACGGCATCGGCCGCTATCTCGGCCTGGTGCACATGGACCTGGGCGAAGGGGACACCGAGTTCCTGCACCTCGAGTACGCCAACGGGGACAAGCTCTACGTCCCGGTCTCGCAGCTGCATGTCATCACCCGATACGCGGGCGCGGACCCGGAGGCGGTGGACCTCCATCGCCTCGGCTCGGGCCAGTGGGAGAAGGCCAAGAAGAAGGCCGCGATGCAGGTGCGGGACACCGCCGCGGAGCTGCTGGCCCTCTACGCCCAGCGTGCCGCCCGCCCGGGACACCGCTTCGAGTTCACGCCCCACGACCTGGACGCCTTCGCCGAAGGCTTCGGCTTCGAGACCACGCCCGACCAGCAGGCCGCGATCGACGCGGTGATCGACGACATGAAGTCCGGCCGTCCGATGGACCGGCTGGTTTGCGGCGACGTGGGTTTCGGCAAGACCGAGGTGGCCCTGCGGGCGGCCTACGTGGCGGTTGCGGACGGCAAGCAGGTGGTGGTGCTCACTCCCACCACCCTGCTCGCGGAGCAGCACTACCAGACCTTCTCCGACCGCTTCGCCGACATGCCGGTGAAGATCGCCGAGCTCTCCCGCTTCAAGAGCGCCAAGGAACAGGCCGAGGCCCTCGCGCTGCTCGCGGAGGGCAAGCTCGACATCATCATCGGTACCCACCGCCTGCTGCAGAAGGACGTGAAGTTCAAGCGGCTGGGGCTCGTGATCATCGACGAGGAGCACCGCTTCGGCGTGCGCCAGAAAGAGGCGCTGAAGCAGTTGCGCAGCGAGGTCGACATCCTGACCCTCACCGCCACCCCGATCCCGCGCACCCTGGGACTCGCCCTGGAGGGCCTGCGCGAGTTCTCGGTGATCGCGACCGCACCGCAGAAACGCCTGGCGATCAAGACCTTCGTGCAGCGCTACAGCAAGGGCACCGTGCGCGAGGCCGTGCTGCGCGAATTCAAGCGCGGCGGGCAGGTGTACTTCCTGCACAACGAGGTGGAAACGATCGAGAACATGCGCAACCAGCTCACCGAGCTGTTGCCGGAGGCGCGCATCGTGGTCGGCCACGGCCAGCTGCCGGAGCGCGAGCTCGAGCGGGTGATGCGCGAGTTCACCACGCAGCGTGCCAACCTGCTGCTGTGCACCACCATCATCGAGACCGGGATCAACATCCCCACCGCCAACACCATCGTCATCAACCGCGCCGACCGCTTCGGCCTCGCTCAGCTCCATCAGCTGCGCGGCCGCGTCGGCCGCAGTCACCACCAGGCCTACGCCTATCTCCTCACCGACGCCCACGCCAAGCCCACCTCCCAGGCGCAGAAGCGGCTCGAGGCGATCACCATGATGGAGGAGCTGGGTTCCGGCTTCTACCTCGCCATGCACGACCTGGAGATCCGCGGCGCGGGCGAGGTGCTGGGCGAGCACCAGTCGGGCGACATCCAGCAGGTGGGCTTCTCCCTCTACACCGAGATGCTCAAGCGTGCGGTGCGCGACCTGCAGGCCGGCAAGGAGCCCGACCTGTCGCAGCCGCTGGACGTGGTCTCCGAGATCAACCTGGGCACCCCGGCCCTGCTCCCCTCCGACTACTGTCCGGACGTGCAGGAACGGCTCACCCTCTACAAACGGCTCGCCAACTGCGAGCGCGAGGACGAGCTGCGGGAGCTGCAGGAGGAGCTCATCGACCGCTTCGGCGAACTGCCGCCCCAGACCCAGGCGCTGATCGAGACCCATCGGCTGCGCATGCTGGTCGTCCCCTACGGCGTGGCCAAGCTCGACGCGAGCGATGCCCAGATCAGCGTACAGTTCGGCCCGAACCCGCCCATCGACCCGAGCAAGGTGATCCTCCTCATCCAGAAGGACCGCAACACCAGGATGGCCGGCCCGGACCGCCTGATCCGTCGCGCGAATTTCCCCACTCTCAAGCAGCGGGTGCAGGGGGCGCGCGAGCTGCTGGAGGCGGTGAAAGCCTGAGGTCGGGCACCCGGTCCCCGGACCGGGGCGTGACGTCGAACGCCCCATCGGGGCACAATGCCTGCCCGATCCCAGCCGACGCAACGAGGTGCGCCATGCGCGTCCAAGACCTTCTCGGCATCGAGCTCCCGATCGTCCAGGCGCCCATGGCCGGCGTCCAGGGCAGCGCCCTGGCGGCGGCCGTGTCGAACGCCGGCGGCCTCGGCTCCCTGCCCTGCGCGATGCTCGACGCGGACGGCCTGCGCCGCGAGCTCGCCGCCCTCACCGCCGCCACCGACCGGCCGTACAACCTCAACTTCTTCTGCCACACCCCGCCGGTGGCCGACGCGGCTCACGAGGCACGCTGGCGGGCCGCGCTGGCCCCTTACTACGCCGAGCTCGGGCTCGAGCCCGCGGCGATCGCCCCCGGCCCCGCCCGAGCGCCCTTCAGCCACGCCGTCGCCGACGTGGTCGAGGCCTTCCGCCCCCCGGTAGTGAGCTTCCACTTCGGCCTGCCCGCCTCCGACCTGCTGGCCCGCGTGCGCGGCTGGGGCTCGAAGATCCTCTCTTCGGCCACCACCGTGGCCGAGGCACGCTGGCTCGAGGCGCAAGGGGTGGACGCGGTGATCGCCCAGGGGGTCGAAGCCGGCGGGCACCGCGGCATGTTCCTCACGGACGACCTCACCACCCAGGTCGGCACCCTCGCGCTGGTGCCCCAGATCGCGGCGGCGGTCGGCGTACCGGTCATCGCCGCGGGCGGCATCGCGGACGCCCGCGGCGTGGCGGCAGCGCTGGCGCTGGGTGCCGCCGGCGCCCAGGTCGGCACCGCCTACCTGCTCTGTCCCGAGGCGACCACCAGCGAGGTGCACCGCGCCGCCCTGAAGAGCGAGGCGGCCCGCCACACCGCGCTCACCAATCTTTTCAGCGGGCGGCCGGCACGCGGCATCGTCAACCGGCTCATCCGCGAGCTCGGTCCGATCAGCGCCGAGGCGCCGGCCTTTCCGCTGGCCACCCCGGCCCTCGCGCCGCTGCGCGCCGAGGCCGAACGCCGCGGCAGCGGCGAGTTCTCGCCACTCTGGTCGGGCCAGAACGCCAGCGGCTGCCGGGAGATACCGGCCGCGGAGCTGACCCGCGCCCTCGCCGGGCTCTAGCACGGACGCGACCTCATGCTCATCAACTGCATCGCCTACCAGAACGGACGCAAGCTCGCCGATCTCACCATCGAGGAGATCAGCGACTACGTAGACCGCCCCGACTGCTTCGTATGGGTGGCGCTGCAGGACGCCACGCCCGAAGAGCTCGCCGTGATGAAGGAAGAGTTCAACCTCCACGACCTCGCCGTCGAGGACGCCAACCACGGGCACCAGCGGCCCAAGGTCGAGGAGTACGACGACGAGCTGTTCGCGGTGATGCACCTCATCGAGGAGGTCGATGGTCAGCTCGAAACCGGTGAAGTCCACGTCTTCGCCGGCGCCAACTACGTGCTGTCGGTGCGCAACCGCAGCCGGCAGGGGTTCCTGGGGGTGCGCGCGCGCGCCGAGCGCGAGCCCAAGCTCCTGGCCAAGGGCACCGGCTACGTGCTTTATGCCCTGATGGATGCGGTGGTGGACCGCTACTTCCCGCTCATCGAGAAGCTCGAGAGCGAGGTGGAGGCGCTCGAGGAGCGCATCTTCACCAAGGCCTCGGCCCAGTCGAACGTGCGACGGCTGTATCGTCTCAAGCGCAAGGTGAGCGTGCTCAAGCACGCGGTCACCCCGCTCATGGAGGCGACCTTCAAGCTGCACAGCGGACGGGTGCCGCCGGTATGCGCCAAGAGCCGCCACTACTTCCGCGACGTCTACGACCACCTGGTGCGCCTGAACGCCACCCTGGACACCCTTCGCGACACCATCGGCACCGCCATACAGGTGACGCTCTCCATGGTCGCCATCGACCAGACCGAGATCGCCAAGCGCCTCGCGGCCTGGGCGGGGATCTTCGCCGTCGCCACCGCCTTCGCCGGCATCTGGGGCATGAACTTCGCGCACATGCCCGAGCTGGAGTGGAAGTACGGCTACCCGGCGGCACTCGGCCTGATCGCGCTCTCCTGCGGCCTGCTCTATTGGCAGTTCAAGCGGGTGCGGTGGCTGTAGCGCCGGCACCGGTGTGACCATCGGCCTCGAAGCCCTCCTGGGAGCGCTACCGGTCCCGCGGTAAGGTCTATACTGGAATCGGCGGGCATTCCCGACGCCGCTCACCCATCGGCTTAAGGATCGGGGGGAGGTTTCCATCATGACGGCCACCGACTTTCCGGATTCCGGGATACCGGATGAACTCACGACGCAGGATCGGAGGACCCACACCCGTGGCGCCGCCGGAACGCCCAAGCGTCGCCTCGACGACACCCTTTTCAACCGCCTGCGGTGGCCTGCCTTTCTCGTCCTGTGGTTCCTGGGCGGCCTTGCCGTTTTCCTTTACCTGATCGACGCGATCAGCGGATAGGGACCGGCGCGCAGGCACTCAGAAAAGAAACGGCTGCTTGTCCTCGGGCGCAAACGCCGGCGCGCCGTTTGCCTCGGAGAACACCTTCGCCTGCCGCGGCTTCAACCACACGCTAACTCCGGCGGCGGGCTCCAGGCGCGCCGCCCGCTCGCGGGTGAGCTCCACCTCGATGGTCTCGCCCTGGTGCTCCAGTTCCACCCGCACCAGGGGTCCGATGCGATGCACGCGGCTCACCACCGCCTGCATCCCGCCTTCGATCGGCTGCCGGTCGAGCTCGATGTCGTGCGGCCGCACGAAAGCGATGGAGCCGGGCTCGCCCGCCTCCCCGTCCCGCACCACTTCCGCCCAGGCGCCGTGGAGGCGGCTGTGGAAGACGTTCACGTTGCCGAGGAACTGGTATACGAAGGGCGAGGCCGGGCTGGAATAGACCTCGTCGGGCGAGCCGATCTGCTCGATGCGGCCGCGGTTCATCACCACCACCCGGTTGGCCACCTCCAGCGCCTCCTCCTGGTCGTGGGTGACGGACACCGACGAGATGTTCATCTCGTCGTGCAGCCGCCTCAGCCAGCGGCGCAGCTCCTTCCTCACCTTGAAGACCATGGTCGAGGCGTAGGGCGAGGCATTGTCCGGGAAGCGCTTGGCGTAGTCGGTGGCGTGGTTCAACCTGACCACGTCGGCCTCGAGGCCGTCGGCCACCGCGCGGGCCTGCTTGGCGCAGCCCCCTGAGACTGGCGCAGCTCGACCTTCTCGCCGGTCTTCGCCTCCCAGTGCTTCTGAAACAACGGGTTATAGTCCTTGTAGAAGTCGCGCGCCACGTCGTAGGAGACGTTGAGCAGGTTGCCCTCGGCGGGGGCGTTCAGGCCGACAGCGATGCGGCTGCGAACAGGAAGCATGGAGCTTGCGCATGGCGTTTCCGATAGTCGGAGGTTGATCGCCGGCAACAGGAAGCGCGGCGTCCTCCATAATTGAACCAACCCCTCCCGCAGGAGCCCGTCATGCTTTTCGGACCCGAATTCCAGCAGGCGCGCGTGCGCACGTCCGGCGCCGAGATCAACCTGGTGCACGGCGGCCGGGGCGCGCCGCTCCTCCTGCTGCACGGCTACCCCGAGACCCACGCCATGTGGCATCGGATCGCGCCCGGGCTGGCGGAGCGCTTCCACGTGGTGTGCCCGGACCTGCGGGGCTACGGCGACAGCTCCAAGCCCGCGGACCTGCCCGATCACGCGAGCTATTCCAAGCGCGCCATGGCCCGGGACATGGTGGAGGTGATGGAGCAGCTCGGTTTCGACCGCTTCGCGGTGGCGGGCCACGACCGCGGCGCCCGCGTCACCCATCGGCTCGCCCTCGACCACCCGGATCGGGTCGCCAAGGCCTGCGTGATGGACATCGCGCCCACCCGCCACATGTTCCTCACCGCGGATCGCCATTTCGCCACCGGCTATTACCACTGGTTCTTCCTCATCCAGTCCGACGGACTTCCCGAGCGCATGATCGGCGCCGACCCCGAGTACTACCTGCGCGAGAAGCTGCGCCGCTGGAGCGCACCGGGCGCCCGCTTCGACGAGGCGGCGGTGGCAGAGTACGTACGCTGCTTCGGCGATCCGGCCACCATCCACGCCACCTGCGAGGACTACCGCGCGGCGGCCGCCATCGACCTGGAGCACGACGAAGCCGACCTCGACCGGCGCGTCGTCTGTCCGCTCCTGGTACTGTGGGGTTCGCGCGGCTTCGTGCACCGCAGCTACGACGTGCTCGCGGTGTGGCGCGAGCGCGCCGTGCAGGTGGAGGGCCGGGCGATCGACAGCGGCCACTTCCTGCCGGAAGAGGCTCCGGACGAGGTGCTCGCCGAGCTCAGGCGCTTCCTCGGCGCCGATTGACCGGGGGGTCGGCCTCGGGCATCGTCCCTTCCAAGAGAAAGGGAGGAGACCCGATGAACATCCATGCCAAGCCCATCGGGCAGCGCATCGAGTGGCTGTTCGAGCATGCGCGGCGCCACTCGGAATCGTTCCGCAGTCCCGAGTCCTGGCTCGCGCGCCGGCGCTATCTGGCCGAGCATCCCACCGCGATCACTGCGCTGAAGTGCATGGACGGCCGCATCAACCTGCCGGTGGCGACCAACACGCCGGTGGGCATCATCCAGCCCTTCCGCAACCTGGGCGGGCGCTTCGACCTGGGCTGGCCGCACCTGGGCGAGGTACTCGCCCACCACGTGCAGGACGTGGTGGGCCAGGGTCGGCGCGTGCTCGCCTTCATCACCTATCACTACTCCAAGGGCGATCCGCGCCGCGGCTGCGCGGGCTTCGACTACGACACCGCGGCCTCGCGCGAGCACAGCTTCGGGATCAAGGCGCAGGTCGAGCACGTCTTCGGCAGCGGCCACGGCACGGTCTATCCGCTGGTGTGCGGCTTCGAGACGGACGAGGACGCGCTGGTGCTGCACGGCGCGAACGGCGAGACGCTCGACGTCTCCACCCTGTCCCCGGCCGATCTGCCCGCCCTGCCCTCCCGGCTCGCGGCGCTCTTCCCGGACATGCCCGAACAGGTGCGGCTCGACCTGCTCCCGTTGGTCGAGGGCAACCTCGCGCACATCGCGGAGGTGAAGGGCGCGGCGCGCGAGCTCGACATCGAGCACCGCGAGTGGATGATCTGCGTCGGGCGCGGCTTCGACTGGCTGCACATGCCCAACCTCGCCCTCATCATCGGCCCCTACAGCCCGGACCTCGCCGATCCGGTGAGAAAGGCCGCCGGCATCATCCGCGCCAACATGCGCGCCGGCCGCATCCCGGATGACGGCTTCCTGCTGCTCGCGACCGTGCCGTACACCGAACTCGGCACGGATCGGGCGCGGGCCGAGCTCAAGAGCCGCTTCATGTGCGGCTTCGCCGCCGAGGTGATCCGTACCTGCGATCCGGAACTCGCAGGCCGCATGCATCTGCGCACCGCAGTGCTCGACTGGCGGTCCCGAGCGCTGGAGGTGCTCGCCCCCTGAGGGGGCTGGCGAGTACAATGCGCCCTCCCTGCTGCACTGCGGAGTGCGCCATGCCCCTCGCCCAGACCGAAAACCTGAACATCCTCGCCGCCGACCACATGCCCTCTCCGGAGGAGATCAAGGCGCGCGTGCCGCTGTCCGAGGCCGCCGCGGCCACCGTGCTTGCCGGCCGCAAGACGCTCATGGACATCCTCGACCGCCGTGACAACCGCATCTTCGTGGTGGTGGGTCCCTGCTCCATCCACGACCCGGTGGCGGGTCTCGACTATGCGCGCCGCCTGAAGGCGCTCGCCGACGAGGTCGCCGAGACCACGGTGCTGGTGATGCGCGTCTATTTCGAGAAGCCGCGCACCTCGACCGGCTGGAAGG
>DYFV01000037.1 GCA_020725025.1 Azoarcus sp.
ATTCGTCGACGATCACCACCTCGCCGTTCTGCACCACGTAGTGCTGGTCCTTGTGGTACAGGGTGTGGGCCCGCAGCGCCGCGTAGAGGTGGTGGATCAGCAGGATGTTGGCCGGATCGTAGAGGCTCGCGCCCTCCGAAAGCAGGCCCATGCGGGTGAGGATCTGCTCGGCGTTCTCGTGGCCCTGCTCGGTGAGCAGAACCTGGCGCGCCTTGAGGTCGAGCGTATAGTCGCCCGGCACGGTCACCGCCTCGCCTTCGCCTTCCTGCTGCTTGAGCAGCGGCGGCACCTGGTTGATCTTGAGGTAGAGCTCGGTGTGATCCTCGGCCTGGCCGGAGATGATGAGCGGCGTGCGCGCCTCGTCGATGAGGATGGAGTCCACCTCGTCGACGATCGCGTAGTTGAGGCCGCGCTGCACCCGCTCGCCGAGGGAGTACACCATGTTGTCGCGCAGGTAGTCGAAGCCGAACTCGTTGTTCGTGCCGTAGGTGATGTCCGCGGCGTAGGCGGCCTGCTTGGCCTCGTGCGCCATGCGCGACAGGTTGCAGCCGGTGGTCAGCCCCAGGAAGCCGTAGATGCGCCCCATCCACTCGGCATCGCGGCTCGCCAGGTAGTCGTTCACCGTCACCACATGCACGCCCTTGCCGGTGAGCGCGTTGAGGTAGGCCGGGAGCGTCGCCACCAGGGTCTTGCCCTCGCCGGTGCGCATTTCGGCGATCTTGCCGTGGTGCAGCACCATGCCGCCGATGAGCTGCACGTCGAAGTGGCGCATGTTGTGCACCCGCTTGCCGGCCTCGCGGACCACTGCGAAGGCTTCCGGCAGGATGCTGTCGAGGGGCTCGCCGTTGGCCACACGCTCCTTGAACTCGGCGGTCTTGGCCCGCAGCTGCTCGTCGGACAACGCGGAGATCTCCGGCTCGAGCGCGTTGATGGCGCGCACGGTCTGGGAGTACTGACGGATCAGGCGGTCGTTGCGACTGCCGAAGATTTTCTTGAGAAGACCGGAGATCATGGACGGGTAGGCTTGACGATTCGGCAAAGCCAGGAGTTTAGCATGCGCTCGGAGGCGGCCTGAACCGCCGCGCACGATGCCCTGCAAGCATCGGGCCCGGGCGCGTGCCCTTGCAGACGCCGCGGCCCGGGCCTACCATCGGCCCACCTTCGCGCCCATTCGATCATGACCCGGCAACTCCAGCGTTTCCTCGGCAGCGGCGATGCCCTCGCCCGCCTGCACGATCATGCCGCGCGCCTGCGCCGCTTGCAGGACGTCGTGGCGCGCGAGCTGCCGCCGGCGCTGGCCGCAGGCTGTTCGGTGGCCAATCTCAAGGGGGAGACCCTCATCCTGCTCGCCGCAAGCGGAGCGGTGGCAGTGAAGCTCAAGCAGCTCGCGCCCACCCTCGTCGCGCAGCTCGCGGCGGCGGGCGTGCCGCTCAAGTCGATCCAGGTGAAGGTGCAGGTGCAGGAAGGCGAGCCGGTCACCCGCCCCCCGACGCAGCGCGTGATTTCGGAAGCGGGGCGCGACAGCGTGGGGCAACTGGCCGCCACGCTCCCGGCCGATTCACCCCTGCGTGCCTCGCTCGAACGATTGATCGCACGCAGTCGCAGCAGGTAGCCCGAGTTCCCGCTGCACCGCGACCGTACTCCGATGGGTGCTGCGCGAGCCGATCGGCCGCTTCCGGATTCCGTTGCGCTCGAGCCGGGCTGCGAGGCGTCGGCGCGTAGTCCGAATGGAGCCACAGCGGAATCCGGGGGACGCTGCAGGCTCCGAGGCCGTTGGTTCAAGCGAACGGCTCGAAGAGGCGCTCCAGGACCAGCAGGATGAGGAAGGCGAGGACCACCATCAGCCCGACGCGAAAGCAGTTCCAGGCCCAGCGACGGTAGCGCGGGTTGCCGGTGAGCAGCCAGGCCACCAGCGAGCCCCCGATACCGATCAGCGCGAGCAGGCCGAACAGCCGGACGACGAGCATCAGGCGGCGGGCAGAAGGGCGAACTGGCGGCTCACCGCGGCGGGCGCCTCCGCCTTGCCTTCGAAGGTGACGATCTCCCAGGCGCTGCGGTCTTCGAGCAGCACGCGCAGGATCTGGTTGTTCAGGGCGTGCCCCGCCTTGTGGGCGGAGTAGGCGGCGAGCAAGGGATGCCCGCACAGGTAGAGGTCGCCGATGGCGTCCAGCACCTTGTGCTTGACGAACTCGTCGACGTAGCGCAGGCCCTCGGCGTTGAGCACGCGGTACTCGTCCATCACGATGGCGTTGTCGAGGCTGCCGCCGAGCGCGAGCCCGTTCGCACGCATGAACTCGACGTCCTGCATGAAACCGAAGGTGCGCGCGCGCGCCACGTCGCGCACATAGGAATGTTCGGCGAAGTCCACCGTGACGCTGGTGGAGGTGTTGTCGATCGCCGGATGGTTGAAGACGATGGAGAAGGTGAGGCGGAACCCGTCGTAGGGCTCGAGGCGCACCCACTTGTCGCCTTCCTTGTACTCGACCGGCTTCACCACCCGCAGGAAGCGCTTGGGCGCGGACTGCTCCTCGATGCCGGCCGACTGGAGCAGGAACACGAAGGGCCCGGCGCTGCCGTCGAGGATGGGAATCTCGGGGGCATCCACGTCCACGTGGAGGTTGTCGATCCCCAGGCCCGCCAGCGCCGACATGAGGTGCTCCACGGTGCCGACCTTGACGCCGCCGTGCTCGAGGCCGGAGCACATGCGGGTGTCGCACACCGAATAGGGGTCGGCGGGCAGGTCGACCGGCGGATCGGTATCGACCCGGTGGAACACGATGCCCGTGTCGGGCGCGGCCGGCCGCAGCACGAGCTGGACCTTGCGCCCACCGTGCAGTCCCACGCCGGTGGCCTTGACGAGCGACTTGAGGGTGCGTTGCTTGATCATTCTTGTGGTTCCGTTTGCAAGCGGAAGTTTAGCACGCGGGCGGCCCCCTCCGCCCCGCAAGCCCCCGGTAAGCGAGCGTAACTACCGCTTTTTCGGGAGGTTTTCGGAAGAGGGCGAAAAAAGGCGACGGGCGCCCGACGCGAACCGGAGGCAGCGGTCCGCGTCAGGGCGCCCGTCGGCGCGGTCGGTGCGAGGCCGCGCTGTCAGTCCGCCTGCTTGCGCAGGAAGGCCGGGATGTCGTAGGTGCCCATGCCGTTGGCGCTCATCGCCTCCACCGTGGTGCGACGGCGGATCACCTGCGGGATCTCGGGGCTGGCGTACTCCATGCCGGACGACGGGCCGTAGGTGCCGGTGCCCTGCACCACCTGCATCACCGGCTGACGGGCGGCGCGCGGGGCGCCGAGGCCGGTGGCGACTACGGTGACGCGCACGCGGTCTTCCATCGAGTCCTCGAACACGGTGCCGTACTTGACGAAGGCCTCCGGCGCGGCGAAGGCCTGCACGGTCTTCACCGCGTCGCGCACTTCGCTCATCTTGAGCGAGCGGCTGGCGGTGATGTTGATGAGCACGCAGCGCGCGCCGGAGAGCTCGGTGCCTTCCAGCAGCGGGCTCACCGCGGCCTGCTCGGCGGCGATGCGCGCCCGGTCCATGCCGGAGGCTTCGGCCGACCCCATCATGGCGCGGCCCATCTCGCCCATGGCGGTGCGCACGTCCTGGAAGTCGACGTTCACCAGGCCCGGCACGTTGATGATCTCGGCGATGCCGCCCACGGCGCTGCGCAGGACGTTGTCCGCCGAGCGGAAGCAGTCCTCGAAGCCGGCGTCGTCGCCGTAGACCTCGAGCAGCTTGTCGTTCAGCACCACGATCAGCGAATCGACGTGACGGGTGAGCTCCTCGACGCCGCTCTCGGCGACGCGGTCGCGGTTCTCGAAATCGAACGGCTTGGTGACTACGGCCACCGTGAGGATCCCCATCTCCTTGGCGATCTCGGCCACCACCGGAGCTGCCCCGGTGCCGGTGCCCCCGCCCATGCCGCCGGTGATGAAGCACATGTGGGCGCCTTCGAGCGCGGCGGCGATCGCCTCGCGCGACTCCTGCGCCGCGGCACGGCCGGCTTCGGGCTTGGAGCCCGCCCCCAGGCCCGAAGTGCCGAGCTGGATCTTGTGGTGTGCCAGGCAGCGGTTGAGCGCCTGCGCATCGGTATTCGCCACGACGAAGTGCACCCCCTGCACCCCCTCGCGAATCATGTGATCGACCGCGTTGCCCCCGGCACCGCCGACGCCGATCACCTTTATGATCGTTCCGGTCACTTCCTTTTCCACGATTTCAAACATTTGCCTCGCCTCCGAATTGACTTCCATACTGCGCACCGAACACCCGAATACCCGATATCTAGTATTAACGCGCCAGTCTATAACTAAATACCGGCATCAAACAGGTACCCATCCAAAATAAGCGGACCGTCTTTGACTCCGCTCAAAAATTCTTCTCGAACCACGACTTCATCCGCCCGAACACCTGCCGCACGCTGCGCGTTTCCCGCGCCAGCATGCCGCGCCGGCGCTGGGCGGCGCCTTCCATGATCAGACCCATCGCCGTCGCGTAACGGGGCTGGCACACCACGTCGGCGAGCCCGCCTTCGTACTGCGGAGCACCCACCCGCGCCGGCATGTGAAACACGTCTTCCGCGAGGTCGACCATCCCGTGCATGACCGCCGAGCCGCCGGTGATGACGATCCCGGACGAGAGCAACTCCTCGTACCCGCTGCGTCGCAGCTCGGCCTGAACCAGTTCGAACAGCTCCGAGACCCGCGGCTCGATCACGTCCGCCAGGCGCTGCCGCGACAACGGCCGCGGCGGGCGGTCGCCCACGCCCGGCACTTCGATCATCTCCTCGGGATCCGCCAGGGTGTGCATCGCCACACCGTGGCGGATCTTGATCTCCTCGGCATCGGCGGTCGGCGTACGCAGCGCCATCGCGATGTCGTTGGTGATCTGGTCGCCGGCCACCGGCAGCACCGCGGTGTGGCGGATCGCCCCCTGGGTGAACACCGCGATGTCGGTGGTGCCGCCGCCTATGTCCACCAGGCACACGCCGAGTTCCTTCTCGTCCTCCGTGAGTACCGCGTAGCTCGACGCCAGCGGCTGGAGGATGAGGTCCATCACTTCCAGGCCGCAGCGGCGCACGCACTTGATCACGTTCTGGGCGGCGGAGACCGCGCCGGTGACGATGTGCACCTTCACCTCGAGCTTCACCCCGCTCATGCCGATCGGTTCGCGCACCCCGCCCTGCCCGTCGATGATGAATTCCTGGGTGAGGATGTGCAGGATCTGCTGCTCGGCGGGGATGGGCATGGCGCGGGCCACCTCGATCACGCGCTCCACGTCGATCGGGGTGACCTCCTTGTCCTTGATCGCCACCATGCCGTTGGAGTTGAAGCTCTTGATATGGCTGCCGGCGATGCCCGTATAGACGTCGCGGATCTTGCAGTCGGCCATGAGCTCGACTTCCTGGACCACGCGCGAGATCGCGTCCACCGTGGCCTCGATGTTCACCACCACCCCGCGCTTGAGGCCGGTCGTGGGCTGCGTGCCGAGGCCGACCACCGAGAGGCGTCCGTCCGGGCGCACCTCGGCGACCATGCAGGTCACCTTGGCGGTGCCGATATCGAGTCCGACGATGAGGTCCTTGTATTCCTTGCTCATTTTTTGCCTTTCACTGCTGAGGCCTGCCCCACCGGGGTCAGGGCGAATCCGCTCGGATAGCGCAGGTCCGCGACCGCGATCTGTACCCCTCCCATCCGCTCCTGCGCCTGCGGCCAGGCCGCGACGAAGCGCGCCAGGCGCTCGCCGATCGGCGCCTTCTCCTGGTCGCGCCCGAGGACGATCACCATGCCGTCGTCGAGCCTCAACTGCCACGCCAGGCGAGCCGACAGGGCGAGCGCCACCAGGCGGCGGCCGAGCGGCTCCAGCACCTGGGAGAACTCGCCGTGGCGGGCGAGGAGATAGGCGGCCGATCCCTGCGGACCGGACAGGCCCGGCAGGTCGGCGTTGCTCGCAGCAACGAACACCTCGCCCTGGCGGTTGACGAGATGCGCCTCGCCGCTCTCGGACACGGTCCAGTGCGCCACGGCCTGGTGCTCCTCGAGACGCAGCTCCAGCACGTCGGGCCAGCGCCGCCGCACCTCGGCGCGACGCACCCAGGGCAGCACCTCGAAGCTCTCGCGCACCGCCTCCAGATCCACCGAGAAGAAGTTGCCGCGGATCGCGGTGCGCGCGGCATATTCGAGCTGCGCGGTGGTGACCTGCGCGGGCGGGGTGAGCACCACCACCTCGCGCACCGGGAAGAGCGGGCGCGACAGGAACCACGCCACCAGGGCGTAGCCCAGCGCCACCGCGGCGAAGAGCATGAGCAGGTCCGCCGCGAGGTTGAGCAGGGCCGGCCGGTGCCACACACCCACGGCCTCGCGCGTACGGGAGGGGGCACCCCCGTCCCGTACGCGGCGTTCGGCGGCGGCGCGTGCGGCGTATTCAGCCAAGGCGGGCATCCTCCAGGATGGCGAGGCAGAGCGCCTCGAAGCTCATGCCGGCCACGCGGGCGGCCATCGGCACCAGGGAATGCCCGGTCATCCCGGGCGAGGTGTTCATTTCGAGGAGGTAGGGACGGCCGTCGCCGGTGAGGATGAGGTCCGCCCGGCCCCAGCCGCGGCAGCCCAGCACCGCGGCGCTCTTCATGATCAGCGCCTGCAGCGCCTCCTCCTGGTCGGCAGGCAGGCCGCAGGGGCAGAGGTAGCGGGTGTCGTCGCTGAAGTACTTGTTCTGGTAGTCGTAGTTTCCGCCCGGCGCCTCGATGCGGATGAGCGGCAGCGCGCGCTCGCCCAGGAAGGGCGCGGTGAGCTCCGCGCCGCTGATGAACTCCTCCGCGATCACCAGGCTGTCGAAGCGGGCCGCGAGCTCCCAGGCGGCCTTCAGCTGCCCCGCCTCGGTGACCTTGGTCGCGCCCATGCTGGAGCCCTCGTGCACCGGCTTCACGAAGATCGGCAGGCCCAGGTCGGCGGCCACGGCTTCCCAGTCGGTGCCGGCATGCAGGATGGCGTAGCGCGGCGTCGGCAGGCCCGCGGCAGCCCACACCATCTTGGTACGCCACTTGTCCATCGCCAGCGCGGACGCCATCACGCCGCTGCCGGTGTAGGGGATCTTCATCAGCTCCAGTGCGCCCTGCACGGTGCCGTCCTCGCCGCCGCGTCCATGCAGCGCGATGAAGACGCGCTCGAAGCTCTCGTCCTTCAACTCGTGCAGATCGCGCTCGGCCGGATCGAAGCCGTGCGCGTCCACGCCCGCAGCCTGCAAGGCGGCGAGCACAGCGCTACCCGACATCAGGGACACCTCGCGCTCGGCCGAGGTGCCGCCCAGCAAAACCGCCACTTTTCCGAATTTCCCGCTCACGCCGATTCCTCACCACTCGTCAGTCTGGCCGGCACGCCGCCGATGGAGCCCGCCCCCATGGTGATCACCACGTCACCGTCGCGCGCCGCCGCCAGGATCGCCGCCGGCATCTCCGCGATGTCCTCGACGAAGACCGGCTCCACCTTTCCCGCGACCCGGATCGCCCGCGCCAGCGAGCGTCCGTCCGCGGCTACGATGGCAGGCTCTCCTGCGGCATAGACCTCGGCCAGCAGGAGCGCATCGACCGTCGACAGTACCTTCACGAAGTCCTCGAAACAGTCGCGGGTACGGGTGAACCGGTGCGGCTGGAAGGCGAGCACGAGGCGGCGTCCGGGAAACGCGCCGCGCGCCGCCGCCAGGGTCGCCGCCATTTCCACCGGGTGGTGGCCGTAGTCGTCCACCAGGGTGAAGCTGCCACGCGGGCTGCCGTCGGCATCCGCGAGGGCCACCTCGCCCCAGCGCTGGAAGCGCCGCCCGACGCCCTTGAACTCGTCGAGCGCCTTGACGATGGCCGCATCCGGAACCTGCAGCTCGGTCGCCACCGCGATGGCCGCGAGCGCGTTCAGCACGTTGTGCATCCCGGGCAGGTTGAGCGCCACCGAGAGCCGGCTCACCGACCCGTTCACCCGCACCACGTCGAAGTACATCCGACCGTCTTCGGCGCGAACGTTCTCGGCCCGGATGTTGGCGCTCTCCGAAAGGCCGTAGCGCACGATCTGCTTCGACACCAGGGGCATGATCGAGCGCACGTGGGGGTCGTCCTCGCACAGCACCGCCACGCCGTAGAAGGGCAGGTGCTGCAGGAAGTCCACGAAGGCCTGCTTCAGGCGCGCGAAATCGTGGCCGTAGGTGTCCATGTGATCGGCGTCGATGTTGGTGACGACCGAGATCACGGGGGTGAGCATCAGGAAGGAGGCATCCGACTCGTCCGCCTCCGCCACCAGGAAGTCGCCCTTGCCGAGGCGCGCGTTGGCGCCCGCCGCGTTGAGCCGGCCGCCGATCACGAAGGTGGGGTCCAGCCCGCCTTCGGCGAGGATGCTCGCCACCAGGGAGGTGGTGGTGGTCTTGCCATGGGTGCCGGCGATGGCGATTCCGCTCTTCAGGCGCATGAGCTCGGCGAGCATCTGCGCGCGCGGCACCACCGGGATGTGGCGCGCGCGGGCCGCCACGACCTCCGGGTTGTCGTTCTTCACGGCGGTGGAGATGACCACTGCGTCGGCCTGGGCGACGTTCTCCGCGGCATGTCCGCCCACCACGGTCGCGCCCAGGGCGCGCAGCCGCCGGGTGACGGCGTTCTCGGAAAGATCCGAGCCGCTCACGGTGAAGCCGAGGTTCACCAGCACCTCGGCGATGCCGCTCATGCCGGCGCCGCCGATGCCGACGAAATGGATGCGTTTTACTTTGTGCTTCATGTCTTGCTCCCGGCGGCGAGCTGCTCGCACGCCTTGGCGACCGCCTCGGCGGCCTGCGGTTTCGCGAGCGCGCGCGCCTTCTCTGCCATCTCCAGCAGGCGCGTGCGCTCGAGGCTCGTCAGGATCCCGGCGAGCTTCTCCGCGTCGAGCTCGTGCTGCGGCAACAGGAAGGCCGCCTCCCGGTCCGCGAGGAAACGCGCGTTGCCCGTCTGGTGGTCATCGACCGCATGGGGGAAAGGCACCAGCAGACTCGCCACACCCACGGCGGCGAGCTCCGCCACGGTCAGGGCGCCGGCGCGGCAGATCACCAGATCCGCTTCGGCGTAGCGTGCGGCCATGTCGTCGATGAAGGGCAGCAGCTCCCCTTCGACGCCCGCCGCGACATAGGCAGCGCGCAACGCGTCGATCTGCTTCGCCCCCGCCTGATGGGTGACCAGGGGGCGCCGCTCGGGCGGGATCAGCGCCAGCGCCCGGGGCACCACGTCGTTGAGCGCCGCCGCGCCGAGGCTGCCGCCCACGACGAGCAGCCGCAGCGGGCCGCTGCGGTCGGCAAAGCGCCTTGCGGGCGGCGGTACCGCGGCGATGTCGGCGCGCACCGGGTTGCCCACCCAGCCCGCCTTCTCGAGCACGCCCGGAAAGCCCGCCAGGACCCGGTCGGCCACCCCGGCCAGCACGCGGTTGGCGAGTCCCGCCACCGAGTTCTGCTCGTGCAGCACCAGGGGGCGGCCCACCAGCGCCGCCATCATGCCGCCGGGAAAGGTCACGTAACCGCCCATCCCCAGCACCACATCGGGCCGGATGCGGCGCAGCACGCCGAGCGCCTGCCAGAAGCCGCGCAGGAGGTTCACCGGCAGCAGGAGCTTGCGCACGAGGCCCTTGCCGCGCAGCGCGGCGAAACGGAGCGGCGCCAGCTCGTAGCCGTGCTCCGGGACGATGCGCGCCTCCATTCCTTCCGGGTTGCCCAGCCACACCACCTTCCAGCCGCGTGCGTGCAGGCAGTCGGCCACCGCGATGCCCGGGAAGATGTGCCCGCCGGTGCCGCCGGCCATGACGAGGAGGGTCTTCATGCTCGGGCACCTCGCATGACTTGGCGATTTTGCCTGCGGCGAAACAGGCAGGTGATCGACCGCTGGCTCATGCTCGGGCTCCCCGCATCACCTGCCTGTTTTCCCAATCGCACCGGAGAAGGATCGCGATCGCCAGGCAGTTGGCGACGATGCCGGAGCCGCCGAAGCTCATCAGCGGCAGGGTGAGCCCCTTGGTGGGCAGCAACCCCATGTTCACGCCCATGTTGATGAAGGACTGCACCCCGATCCAGAGACCGATGCCCATCGCCACCAGGCCCGAGAAATAGCGCTCGAGGTTGATCGCGGTGCGGCCGATGGCGAAGGCGCGCTGTATGACGACGGCGAAGAGCACGACCACGGTGAGCACGCCCACGAAGCCGAGCTCCTCGGCGATCACGGCCAGCAGGAAATCGGTGTGCGCCTCGGGCAGGTAGAAGAGCTTCTCGACGCTCGCCCCCAGACCCACGCCGAACCATTCGCCGCGCCCGAAGGCGATCAGCGCATGGGACAACTGGTAGCCGCGGCCGAAGGCGTCCTGCCACGGGTCCATGAAGCCGAAGATGCGGTCGCGCCGGTAGGGCGAGAGCCAGATGAGCAGCACGAAACCCACCATCGCCACCAGCGCGAGCAGGGCGAACACGCGCACGTTGATGCCGCCTAGGAAGAGCACGCCGAAGGCGATGGCGGTGATGACCACGAAGGCCCCGAAGTCGGGCTCGCGCAGCAGCAGGAAGCCCACCAGCAGGACAATGCCCGCCATGGGCAGGAAACCGCGCTTGAAGCTGCGGATCTGGGGGAGCTTGCGCACCGTGTAGTCGGCGGCATAAAGCGCCACGAACAGCTTCATCAGCTCCGAGGGCTGGAGATTCACCGGACCGAGCGGCAGCCAGCGCTGCGCGCCGTTGACCTCCCGTCCCAGGCCCGGGATGAGCACCACCACCAGCAGCAGCACCCCTGCCATGAAGAGCCAGGGCGCGAGTTGCTGCCATTTGCGGAGCGACAGCTGGAAGGCGAAGAGCCCGGCCGCCACCCCGATGGCGAGGAAGAGCCCGTGGCGCAGCAGGAAGTAGTGCGATTGGTAGCCGGTGAAGCGGCTGCCCTCGGCGAAGGCGATCGAGGACGAATAGACCATCACCAGGCCGAGCAGCAGCAGCGCCACCGACGACCACAAGAGCATCGGATCGAGCTCGCGGATGCCGTCGGACGGACGCATGAGGCGGTTCACCGCACGGCTCGTCTCCACCCCGACCGGGGCGCGGCGGGCCGCAAAGAAACCGGAGAGCGCGTTCGCGAGCTTCATGGCGCCCCCACTCCCGGCAGCCGCCGCACCGCGGCGACGAACACCTCGGCGCGGTGGGCGTAGTTGCGGAACATGTCGAGGCTCGCGCACGCAGGCGAGAGAAGCACTGCCTCGTCCGCCTGAGCGAGCCCGGCCGCGCGCGCGACCGCCGCGTCCATGTCGGCCGCCCGCTCGATGGGCACACCGGTGCCCGAAAGCGCAGCCTCGATCGCCGGTGCGTCGCGCCCGATCAGCACCACTGCCCGCGCGTGGCGCGCGACGGCGCCGGCGAGGGGCGAGAAGTCCTGGCCCTTGCCGTCGCCACCGGCGATGAGCACCAGCGGTCGCCCCAGCCCCTCGATCGCGGCAAGTGTCGCGCCGACGTTGGTACCCTTGGAGTCGTCGTAGAAGACCACCCCGTCGCCGCGCTTCGCGACCGGCTCGACCCGATGGGGGAGCCCGGCGAACCCTTCCAGCCCGGCGAGCATGCCAGCACGGGGAAGGCCGATGGCCGAGCCCAAAGCGAGCGCGGCGAGCGCGTTGGCGGCATTGTGCAGGCCGGCGATCCTGAGCTTCGCCATCGGCAGCAGCGGCTCGTCGCCCGCCATGAGCCACAGCCCGTCGTCGCGTTCGGCCAGGCCGAAATCGGTGGCCGAGGGCGCCCGGTCGGTGCCGAAGGAGACCACCTGCGCGCCCGGCCGCGCCATCGCCATCACGCGCGCGTCCTGGCGGTTCACCACCTGCACGCGGGCGCCGTCGTAGATGCTGGCCTTGACCGCGGCGTAGCCGTCCATGTCCCCGTGGCGGTCGAGATGATCGTCCGTGACGTTGAGCACCACCGCCGCCTCGGGGGCCAGGCCGTGGGGCGTCTCGAGCTGGAAGCTGGAGAGCTCGAGGACCCAGCATTCGGGAAGCGCCTGCCCCGCGTCGAGCCGCTCCACGAGCACCGCCAGCGCGGCCGGACTGATGTTGCCGGCAGCCACCGCGTCGAGTCCGGCGGCGCGCGCGAGCGCGGCGGTGAGCGCGGTGGTGGTGGTCTTGCCGTTGGTGCCGGTGACGGCGAGGATGGAGGTCGCGGTACGCGCACCGAGCTCCCCGAGCGCCGACGCGAAGAGGGCCATCTCCCCCACCAGCGGGAGGCCGCGGCGGCGTGCCTCGACGAGCACCGGCAGGCGTGCGTCGAGCCCCGGGCTCACCGCCACCACCTCGACGCCTTCCAGCAGGCCCTCGGCAAACGGCCCGAGCACGATCTCGGCCGCGGGGGCCGCCGCCTTCAGCGCCGCCAGGCCCGGCGGCTCCGCGCGCGTGTCGGCCACCCGCAGGCGCGCGCCCCGGCGGGCGCACCAGTGCGCCATCGCCAGGCCGGATTCGCCCAGTCCGAGCACGAGGACGGAGAGTTCGGGCCGGATGATCATCTCAGCTTGAGGGTCGACAGACCGAACAGGACCAGCATCAGGGTGATGATCCAGAAGCGGACCACCACCTGCGTTTCCTTCCATCCGCCCAGCTCGTAGTGGTGATGCAGGGGCGCCATGCGGAAGATGCGCTTGCCGCCGCTCGCGCGGAAATACAGGACCTGCACCATCACCGAGAGGGTCTCCGCGACGAAGAGGCCACCCATGATGAAGAGCACGATCTCCTGACGCACGATAACGGCGATGGTGCCCAGCGCCGCGCCGAGCGCCAGGGCGCCGACGTCGCCCATGAAGACCTCGGCGGGGTAGGCGTTGAACCACAGGAAACCCAGGCCGGCGCCGCACATCGCGCCGCAGAACACCGCGAGCTCGCCCGCCCCGGCGATATAGGGCACGCCCAGGTACTGGGAGAAGCCGGCGTGGCCCGCCACGTAGGCAAACACCGCCAGTGCGCCGGCCACCATGACCGTCGGCATGATCGCCAGGCCGTCCAGGCCGTCGGTGAGGTTCACCGCGTGGCTGGTGCCGTTGATCACGAAATAGGTCAGCGCCACGAACCCGAACAATCCCAGCGGATAGGCGACCGCCTTGAAGAAGGGGACGATGAGCTCGGTCTGGGCGGGCTCGTTGGCGGTGGCGGCGAGGAAGATCGCCGCGCCGAGCGCGATGAGCGAGGTCCACAGGTACTTCCACCGGGACGGCAGCCCCTTGGGATCCCGATGCACGACCTTGCGCCAGTCGTCCACCCAGCCGACCGCGCCGAAGCCCAGGGTCACCAGCAGGGTCACCCACACGTAGTGATTGCGCAGGTCGCCCCACAGCAGAATGGTCACCGCGATGGCGATGAGGATCAGCGCGCCGCCCATGGTCGGCGTGCCGGCCTTGGTCAGGTGCGACTTCGGCCCGTCGTCGCGCACCGCCTGCCCGATCTTCTTGGCGGTGAGCCAGCGGATGAGCGCGGGCCCGAAGATGAAAGAGATGAGCAGCGCGGTCATCGCGGCGAGCACCGTGCGCAACGTGATGTATCCGAACACGTTGAAAGCGCGGATGTCCTGACCGAGCCAGAGGGAGAGTTCGAGCAGCATGGGCTAGTGTGACTCCTTGGAGGGGGCGCCATTGTGCATCGCCGCAAGAGCGTCTGCCACCCGTTCCATTCCCATGAAACGCGACCCCTTCACCAGAACCACGGTGTCGCCGTCGAGCCTTCCCGCGAGTGCCGCGACCAGCGCGTCGACCGAGCCGAAATGCCGTCCGCCGTCGCCGAAGTTGTGCACCGCGACCGCGCTCATGTCGCCGAGCGCATAGAGCTCGTCGATGCCTTTGCTCTTGGCGTAGCCGCCGATCTCGTCGTGAACCTGCGCGCTGCTGCAGCCGACTTCGCCCATGTCGCCGAGCACCAGGATCTTGTGTCCGGTGGTGGCGGCGAGCACGTCGATGCCCGCGCGCACCGAGTCCGGATTGGCGTTGTAGCTGTCGTCGAGGATCACCGAGCCCTTGGGACCGGCGCGGCGCTGCAGCCGCCCGCGGGTTCCCGCGTACGACGCCAGGCCCGCGGCCACGTCCTCCAGGGTGGCGCCCGCAGCAAGGCAGGCCGCGGCCGCGCCGGTGGCGTTGCGCGCGTTGTGCTCGCCCGGCACCTGGAGCTCGACGGCGACGCGGCCCTTCGCGGTGACGAGCTCGAGACGGGAGCCCAGGCCATGCAGGACACAATCGCCACGCACGTCCGCGGCGTGTTCGATCGCGAAGCCCATCACCTGCCGCCCGGCGTTGAGTTCGCGCCAGTACCCCGCGTGCGGATCGTCGTCGTTCACCACCGCCACGCCGCCCTCGCCGAGGCCGTTGTAGATCGTTCCCTTCTCCTGGGCGATCTGCACCACCGTGCCCATGCCTTGCAGGTGGGCGCGCTGGGCGTTGGTCACGATCGCCACGGTGGGGCGCGCGATTCCCGTGAGGTAGCCGATCTCGCCGGGCTGGTTCATGCCCATTTCGATGACTGCAGCGGCGTGGTTCTCCCGCAGTCCCAGCAGGGTGAGCGGCAGTCCGATGTCGTTGTTGAGATTGCCTGCGGTGGCGAGCACCTCGCCCGCGCCGGTGCGCCGGGCCCATGCGCGCATGATCGAGCCGCACATCTCCTTCACCGTGGTCTTGCCGTTGCTTCCGGTGATCCCGATCACGGGCAGCTCGAAGCGCGCCCGCCAGTACGCCGCCAGGCGGCCGAGCGCGCGGCGCGTATCGTCCACCACCAGCAGCGGCAGTGGCGGCTCGCCTTGCAGCCTGTCGGCCCAGGCGCTCTCGACCAGTGCCGCGGCCGCGCCGTCGGCGGCCGCCTGGGCGACGAAATCGTGTCCGTCGAAGCGCTCGCCGCGCAGGGCGACGAAGAGCTGGCCGGCGCATACCTTGCGGCTGTCGGTGCCTACGCCGGTGAAACGGGCGGACGCGGTCGCGCGTGCCCGGAGTGCCGTTACGGCTTCGTCGAGGGTCATCATGTAGTCATCCCCCGGGTGCTGTTCCAGGCCGCCAGGGCGAGGCGTGCCTGCTCGAGATCGGAGAACGGCAGCCGCTCGCCGAGAATCTCCTGGTAGGGTTCGTGGCCCTTGCCGGCCACCACCACGACGTCGTCGGCCGTGGCCTCGCCGATCGCGCGCGCGATGGCCTGCGCGCGGTCCACCACGCGCTCGGCCTGCGGTCCCGCACCCGCGGCGATCATGTCGATGATCTTCAAGGGGTCCTCGCTGCGCGGATTGTCGCTGGTGATCACGACCAGGTCCGCGAGTTGGCTGGCGACTTCGCCCATGAGCGGGCGCTTGCCCGGATCCCGGTCTCCGCCGCAGCCGAACACGCACACCAGCCGGCCGCCGCGGGTGCGCACGGTGCTGCGGATCGCCTCGAGCACCTTGGCGAGCGCATCCGGCGTGTGAGCGTAGTCGACCACCACCAGCGGCTCGCAGATGCCGCCGAGGAGCTGCATGCGGCCTTGCGGCGGCGTGAGGCGCGCGGCCACCCGGAGCGCGTCGCCGAGCTCGACGCCCCGCGCGATCAGCGCGCCGATCACCGCGAGCAGGTTCGAGACGTTGAAGGACGCCACCATGCGTACCTGCACCTCGTGCTCGGTGCCTTCCCACAGCAGGGTGAAACGCAGACCGGAGGGTTTTTCCTGCAGGCGCGCCGCGACCAGCACCCGCGCGCCGGCCACCGCCGTGGCGTTGCCGGCATTGCGCGTGTAGCCGATCACCGGCATGCCGGCCCGCACCAGTCGGCGGGCCTGGGTCAGCCCGAAGGCGTCGTCGAAGTTCAGAACTGCGCAACCGACGCCCGGCAGGTCGAACAGGCGGGCCTTCGAGGCCGCATACGCTTCCATGTCGCCGTGGTAGTCGAGATGGTCGCGGGTCAGGTTGGTGAACACCGCCACGTCGAACGCCACGCCGTTGACCCGCTCCTGGTCGAGGCCGATGGAGGAGACCTCCATCGCGGCCGAGTCGCCCTGCTGGGCGACGAAGCCGGCGAGCATGCGGTGCAGTTCGAGCGCGTCGGGGGTGGTGGCGGCGAAGTCCACGAGCTCTCCGGGGAAGCCGCAGCCGAGGGTGCCGATGACGCCGCAGCGTCCGCCCAGCCCTTCCACCGCCCGCGCCAGCCACTGGCTCACCGTGGTCTTGCCGTTGGTTCCGGTGACGCCGGTCATCCACAGCCGCTCCGACGGGCGGCCGTAGATCTCGTGGGCGAGATGCCCGCCCAGGCTGCGCAAGCCGGTTACGGCCAGCCCGGGCACCGGCAGGTTCTCGGCACGGAAGCCGTCGGCGTCCTCCCACAGCACTGCCGAGGCACCGCGCTCGAGCGCCGCGCCGATGTAGCGGCGGCCGTCGCTGGTGAGGCCGGGCCAGGCCGCGAACACGTCGCCCGGGCGCAGCTTGCGCGAGTCGGCGCCGATGCCGGCAGGCGACACGCCTGCGTCATGCAGGCGTGTGAGGATTTCGGTGGCTCGCACGGCGCTCACATGCGCTCCCGGGCCGGGTCCGGCGCGTCGGGCTGGCGCGCGACCTGAAGAGGCGCGAGCGGCGCGTCGGGCGCAACGCCCAGTGCCCGCAAGGCGCCCTCGGTAATCTGCGCGAAGACCGGTGCCGCCACGGCGCCTCCGTAGTGCTGCCCGGCGGAGGGTTCGTCGATCATCACCGCGACGATAAGGCGAGGATCCGAAGCCGGGGCCAGGCCGACAAACGATGAAACATATTTGTTGGTATAGCGCCCGTTCTCCAGTTTGTGGGCGGTGCCGGTCTTGCCCGCCACCCGGTAGCCGGCGATCTGGGCACGGGGGGCGGTGCCACCCGGCCCGGCGGCGAGCTCGAGCATGCCCCGCATGGCGCGCGCAGTCTCGGCCGAGAAGATGCGCTGCCCGCCGCTGGGTGGCCCGTCCAGTCGCGTGAGCGACACCGGCAGCAGCTCGCCGTCGCGGGCGAAGGCCAGATAGGCGTGCGCCATCTGGATGAGGCTCACCGAGATGCCGTGGCCGTAGGACATGGTGGCCTGCTCGATCGGGCGCCAGCTCCTGGCAGGGCGAAGGCGGCCACCGGCCTCGCCCGGAAACCCCAGATTCAGGGGCGCGCCGAAGCCGAGATCCTTGAAGAGCTGCCACATCTCGTCGGGCTGGAAGCCCATCGCCATCTTGACCGTGCCGACGTTGGAAGACTTCTGGATCACTTCGGCCACCGTCAGCAGCCCGTGGCGATGGGTGTCGGAAATCGTCGCCCGGCCGATGGTCAGCCGCCCCGGGGCGGTATCGATGACCGTACCCGGCTGCACCTTGCCGCGCTCGAGGGCGAGCGCGGCGATGAATGGCTTCATGGTGGAACCGGGCTCGAACACGTCGGTGAGCACGCGGTTGCGCAGCTGCGCGCCGGACAGGTTGGCGCGGTTGTTGGGGTTGTAGGTGGGGGCGTTGACCAGCGCCAGGACCTCGCCGGTGCGGGCGTCGAGCACGACCACCGCGCCGGCCTTCGCCTTGTGGGTGGTCATCGCCTGGCGCAGCGCCGAGTAGGCGAGGTACTGCACCTTGGCATCGACCGCCAGCGCCACATCGGCACCGTCACGCGGCGGGCGGATGGACTCGACGTCCTCCACGATCTGGCCGCGCCGGTCGCGGATCACGCGGCGCGAACCGGCCTGGCCGGTCAGCACCGCGTCGAAGGCGAGCTCGACGCCTTCCTGCCCCTTGTCGTCGACGCCGGTGAAGCCCAGCACGTGGGCCATGACTTCGCCGCCCGGATAGTAGCGGCGATACTCCTGCTGCTGATGGATGCCGGGAAGCTTGAGCGCCTTCACCTGTTCGGCCACCGGCGGCGCCACCTGGCGCTTCAGGTAGACGAAGTCGCGTTCGCTGGCGAGCCGGCTGTTGAGCTCGTTCACGTCCATGTCGAGCAGGTTCGCCAGCTTGCGCGCATCGGCCGGAGACAGGCGCGCATCCGACGGCAGCGCCCAGATCGAACGCACCGGCGTGCTCACGGCCAGCACGTCGCCATGGCGATCGGTGACGCGCCCGCGGGTGGCCGGGATCGAGATGACGCGCTCATAGCGCGACTCCCCCTTGGCCTGGAGGAACTCGGTGTTGAACCCCTGCAGGTAGGCGGCGCGCCCCACCAGCGCAAGCGAGCCGGTGAGCAGCGCGAGCAGCACCAGGCGCGGACGCCAGGCCGGCAAGCCCTTTTCCAGCAAGGGGTTGTGATTGAAGGTCACGGGACGCTGTTTTTTCATTGTGCGCCCTCCACCGCGATGACCTGGCCGGGTGCGGGTGGCCGCATGCCCATGCGCTCGCGCGCGATCTTCTCGACGCGCGCGTGGGCGGCCCAGGTGCTCTGCTCCAGCTGCAGCTGGCCCCACTCCACTTCGAGCTCGTGCGCCCGGGTTTGTTCGCGCTCGAGCTCGGCGAAGAGCTTGCGCGACTGGTGCTGCGCCGCCACCACACCGAGGGCGCTGGCCACCACGAGCGCGAGGAGGAAGGCGTCCGCGCGGATCATGCCGCTGCCTCGGTGCGCTCGGCCACCCGCATCACGGCGCTGCGGGCGCGCGGATTGGCCGCCACCTCTTCCGCGCTCGGCCGTTGCGGCTTGCCCACGAGCCGCAGGCGCGGCGGCGGAAGCTCCGACTGGCGCACCGGCAGGCGCGCGGGCAGCTGGGGCGGGCGCGATTCGTCACGCATGAAACGCTTGACGATGCGGTCCTCGAGGGAGTGGAAACTGATCACTACCAGGCGTCCGCCGGCCGTGAGGCGCGCGGCGGCCGCCGGAAGCACTAGCGAAAGCTCCTCGAGCTCGCGATTGATGAAAATCCGTAGAGCTTGAAAGCTGCGCGTCGCCGGGTGCTGCCCCGGCTCGCGTGTGCGGACCGCTTTTTCCACGATCGCGGCAAGTTGTCCAGTGGTTGCGACAGCCCCCCCTGTCCGAGCAGCTGCAATCGCCTTTGCAATCGCATGAGCAAACCGTTCTTCCCCATAGTCCCTCAATACCTCCGTGATTTCGGCGACGGAGGCCGTCGCAAGCCAATCCGCGACGGTCTGTCCGCGGCTCGTGTCCATCCGCATGTCGAGCGGCGCATCGAATCGGAAACTCATGCCCCGCTCCGCCTCATCGAGCTGCGGCGAGGACACGCCGAGGTCGAGGAGTACACCGTCGACCCGCTCGATACCCAGCCGTGCCATTTCATCCGCGAGCGCGCTGAACGGCGCGTGAATCAGGGTGAAGCGCGGGTCGGAGAGCGCGGCGCCGGCCGCCACGGCCACCGGGTCGCGATCGAAGGCGACGACGCGCCCCTGCGCACCGAGCCGCGCGAGGATGGCACGCGAGTGGCCACCCCGGCCGAACGTGCCATCTATATAGACACCGGCCGGGCGCACCGCGAGCGCATCCACCGCCTCGGCGAGAAGCACCGTCACGTGTTCGCCGGCTGCGCTCACAGCACCAGACTCTCGAAACCGGCCGGCAGCGCGCCCGAAACCAGGGCCTGCATGGCCTCCTGCTGCTTCTGCCACCCGGCATCCGACCAGATTTCGAAGTAGCTCCCCTGCCCCACCATCCAGACCTGCTTGTCGAGGCCGGCCCAGTTGCGCAGGGACGCGTTCAGCAGCACGCGGCCGGCGCTGTCGAGCTCCTCGGTCTGGGCGTGACCCACCAGCAGACGTTTCAGGATGGCTGCCTGAGGGTCGAGGCTGGGCAGCGCCGAAATGCGCTGGCTGATGGGCTCCCAGGCGGACTGCGGATAGACCAGCAGGCACTGGTGGGGATGGGCGGTGACGACCAGCGGAGCCCCGTCAGGGACGAGCGCCTCCCGATGCCGCGCGGGGATCGCAAGGCGACCCTTGGCATCAAGACTGAGCGCAACCGCTCCCTGGAACATTGACCCCCCTGATTTTTCGGCCTGGAAGTGTCTGATATGACACTTCTACCCACTTTTTACCACCGGTACCCACTCTAGAGGAAACATCTCGCCCGGTCAAGCCGCCCCGACGGCATTTTTCGTTGTGGCACAAAGACTTAACGCGAGCGCGCACAAGCCCGATAAACCTTGAAAAATCAAGGCTTATAGCGCGTACTCATGTGACAAAGGGGGAGCGTCGGGGGCGCGGGTGGGGCGCGGTGGGGAATTCGGGGGAAATTCCGATGGCAAGTGGGGAAGTTCGCCGATAAGCCGGGTTCTGTCGAACCGTCCGGCACACCGCGAGCGGTGCGGCCGGACGGCCGGGCAGTCATTCCTCTTGGCGCCGCGTTGCCGCGGCGCTCCAGCAGCCTACCCGGGAGCAGCGCGAGCCACGCCATTGCTCCCCTATTTGGCCTTGCCCCGGATGGGGTTTGCCGTGCCAGTCCTGTTGCCAGTCCTGCGGTGGGCTCTTACCCGACGGAGCTTGCACCCCGCCCGGAGGCTTGCGCCCCCGCACCATTTCACCCTTACCTGAGCTCCTGACGGAGCCATCGGCGGTTTGCTTTCTGTTGCACTTTCCGTCGCCTCACGGCGCCCGGCCGTTAGCCGGCATCCTGCTCTGCGGGGCCCGGACTTTCCTCCACGCCCCCGGAGGGGCGCAGCGACTGCCTGGCGAACTTCCCGAGAAAGATTATACGGGGTGTGTCAACTACCCCCTGCGGGCACGAAGGTGGGGGCGCCGTCCTCGAGGCGGAAGGTGCCGACGAGCGGACCGGGGGGCTGGACAGGGGCGGCCCAGTCCTGCACGAGGCAGCGCTCGGTGCTCGCGAGGTACCAGCGCTCGCCCTGATGCAGCGCCCACAGGCGGTCGCCGGCTTCGTACACCTCCATTGGAGTGAGCGTGGTGGCGTCGGGATGGATCGCCACGCGGCGCTGGCACTCCGGCAGGCGCGAGGCGATCACCGCCTGGTTCACGGTGCTGGTCCAGAAGTAGGGCTGCTCGCGAACCAGGATGATGGCGTGCTGCGCTCCTTCCACGGAGTAGGCGGTGGCACTGTTCTCGCAGGCTGCGAGCAGAGGCAGCAGCAGCGCGAGCAGGGTGTTGCGCAGGACCGGTCGTGCCATCGCGACTCCTTCGTGTTCAGGCGAGACGCCAGGCGACGGGCTCGCCCGCGCGCAGCGGTACCAGGGGATCTTCCGGAAGATAGTCGTAGGCGGCGGGCACGGACCACGCTTCCTTCACCAGCGTGATGCGCTCGGCGTTGGGCTCGAGACCGTAGAAGGCCGGACCATTGAGGCTCGCGAACGCCTCCAGGCGGTCCAGCGCGCCGGCCCGCTCGAACACCTCGGCGTAGAACTCGATCCCGGCATGGGCGGTGTAGCAGCCGGCACAGCCGCAGGCGGTCTCCTTTGCCCCCCGCGAATGCGGTGCGGAATCGGTGCCGAGGAAGAACTTGGGATTGCCGGAGGTCGCCGCCTGCACCAGCGCGCGGCGATGGGTCTCGCGCTTCAACACCGGCAGGCAGTAATGATGGGGCCGGATGCCGCCGGCGAAGATCGCATTGCGGTTGAGCAGCAGGTGGTGTGCGGTGACGGTCGCGCCCACGTTGGGGCCGCTCTCCTCCACGAAGCGCACCGCGTCCGCGGTGGTGATGTGCTCGAACACGACCCGTAGTGCCGGGAAGCGCCGGGTGAGGGGCGCCAGCACTTCCTCGATGAAGACCTGCTCGCGGTCGAAGACGTCCACGTCGCCATGGGTGACCTCGCCGTGCACGCAAAGCACCAGGCCCGCACGCTCCATCCGCTCGAGCACCGGCCAGATCTTCTCGACCGCGGTCACGCCGGCGTCCGAGTTGGTGGTGGCGCCGGCCGGGTAGAGCTTGGCCGCGACGACCGCCCCGCTCGCCTTGGCCCGGTCGATCTCGTCCGGCGCCAGGTTGTCGGTGAGATAGAGGCTCATCAACGGCTCGAAGCGCACGCCGGCCGGGACCGCCGCGAGGATGCGCTCGCGGTACGCGAGCGCCTGCTCGGTGGTGGTCACGGGGGGGCGCAGGTTGGGCATGATCAGCGCCCGCCCGAAGCGACGCGCGGTGTGCGGCACCACGGCGGCGAGGGCGGCACCGTCGCGCACGTGCAGGTGCCAGTCGTCGGGGCGGATGAGGGAGATCGATTGCATGGCGGTCTTCAGTATCGAACAGCGACCATTATAGGGCCGCTTCAGTCGCCCTTGAGCGTCAGGGCATGGGCATAGAGGGCATTGCGCGAGGCGCCGGTGATCGTTGCTGCGAGCCGCGCCGCCGTCTTCACCGGCAGCTCGGCCAGCAGCAGGCACAGCACACGCTCCTCTTCGGGCGAGAGCCCTTCCCTGGCCGGCGCGCCGGACACGATCAGGACGAACTCGCCGCGCCGCCGGTTCTCGTCGGCGGCAAGCCAGTCGCCGGCCGATGCCAGAGGCAGGCGCACGATCTGCTCGTGGAGTTTGGTGAGCTCGCGGGCGATCACGAGCTCGCGCTCGGCTTCCAGCACCGTGGCGAGGTCGGCCACGCACTCGGCAATGCGATGCGGCGACTCGTAGAAGACGAGCGGCACCGACTCCGCGCGCAGGGCTTCGAGCGCGCTCCGCCGGGCCGCCGACTTGGGGGGCAGGAAGCCCACGAAACGGAAGCCGTTGTCGGTGAAGCCTGCCGCCGACAGGGCCGCGACAGCCGCGCAGGCGCCCGGCACCGGCACCACCGGAAACCCCGCTTCGCGCACCCGCGCGACGGCGCGGGCGCCGGGATCCGAGACCGCCGGCGTGCCCGCGTCGCTGATCAGCGCAACGTGACGGCCCGCCTCGAGATGGGCGATCACCTGCCCGGCTGCCGCCTGCTCGTTGTGCTCGTGGAGCGGGATGAGCCGCGCCCCGATGCCGCAGGCATCGAGCAGGCGCTGACTGTGGCGCGTGTCCTCCGCCGCGATCACGTCCACCGCGGCGAGCACCTCGCGGGCGCGCAGGGTGATGTCCTGCAGATTTCCGAGGGGCGTGGCCACAACGTAGAATGACGGCGTACTGGAAAGGACGGGCGAGCTATGGACCATGCAGGGGAGACGAAAGCGGGCGGAAAGCGCATTGTCGGCTCCGCCGCGGGCACGACGCAAGCCGCCGGCGCCGCGGCCGAAGCGCTCGCCGAGCGCTTCCTCGCCCGCCACGGGGTCGCGCTGCTCGCGCGTAACGTCCGCTGCCGCGGCGGCGAGGTCGACCTGGTGTGCCTGGACCACGGCACGCTCGCCTTCGTCGAGGTGCGCCTGCGCCGCGACTCCCGCTTCGGCGGCGCGGCAGCGAGCATCACCGCGGCGAAGCAGGCCCGCGTGATCCTCGCCGCCCGCTGGTGGCTCGCCGGCGCAGGCCGCGCCCACGCACACCGCCCCTGCCGCTTCGACGCGGTGCTGCTGGACGCGCTGGACGAGCGGCGGCTGGAATGGCTGCGCGGCGCCTTCGATGCGACGTGATGGTAAGCAGCTGTAAGCCACTCTCCACGCCGGCCCCGCGCGAAGGCACACTTGCGCCCGCAAGCGGCCCCATCGGAAGGCACACACCCTGCGTGCTAGACTTTCGCCCCCGTCGACGCGCCGCAAGACCTCCCGACATGGACCTGATTCAACGCATCTCCCGACAATTCGAAGACAGCGCCCGCACCAAGCTCGAGGCGCTGGAAGCCATGGCCGCACCGATCGCCGGAGCGGTCGAGATCATGACGGCGAGCCTGCTCGGCAACGGCAAGATCCTCGCCTGCGGAAACGGCGGTTCGGCGGCCGACGCCCAGCACTTCGCGGCGGAGCTGGTGAACCGCTTCGAGATGGAGCGCCCGCCGCTCGCCTCGATCGCGCTCACCACCGACAGCTCCACGCTGACCTCGATCGCCAACGACTACGACTACAACCAGATCTTCTCCAAGCAGGTGCGCGCGCTCGGCCAGCCGGGCGACGTGCTGCTCGCCATCTCCACCAGCGGCAACTCGCCCAACGTGATCGAGGCCATCGCCGCCGCGCACGAACGCGAGATGCGGGTCATCGCGCTTACCGGAAAAGGGGGAGGTCGTATCGGGGAACAGTTGGAGGCGGGCGACGTCCACCTGTGCGTGCCGGCCGACCGGACGGCGCGCATCCAGGAAGTTCACCTGCTCGTCCTGCACTGCCTGTGCGACGGCATCGACTGTCTGTTACTGGGAGTAGAAGAATGAAGAACCATACCCGCCGCGCGCTGCTGCTCGGCGCGGCCGCCGCGCTCGCCGTGCCGGCGCTGCAGGGCTGCTTCCCGCTGGTCGCCACCGGCGTCGGCGTGGGCGCCATGATGTACAACGACCGGCGCACCTCGGGCGCCATCGTCGAGGACGAGGGTATCGAGTGGCGCACCGCGCGCGCCTTCCGGGAGAAGTTCGGCGACACCGTCCACGTGAACGTCACCGCCTTCAACCGCAACGTGCTCCTCACCGGCGAGGTGCCCAACGAGCAGCTGCGCGGCGACGTCGAGCGCTGGGCGGCGAGCGTCGCCAACGTGCGCAACGTCATCAACGAGACGGTGGTTGGCGGCTTCAGCTCGCTCACCTCGCGCAGCAACGACGCGCTGATCACGTCCAAGGTCAAGGGCCGTCTGGTCGACGCCGGCAACGTCAGCGCGAATCACGTCAAGGTCGTGACCGAGGCCGGCAACGTGTTCCTGATGGGGCTCGTCACCATGCGCGAAGCCGACCTCGCCACCGAGATCGCCCGCAGGACCAGCGGCGTGCATAAGGTGGTGCGCGTGTTCGAGTACATCAGCGAGGAAGAGGCGCGCCGGCTCGACGCGCTGCCGGGCGACAAGCCGAAGTAAGACATCGCGCCGCTCCCGGAATCCGCTGCGCTCCTTCCGGGCTACGAGGACCAGGCATCCGTCGACGTGCAGACCGGATGGAGCTAGGGCGGACTCCGGGCCGCCGATCGGCGCGCCGCCCTCAGCTGCGGCGTGCCGCCAGCGCCGCGAGCAGCTTCTCGTGGATGCCGCCGAAGCCGCCGTTGCTCATCACCAGCACATGGTCGCCCGGACGTGCGTCCGCGACCACCGCATCCACCAGCCTCGCCAGGTCGTCGGCGGTCAGGGCGCGCCCCCCGAGGGGCGACAGCGCGCCGGCGACGTCCCATCCCAGCCCGTTCGAGTAGCAGAACACCCGGTCGGCGAGCGCCAGGGCCTGCGGCAGGCGGTCCTTCATCACGCCCAGCTTCATCGTGTTGGAGCGCGGCTCCAGCACCGCCAGGATGCGCCCCGCAGGCTCCCGGCGACGCAGCCCCTCGACCGTGAGCGCGATCGCCGTCGGATGGTGAGCGAAGTCGTCGTACACCGTGACGCCGTCGGCGACACCGCGCACCTCCATGCGCCGGCGCACGCCCGAAAAGCGCGCCAGGCTGGCGATGGCCTGGGCCGGCGCCACCCCAACATGGCGCGCCGCGGCCACCGCCGCCAGCGCATTGGCCCGGTTGTGACTGCCCGCCATGGGAATCGCGGCGCGCCCCAACTCCTCGCCGTCGAGGCGGAAGACCGCTTCACCCTCGCCGTCGCCCGCCTCCACCGACCAGCCGCCGCCGTCGCCGAGCCACTCCAGCTCGGACCAGCAGCCACGCGCGATCACGCGCCGCAGGCTCTCCTCGGCACCGTTCGCGAGGATGCGCCCGGACTGGGGAACGATGCGCACCAAATGGTGGAATTGCGTCTCGATGGCCGCCAGATCCGGGAAGATGTCCGCATGGTCGAACTCGAGGTTGTTCAGGATCACCGTCCGCGGACGGTAATGGACGAACTTCGAGCGCTTGTCGCAGAAGGCGGTGTCGTACTCGTCGGCCTCGATCACGAAGAAGGGCGTCTCTCCCAGGCGCGCGGAGACGCCGAAATTGCCGGGAACGCCCCCCACCAGGAAGCCGGGCGCGAGCCCCGCATCCTCCAGCAGCCAGGCGAGCATGGAGGTGGTGGTGGTCTTGCCGTGGGTGCCGGCCACCGCGAGGACCCAGCGCCCCTGCAGGACGTGCTCGGCCAGCCACTGCGGCCCGGACACGTAGGGGGCGCCGGCTTCGAGGATGGCCTCGAGCAGCGGATTGCCCCGGGAGATCGCGTTGCCGATCACGAACACGTCCGGCGCCAGCCCGAGCTGGGCGGCGTCGTAGCCCTCGGCGAGCTCGATGCCCTGCTCGGCGAGCTGCGTGCTCATGGGGGGATAGACGTTGGCGTCGCAGCCGGTGACGCGATGGCCGGCCGCGCGCGCGAGCAGCGCCACGCCACCCATGAAGGTGCCGCAGATGCCGAGGATGTGGATGTGCATGGAGACTCCGTCGGAGGGCGCGATCGGCTGTCGTTGTGATCGAGGCGCCCGTGTACAATGGGCGGCATTCTACCTCGTCAGTCTGTGGGACTCGCGAACCATGACCTCCCGCACGAACGCTTCCCGAACCGGCACCCTGCGGCGCGAGATCGCCGCGCTCGCCGCCCGCATGATGGCGGAGGACGGCATCAGCGACTTCGGATTCGCCAAGCGCAAGGCGGCGCGCCAGCTGGGCGCCTCCGAATCCGAGGCGGCGCTCCCCAACAACACCGAGATCGAGGCGGAGCTGCGCGCCTGGCAGGCCCTCTACCAGGACGAAGAGCAGACCGAGCGGCTACGCGAGATGCGCACCGCGGCCGTGGCGGTGATGCGACTGCTCGACGAGTTCCGCCCCTACCTGACGGGCGGCGCCCTCGACGGGACGGCCGGCCGCTACTCGGAGGTCGAGATCGAGCTCTATCCCGAGAGCGCCAAGGAAGTGGAGATCTTCTTCCTCAACGAGAACATCGCCTACGAGCACCGCGAGCCGCGGCGAGGCATTCCGGGCGCCCCGGAGGCGATCCTCGCCTTCGACTGGGAGAACGTGCCGATCCGGCTCTCCATCCACGGCGCGCACGCCGAACGCAGCACCCGGCGCGGCCTGGAGCGGGCACGGCTGCCGGCCGTGGAGGCGCTGCTGGCCGAAACCGGACGGTCCATGGAATGAGCCGCGCACTGCGTTACGCCGCCATCGGCATCGTCGCCGCCGTCGCGGCCGCGGCCGGCTATCTCACCCGCCAGGCGACAACACCGGCCGGCGCGCCGATCGCCGCACCGAGCCAGGCGGGCGCCGACGCGCTGCTCAAGGTCACCCTGCCCGATCTCGACGGCGCGCCACAGACGCTGGAGCAGTGGCGCGGCAAGGTGATGGTGGTCAATTTCTGGGCCACCTGGTGCCCGCCCTGCCTCAAGGAAATCCCCGATTTCGCCTCGGTCAGCGAGCAGTTCGCCGCCGAACCGGTGCAGTTCGTCGGCATCGGCATCGACAACCCGGCCCGGATCGCGGAGTTCCAGCGGGAGCACAAAGTGCCTTACCCGCTCCTCCTCGGCTCGACGGAGACCCTCGCGCTCGCCGCCGACATCGCGGGCGCTTCGCAGGCGATGCCGCTCACCTACATCTTCGATCGGAGCGGCGCCGTCCATCGCATCAAGCTGGGCGTCTTGAACCGCGACGAACTGGAAGGCACAATCCGCGCACTGCTTGCGCCGTAGGTCGCCGCCGGGCGGCTCGATGCTAGACAAATTGCAGCGAAATGCGGCAAACTTGCCGGCATGACGCGCTCAAAACGCAGCAAATCCTCCGAAACGCCTCCACCGCCGCAGAAACGGATCCTGGCGCTGCACGGCCCCAACCTCAACCTGCTCGGCACCCGCGAGCCGGAGGTGTACGGCCGCACCACGCTCGCCGACATCCATGCCGCGATGGAAGCCCGTGCGCGTGCAGACTCGGTCATCGTGGAATCGTTCCAGAGCAACCACGAGGGCCAGCTCATCGACCGCGTGCAGGCGGCCGCCTCGGAGGCCGTGCGCTACATCATCATCAACCCGGCGGGCTACACCCACACCAGCGTCGCCTTGCGCGACGCCCTGGCCGCGGTGAGCATCCCCTACGTGGAAGTGCATCTGTCGAACATCCACGCGCGGGAGGCCTTCCGGCACCACTCCTATTTCTCCGACCGCGCAGCCGGCGTGATCTGCGGCCTGGGAGCCTATGGCTACCTCGCCGCGCTCGAGTTCGCCCTGTCGCAGTTGCGGGAAAGCTGAATACGTCGCCATCTCGGGCGGTGCGCCGCGCTGCGGCCCCGCCCCTCCGGAGAAAAGAATGGATCTGCGCAAGCTGAAGAAACTGATCGACCTCGTCCAGGAATCGGGCATTTCCGAGTTGGAAGTCACCGAAGGGGAGGAAAAGGTCCGGATCGCCAAGCATCTCGCGATGCCCGCTGCGGCGAGCTATGCCCCCCAGCCGGCCGCCGCCCTGCCCGCTCCCGCCCCCGCCGCCACGGCGACCGCGGCAGCCATCGCGGTCACGCCGGCCGCCGAGCCGGTGATCGACGGCCACGTGGTCAAGTCCCCGATGGTCGGCACCTTCTACCGCTCCTCGGCGCCCGGCGCCAAGCCCTTCGTGGACGTCGGACAGACGGTGAGCGCGGGCGACCGCCTGTGCATCATCGAGGCGATGAAGCTGATGAACGAGATCGAGTCGGACGTCTCCGGCTCCGTCAAGGCCATCCTCGTCGAGAACGGCCAGCCGGTCGAGTACGGCCAGCCGCTGTTCATCATCGCCTAAGGGCCCCCATGTTCGAGAAAATCCTGATCGCGAACCGCGGCGAGATCGCCCTGCGCGTGCTGCGCGCCTGCCGCGAGCTGGGCATCCGTACGGTGGCGGTGCATTCCGAGGCGGACACCGAGGCGAAGTACGTCAAGCTCGCCGACGAGTCGGTGTGCATCGGCCCGGCGCCCTCGGGGATGTCCTATCTCAACGTTCCGGCCATCATCTCGGCGGCCGAGGTCACCGACGCCGAGGCGATCCACCCCGGCTACGGCTTCCTGTCGGAGAACGCCGACTTCGCCGAGCGCGTGGAGCAGTCGGGCTTCGTCTTCATCGGCCCGCGCCCCGAGACGATCCGCATGATGGGCGACAAGGTGAGCGCCAAGGACGCCATGAAGGAGGCCGGCGTGCCCTGCGTGCCCGGCTCCGAGGGCTCGCTCCCGGAGGATCCGAAGGAGATCGTGCGCATCGCGCGCGCTGTCGGCTACCCGGTGATCATCAAGGCCGCCGGCGGCGGCGGCGGTCGCGGGATGCGGGTGGTGCATACCGAGGCGGCGCTGCTCAACGCGGTGACCACCACGCGCGCGGAGGCACAGGCCGCGTTCGGCAATCCGGTCGTCTATCTCGAGAAGTTCCTCGAAAATCCGCGCCACGTGGAGATCCAGGTCCTCGCGGACGAGCACGGCAACGCGGTCTATCTGGGCGAGCGCGACTGCTCCATGCAGCGGCGCCACCAGAAGGTGATCGAGGAGGCGCCCGCGCCAGGCATCGACCGCAAGCTCATCGCCAAGGTCGGCGAGCGCTGCGCGGAAGCCTGCCGCAAGATCGGCTACCGCGGCGCGGGCACCTTCGAGTTCCTCTACGAGAACGGCGAGTTCTACTTCATCGAGATGAACACGCGGGTGCAGGTGGAGCATCCGGTCACCGAGATGATCACCGGCATCGACATCGTCCAGGCCCAGATCCGCATCGCCAGCGGCGAGAAGCTGTGGTTCCGGCAGCGGCACATCGAGTTCCGGGGCCACGCCATCGAGTGCCGCATCAACGCCGAGGACCCGTTCAAGTTCACGCCCTGCCCCGGCCGCATCCACAACTGGCACACGCCGGGCGGCCCCGGGATCCGCGTAGATTCGCACGTTTATAATGGTTACACCGTTCCGCCACACTACGACTCTATGATCGGCAAGCTCATCGCCTACGGCGACACGCGCGAGCAGGCCATCCGGCGCATGCGTATCGCGCTGTCGGAGATGGCGATCGAGGGGATCAAGACGAACGTCCCCCTGCATCAGGAATTGATGCTCGACGCCCGCTTCATCGAGGGCGGCACCAGCATCCATTACCTGGAACACAAGCTGGCCGAACGCAACGAAGTGAAGAAGGCGTGACCGCATCCCTACCCTAGCCCCAACTCCCCAGCCCTCCCGCCCCTCAAAGCATGTGGATCTCGGTCACCCTGCAGGCTGAAGCGAACAAGGCCGAGGCGCTCTCCGAAGCGCTGATGGAGGCCGGTGCGCTCTCCGTGAGCATCGAGGACGCCGACGCCGGCACCCCCGCCGAGCAGCCCCAGTTCGGCGAGCCAGGGCACCATCCGGTCGGGCTGTGGGCGCACAGCCGCGTCATAGCGCTCTTCGACGCCGACGCCGACCTGCCGGTCGCGCTCGCCAGCGCCGCCGGCGAGGCGGGTTTCGACGCCGTCCCGCCCTTCACCCTCGAGGAAGTGGCCGAGCAGAACTGGGTGCAGCTCACCCAGAGCCAGTTCGACCCGATCCATATCACCGACAGGTTGTGGATCGTGCCTTCGTGGCACACCGCGCCCGATCCGTCCGCGATCAACATCGAGCTCGATCCCGGCATGGCCTTCGGCACCGGCTCGCACCCCACCACCCGCCTGTGCCTGCAATGGCTTGCCGACACGGTGCGACCGGGCGACCGGGTGCTCGACTACGGCTGCGGCTCGGGCATCCTCGGCATCGCCGCGGCGCGCCTGGGCGCCGGCGAGGTGCTGGGCGTCGACATCGACGACAAGGCGCTCGAGGCCGCCCACGACAACGCCACGCGCAACGGGGTCGAGCTGCGCCTGCAGCACTCGCGCGAGCCCCTGGAAGCGCGCTTCGACGTCGTGGTGGCCAACATCCTCACCAACCCCCTGTGCGTGCTGGCGCCGCTCCTCGCGGCGCGGGTTGCGCCCGGTGGGCGCATCGCGCTGTCGGGCGTGCTGGAGACCCAGACCGAGCAGGTGATCGCCGCCTATGCGCCGTTCCTGGCGCTGCGGGTCGGCGCCACCCACGAGGGCTGGGCCCGGCTCGAGGGCGCGCGTCCGGGCGGGGAGGCGCCCGCGTCATGATCCTCACCCGCTGCCCGGCCTGCCAGAAGGTATTCCGGGTGCGGCCGGAGCACCTGCGCGCGCATCAGGGCGCGGTACGCTGCGGACACTGCTTCTCTCCTTTCAACGCCCTCGAGCACCTGCTCGAAGACCTGCCCGGTACCGAAACCGGCGCGACGGGTGCAAGCGCCCCACCCCCGCCACAAGCCGGGAGCGTCGAGCCGCCGCGTGCCGGCTCGCCGACGGCCGCCGAGAACCGGCCGACCACGCCGGAAGCGCCTCCACCGGAACCCGCCACGCCGCCCGCACCGACGGACGTGACGACGACGCCTCCCGCCACGCCCCGATCGGACATCTTCGTGCTCGAGGAACGATCGACCGCCGGCGACGAGGAGGACCACGGGGCGTCGCTGCGTTTCGAAGTCCCCGAGATGCCCGAGCCGCCTCGCACGCCCTCGGCTGCGCCTCCCAGGTCGCCTGCGGGCGAGCGGCACGGCTCCACCTTCGACGATCTGGCCGACCGGCTCGAGTTCGGTCTGCCGGACAGCTTCCTGACCCCTGCCCCGGCTGCCGTGCGCTCTGCGCGCAAGCCGTCGGGCGATGCCGCACCGGCGGGCGAAGGCACCGAACCGCCCGCAGCCCCCTCGGGCAGACACCCCGAACCGGCAGCGCCCGCGATCGGCCGAACCGAACAGGCGTCACCGGCTCCGGAGACGCCGCGCGAACCTACCGCCGGACCGGAGTTCTTCGAGCTCCCCGGCGCTCCGATTCCCGAAGCCGAACCCACGCTGCAGCCACTCGACGCCTGGCAGGGCGAGCCGGACTACGGCGCCATGACCGAGCCGGCACCGATGGAGCCTCTCCACGGCAGGTCCGCCCCGCCCGAGCTCGAAGCGGTCGACGACACCTCGGCACCGCACACCCCCTTCATTCCCGATGACGCGCCGCCGCTCGAGCACCTCGACGCCGCCTACGGTCCGCGCCCCGCCCCCAGTTCGGGCCGCCGCTGGCTGTGGGGCCTGGGAATCGGCGTGCTGCTGGGAACGCTGACGGCTCAGGCCGCCTACGTCTTTCGCGAGGAGATCACGCGTCAATGGCCGGTCCTGCGGCCGGCTTACCAGGCCGTTTGCGAGGAGTTGGGCTGCGAGGTGCCGCTGCCGCGCATCGCCGGAGCGATCAGCATCGAGACCTCCGACCTGCAGTCGGACCCCTCCCAGGCCGGCCGTTTCGTGCTGAACGCCTTGATCCGCAATCGCGCGACACACCCCCAGGCGCTTCCCCACCTCGAATTGACGCTTACCGACGAGCGGGACCGGCCGCTCGTGCGGCGCGTGTTCACCCCGCCCGAATGGGTGCCCCACAGCGAGCCCGCGCGAGGCTTCCTTGCGGGCGAAGATCTGGCTGCGCGCCTGGTGTTCACCGCTCCGGGCGTGGACGCAGCTGGCTACCGCGTGTATGTTTTCTACCCGTGATGCATGGCGCGTCGAGAAACGGTAACCTCGCGCGCCGATACTGACGGATTCGCCCCACGGCCGATTCAACCACCCGCCCGGACATCCGTATGGACCGCCCCGACCCGCAGCTGCACGAGAGCCCGTTCAAGGGCAAGACCGGTCTGGTCCGGATCTGGAACGCGCTGCGCTACTCGCTCGCCGGGTTGAGGGCAGCCTTCCGTCACGAAGACGCCTTCCGGCAGGAATGCCTGCTCGCCATGCTGCTCATCCCGGCGGCGCTCTTCATGCCGACGAGCGGCACGGGCAAGGCGCTGCTCATCGGCAGCGTGCTCCTCGTCCTGGTCGTGGAATTGGTGAATTCCGCGATCGAGGCCACGGTCGACCGCGTCTCGCTGGAGCACCACCGGCTCGCCAAGCGTGCCAAGGACATCGGCAGCGCGGCGGTGCTGCTGGCACTGGTGAACCTCGCGCTGGTGTGGGGGCTGGTGATCTTCGGCTGAACGGCCGAAGCGGCTAGCGCGTCACCCGCGTCCTGCCGCCTTCGCGCAGCACCCGCACCCGGTCTCCCGGGCGGATATCCTCGCCGGCCGCTTCCTGCACCACCGCCAGCACCTGCCCGTTGTCCAGCCTCACGGTGAATTCGAAGCCGGGCTTGCGGGTGACACCCTCTTCCACCGCGGAACCCGCCAGACCGCCCACCACGGCGCCGAGCACCGTGGCCGCCGCCTGGCCGCGCCCCTCCCCAACGCCGCTGCCGGCAATGCCGCCGATCGCCGCGCCGGCCACCGTACCCACCGGCGACTTGGTCCCCTCGATTCGGACCGGGCGCACCGCCTCCACCGTACCGTACTGAACGGTCATGGTGCGACGGACCTCGTCGCGAGAGTAGGTGTCTCCGCCCAGCCCGCTGGCACAGCCGCTCGATACGAGCGCGACCACGCTCGCCGCCAGGGCGAGCCGCCTTGCCTTGCCATCCCTCACCATAGGCTCTCTCCGAATGCCGCCTCGTAACGCGCGGCGATCTCGTCGCGCGTGGGCGCATGGTTCTGGCCGCCGCGGCTGGCGATCTTGAGCGTCCCCATGAGCGACGCGAGCCGGCCGGTGCGGGTCCAGTCGAATCCTTCCGAGATGCCGTAGAGGAGCCCGGCCCGGTAGGCGTCGCCGCAGCCCGTGGGGTCGACCACCGCATCCGGCTCGACGCAGGGGATCTCGATGCACCGGCCGTCCACGTGGATGTGCGAACCCTCCGCCCCCAGCGTCACCACCAGCGCCTCGACCTCTTCGGCCAGCTGTGCCAGCGTGCGCCCGGTCCGCTCGCACAGCAGGCGCGCCTCGTAGTCATTGACCGTGCAGTAGCGGGCCAGTTTCAGGCACTCCAGCAGCTCCTCGCCCGAGAACAGGGGCATGCCCTGACCGGGGTCGAAGACGAAGGGAACGCCCGCCTCGGCGAACTGCGCCACGTGTCCGAGCATGCCGTCGCGGCCGTCGGGCGAGACGATGCCGAGGGTCACGCCGTCCGCGTCGCCGATGCGGTTCAGGTGCGAGTGGTTCATCGCGCCGGGATGGAAGGCGGTGATCTGGTTGTCGTCCAGGTCGGTGGTGATGAAGGCCTGCGCGGTGAAGGTCCCGGGCACCTGGCGCACGTGATCCTGGCGCAGCCCGAGGCGCTCCAGGCGTTCCCGGTAGGGCGCGGCGTCGTCGCCCACCGTGGCCATGATCAGCGGATCGGCGCCGAGCAGCTTCAGGTTGTAGGCGATGTTGCCCGCGCAGCCGCCGTACTCGCGCCGCATGTCCGGCACGAGGAAGGAGACGTTCAGGATGTGGATCTGCTCGGGCAGGATGTGGCGCTTGAACTGGTCCTGGAAGACCATGATCGTGTCGTAGGCGATGGAACCGCAGACGAGGATGGACATGACGGGCCTTGGTCGCGAAAAAGGCCCTCATTATAGGACGCTACCGCCGGCCCGCCCCTCTCAGCCTGCCGTCGCCGGCGAGAGCGCGGTGCCGCGCGCCTCGTGCGCCTGCACCACCGCCTCGGCGATGCCGGCGAGTCGGCGCGCGATCGCGCCCCATTCGGCGCTACGCACGCTCGCGCGCGCGTTCCCCGCGAGCACCCTGCGCAGGGCCGCGTCGCCCGCCACGTGCAAGACCGCGTCGACGAAGGCGGCCTCGTCCCCGGACGGAGCGAGCCAGCCGTTGCGGCCGTTCGCCACCCACTCGGCCGCGGCGGCATAGTCGAAGGCCACCACCGGCAGCCCGCTCGCGAGCGCCTCTGTGGTGACGTTGCCGAAGGTCTCGGTGAGGCTGGGAAAGAGGAAGAGATCGGCCGAGGCGTAATGCGCGGCGAGATCTTCGCCGGTGCGCATGCCGGCGAAGACGATCTCCGGCCGGCGGGCTGCGAGCTTCGCGCGTGCCGGGCCGTCGCCCACCAGGACGAGACGTGCGTCGGGGACCCGGCCGCGAACCGCGTCGTAGGCGCGAATGGCGAGCTCCAGATTCTTCTCCGGCGCGAGGCGCCCCACCACCGCCATGACGAGCGTGTCGGGCCGAGCGCCCCACGCTTCGCGCAGGGCGGGCGATCGCCGCTCGGGCGCGAAGAGCGCCGTATCGACCCCGCGAGCGACGACCTCCACCCGGTGCACGCCGTCGCGGCGCAGCTGCGTCGCCAGCTCTGCGGTCGGCACGAGGCACAGGTCGCTCTTGTTGTGAAAGCGGCGCAGCCCGGCGGCCACCGGCCGGCGCAGCCAGCCCATCCCGTAATAGCCGCTATAGCTGTGGAAGTTGGTATGGAATTCGGTGATCACCGGCAGCTTGAGGCGCCTCGCCGCCGCCACCGCGGACCAGCCGAGGGGCCCCTCGGTCACCACCTGCACCACGTCCGGCCGGCGGACCGACCACAGCCGCGTGAGCGCCGTGCGCGCCGGCAGCCCCATGCGGAGGTGGCTGTAGCGCGGGATGGGAATGCCCCGCGCCAGGACCTCCTCGAAGCCCTCGTCCTGCGCGGCGCGGTCCTCCGCGCCCTGGCGTGGACGCACCAGCTGGATGCGGTGTCCCAGCCGGAGGAGGCCGGCGACGACCCGCCCGGTGGTCATCGCGACGCCGTTGACTTCGGGGGGATAGGTCTCGGTCACCACCGCGATCCGCAGCTGGCGCGCGGATTCGGCGAGGTGCTCGAAGGTGAGCGGCGTATCCATGCCGCGGGATGCTGGCCCGTGCGCACGACAGCTTCATGAAGCGGCGATTACGGATTCGTGTCGCGGTGGCGGCGGAGGCCGCGAACCGCATCCCCTCACAACGCCGCGCGCAGCTTCCCCGCCATCTCCTCGAGCGCCTCGCGCGGCGGATTCTTCGCCGGCCATGCGAGTGCGAGGCCGTCGTGTTCCCAGCGGGGCAGCACATGGATGTGGAAGTGGAACACGGTCTGCGCGCCGGCCTTCTCGTTCGCCTGGAAAAGCGTCACTCCCTGGCAGCCGGTGACCGCCTTGAGCGCCTTCGCCATGCGCGTGGTGGTGCGGAACACGGCCGCGGCCAGCTCGTCGTCGAGTTCGTAGATGTTGGCCCGGTGCGGCTTCACAACCACCAGCAGGTGGCCGGGATTCACCGACTGCAGGTCCATGAAGGCGATCGTCGCCTCGTCCTCGAAGACCTTCGAGGCCGGAAGCTCTCCCGCCACGATACGGCAGAACACGCAACTGTCCATTCGCTCCTCCTGTGTGCCGGGTCGCCCCGTGGTCACCCGATCGTAATGGGGCCGTCACGGGCCCGCAACGCGCCGTTTCGACAATCGCAACCATCGTTACGGACAGGACAGCGCCATGCTCCAGAAAAGCCCGCAACTCGCCACGCGCCCGGGGCGCAACCTTCACGTCGGCCTCTCCAACTGCGAAACCGAGATCCTGGAAGCCCAGAAGCTGCGCTACCGCGTCTTCGGCGAGGAAATGGGCGCACGCCTGCCCACCCGTACACCGGGCGTCGACCGCGACATCTATGACCCGTTCTGCGATCACCTCATCGTGCGCGACGAGGACGCCGGACGCATCGTCGGCACCTACCGCATCCTCTCGCCCGCTTCCGCACGCCGCATCGGCGGCTACTACTCGGAGAACGAGTTCGACCTCACCCGCCTGCAGCACCTGCGCCCTCAGCTCGTCGAGATCGGCCGTTCCTGCATCGACGCGGACTACCGCAGCGGCGCGGTGATCGCGCTGCTGTGGTCGGGACTCGCCCGCTACATGCGGGAAAACCGTTACGAGTACCTGATCGGCTGCGCCTCGGTCAGCATGGCCGACGGCGGGCACACCGCGTCCAGCCTGTATAATCGCCTCAAGGACACGCACCTCTCGCCGCTCGAGTACCGCGTGTTCCCGCGCTGCCCGCTGCCGCTCGAGCATCTGCGCACGGACCTCCCTGCCGAGGCGCCGCCGCTCGTCAAAGGATATCTGCGCGCGGGCGCCTGGATCTGCGGCGAACCGGCGTGGGACCCCGATTTCAACACGGCCGACTTCCCCATCCTGATGCCGATGGGCAAGGTGGACGGCCGCTACGCAAAGCACTTCCTGGGACGCTGAGACTGGACACCGCGACCGCCACCGCCGCCGAACGCGCCGCCCGCAGCGGGCCCCTGCTGCGGGGCTGGCGCCGCCTGCGGCTCGTCATGCACCTCGCCGAAGGACTCGCCACCACCGCGCTCGTCTTCCCGCTGGTGCGCCTCGACACGCGGCTTCGCCTGCGCCAGCGCTGGTCGGCGCGCCTGCTCGCGCTGCTGGGCGTAGAGTTGCGGGCCGCCGGCGCGGCCATCCGTCCCGGCTGTCTGCTGGTGGCCAACCACGTCTCCTGGCTCGACATCTTCGTCATCAACGCGCTCACCCCGGCGGCCTTCGTGTCCAAGGCCGAGGTGCGCGCCTGGCCGGTGATCGGCTGGCTGTCGGCGATGAACGAGACGGTGTTCCTGCGACGCGGCAGCCGCGGCCACGCGAAGATCATCAACGCCGAGATCGGCGCCCTGCTCGATGCCGGGCGCAACGTCGCGATCTTCCCGGAAGGGACGACCACCGACGGCAGCCATGTGCTGCACTTCCACGGCGCGCTGCTGCAGCCGGCGATCGAGTCGAGGCATCCGGTGCAGCCGGTGGCGATCACCTACCACGCGCCCGACGGCCGCCGCAGCCGCGCCCCGGCCTACGACGGGGACGTGACCCTCGGCCAGTGCATCGCCGCAATCGTCGCGGAGCCGCGGCTGGTAGCGCGTGTCGAGGCCGCCGCGCCGATCGCGACGGGCGCGGAGACCAACCGGCGCGCGCTCGCACAGGAAGCCCACGCGACCATCGCCGCAGCCGTCGAGGCGGCCGTTCAGCCTTGGACCTGGAACACCGCGCCGTCTTCGAGCCGAACGGCCGTGAGCTTGCCGCCCCACACGCAGCCCGAATCGAGCGCGATCAGCCCCCCCGAGCGGTAGAAGCCCAACGCCGACCAGTGCCCGCACACCACGGTGTGGGTCGCGGCCGCGCGCCCAGGCACGCGAAACCACGGCAGCGTGCCGTACGGCGCCTTCTCCGGCGGCCCCTTGGCCCGCATCGCGAGCCGCCCGTCGGGCGTGCAGAAGCGCATGCGGGTCAGGACATTCACGATGAAGCGCAGACGGTCCCAGCCGGCGAGCGTCTCCGACCAGCGATCGGGCTGGTCGCCCTGTAGGTGGAGCAGGAATCTGCGGGCCTGCGGACCGGTGAGCGCGTCTTCCACCTCCCCCGCCAGCGCGCGCGCCCGCTCGGCCGACCAGGCGGGCAGCATGCCCGCGTGCACCAGCAGGTACCCACCTTCCAGGTGCGCCAGCGGACGCCGCGCGAGCCAGGCGAGAAGCTCCTCGCGATCGGGCGCCTCCAGCACGCGCGCCAGGGTGTCGTCCTTGCCACGCCGCGAGAAGCCGGCATCCACCATCAGCAGGTAGAGATCGTGGTTGCCGAGCACGACCGTGGCCCGCTCGCCGAGCGAGCGCACCAAACGCAGTACCTGCAACGACTCGGGACCACGATTGACGAGGTCGCCCACGAGCCACACCCGGTCGGCGGCCGGGTCGAAGTTGATCTTCTCCAGGAGATGCCCGAGATGGGCGTAGCAACCCTGGACGTCGCCGATTGCGTAGGTGGGCATGGGCGATCAGGACTGCCGCGGCCCGTCGTTTCCTGTATCCATCCTCGTTGTCGCCCTGGTCCTGTGCTGCACGAGCCTCTCCCCAAACGCCTGTCGATAAACCGCCTGCTCCGTCGTCACGCCATCCGAAGCGCGCAGGCCCGCGTCGGAAGCGGGAAATTAACACAAAGCACGCCGTCCGTCGGCCGTGCAGGACGGGCGCGATTCAGACTCGGCGCCGACCTCGGACGAACAGAACCAGACAAGCGCACACGAACAGAAGGCGATCGCGCGGGCTTCGCCGGCACTGCCCGGCGTTGAGTGCGAGCCACAGGACACCGCTGCGCCCCCCTGCAAGCCAGCGGCGCACGAAGGGACATTCATCCACTTGGACCAGGCGCGCGATCAGCGCCGCCTGCTCGATCGCCCAGCCGCTCGCGACCTTTTCGACCCGCTCCCGGAACGCGCGCATCCCCCTGTTCACGCCGACGCCATTCTGCTCGTGCTGGCGGTATAGCATTCCGGGGCGCGAATCGATCAACCAGCGATATCCCTTGGCTCGGGCGAAGGCATACAGAAACCAGTCGTGCAATCCCACCTGTCGGATTTCGTCGGGTCGTTCGAACAGAAGTGTCTGAAACCGCCTGGCGAGCTCGCTGCGTACGACGTAGGTGCAGCCGGGACCTGCCGCCTCGAAGAGAAAATCCCAGTCGCGCTGAGGATGGGCCTTGCGCACCAGCACGCGCCGGCCGTCTGGCCAGAAGGCCTCCACGTTGCTCGAATAGGCGTCCGCATCGTGTTCGAAGAGAAGGTCGCAGGCTCTTTGAAGCTTGTCGAGGCGCCAGATATCGTCCTGATCGGCAAGCGCCACGAAGTCGAATGGGGAAAAGTCGACCTCTCGAAAGAGGCGGATGAAATTCTGTCCAGGCCCTCCCGATCGCACACCATTCGGGAGCAGCACCACCCAAGGACGAATCGCCGCGTGACGGGCCAGCCATGCTTCAGTCCCGTCGGATGACGCGTCCACGCTGACGAACAGAGTGATGCGCACCCCGACCTGACGGTCAATGGAATCCAACTGCTCGGTGAGCCACCTTACGCCGTTATGGGCAGCGAGGAGGACGGCCACGGAAGGGACACGCAATGCACTGGCGAGCCTGTCGGTTTCGCTCTTCATTGCAGTCGCCCCATCCGCCCCAGCAGGCCGTGCCAGAGCCCCAGACTCATCATGCGGCAGTGCCGGTGACGTGGCCGCGCGAAAACCACGTAGAAGCCGAACTTCAAGACAAGCCGCCACCCGTCGGCGATCTTCCAGGACAACGGTAGCCAGGCCTGCCGGTACATCCACACCGCGTTGCGGACGAGGTAGTAATGGCGAAGCGGACTGCGCGCCGGAAAGCGCCTGCCCAGGACGACGATCGGCGTGTCCCCGAGGTCGTGCCGCATCGAAGCGCCGCAGGCACCGAAGCAGCGGAAGCCTCGCGACCTCGCGCGAAGCCCCCACTCGATGTCGATGTAATCGACAAATAGCTCCTCGCGCATCTCTCCGACCGCGTCGAGCGCGGCCATCGACACGAGCGAGCCCGATGCGACGAGATAGTCGACTTCGGGTGCGCTGTTCCGGCTCGTGCATGGGGCGCGGACAACCCTGATACCCCGTACGCGGATGAATGGCGGAGGATTATCCAGACGCTCGTCCACGTACCGCGGGCCCACGGCCGCTACCCGCACGCCGCTTGCTGCCTTGCCCTCCGCCACGGCGAGGAGCCTGGCGACGAGATCTGGAGCCGGCTCGCTGTCCTGGTCGAACAGGATCACGTAACCGGCACCGCGCGCCCGCGCGAGAGCGATACCCCGATTCTGGGCGGCTGCGACACCGAGGTTCTCGTCCAGGAAGAGGAAATTCACCTTGGGATCACCGAAGGCCTCACACCACGACCTGACTTCGGGGCCGGAGCCGTTGTCGACGACCAGGACCCGGTCGACCTGCTCGCGCGCAGCCCGCAACAGCCTCGTCAGCACGGTCCGCTCAGGGTGGTGGGCGACCACGATCGCTACGATCGGGGCGCGCTTCGCGTTCCGGTCCATGGCAGTCAGGAACGCCTCAACATTCCACTGTTTCGTTGAGCCAGGCAGCGGTACGCGAGAGACCGTCTCCGAAGGTCGTGGTCGGTTGCCAACCCAGTTCCGCCGCCGCCAGCCGGATGTCCAGGACGCTGACGGGGACGTCGATGGGACGCGCCGGGTGGCGGCGAATTCTGGCAGCCCCTCCCACCACGCGCTCGATGGAACGGACGACGTCGAGCAGCGTCCGCCCCTGTCCGCTTCCGATGTTGAAGATGCGGGAGCGACCTTCATGCACGGCCGCGAGCTTCAGTGCCTCGACAATGTCGTCGACGAAGACGTAGTCGCGCGTTACGGAGCCGTCGCCCCAGAGCTCGATTTCTAGCCCGGCCTGCATGCGCCGCAGGAAGGCCGCCACCACTCCCTGGTCCTTCATCGCCATCTGGAACGGACCATAGGCGTTCGCGACGCGGAGGACGCGGTACTCGAGGCCATACAGATGCTCGTAGAGCGCCAGGTAACGCTCGATGGCGAGCTTGGACACGCCGTAGGCGGTGATTGGAGCCGTAGCCGCGGATTCGGGAGTGGGCAGTTCCTTCGGCATCCCGTAGACGGTGCCCCCGGACGAAACGAACACGACACGCCGCACACCTTCGGCACGGCACGCGTCTAGCAGCCGCAGGGTCGATACGACGTTCGCCTGAAGGTCGGCGACCATGTCGCGATTGGCACTGCCCGGTGTCGACGTGGTGACGAGGTGGTAGACGACGTCGCAGCCGGTGATCGACGCCGCGATTTCCTCCACCTGGAGGAAGTCGCCGCTCACCCACTCGATATGGTCCAGCGCTTCCGGAAACGCCTTGCGCCGCCCGAAGCCACGCACGCTGCGGACACAGCCCGAAAGGGCTCGGCACAGGTTGGTGCCGATGAAGCCGCCGCCGCCCAGGACGGCACATCGCAAGGAAGAGAGTCCATTCATGTGCCGACCTCCAGCAAGTCTTCCGTGGCATCGAGGTTGCGCAGGACCTCCCCCATGCGTGCCGCTTCGGCCCGCCAGTCGGTGCATGAGGCCGTTGCCAGGCCCGCCGTGCGCAGACGTGCGGCCAGCGCGCGATCCTCGAAGACTTCGCACACGGCATCCGCCAGCGCCTCGACCGTGGGGCTCGCCAACCGGGCGTTGTGGTCGTTGAGCAGCCACTCGGTACAAGGCGCCCGATTGCTCACGACCGGGACGCCGCACGCCATCAACTCGAGCGGCAGGAGAGAGAGATTGGAGAACGAGAGGACGAGCCCGACGTCGCACTGGCTGTAGAGGTCGGGCAACTCGTCGAGATCGAGAATCCCGCAATTGAGGTGCTCGAAGGGAATCTCGTAACCGCTGACGTCCCACCCGGCCAGGATGACCTTGACGTCGGGCAGGCGGCGGGTGACCTCGTCGAGCACGAGAAGGCCCAGTTCGAAGGCGCGCCGCGCGGTAGGAGGCCGGGCGTAGAAGAACACCCGGCGCGTCTCGGGCTCGCGCCGGTGTAGCGGCCGATAGCGCTCTCGGTCATAGGAAAAGCCCACCGCGTGGGTGACCATTCCGTAGTCGGCTGCCAGGCGCTGGGCGAGCCAGTTTCCGGCGGTGATGCCGATGAAGTCGAAACGGTAGGTCTCTTCCGCAAACGCGTATTCGGAACCCAGCGGGTAGAACGCCGGCTCGAAATCCTGCACGAAGTAGCAGCGGTGCTTGGTCGACCGGAAGTCGCGCACGGCGTAGGCGGTCTGCCAGCCGGTGGCGATGGTGACGTGCGCAGATGGCGCGTTCTCCATGCCGAGGTGAACGCTTGCCTTCAGCGGGAAGAACCAATCCCTGATCTGCTCGGCGCAGCGCTCGGGCGATTGCGGCCGCGGCTCACCGGAGACGATTACGCGGCACTGGAACCCTTCGTCCTCGAGGTGCTTTACGAAGCGAAAAATGTTGAGGTGCCCGCCCGATCCCCTGCCGAAGGGCGGGACGACCCAATTCACGGTGTTGCGCGCGACCTCGCCGTCGCACCACGGCTTGCCGAAAGGCTCGCCGCGCACGAAGCTGTAGAAACCGATGACGTCGATCTTGGCGAACGGCGCACCGGTGTGGCGGACGCGATGGCGCACGAGGCGGGCGAGTGCGACAAGTCCGTGCTCGCGCCCATACCGAACTGCCGCACGTCCGCGCTGCAGGGTGTGTTGGAGAGTCATTGGCGATTCCCGTAACGATCGATCGGGCCCTGTCACTTCTTCCCGACCAGCACGCCCGACATCAACCGCTTGTCCCGCGACATGCGGCGGCTGATCCGATCCGGGAGGCGATGGGCACGAGCGCCCAGGAAGTGACCGGCAACCCGCATGAGGTTGTCGAACGGCGCACGTAGCGCCGCCATGGGGCGGCGGGCAAGCAGCCCCGTCTGCGCTGCGTGGTGCATGTCGCGCAGGCTCAGACCGAGCCAGGATCGCAGCATGGGACCGAAGCCTCGGCAGAGCTCGTAGCCGAACAGTTGCCGAAAGGCGCGCGCCTCGTCGAAGCTGCGCTGCAGACGCTCCCACAACGCGTAATCGTGGCTGTGATAGACGGCGGCATCGTGCGCGTATGCTTTGCGATAGCCCGCCTCGATGATCTTCTGCGCCCAGATCTGGTCTTCGGCGAAGTCCACGTCCGGATACGGGATCCGCTCCCATACGGACCGGCGAACCAGGGCATTGTTGTCCGAAAAGTAGTGCAAGTACTGCCGATAACCCTGGTCGCGCTCGTAGCGCTCCCGGTCGGCCAGGCATACCACCGGCTCGCGGGTGAAGCCCTCGAAGTGCATCTCCAGTTCCCGCTTCGTGAACGGGCTCGCCTCCGGATAGGCGAGGTGGCGCCCGAACACGCCCGCCACCATGGGGTCGACATCGGCCGGGACGACGAGCCGGCGCAGCCAGTGCTCGTCGGCCGGGAGCGCGTCATGGGTGATGAGGACCGCGTACTCGCCGGAAGTGAGCGACACGCCCAGATTGCGGGTCCGCCCGTGGCCGAAGGCAGTTGCCTCGATGCAGTGCAGATGCAGGCGTCGATCCGGAATCGCCTGCACATACTGGGGCGTGCCGTCCATCGAGCCCGAGTCGACCACCAGGACCTCGTAGGGCCACGGGGTCTGCTGCGCAAGCACTCGATCCAAGACCCTCTCGAAGATCCACCCCGGATTCTTGGTCGGAATGATGACTGAAACCTTCATCCGCACCCTCCGTACTGCGGTGCTCGGATGTTTGCCCCCCTGGGGTCCGGCGAACCTTCTTCCCAATCCTCGTGCAACTCGGGCTGCCGAGCGAGTTCGGCGATGCGTGCGGTCAGCATTTCCCGCTCCTTTCGCCATTCGGTCCGCTCGTCGCCGAGCGCCAGCGCAGTAGTCTCTGCCCTGCGCCGTCGGCCAAGCTCTCCCAGGTATCTCGCATGCAGTCGCTTGTACAAGGCGTCGATATCGGGCCGATAGGCGGGCTGCACGGCCGGTACACCGCGCTCACGCCGCTCAATCGCCAGAGTGATCGCTCGCCTGAGGAACTCCCGCACGGCGCAGGCTTCCCCGGTCGCCCCCCGCACATCGGCGCCATCGCGAGCCGCCTCGAGAAAGGCGACCACCTCGGCCGCCTGCGTGGCCATCTGGACGAAGTCGGCGAACAGTCGCCCGCTCGTCCTCGTTCGGAAAAACTCGCGGACCTTGTGGGAATAGGCCCCAACGAAGGAAAGGTGTGGCAGTCCGTAGGCACGGGCGATGATGTTCCCGTGCAGGCTCGATCCGACAAAGCCCGCGCTCGCCGCGACGATGGCCACCTTGTCCGCCATGGCAATGCGCCTGCCCTGCTGGACCGAAGTGACAAGCGGGAAGCCGCACTCTTGCGACAGGCGCTCCAGGAACGGGGTGTCGCCGAGGCAGGCGCCCACCTCCAGAAGTACGATCGGCATCCCGGTGCGCTCGTGCAATTGCCGGAGAAAGGCGGCGGTCTCCACCTCGTTGCCACAAACTGCGGCATGCCCCTGGAAGCACAGGTAGGCCCGCTTGCCGATCCCGCTTTCCTCCAGCAGCACCCGTGCGCGCCGTGAGCACTCCACCGCGGGGAGATAGCCGACGATGGCCGAGACCATGTCGGGCACGAGCTCGACACGCATCGAAGCGGGCACCAGGCGTTGCAGCAAGCCTTGTGTACGCCGGTCACGTGCGGAAGCACATACGAGACGCGTGAAACTGTTCCCGAGGTAGGCGCCGAAGTCCTCATCGATGTCGAAGGGGGCACCAGGAGCGAACAGTGCCAGCGGGGAACCGGCCCGCGGGTCCGGCGAGACGATGTGCGAGAAGGTCAACGGAGGCGAATCCGGACCATAGATGCCGTAAAGCGACCAGTCATCGTCGCGGACGATGTCGCCGCCGCCTATAAGGGTAAGGTCGTAGGCCTCAGCTGCCGTTCGCTCGGCATATGTCGCCAACGGCAAGGCCTCCTCCTGATCCAGGTAGAACACGCCTGCCGCGCAGCCGACGGGACTGAAGGCATCCACCGCGACTGCCTCGCCGAGCTCCGCGGCGAGTTCCCCGACCAGCCGTCGCAGGACCCACGGGAAGAGCAGGTCCCCCAAGTTGTCGACGTCGAAAGTGCCGATCTGCGCGATCCTCATGGCGTGCACTCCAGCGACACCGTGCGCACCCGCGAGCGAAGGTCGACCACGCCGATCACGGTCTGCGGCGAGCTCACCACGAGCTTCCCCGCGTCGTAGCGGCGATCCATGGGATGACTGATGCCGTCCACGAACTCCGAAACACCGAAAGAGAGCGTGTACTCGCCCGGCGCGACGCTCATGTCCTGGGTGAACACCAGCTCGATCACGTCGCCCGGCGATCGCGCTCCGATCGGCTGACCGAGATAATGGGTATTGCCGCTGTAGAGCTCGGTGCCACGCCGATCCTTCAGATAGAACGCGCCAACCGGATTGCGGCATGGCGCAAGGAACTGCACCCGCATGTAGATCTCGGTGGTCTCGTTGAGCTCGACCACATCGACAGGCACCTCGTCACCGAGCTTGCGGATGCCGAAAGCGAGGATGCGCGCCCTGCGATCACCGTAGCGGTACTCGCCTGCGCTTGCGGCGTCCGGCAGTGAGGACGCCAAACCGGTCTCCGGTTTCGGCAACGCTGCATCGTCGCCGCTATGCATGCGCACGTACTCGTTCGTGACAAGTTTCGGTGTGGCCAGCACCACCATCCGCCCCTCGTGAAGCAGGATTGCGCGATCGCATAGCAGTTGCACCGAGTTCAGGTCGTGGCTGACGAACAGGATCGTCTTGCCGGCCTCCTTCATGGCCTTCAGCCGCTGAAAGCACCGTTGCTGGAAGAAGATGTCTCCGACCGCGAGCGCCTCGTCGATGACCAGGATGTCCGGATCGCAATGGATTGCCGTAGCGAACGCGAGACGCACGTACATCCCGCTCGAGTAGGTCTTGACGGGCTCATGAATGAAGTCGCCGATCTCCGAGAAGGCGCAGATCTCTTCGTAACGGGCGTCGATCTCCTCCCTTGCGAGACCGAGCAGCGCGCCATTCATGTAGACGTTCTCTCTCCCGGTGAACTCCGGGTTGAAGCCGGCACCGAGCTCGAGCAGCGCCGCGACACGGCCACTGGCCCGCACGGTTCCCGTCGTAGGGTTCAGAGTCCCGCAGACGAGCTGCAGCAGCGTCGACTTGCCGCTGCCGTTGCGGCCCACGATGCCGACCACCTCGCCGATCGCAATGCGGAACGAGACGTCTCGGAGCGCCCAGAACTCGCGGAAAAACTGCCGCCGGCCACGGAAGAGCATCTGCAGCAGCCGGTCGCGCGGCTTTTCGTAGATCTGGTAGCACTTGCCCAGGTTCTCGACTCGGATCGCCGTTTCAGATGACATCCGCAAACCCCTTGCGTGTCTTTTGGAACCAGGCAAATCCGCACCACGCCACCATTGCGCTCACCCCGAGGCTGGCGACGAAGTCTCCGAACCGAGGAAGGCGCCCCCAGAAGAGCACGTCTCGCGTGTGCTCGATCGCGCTAGCGAGGGGGTTGAGGTGGATGAGCTCGCGAAACCCATCGGGCAGTGCCGCAACCGGGTAGAAGATGGGCGAAAGGAACAGCAGTGCCGTCGTCGCGACCCCCACGACCTGCCCGGTATCACGCAGATAGACACCAAGCGAGGCGACTGCCCAGGAGATGCCCAGGGCTAGAAGCACCGTCGGGGTCAATACGAGCGGCGCGAGCAGCAGGGTAGGACGCGGCGCTCCGATGAACGCCACGTAGAACGCAAGCCAGACCAGCAGGCAGACGAACGCGTGAAAGAGGGCCGCCCCCATCGTCACCCAGCCCAGGACCTCCAGGGGGAAGACGATCTTCTTCACGTAGTTGGCGTTCGACAGCACCAGGCCCGGCGCCCGGGTGACACACTCCGCGAACACATTGAACACCAGCAACCCTGCGAACAGCAGGAGCGCGAATTCCATCTTCGAGTCGCTTCCGCCCGCCCAACGCGCGTTGAACACCACGCTAAAGACGAAGGTGTAGACGAGCAGCATCAGGACCGGATGAAGAAAGGACCATACGATGCCCATCACCGAGCCGCGGTACCGTCCCACCACTTCGCGCCGGATCAGGATCGCGATGAGGCCATGATTGCGCCACAGGGTGGCAAGCATCTCCCTGGGCGAAATCGAGTGCTCCTGCATCAGACAGAGACCTCCTGGCTGGGAGGCCTGCAAGGCAGGACCGCTCCCGAATCGGAATACGCTTCGCGCGTTTCACACGCACGGCCACCGCAGTAATGCCAAAGGCACAACGATCGGAAGGATCGTTGCCGC
>DYFV01000038.1 GCA_020725025.1 Azoarcus sp.
GCATCGCCGCAATCAGCTCGGCCGGCGGCGGCTGTACGCACAGCACGACGTCGGCCTTGCCACATACTTCCGTCCCGTCGCCGGCAAAGGCCACCCCGGCGAACTGATCGTCGGGGAAATGCGCCGGCTGCCCGGCCCCCGATTCCAACAAGACCTGGGCGCCGAGGCCCAGGTACTTCTTCACTACATCCGGCACGACCGGCAATCGCCGTTCGCCCGGCACACGCTCAGAAGGCACTCCGATCAACAGAGCCATGAGCCGTCCTCCCTGTCTGGTTTACGTTCACGAGCCGGTCTTCGGAACACCCGTCACGGCAATGGCCGGCCACGCACCTCCGCACATGCCGCGCGGGCTGCGAACCGATCCATCGCCTCGCTCTCCATGTTCCGAGAGCCGGCTCAAGTCACCTGCGCCGCCACATGTCGTTTTTATATCTCCCTGCTCCACACCATATCGGTGCGTGTGCGGCGCGATTCAGATCATACTGAACGCGAACTCCAGCGCAACCATGTTGTCGCGTTCGGATCCATTGTGGATGTTGCGGATTCCGGTCTTACGGGTAGCGTGGACGGCGGCAACCGGGAGAGCGGCTACGCGTATGACGGTATGGAGGCGCCGGATTCGGGGAGGAAGCGGCGGGGGATGCGTCAGCCCTCGACGCGCTGCGGGTCGACCAGCTTGACGATCGCCAGCGAGATGTTGTCCCCGCCGCCGGCCGCCCGCTCACGGGCGTGCTTGATCAGGAGCTCCGCCGCTTCGCGCGCCGGGAAGCTCGAGATCGCCGTGCCGAATTCCCTATCGGAGAAATACGCCCACAGGCCGTCGGAGCAAAGCAGGAAGCTGTCGCCCGCGACCAGCGGCGTAACCCTGCCCAGGGAGGTCTTTGGCGGGCGCTCGCTGCCCAGACAGGAGAGCAGGACGTTGCGCTGCGGGTGACTGAGCGCACCCGCCTCGTCCAGCTTGCCCTTGCGCTGGAGCTCACCGACGAGGGAATGATCCTGGGTGCGGGAGACCAGGCGGGAGCCGCGGAAGTGGTAGAGGCGCGAGTCGCCGCAATGGATCCAGTTGATCCGGTCGGGCTGCAGGACGAGTACGACTGCCGTACTATGGGGATCCTTTTCGCTGGTGAAGCGCGTCAGCTTGATGACCAGGTGGGCTTCGCTGACGATGCCCTCCAGGAGATGCTCCGGCGACTCGGAACTGGGCGAGAACGCTTCGAAGTTCTGCTTGGCCTTCAGCACCACCTGCTCGGCCGCCATCGCGCCGCCGCTGTGTCCGCCCATGCCGTCGGCGAGCACCGCCAGCATGGTGCCGGGGCGCGTCGGATGGGCGAAGAGGCCCACCCGGTCCTGCTGTTCCCTGCGATCCCCGGTATGACGTGCGACACAGGTTTCGATGGTGAGCGGCATGGATTTCCGAATGTCTGGAGGCCGGTGCATGATAGCAATCGGCAACCCATTTCGGTGCATGCCCCCATGCCTACGTGCATGCCATCGTGATCTGCGTCACACTCGCCGGATCGCCCCTGGCCTACGACCAAGGTCGTAGGCCTCGAACTAGAGCGGAAAGCCGTTCAAGCGGCTGTCCACGAGTTCGATCCAGTGCCGCACCGGCGTCGCGGTCCCGGCCTGCAGATGGGTCATGCAGCCGATGTTGGCCGAGGCGATGAGTGCGGCGCCCCCTTCACCGAGCGCGGCAAGCTTGTTCTCGCGCAGCCGGTGCGAGAGCTCCGGCTGCAGCAGCGAATAGGTGCCGGCCGATCCGCAGCAGAGGTGCCCGTCACGCACCGGGGTGAGCACGAAACCGGCCGCCGCCAGCAGTTGCTCGATCACGCCGCGAATGCGCTGGCCGTGCTGCAGCGTGCACGGCGACTGGAACGCGACCTTCACGGTCTCGCCCCGCCGCGCCTTGAGCAGCTCGGCGAGCCGTGCGCTTTCGCCCGCCACCACCTCGCTCACGTCGCGCGTCATCGCCGCAATGCGGGCCGCGCGCTCGGCGTAGACCGGATCCTCGGCCAGCAGATGGCCGTAGTCCTTGACCTGCACCCCGCAGCCCGAAGCCGTCATCACGATGGCCTCGACCTCGCCGCGCTCGATGGCGGGCCACCATGCGTCGATGTTGCGGCGCGCGTCCTCGCGCCCGCCCTCCTGGTCGTTGAGGTGGAAACGCACCGCGCCGCAGCATCCCGCGCCCGGCATTTCCATCAGCGAGATCTCCAGCGCGTCGAGCACCCGCGCCGTCGCGGCATTGATCGAAGGGGCCATGGCAGGCTGCGCACAGCCGGCGAGCGCGATCATCCGCCGCGCATGCCGCACCGACGGCCACGGCCCGGCCGCGCGCGCCGGCGGGACCTTCTCGCGCAGCGTCTCGGGCAGGACGCGGCGGACCAGCCTGCCCGCCTTCATGGCCGAACCGAAGAGCTCGCCGCGCGGCACGAACTCCCGCAGCGCCCAGCGCTTGACCCGATCGGCGCCGCGGCGCGGGACGCGCTGCTCCACCACGTGACGCCCGATATCCACCAGGCGGCCGTACTGCACGCCGGAAGGGCAGGTGGATTCGCAGGAGCGGCAGGTGAGGCAGCGGTCGAGATGCAGGCGCGTCTTCTCCGTGACCTCGTGGCCCTCGAGCACCTGCTTGATGAGGTAGATCCGCCCACGCGGCCCGTCCAGCTCGTCGCCCAGGAGCTGGTAGGTGGGACAGGTGGCCGTGCAGAAGCCGCAGTGCACGCAGGATCGCAGGATGGCCTCGGCCTCGCGCCCCTCGGGGGTATTCTTGATGAAGTCGGCAAGCTGGGTCTGCATGATCAGAGTCCGTCGTACATTCGGCCGGGGTTGAAGATGCCGGCGGGGTCGAAGGCGTGCTTCAGGCGGCGGTGGATGGCGAGCTGTGCCTCGGTCAGCGGATGGAACACATCGCCGCTTCGGTCTCCGCCGCGGAACAGCGTGGCATGGCCGCCCAGCGCAGCCGCGCGACGGCGGATGACTTCGGCCGGCGCGTCGGAGCGCAGCCAGCGCAGGCCGCCGCCCCACTCGATCGCCTGCTCGCCGTCGAGCTTGAGCAGGGCCGCGGAGGTGGGCAGCGAGAGGCGCCACAGGGGGGTGCCGTCGTCGGCACCGGCGAAGAAGGCGAGCTTCTGCTCGCGCACCGCCGGCCACAAGGCCTGGGCCTCGCCGGCAGCCAGCACTTCGCCCCCAAGGCGCCGAACGGCCGACTGCACCGCCGCCTCGGCACCCGACAGCCGCAAGGTGAGCGTGCCGTCGTGCCACAGCGAGGCGGAGACGGGCAGCGGCTGGCCGCCCCATTCGTTCAGCCGGTCGATCGCCTCGCCCTCGCTCATGGCGAAGCGCAGCGTCGTCTCCGCGATGGGCCGCGGCAGCACCTTGAGGGACACCTCGAGCAGCAGGCCGAGGGTGCCGAGGCTGCCGGCCATGAGGCGCGATACGTCGTAGCCGGCCACGTTCTTCATGACCTGCCCCCCGAAGGAGAGCACGTCGCCGTGGCCGTCGAGGATCCTCGCCCCAAGGACGAAATCGCGCACCGCGCCCGCCGCGAGGCGCCGCGGACCCGAGAGACCGGCCGCCACGCAGCCGCCCACGGTGGCGCCCTCGCCGAAACGCGGCGGCTCGAAGGCGAGCATCTGCCCCTGCTCGGCCAGTACCGCCTCCAGCTCCGCGAGCGACGTGCCGCTGCGGGCCGTGATCACCAGCTCGGTCGGCTCGTAGCTCACCACACCCCGCCATTCGCGGGTGTCCAGCACTTCCCCGCTCGGCGTACGGCCGTAAAAGGCCTTGGTGCCGCCGCCGCGGATTTCGAGCGGCGTGCCGCTCCCGGCGGCCGCTCGCACCCGCGTCCGCCACGCCTCGATCATGTCGTTCATTCGATATCAGCCTTGTCTGTCGGTTTGCGCCCACGGCGATCGGCCACCGCGCGCAGCGCGAGCCAGGAGCCGATGAGCGAGAGCACCGGCACCACCACGAGGAGGAACTGGATCCAGCCCTTGTCCATCAGAAGCGCGGAATGTCCGGGTAGGGAATGTGCCCGTTCGTCACCCGCATGCGCCCGTACTCGGCGCAGCGGTTGAGGGTGGGAATCGCCTTGCCGGGGTTGAGCAGGCCGGGGGGGTCGAAAGCCGCCTTCACCCGGAAGAAGGCCGCGAGCTCGTCGCGGGAGAACTGGCTGCACATCTGGTTGATCTTCTCGATCCCCACCCCGTGCTCGCCGGTGATGGTGCCGCCCAGCGCCACGGAGAGCTCCAGGATCTCCGCGCCGAAGCCCTCGGCCCGCTCGAGCTCGCCTTCGACGTTGGCGTCGAACAGGATGAGCGGATGCAGGTTTCCGTCGCCGGCATGGAAGACGTTGATGCAGCGCAGCCCGTACTTGCCCTCCATCGCCTGGATCGCCTCGAGCATCTCGCCCAGGCGCTTCCTGGGGATGGTCCCGTCCATGCAGTAGTAATCGGGCGAGATGCGCCCGGCCGCGGGGAAGGCCGCCTTGCGCCCGGCCCAGAACCGGAGCCGCTCGGCCTCGTCGTGGGAGACGCGGATCTCGGTGGCGCCGGAGGCTTCCAGCACCACCCGCACCCGCTCGATCTCCTCGGCCACTTCCTCCGGCGTGCCGTCGGATTCGCACAGGAGGATCGCTTTGGCATCGAGCGGATAGCCGGCATGCACGAACTGCTCGACCGCCGCCGTGGCCGGCTGGTCCATCATCTCGAGACCGGCGGGGATGATGCCGGCCGCGATGATGGCCGCCACCGCGTCGCCCGCCTTGATGACGTCGTCGAAGGCGGCGAGCACGCACTGGGCGAGCTGCGGCTTGGGCGTAAGCTTCACCGTGACCTCGGTCACCACCGCCAGCATCCCCTCGGAACCGGTCATCAGCGCCAGGAGGTCGTAGCCGGGCGAATCGAGTGCGTGGCTGCCGAACTCGACGACCTCGCCCTCGACGGTGACCCCACGCACGCGCAGCACGTTGTGCACCGTGAGGCCGTACTTGAGGCAGTGCACGCCGCCCGAGTTCTCCGCCACGTTGCCGCCGATGGTGCAGGCGATCTGGGAGGACGGATCGGGCGCGTAATACAGTCCATGCGCCGCGGCCGCCTCGGAGATGGCGAGGTTGCGCACGCCGGGCTGGACCACCGCGGTGCGCGCGTGGGGATCCATGTGCAGGATGCGGGTGAAGCGCGCGAGCGAGAGCAGGACGCCGAACGCGTGGGGCAATGCGCCGCCCGACAGCCCCGTGCCCGCGCCCCGGGCCACTACCGGCACGCCCATCTCGTGGCAGGTGCGCAACACGTCCACCACCTGTGCCTCGGTGGTCGGCAGCGCGACGACCAGCGGGAGCTGACGATACGCAGACAAGCCGTCGCATTCGTACGGACGCAGATCCTCCGTCTCGTACATCAGCGCCCCGGCGGGCAGCACCCGCGCCAGCGCCTCCACGACGCGCGCCTTGTCGACCGCGGAAAAGTCCGCCTCCTGTTCGCCCGGCGCGAGCGGTTCGGAAACCACCGTGTTCATTGCCCGTTCTCCCGTCCTTGGATGTGTTCGATGCCCCAACGCATCGGATCGAGCGCGAGGCGCTGGGCCGCGCGCACCAGGTGTTCGGCCGCCGCCGCACGCGCGGCGGCCGGATCGCCTGCGGCGATCGCCTCGTAGATTCGCAGATGCTCGACCTGGGCCGCGCGCGCCCGCCCGGCGGCATGCCCCGAGGGGCTCCAGGTCGGCAGGCGCGACTCGGTGAACTGCTGCCCCATGAAGACCTGGAAGCGCTCGAGCTGGGGGTTTCGCGTCGCCGACGCGATCGCCACGTGGAAGGCGTCGTCGTCGGCCACCGCATCGCTTGCGGCGGCGAGCGCCGCATCCATGCGTGCGAGCGCCTCGCGCATGCGCTCGAGATCGAGGGGCGTGCGCCGTCGCGCGGCAAGCTCGGCCGCGCCGCTCTCCACCAGGAAGCGCAACTCGAAGATGTCGGAGACTTCGTCCGGGGAGGGTTCCGCGGCCTGGGCCGACTCCCGCACCAGGCGGAAGCTCCCCTGACCGGGACGCGCCGCCACATACGCGCCCGAGCCCTGGCGCGTACGCACGCAGCCGTCGGCCTTCAGCCGCGAGATGGCTTCGCGGATGACGGCCCGGCTCACGCCGAAGCGCTCGCACAGCGACTTTTCGGTCGGCAACTGCGTCCCGCTCGCGAGCTGTTGCTCGTTGATCCAGCCCTCGATCTGGCGGGCCACGGCTTCGCTCAGCCGAGACGGCCGCCCTCCTCCGGTTGCGCTCATTTATCGTTGAAAGTTGTCAGACAACTTGGCGAATCCTAATCCAAAGTTTCGGGATTGTCAGCCCCCGACGCGCTCGCCGGCGGGTCCGCCGGCAAGGAGATGTCGCCGGAATTTGCTAACATCGCCCTCCGGCCACGCACGGCCATCCGCCAGCCATCCGATGCGCGAAAGCCTGCCGCCCCTCCTCGAGCGCCTCCTGCCCTTTCTCGCCTGGCCGCGCACCTGGTCGGCGGCGTCCCTGCGCGGCGACGTGCTCGCCGGCATCACGGTGGCGCTGGTCCTGATCCCGCAGTCGCTCGCCTACGCGCAGCTCGCCGGCCTGCCGCCGCACGTGGGGCTCTACGCCGCGCTCCTGCCGGCGGTGGTCGGCGCGCTCTTCGGCGCCTGCGGACAGCTGTCCACCGGACCGGTGGCGCTCACGGCGCTGCTCACCGGCGCAAGCCTGCTGCCCTTCGCGCGGCCGGAGGATCCCCGCTTTCTGGCCCTGGCCATCCTCCTCGCCCTCCTGTCCGGCCTGGTCCAGGTCGCCCTCGGGCTGCTGCGCGCCGGATGGCTGCTGAATCTGCTGTCGCGTCCGGTGCTGGTGGGCTTCCTCAATGCCGCGGCGCTCATCATCGCGATGTCGCAGGTCCCGGCGATGCTGGGACTCTCTGCGCCGCGGGCCTCGCACTTCCTCGTGGGATTCGGGCAGACGCTGCAGCAGGTGGCCGCGCTGCACTTACCTTCCGCACTCTTCGGCGCGGGCGCGCTGGTGGCGCTGATGCTATTGCGCCGCTACACGCCGCGCCTTCCGGGAGTGTTGCTGGTGGTGGTGGCCGCCACGGCGCTCTCGGCGGCAACCGGCTTCGCCGCCCGGGGCGGCGTCGTGGTCGGTGACATCCCGGCCGGCCTGCCCGCGCTCGGGTTGCCCACCGCCGACCTCGACACCGCCATCGCCCTGCTGCCGGCCGCCTTCGTGATCGCGCTGGTGAGCTTCATGGAGGTGACCTCCAGCGCCAAGGTGATCTCGGCACGGACCGGCAGCACCTGGGACCAGAACCAGGAGCTCGTCGGCCAGGGGCTCGCCAAGATGGCCTCGGCCTTTTCCGGCGGTCTGCCGGTGAGCGCCTCGCTGTCGCGCTCGGCGCTCAACTTCGCGAGCGGCGCCCGCAGCGGCGCCTCCTCGCTCGTCACGGCGCTGGCGGTGCTGGCCACCCTGCTCTATCTCACACCGCTCCTGTGGCACCTGCCCGTGGCCGTGCTGGCGGCGGTGATTCTGCAGGTGGTGAGCGGGCTCCTCGATTTCGGCGCACTGCCGCGGGCCTGGCGGGCGAGCCGCGACGACGGCCTCGCCGCCGTGGTGACCTTCGCCGCCACCCTGATCTTCGCCCCCAACATCCAGAACGGCATCCTGACCGGCCTCCTGCTCTCGCTCGCCCTGATGCTCTACCGCGACATGCGTCCGCGCACCCCGCTCCTTGGCCTGCACCCGGACGGCACCTATCGTGACCTGGAACGCTTCGGGCTCGACCATCCGCACCCCGAGCTGGTGATCCTGCGCTTCGACAGCCCGCTCACCTTCGTCACCGCGGCCACCTTCGAGGCGGCGGTCGCTCGGGCGGCACAGGCGCAGCCGGCGGTGCGCACGGTGCTGGTGTCGGCCGCGGGCATCAACGCGGTCGACGCCACCGGACTGCACGCGATCGCGACGCTCGTCGAGCGACTGGGCAGCCGCGGCCAGTCGCTCGCCTTCTGCGGGCTCAAGAAGCAGGTGATCGACGCGATGGAGCGTACCGGCCTGTGGGCCCGGCTGGGCGAATCCGCCGGCTACCGCACCGAGCACCAGGCGGTGGCCGCCCTGGTTCCGGCGCCGGCCCCCGAGATGACCGCTGACGGTTGATTTCCTTGACCTTTCCCGTTTCGGCGGTTAAAGTGCGCGATTCTTCGTTTGAACCCATCAACTGGAGCAACACCATGTACGCGGTGATAAAAACCGGCGGCAAGCAGTATCGCGTCGCTGCCGGCGAAAAGATCAAGGTAGAACAGATACCGGCCGACGTGGGCTCCGAAATCACCATCGACCAGGTTCTCATGGTCGGCGAGGGCGAGTCGGTCAAGATCGGCACCCCGGTGGTTTCCGGCGCCGCCGTCAAGGCGACCGTGCTTTCCCACGGCCGTCACGACAAGATCAAGATCTTCAAGATGCGCCGGCGCAAGCACTACCAGAAGCACCAGGGGCATCGCCAGAACTACACCGAGCTTCGCATCGAAGCGATCTCGGCCTGAGCAGGAGGTAACGCGCAATGGCACACAAAAAAGCCGGCGGCAGTTCGCGTAACGGCCGCGATTCGGAATCGAAACGACTCGGCGTGAAGCGCTACGGCGGCCAGTTCGTCCTCGCGGGCAACATCATCGTCCGCCAGCGCGGCACCGAGTACCATCCGGGCGACAACGTCGGTATCGGCAAGGACCATACCCTCTTCGCGCTCAAGGACGGCACCGTGCAGTTCACCGTGAAGGGCCCCAACAAGCGCCGCACGGTCGTGATCGTGCCGGAAGCCGCCGAAGCCGCGTAACTCCGGCTTTCCGGTCCGAAAAGCCCTATCCTTGCGGTAGGGCTTTTTTGTTTCAGGTGCGCCCCCCGGAAACGTCTGCGACGTTTCCACCCCCCGACGAGGGCAGGGAAGCTCGGGGCGGCCCGGTGTTTCCTTGCGGCCACCACAGGCACATACCATGAAGTTTTTCGACGAAGCACGCATCGAGGTCATCGCCGGCGACGGCGGCAACGGCGTCGCCTCCTTCCGCCGGGAGAAGTTCGTTCCTCGCGGCGGCCCGGACGGCGGCGACGGCGGGCGCGGCGGCAGCGTGTACGCGGTGGCCGACCGCAACCTCAACACCCTGATCGACTACCGCTACACCCGCATCCACCGCGCCCAGCGCGGCGAGAACGGCGGCAACAAGGACTGCTACGGCAAGGGCGGCGAGGACATCGTGCTGCGCATGCCGGTGGGCACGGTGATCACCGAGCTCGAGACCGGGGAACTGGTGGCCGACCTCGACGAGGACGGCAAGAAGGTCCTCATCGCCCGCGGCGGCCGCGGCGGCCTGGGCAACATCCACTTCAAGTCGAGCGTGAACCGCGCACCGAGGAAACGCACCCTGGGCGAGGAAGGCGAGCGCAAGCAGCTGCGCCTGGAGCTCAAGGTGCTCGCCGACGTGGGCCTGCTGGGCATGCCCAACGCCGGCAAGTCCACCTTCATCCGCGCCGTCTCGGCGGCCAAGCCCAAGGTGGCCGACTACCCGTTCACCACGCTGCAGCCCAACCTCGGCGTGGTGCGCACCGACGAGGGCCGCAGCTTCGTCATCGCCGACATTCCCGGCCTGATCGAAGGCGCAGCCGAGGGCGCCGGACTCGGGCACCAGTTCCTGCGCCACCTGCAGCGGACCCGCGTGCTGCTGCACCTGGTGGACCTGGCGCCCTTCGATCCGGAGGCCGATCCGGTGCACGACGCCAGGGCGATCGTCGAGGAGCTGCGCAAGTACGACGACGAGCTCTACCAGAAGCCGCGCTGGCTGGTCCTGAACAAGCTCGACCTCATTCCCGAGGCGGAGCGCGAGGAACGCGTAGCGGAGTTTCTCGCCGCCTACGGTCCCGTCGACCGCCACTTCGAGATTTCCGCCCTCACCGGCGACGGCTGCCGGCCGCTCGTCTTCGCGCTCCAGGACTTCCTCGACGCCGACCGGGCCCGGGTGGAGGCCGAGCGCGCCGAGCGCCACGCCGCCGAGGCGCAAGCCGCTGCCGAGGCCGAAGCCCGCGCCGAGGCCGCCTACCAGCAACGTCTGCAGGCCACCCTCGCCGAAGAGGAGCCCGAGGACGAGGACGACGAGACTCCGCCCGCCACCGACCGCTGACCTTCAGCCAACATGCGAAACAAGATCCGCAACGCGCGCCGCCTGGTGATCAAGGTCGGCAGCGCGCTCGTAACCAACAACGGCGCCGGCCTCGACAAGACCGCCATGGCCGACTGGGCGCGTCAGATCGCCGTCCTGCGCGCCGACGGCAAGCAAGTGGTGCTGGTTTCCTCCGGCGCCATCGCCGCCGGCATGCAGCGCCTGGGCTGGACCAGGCGCCCCCACGAGATGCACAAGCTGCAGGCGGCCGCCGCGGTCGGCCAGATGGGGCTGGTGGAAGCCTACGAGGAGGCCTTCTCGCGCCACGACCTGCACACCGCGCAGATCCTGCTGACCCACGAGGACCTCGCCGACCGCACCCGCTACCTCAACGCCCGCTCGACGCTCACCACGCTGCTCGAGCTCGGCGTGGTACCGATCATCAACGAGAACGACACCATCGTCACCGACGAGATCAAGTTCGGCGACAACGACACCCTCGGCGCGCTGGTGGCGAATCTCGTCGAGGCCCATGCGCTCATCATTCTCACCGACCAGCAAGGGCTCTATACTGCAGATCCGCGCCGCGATCCCACGGCGACGCTGGTCTCCGAAGGACAGGCCGAAGATCGTGCCTACGAGTCCATGGCCGGCGGCGCAGGGACGGGCATCAGCAAGGGCGGCATGATCACCAAGGTCCGTGCCGCCCAGCGCGCGGCCCGCAGCGGGGCGCACACCTGCATCGCGAGCGGGCAAGCGCCCGATGCATTGCTGCGGCTCGCGGCCGGCGAGGCGCTCGGCACGCTGCTCTACGCCTCGAGCACGCCGCTGCAGGCGCGCAAGCAGTGGCTGGCCGATCACCTGCAGCTCGCGGGCGATCTGGTCATCGACGACGGCGCGGTGGGCGCGCTGCGCAGCGGCAAGAGCCTCCTGCCGGTGGGGGTGATGGAGGTGCGCGGCGACTTCGAGCGCGGCGCCGCGGTCGCCTGCCGCTCTGCCGCGGGCGATGAGATCGGACGGGGACTGGTGAACTACAGCAGCACGGAATGCCGCCGCATCGCGCGCAAGCCGAGCGGCGAGATCGAGAAGCTCTTGGGCTATATCGACGAGCCGGAACTGATCCACCGGGACAATATGGTCCTGCGCTGAGGGAGTCTCAGCCCCGGCTCACGGTCGAACGGCGCCGCCGGGCGCCAAGGAGGCTGCGTTGTCGGTAACCGAACTCCTTTCCACCCTTGCCGGGTCGCTGGGCGACGATCGGGTGCTCGACCTGGAGCGGGCCCGCGCGCGCTACCCGGCAGAAACCGCCTTCTCCAGCGCCCGCTTCGCCGGCGCCCTGCGCCCGCGCTCCGTGGAGGAACTGGCCGCCTGCGTCGCCGCGGCACGGCGCCTCGCCACCCCGCTATACACCATCAGCACCGGCAACAACTGGGGCTACGGCGCGGCCACCCCCGCCCGGGACGGCTGCGTGCTGCTCGACCTCGGCGGCCTAGCCCGCATCCGCGCGCTCGACGAGCGCAGCGGCGTCGTCATCCTTGAGCCCGGCGTCACCCAGGCACAGCTGCACGCCTTCCTGAGCGACGGCGGCCATCCGTTCCTGGTACCCACCACCGGCGCGGGGCCCAACTGCAGCATCGTGGGCAACGCCATCGAGCGCGGCTACGGCATCACGCCCTGGGCGGACCACTTCCACGCGGTCACCGGCATCGAGGTGATGCTCGCCGACGGCAGCGTGTACCGCTCGCCGCTCGCCGCGATGGGGGCCGACAAGGTGGCCCCCCTCTTCAAGTGGGGCATCGGCCCGCACCTGGACGGAATCTTCACCCAGTCCGCCTTCGGCATCGTCACTGCCATGTCGATCGCGCTCGCGCGACGGCCGGAGTCGGTGCAGTGCTTCCTCTTCTCCCTGCGCGACGAGGCGCTGCTCGCGCCTGCGGTGGACGCCACCCGCGACATCCTGGCCTCTCTGCCCGGTCTGGTGGGAGGCATCAACCTGATGAACCGGCACCGGGTGCTGGCGATGTCGGCGCCCTACCCCGGGGACCGCCTCGGGCCGGATGGGCTGATCCCGCAGGAGGTGCTCGAATCCATGGGCCGAAGCCTGCAGATCTTCCCGTGGACCGGCTTCGGCACCCTCTACGGCACGCAGCGCACCGCGCGCGCCGCCCGTGCCGAGATCCGCAAGCGCCTGCGCGGCATCGCCTCGCGCCTGCTGTTCATCTCGCCCGAGCGGGCGGTGCTGCTCGCCCGCCTGGTTGGCCGGCTGCCGGGACCGCTCAACGCGCGGCTCGGCCCCGCCGTCGCCACCCTCGCGAAATCGCTCGAACTGGTCGCCGGCAAGCCCAACCAGACGGCGCTTCCGCTCGCCTACTGGCGCAGCGGGCAGCCGCACGATCCCGAGGCACTCAATCCCGCGCGCGACGGCTGCGGACTCGCCTGGTTCGCGCCCCTGGTGCCCATCGACGGGGCGGCGGTGCGCGACTATGTCGCCTTCACGGCCGAGACCATGCGCCGTCATCGCCTGGAACCCCTCATCACGCTCACCTCGGTGAACGAGCGCTGCTTCGACAGCACGGTACCGCTGCTCTTCGACCCCCGCGACCCGGCCGAGGTCGAGCGAGCCCGCACCGCCCACCGGCAACTGCTCGACGAAGCGCTCGCGCGCGGCCTCGCGCCCTACCGCGTGGGGACGGACGCCATGGACTGGCTGCAGAAAAAGGCTCCCGAACATTGGGAATTCGTGCGCCTGATCAAGACCGCGCTCGATCCACACGGTATCCTCTCACCCGGTCGCTACGGCGTTTAGGGTAGGGGTACGATGGGGTCAATCCCCCCAGATACCCGTACGCGCCTGCGGTACGGGTGACTCATGCCCTCTTGGCGCACGCGGCGTCCGTCCGCTGCGCCCGATGCACCCGACGACAGGCCCGGCCGTCGCGCGCCCAACGGCGCGCCCTCGGAGCGATCGCGCGCGTCCGGTGCCTGCCGCAACGCTGGACGAAGATCAATGAACCAGCGCCCCGCGCTCTCAAGAACAACATGGACACCATTACGCCGTTTCTGAAGCGCATCCAGTTCCTGGAGCTGGAAGACCTTCCCTGGTTTCCCCAGGTAATCCGTGACGGGGTCACCGACTTTCTCAACTTCATCGTCTCGCGCGCGCATTTGTTCGAGCCCATCGCCCCGCTGCTCGGCGGCGCCCTCGAGCGGACCGGCAGCAAGGAGGTGGTCGACCTGTGTGCCGGCGCGGGGGGACCCTGGCTGGCGCTCAAGCGCTACTCCAACCATGGGGCATTGCGCGAGACGAAGGTGCTGCTGACCGACTTCTATCCCAACGTCACCACGCTCGAGCAGACCCGGGCCGCGTCCGCGGGAGACATCGATTTCGTGTCCGAGCCGGTCTCCGCTCAGCACGTACCCGAACGCCTGACGGGCTTTCGCACCCTCTTCTCGTCCTTCCACCACTTCGCGCCGGACAACGCCCGTGCCATCATTCACGACGCCGTGGCTCACCGGCGCGGGCTGGCGGTGTTCGAGTCGACCCAGCGCCATCCGCTGATGTTGATGTACATGCTTTTTACGCCCATCATCGTGCTGCTGACGCTACCCTTTCATCGCGGCCTGCGCCTGTCCAAGCTATTCTGGACCTATGTCATTCCAGCGATCCCGCTTACCGTGATGTTCGACGGCATCATTTCCTGCCTCCGCACCTACACGCCCGGCGAGCTGGAGCAGCTGGTGCAGGGTATTCCCGGCGCCGACCAGTACCACTGGTCGTTCGGCGTTCAGCGCATCCCCGGGCTGCCGATCGGCGTCACCTACATGATCGGCTATCCGGTGCGCGAGGCCGCACCGCAGACGACCGCATAGGTACCCGTGCAGCGCGTGAGCCTGGAGACACTCGCTGCCGACCTGCGCCTGGCCGCGCGCAACCTCACCCGCCAGCTGCGGCGTACGCTGCTCGCGCTGCTCACCCTGGTGGGCGGCATCGTCGCCTACCTGATCGCCGGCGGCTTCATCGAGTGGATCTTCCACGACATGCGCGAGTCGACCATCCACGCGCAGCTGGGCCACATCCAGATCGTCCGGCCGGGCTTCCTGCGCGAGGGCGGCGCCGACCCCTACCGCTACATGCTGCCGGCGGGTGAGGAAAACAAGCTCGCCGCCACCGACCCGCGCATCGTCACCGTGGCGCCGCGGCTCGCCTTCTCGGGGCTCGCGAGCCTGGGCGACTCGACCATTTCCTTCGTCGGCGAAGGCATCGACCCCGAGCGCGAGGCACCGATCAGCCGCGCCATGACCATCGTGGAAGGCAAGGACCTTCAGGCCTGCCCGGATGGACGCTGCGCCATTCTGGGAGAGGGGCTCGCAGGGAATCTCGGTGTCCGGCCCGGCCAGTCCGTCGTGCTGCTGGGGACCACCGCCACCGGCTCGCTCAACGCCGTCGAGCTTCTCGTCACCGGCATCTTCGCGACCAAGACCCAGGCCTACGACGACACCGTGCTGCGCGTGCCGATCGGCGCGGCGCGGGAGCTGATGCGCGTGGAAGGCTCGACCACATGGGTGGTGCTGCTCTCGGACACTCCGGATACCGCGGACGTGGCCGCCGGGCTCGCCGCGCGGCTGCCCGGCGACGAGTACGAGATCGTCCTGTGGTCCGAGCTCGCGGACTTCTACAACAAGACGGTGGAGCTCTTCTCCCGGCAGGTGGGCGTCGTGCGCCTGCTGATCGCGCTCATCGTCGTCCTCAGCATCACCAACACGCTGTCCATGGCGGTAATCGAGCGCACCAACGAGATCGGCACCTCCATGGCGATCGGCGTGCCCCGCCGCGGCATCCTGCGGCTTTTCCTGTGGGAGGGCGCGCTGCTGGGGCTGGCAGGGGGCGTGCTGGGCGTGGCGCTGGGATTCGTGCTCGGCGAGGCGATCTCGGCCATCGGCATCCCCATGCCGCCGCCGCCGGGCATGGCGCGCGGCTACATCGGCCAAATCGCCATCCCGCCCTCGCTGGCGCTGGACGGCTTTCTCCTCGCCTTCGTCACCACGCTGGCGGCGAGCGTGTTTCCCGCGTGGAAGGCCTCGCGCATGAACATCGTCGACGCCCTGCGCCACCAGCGATGAACGACATCCTGTTCAAGCTCGCGCTGCGCAACGTGTTCCGCCAGAAGGTGCGCAGCGCCATGACGCTCGCCGCGATCGCCTTCGGCGTGGCGGGTCTCATCCTCGCGGGCGGCTTCGTGCAGGACATCTTCTTCCAGCTGGGCGAGGCCATCATCCACTCCCAGACCGGCCACGTGCAGACGTTCCGCAAGGACTTCATCGAGCGCGGCACGCGCCAGCCCGACAAGTACCTCATCGAGGACGCCGAGGCGCAGGCGGCGCGCATCGCCGCGCTGCCGCAGGTGGCGGAGGTGGCGGCCCGGCTCAACTTCTCCGGCCTGCTCAACAACGGCCGGCGCGACCTGGCCATCATCGGCGAAGGGGTCGAGCCGGACAAGGAGGCGCGGCTGGGCACCTATGTGAGGATCACTGCCGGCCGCCAGTTGACCGACGAGGACAGCTTCGGCGTGCTGCTGGGCCAGGGCGTGGCCCAAACGCTGGGGCTCTCCCCGGGCGATGCGGTCACGCTGGTGGTGAGCACCGGCGAGGGCGCCATGAACACGCTCGACCTGGAAGTGGTGGGCGTCTTCCAGAGCTTTTCGCGCGATTTCGATGCACGGGCGGTCCGCATACCCCTTGCCGCCGCCCGCGAGCTTCTCCTCACCGACGGGGCCAACGTGCTGGTCACCCGCCTGCATCGCACCGAAGACACCGACGAGGCCCTCGCGGCCATCCGCGCCCTGCTCGATCCCGAGCGCCTGGAGGCCCGCAGCTGGCGCCAGCTCTCCGACTTCTACGACAAGACGCGCCAGCTCTACGACCGGCAGTTCGGCGTGCTGCAGCTCATCATCCTGCTGATGGTGATCCTGTCGGTCGCCAACAGCGTGAACATGGCCGCCTTCGAGCGGCTGTCCGAGTTCGGTACCCTGCAGGCCCTGGGCAACCGCAAGTACGACGTGTTCCGGCTCATCCTTCTCGAGAACGTCATGCTGGGTTTCATGGGTGCCGCGCTGGGCGCCGCCGCCGGCATGGTTCTCGCAATCGTCATCTCTGCCATCGGCATAGACATGCCGCCTCCGCCCAACGCGAATGTGGGCTACACTGCCTACATACGGATCGTTCCGCAACTGGTGCTGACCGCCTTTCTGATCGGGGTGGCCGCCACGGTCCTGGCCGCGATTTTCCCGGCCCGGCGCGTGTCGGCCACCCCGATCGTTGACGCCCTGCGTCAGGGCACCTAGCCCGAGAGACCATCATGCAGCTGTTCGACCGATTCAACCTCGGCCACGGTTTCAGGAAATACTTCGAAATCCACCCGGCGCTCGACGAGACGCTGCGCGACGAGGTGTATCGCATCCGGCACGAGGTCTATTGCGAGGAGCTCGGCTTCGAGCCGGTCCGTCCCGACCGCCGCGAGAGCGACGAGTACGATGCGCAGAGCCTGCATTGCCTGCTGCGCACGAGCTCGGCGCCCCACGAGCCGGTAGGTTGTACGCGGCTGGTACTTGCCCGCCCCGGCGATCCGCAGGAGCTGCTGCCCTTCGAGCGCACCTGCGCGAGGTCGCTGAAACGCTCGATCGTCGACCCGGCACGCCTGCCGCGCGATCGCATCGCGGAGGTCTCGCGCCTGGCGGTGCGGTCGCGTTTCCGCCGCCGCCGCGCCGACCAGGTCGATCGAACCCCGATCCACGACGAGGACTTCGGCGGGAGCATCGTGCATCCCCGCTTTCCGTACATCCCGATCGGACTCTACCTCGGCGCCATCGCGCTCGCCGCCCGCAGCGGCGTGGAGACCCTGTTCGTCCTCACCGAGCCGCGGCTCGCCTCGCACTTCGCGAAGCTCGGCGTGGCGGTGACGCAGATCGGCGATCCGGTCGAGCACCGCGGGACGCGCATTCCCTCAATGATGGACGTGCAGAGCATCATCAAGGGCATGCGCTTCCTGGTGAAGCCCATGTGGCGGGTGATCCGCGAGGAGATCGAGGCGGACTACGAGCGCCGCGCGGGCGGCGCGTGGCTGTCGGATCGCTGACCCACCGACGCGGAGTGCGTCGACTTCCACGGTAATCGACAAGGGCCCGCGCCGAAGCGCGGGCCCTTTCACCATGCGAGACCGGGTCAGGCCGTCAACGCGGCGCGGATCTGCTCCAGGGTGGAGGGATCGTCGATGGTGGTGAGATCTCCCGGATCGCGGCCTTCGGCGAGCGCCTGGATGGAGCGGCGGAGCATCTTGCCCGAGCGGGTCTTGGGCAGACCGGAGATGAAGTGCACCCGGCCCGGGCGGGCGATGGCGCCGAGCAGGCTGTCGACGGTCTTCATGACTTCCTTCTCGAGGGCGGCGCGCTTCTCGGCGGTATCGACCGTCGAGGCGTCCTTCACCACCGCGAAGGCCATGGGCATCTGGCCCTTGACCTCGTCGGCCACGCCCACGACGGCCACCTCGGCGATCGCGGTGTGGGCCTGGATGGCCTCCTCGATTTCGCGGGTGCCGAGGCGATGTCCGGCGACGTTGATGACGTCGTCCATGCGCCCGAGGATGGTGTGGTAGCCCTCCTCGTCCTTGATGCCCCAGTCGGACGACGAGTACACCACCGGGTCCTTGAAGAGGCTGAAGTAGGTGGACACGAAGCGCTCGTCCTGGCCCCACACGGTGGACAGGCAGCCCGGCGGCAGCGGCGGGACGATACCGACGATGCCCTTCTCGTTGGCGCCGCACTCGCTACCGTCCTCGCGGAAGATGCGCAGGTCGTAGCCGTACACCGGGAAGGCGGGCGAGCCGAGCTTGATCTTGCTGTCCTCGACGCCGCGGCAGATGGCGAGCATCGGCCAGCCGGTCTCGGTCTGCCAGTAGTTGTCGATCACCGGGATGCCCAGCTCGTCCATGATCCACTTGTGGCTGGTCTCGTCCAGCGGCTCGCCGGCGAGGAAGAGGTGCTTGAGGGAGGACAGGTCGTACTTCTTGAGGAAGGCCGGGTCCTGCTTCTTGAGCACGCGCACCGCGGTGGGCGCGGAGAACATCACGTTCACCTTGTGCTCCTGGACGATCTTCCACCAGATGCCGGCGTCCGGGCGCAGCGGAGTGCCTTCGTACATCACGGTGGCCATGCCGGCGATCAGCGGGCCGTAGATGATGTAGCTGTGGCCCACCACCCAGCCGATGTCCGAGGTCGAGAACATGGTCTCGCCTTCGAAGCCGGTGAAGATGTGCTTCATGGAGGCGGCGAGCGCCACGGCGTAGCCGCCGGTGTCGCGCTGCACGCCCTTGGGCTTGCCGGTGGTGCCGGAGGTGTACAGGATGTAGCTGGGCTCGGAGGACTCGAGCCAGGTCACCGGCACCTTCGCGTCCATGTGCTTGGCGCGCAGCTCGGCGTAGTCCACGTCGCGCCCCTCGACCCTGGGGAAGCCCTTGTCGAGGCCGCGATCGACGATCAGCACCTTGGCCGGCGGGAACTCGGCGAGCTTGCACGCCTCGTCCACCAGATGCTTGTAGGGCACGGGCTTGCCGTTGCGCATGCCGGCGTCCGAGCTGACCATCAGCACCGGCTTGGCGTCGTCGATACGGGTGGCGAGCGAGCCCGCCGCGAAGCCGCCGAACACCACCGAGTGGATCGCGCCGATGCGGGCGCAGGCGAGGATGGCGAAGGCCGCCTCGGCGATCATCGGCATGTAGATCAGCACGCGATCGCCCTTCTTCACGCCGAGATCCTGGTAGATCGCGGCCATGCGCTCGACTTCGCGCTGCAGCTCGGCGAAGGAGTAGATCTTCTCCTCGTTGGTCTCGGTGGAGATGTAGATCAGCGCGCGGTCGTTCGGGCGCTTGGCGGCGTGGCGGTCGACCGCGTTGTAGCAGAGGTTGGTCTCGCCGCCCTTGAACCACTTGACGAACGGCGGGTTGGAGAAATCGCAGATCTGTTCCGCCGGCTTGTTCCAATGCACGAGCCCGGCCTGCTCGGCCCAGAACTCGTCACGCTTCTCGATGGAACGGCGGTGGAACTCCTTGTACGTCGTCATGAGCATCCTCTCCCTTCAATTTCCCTTCATTGCAAACGACTCTTTCGGGTGCCACCCGGAACCACCTCGCGGCGCTCCGACGCACCCCCGACTGCTGCTCTTGTTGTGTTTTTGGTTGTAGTGGTACTTCAGCTGCTCTCCATCGCCCCGCTGCCGCTCTCCGATTCCGTCTTGTACTTCCTGAGATTCTCGATCGGGATACCGCAGTGAAGGCGTGATTCTACCAATTCGAGCAGCGGAAGCAGCGTGGAGAGCACTTCCGGCAGGCGCTCGACGACCTCGGCGGCGTCGCCCAGGCGCAGCTGGGCGAGCGCGTGATCGATGCTCATCGGCTGTTTCAGCAGCCGCTCCACCATCTCCGGGCGCACCTCGCCCTGATCCCCGATCACCCGGTTGCCGCCCATCTGCTTGCCGGCCTGGGCGCGCTGCACCGCCACCCCGATCAGATGGCTCACCGTCTGCATGCCGTCCACCGAGGAGCTGGCCACGCCCACGGTGACGCTGATGCGGATACGCTCCTCGCGGTAGGTCATCACCAGCTTTTCCATCGCTTTCTGCATGCGCAGGGCGAAGGCGCAGCAGCCGAGGAGGTCGGTACTGGGCGAGAGCACCGCGAACTGGGCGTCGGTCAGCTGGGTGACGGTGTCCTCCTGGCGCACCTTGGTAGCCAGGATCTTGGAGAGCTTGCGGGTGACGAGCTGGGCGACGTGGGTGCCGTGCCACTCGGTCAGCTGCTCGTAGTGATCGATCTCGATCACCATCGCGCTGATCTCGGTCTGGTGGCGGCGCGCGCGGGCGAGCTCCTGGGCCCCGCGCATGTTGAGATAGGACTCGGTGGCGAGCCCCGACACCGGATCGACCGGGCTCTGGCGCGCCAGGGCGGCGCGGCTTTCCTCCAGTTCGCGCTGCGCCTGGCCCAGCCGGGTGAGCGAATCGAGCCGCGCCACGAGCTCGGCCGAACCGATGCCCTTGGTGATGAAGTCGTTGGCGCCGAGACGACGGGCGCGCTCGCGCACCGCGTCGTCCTCCTCGCCGGAGATCATGATCACCGGAACGTCGTGGATGCGCGCGATCTTGGAGCCGCGGATACGCTCGAGCAGTCCGTAGCCGTCCAGGCCCGGCATGCCGATGTCCGAGAGCACCAGCTGGATGGTGGGATCGATCAGCAGCGCCTGCCAGCCGGCCTCGCCGTCGACCTCCTCGCGAAACTCGAAACGCCCCCGGATGAGCTTGATGAGCGACGCCCGCACCATGCGCGAGTCGTCGACGATCAGCACCTTCGGCAGCGGGTGATTCTCCTCCTGGCTCATCGCCGGGAATCTCCTGATGAGCGGATCAAGCGCCGATCCGCACGACGGTACGGCCCTTCACCTCTCCGCGAATGTAGGCATCGAACGCCCCCGGCAGATCGTCGAAGGCGATGGTGCGGGTAACGGCGGCGAGGTGGCGCGGCTTTAGGTCGGTTGCGAGCCGCTCCCATACCCGCTGGCGCGTGGGGAAGCCCATGTAGCCCGAATCCACCCCGAGCAGGCTCACACCGCGCAGGATGAAGGGGAACACGGTGGTCTCCAGGTTGAAGCTCGCCGCGTTGCCGATGCTCGCCACGGTACCGGCCTGCTTCATGGTGGCGAGCACCCAGTGCAGGATCTTGCCGCCGACGTTGTCCACCGCGCCGGCCCATTTCGCGCCCTCCAGCGGACGCACCTTGTCGAAGTCGATCGTGCTGCGCGGCAGGATCTCCGCCGCGCCGAGCATCTCGAGGTAGCCGGCCTCGGCTTCCTTGCCGGTGAGCGCGACGACGTGGTAGCCCAGGCGCGCGAGCATGTCGATGGCGAGTCCGCCCACGCCGCCGGTGGCCCCCGTCACCACCACCGGGCCGTTGTCCGGCGCCAGGCCGTTGTCCTCCATGCGCACGATGCCGAGCGCGGCGGTGAAGCCGGCGGTGCCGAGCGCCATGGCCTCGAAGAGATCGAGCCCGGCCGGCAGCGGGACCACCCAGCCGGCGGGGACGCGCGCGTACTCGGCATAGCCGCCGTGGTGCGAGACACCGATGTCGAAGCTGGTGGCGATCACCGGGGCGCCGGGCGCGAAGCGCGGGTCCGCGCTCTCCACCACCTCGCCGGAGAGGTCGATGCCGCCCACGCAGGGAAAACGACGGATGATCTTGCCCGCACCGGTAGCCGCCAGCGCGTCCTTGTAGTTGATGCTCGAGTAATGGACGCGGATCAGCACTTCGCCCGCATCGAGCCTGTCGGGAGTGAGCGTTCCCATTCGGCTCTTCACCTGCCGGTTCTCGTCCTGTTCGATCAGGAAGGCTTTGAACGGAGTATTTTCCACGGAAATTCCTCGCAAGTTCGACAACGGCGGCCGGCATCGACCCCGGCGATTATAGCCAATCGAACCGCCGTTCTTTTCGCTATCCGGCGAACGCTCTTCATTTCGGCGACTGGCGAGCCGATAATCGTGTAACGAAACGTTTGGTCGACATTGTTATGGCCCTGCTCGATACCCCGCTCGAATCGGTCGACGCCTATGTCGAGTTCATCTGCGCCCAGGACCTGCCGGTGCTGCGCCATACCGTGCGCGAGCTGGAGGCCCTGCGCATGCAGCAGGATTCGGTGAGCGGGCGGCGGGTGGCCTCGGTGGTGCTGGCCGACCCGCTCATGACGGTGCGCATCCTCACCTGGCTGCAGGCCCATCGCGGGCGCGCCCAGAACCACGACATCACCACCATCGACCGCGCCATCATGATGATGGGGGTGACGCCCTTCTTCGAGACTTTCAGCGACCTGCCGACCCTCGAGGAGCGGCTCGCGGGCCACCCGCGGGCACTGGTCGGCGTGCTCAAGGTCATCAACCGCGCGCGCAAGGCTGCTCACTACGCCCGCGAGTGGGCCGTCATCCGTCACGACCTGGACGTGGAGGAGGTAACCGTGGCGGCCCTGCTCCACGAAGTGACCGAGATCATGTGCTGGACCGTCGCCCCGGCGCTCACCCAGCGGGTCCACGACCTGCAGCAGGCCGACCGCAGCCTGCGCAGCACGGTCGCACAGCAGACCGTGTTCGGCGTGACGGCACGAGAAATCCAGCTCGCCCTGGTGAGGAACTGGCAGCTGCCCGATCTTCTCGTCTGGCTGATGCAGGAAGACCAGTCCGACCACCCGCGGGTGCGCAACGTACGCCTCGCGGCCGATTTTGCGCGGCACCTCGCGCGCGGCTGGGACGATCCGGCCCTCGCCGACGACCTGGCGGAGCTCGAGAAGCTGCTGCATCTGGGGCGCGAGCAATTGCTCATCCGCCTGGGTGTGCCCGCCGAGGTGATGCCGCGCTTCCTGCCGGCGGCCGATACCGAGTGATCGCAGGACCGATCGGATTCATGAAACCGACCAATACAGGGGAGAAGACAACATGAGCATCACGAGCGCGATCGTTCTCGGCGTCGCGGTTGTCGTCGTGCTTTATTTCGTCGTGGTCTACAACGGCCTCGTCCAGCTCAAGCACAACGTCGCCAAGGCCTGGGCCAACATCGACGTGCTGCTCAAGCAGCGCCACGACGAACTGCCCAAGCTCGTCGAGGTATGCCGCCAGTACAAGCAGTTCGAGCAGGAGACGCTGCAGCGCGTCACCGAAGCCCGCGCGCGCGTGGCGGCGGCACGCGAAAAGCACGACGTGCCGGCCCTCGGCCAGGCCGAAGGCATGCTGCGAGCGGGGCTCGGGCAGATCTTCGCGGTGGTCGAGGCCTATCCCGAGCTCAAGGCGAACGAGCACTTCATGCAGCTGCAGACGCGGATCACCGCGCTGGAGAACGGCATCGCCGATCGGCGCGAGTGGTACAACGAGTCGGTCAACGTGCACAACGTGCGCATCGAGCAGTTCCCCGACCTCATCGTGGCGCGGCTCTTCCAGTTCGCGTCCCAGCCGCTGCTGCAGTTCGCGAACGCCGAGAAGGCCGACGTCGACCTGAAGGCCCTGTTCGGCACCTGACGCGCGGGGGCGGAGACAGCCGGCCATGCTCGTGCGCCTGCGCCGCGACGGCGCCAACATCGCCCTGCCCGGGCTGCAGGTGGCGATCATCGCCACGGCCGCCGCCATCGACACCGCCTGGGGCTGGCTCGGCGGCCTGGCGGCCCTGATGGCGACCGGCCTCTACGGCTGGCTGCGCTCCGTTCAGCATGCGCGGCTCATCCTGGACACGCCGACCTCGCGGATCGCCTCGGCCGCCCAGGGCTATACCGAGCTGCGCGGCCACGGCCGGCCGCTGGACGGCACGCCGGTGCTCTCCCCGATCAACGGGCTGCCTGTCCTGTGGTACCGGCTGAAGACCGAGCGCCGCGACAGCGACGGCAAGTGGCAGGACGTGGACACGGTCGAGAGCGACGCCTCCTTCCTGCTCGACGACGGCAGCGGCATGTGCGCGGTCGATCCGGACGGGGCGGAGATGCTGGTACGCCGGCGCGACGTGTTCCACCGGGGCGATCTGCGCCAGACCCAGTGGTCGCTGCTGGCCAACGACCCGGTGTATGCGATCGGCGAGTTCACCACCCTCGGCAGCATCGCCCCCGAACTCGACGTGGCGGGCCAGGTGCGAGAGCTGCTGGCGCACTGGAAGGCGCGGCGGCACGAGTTGCTCGCGCGCTTCGACCTTGACGGCAACGGGGAGATCGACGTTCGGGAATGGGAGCTCGCGCGCGCCCAGGCCAAGCGCGAGGTGCTGAAGCGCCGCCATGAAGTGCTCTCGGCGCCCGAGGCCCACGTGATGCGGAGGCCCGAGGGGCGCCTTTATCTCATCTCCGACCTCGATCCGGCCGGCATTGCCCGCCGCTATCGCCTTTGGGCCGGCGTGCACCTGGTCGTCTTCCTCGGCTCGGCCGGCGCGGCGGCGTGGTTCCATCGCGTCACCGCGTTCTGATCGCCACCGTCGCGAACCAGGGCGACTCGTAGCCTGGATGGAGCCCCAGCGGAATCCGGGAAGGCGCTGAACCGCCTGTGACGCAGATCCGCCCCCGTCGGGCCGTCTGCGGCGAATCAGCCGCCCGCGCGCGTCTCGAGCTCCTCCCAGCGCAGCATTGCCGCCTCGATCTCGCCTTCAAGGGCGTCCAGCCGGGCCGAGCACTGCGCCACCTCCTGCGGGGCCTGCTGATACAGCATCGGGTCCGCGAGCCGCATCTGCAGCGCTGCCTGCTCCGCCTCGAGGGCGGCGATGCGGTCGGGCAGTTGCTCGAGCTCGCGCTTCTCGTTGAACGACAGCCGGCCGCCGCGCGCCGCCGGCTTGGGCTGGGCGGGCGCGGCCGGCTTGGGCGCGGCAACTGCGGCGCGGGCACGCTCGGCCTCGCGTGCGGCAGACTCCTGCCGCACCCGCTGCCAGTCGGCGTAACCGCCGGCGTACTCCCGCCACACCCCGTCGCCCTCGGCGGCGATCACCTGGGTCACGACGTTGTCGAGGAAGGCCCGGTCATGGCTCACCAGGAAGAGCGTGCCGTCGTAGCCGGCGAGGAGCTCCTCCAGCAGGTCCAGCGTCTCGATGTCCAGGTCGTTGGTGGGCTCGTCGAGCACCATCACGTTGGCCGGCCGCGCGAACAGGCGCGCGAGCAGCAGCCTGTTGCGCTCGCCGCCCGAGAGCGACTTCACAGGCGAGCGCGCACGCTGCGGCGCGAACAGGAAGTCGCCCAGGTAGCCGATGACGTGTTTCCGCTCGCCACCGATCTCCACGTAGTCCGAGCCGGGGCTGATCACCTCGGTGAGCGGGAGCTCGGGGTCGAGCTGGGTGCGCAGCTGGTCGAAGTAGGCCACGGACTGGCGGGTGCCGCGCCGCACGCCGCCTTCGTCCGGCGCCAGCTCGCCGAGGATGAGCTTCAGCAGGGTCGTCTTGCCGGCGCCGTTCGGCCCGATGAGGCCCACCCGATCGCCACGCAGGATGCGGGTGGAGAAGTCGCGTACGACGACGCGGTCGCCGAAGCGCTTGGTGACGTGGGTGAGCTCGGCCACCATCTGCCCGCTCTCGCCCCCCTTGTCCACCGCGAGCTTGACGTCGCCGAGCCGGTCCCGGCGGGCGGCACGCTCGCGGCGCAGCGCCTCCAGGCGCCGCACCCGGCCCTCGTTGCGGGTGCGCCGGGCCTCGACGCCCTTGCGGATCCACACCTCCTCCTGCGCCAGCAGCTTGTCAAAGCGCGCGTTGGCCTTGGACTCGGCCTCCAGCTCGTCGGCCTTGCGGCGCTGGTAGTCGGTGTAGCGTCCGGGGAAGCTGGCGAGCTTGCCGCGGTCGAGCTCGACGATGCGGGTGGCGACGTTGTCCAGGAAGACCCGGTCGTGGGTGATCACCACCACCGCGCCGCGGAAATCGCGGATGAGCCCCTCCAGCCACTCGATGCCGTCGAGGTCGAGGTGGTTGGTGGGCTCGTCGAGCAGCAGCAGCTCGGGATCGCCCACCAGCGCGCGGGCAAGCGCCACCCGCTTCACCCCGCCGCCGGACAGGCTGGACACCATGGCGTCGCCGGCAAGCCCGAGGCGCACCAGGACTTCCTCGACGCGCTGGTTGAGGCGCCACGCGCCGGCCGCCTCGACCTCGTGCTGCAGGGCGTCGACCTTCGCCATCGCCTCGGCATCCGAGTGCTCGGCGAGCGCATGCATCGCCTCGTGCCAGGCCACCAGGAGGCGCGCCGCATCGCCCAGCCCGTCGGCGATGGTGGCGAAGACATCGCGATCGAGGGCGAAATCGGGCTCCTGGGGCACGTAGGCCACCTTGAGGCCCGGCTGGCGCCAGATCGTGCCGTCGTCGAGCGCGGCAATCCCCGCCAGGGCCTTGAGGAAGCTCGACTTGCCGGAGCCGTTGCGCCCGATCAGCGCAACCCGCTCGCCGGTATCGAGCTGGAAGCCGGCATGATCGAGCAAATCCACGTGCCCGAAGGCGAGGCAGGCATCGTCGACGGAAAGAAGCGGCATGAGCGGATCAGGGAATGGAAACAGCCGATTCTACCGGCCCGACGCCCCCGCCCAAAGCCCGCGACCCTTGGTAGCGCGCGCGCAACGGGCTAGAATTGCGCCCTTCTCCCCGTAGTTCAATGGATAGAACGAGCGCCTCCTAAGCGCTAGATCTGGGTTCGATTCCCGGCGGGGGGACCACACCGAATATCGCAGCACTTCCCACACCGTCTCACACTGCATCAGGCACCAGATGAACCCCGCATTTTCGCGGGGTTTTTCGCTTGTGACCCCGTCGCAAACAATCTAGACTCGTCGCATAACAGCGCGACTGCACTGACGGTACACCGGACGGCACATTCCAGATACCGCCAGCAGCCCGCTTCCGATGTACCGTCACAGGCGAGGAGTCCAAGATGCTGACCGACACTAGATGCAGGCAGGCGCAGGCCACCGAGAAGCCGCAGAAGTTGAGTGACGAGAAAGGGCTTTATTTACTCATTCATCCTAACGGCGCGAAGTACTGGCGCATGGACTACCGCTACGCTGGCAAGCGCAAGACGCTTGCGCTCGGCGTTTATCCCGAGATCGGCCTCAAGAAGGCTCGAGAACGGCGCGACGAGGCGCGACGCCTGCTTTGTGACGGTATCGACCCGGGGCAGCGGCGCAAGGACGACAAGATCGCTCGTGCAACCCGTGCAGCGAGCACCCTAGAAGCGGTCGCGCGTGAGTGGTTTGAGCAGAAGCAGCACGACTGGGTGCAGACCTACGCCGACAAGGTACTCGCCTCGTTGGAAGCGGACATTTTCCCGGCCCTCGGTCGCCGACCGGTGGCCGAGATCACCGCGGCCGAAGTGCTCGCCGCCTTGAAGAAGATCGAAGCGCGCGGCGCCCTTGAAACGCTGAAGCGAGTGCGCCAGCGCGTTAGCGACGTGTTTCTCTACGCCATCGCCACCGGGCGGGTTGAATCAAACCCGGTTCAGGGCCTGCACAAGGCGCTCAAGACCCAGAAGGCATCGCACCGACCGGCGCTGCACTCCCGGGAGCTGCGGGAGTTTTTCATCCGGCTGGACGCGGTGCGTATCTCCAGGCCGGTAAAACTGGCGCTGCACCTGCTCGTGCTCGTCTTCGTGCGCCCTGCGGAGCTGCGGGGAGCGCGGTGGTGCGAGATCGACCTCGACCGGGGCGAGTGGGTCATACCCGGCGAGCGGGACCGGGCGCGCGGCCTTGTCGGCATGAAGATGGGCGAGGAGCACGTCGTTCCCCTCTCCAGGCAAGCGACCGAGATTTTCCGCGAGCTGCACGAGTACAGCGGACACAAGGACCTCGTTTTCCCGAATCGCAACGATCATACCCGCCCGATCTCGGACGGCACCCTGAACTCTGCCCTGCGCGCGATGGGCTACGCCGCCGACGAGGTAACGGGCCACGGCTTCCGCGCGACGGCAACGGGCGGACTTCTGGAACTGGGCTTCAAGCCGGAAGTGATCGACCGCCAGCTCGCCCACCGCGAGCGAGATCAAGTGTTCGGCGCTTATTCGCACATGGCCGAGTTCATGGCGGAACGGCGGTCGTTAATGCAGGCGTGGGCGGACTACGTCGATTCACTCATTTCGGGCGCGAACGTCATTCCGATGCGGAAGGATGCGGCGTAAGGCAAACAAAACTGAGACTGTTGTTTTCACACAACAAACGAGCTTCGGGCGCGGGCGCGCCGTCCTCCTCTCCCGAACTTCATCCCGATTCACAGGAGAACACAGAAGATACAACGCCGAAGTTGGGCGAAAAACTAGTACTTCGGCGCTAGGTGCACGAAATGCTGCATTGATGCAGTCTGCGAGCATTCCCGCGCAGGACGTCACCTAGGAGCCCAAGATGAACCAGCAAGTCCCCACGCAGCAACCCCGCCGCGCGCTGCGCCTCCCTCAGGTGCTCGACCGCACCGGCAAGTCCCGCGCTGCCGTTTACCGTGACATTGCCGCCGGCAAGTTTCCCGCCCCCTTCAAGATCGGTGAGCGCGCGAGCGCGTGGAGCGAGGCCGACATCGAGCAGTGGCTCGCTAACCGCATGGCCGGGGTGTCGAAATGAAAAACGCCGGCCCCCTCACGAAGAAGGTGCCCGGCGTTGAAGATCACGCCGACAATTTTACCAGTTCCATCCCCGACCGCGTCGCAGTGGCGGAACTCCCGGCCCTGCGCCCTAAGTTTGAAGGTGTCCCGGCGCTGCTGCGGGAACAGCCGCGCTGGCTGGGATGGATTAAGGGGGCCGCGAAAGCCGACGGGTCGGGCCGTTATGAAAAGATCCCGGTTAACGTGAGGACGTACAAGGCGTGCAACGCGCACGCCGCCGCGAATCACTTCACTTTTCATGAGGTGTGTGAGGCATACGAGACGGGGCGTCTTGCCGGCATCGCGTTCGATCTGCCCAACGAGCGCGAGCCGATTGCCTTCGATGAAGCGGGGCGCCCGCTCTACCTGATCGGTGGCGACATCGACCAGTGTGTAGTTGAGAAGGCGGATGGGAAACGGTCTATCTCGGCTCACGCTACCGAGGCCCTTTTGCGCCTCGGGCGGCCGTACTGCGAAGTGTCACCGTCGGGAACGGGGCTTCGGTTCTTCGTGCTCCATACCGAGCCGATCAAGGGCGGAAACAAGAACGGGCGGGAGCTGTATTCGGGCGGAAGGTTTCTGACGATCACCGGCCGGGGGCGGGGCGCAATCCGACATGTCGGCTCCGAATTGCTGGCGCTGGTGCATGAGTGGTTTGGCGAACTGGCCGTAGCGCCTGCGTTTGTCGCCTTCGACTCCGGCGACGTCTGGAAGAGCGGGACCGGTGCTGCGGACCTGCCGGAGATCCCCGAGAATGTCGAGCTGATCGAATCGGCGCTTCGCGCAATCCCGGCGGACTGCGACTACCCGGTCTGGCGGGACATCGGTTTCGCGCTCCATAGCCTTGGCTGGGCGTGCGGTCTCGAGCTTTTCGACAGGTGGAGCCAATCGGCGCCGGGGCAATATGGCAGGGCGGCCGTGGAAAAGCTCTGGAACTCGGCCAAGGATGGTGCTATCACCATCGCCACCCTCTTTCACTACGCCAAACAGAACGGGTGGGTTGATCCTCGCGGGCATGTCGGTGGCGAGCATGCGGATTGGCTTCAGGAAATGCGCTTGCTGTACGCATGGATCGACCAAGAGGCCGGCATCTACCGCATTCTGCACCGCGACTTCATCTCACCCGAGAAATTCAAGCTCGCTCACGCCAACAACACGCGGTCCGTGCCTAATGGGCGGAACGGGACCAAGGATGTCTCGGTTGGCGTACTGTATCTGGCGAGCGGGGGGCGCCGGCAACATCGGGCAGTGGTAACCCGGCCTGGAGAACCCGAAGTTACCGTCGACAACTGCCTGAACGACTGGGCGGGCTTCACCATCCAGCCGGCGCCCGGCAACGTCGAACCGTTTTTGAGGCTCTACCGTTGGATCTTCGGGGACGAACGCTTCCCGCTGCTCTGGCTTGCCCACCTCATCCAGCACCCGGGCATCAAGATGTTCGTCAGCCTCGTGGTGTGGTCGAACCATCAGGGGGTCGGGAAGAATCTGCTGTTCGAGACCATCGGCACCCTGTTCAGCCCTTACCACTTCGCGCTCATCGGCCAGTCGGAAGTCGATGACACCTTCACCGGCTGGATTCCCGGAACAGTCTTCGTTATTGCAGACGAAATCCGCGCATCCAAGAGCGACAAGACTAGCGACCGGCTGAAGCTCTGGGTGACGGGCACCACCCTGCGCACCCACGACAAGGGGCAGCCGAAGCGCGTGGTGGACAACCTGATGAACCTCGTGTTCCTGTCCAACCATGCGGACGGGATGTTCCTGAACGATCACGACCGGCGCTTTGCCGTTTACGAGGCTGTGTCCGGCCCGCTGCCCGAATCGCTCAAGCGGGAGTTTCTCGCGTGGCGCGAAGGGGGCGGCTCGGCTCACCTGCTGCACTACCTCCAGAACCTCGATATCGCCGGTTTCGACCCGAAGGGGCGGGCGCCGGTCACCGAGGCCAAGCGCGCGATGATCGAGGCGAGCCGGTCGGACTTGGACCGATGGGCGCACGACATCATCAGTGGCTCGATTCCCCTGGGGCGTGAGATCGCCACCGCCGAAGAGCTGACCAGTCGGTTCATGGTGGAGTACCCCCACGTTCGCGCGGCTCCTTCGGCCGCTGTCGTTGGCAAGGTCCTTGTGCGGATGGGTGCCCATCGGCGCGACAACCAAGTCAGGCTGAGCAGCGGCCGCAAGGTGCGCGCCTTGGCGCTGCTTCGTCCAGACCACTGGAAGGGGCAGCCGGAAGCCGCGTGGCGCACCGAGTTGGAGAAGCGCCTGTGACCGGCGGTCTTTCATGCCTCACGTGCAGGGACCCGCCTCGGCATTTGCCTCGGCAGTGCCTCGGCTAGAACCCGCGCCAATGCTGGATGCCTCACGTGCCTCACGAATTTTCGACAAGCTCCGGTCCCGTGCGTGAGCCGCCCCATACACTCCTATCCCTCTGCATATTCTTCCTCCACTAGAAGAAGAGGTGAGGCAGCTGAGGCAAAAGGACAAAAGCCGCGCCAAGACTGGGATTTGTCGTGCCTCAGCAATTCGGGTAGCCGAGGCAAATGCCGAGGCGCTGCCGAGGCAACCGTCGATCACCACATCTGGAGCCGTACAACATGAAACGCCTTGCCGTCATCACCGACATGCTCGCGAGCCTGTCACACGACACCCAGTTCGCCAACGACTACGCCCTCGAACAGCAGCGCCAAGCCGACGAAAAGGCCCGCCGCTGGCGCGAACGCCTCAGCCCGCTCGATGCCCGGCTGAAAAAGATCCTCGACGAGATCCCCGACCACATCCAGGCCGAAGGCATCCGACTCCCACCGCTCGTGCATCAACTCGCCGGCCGCACTCGTCAGCACCCCAGCGCCGGGGACGTCGGCAAGGCCCTCAGGAGGCTTGGTTTTCGCCGCAAGCGCGACTGGTCGAACGGCGACGATGGATTTCCGGCGCTCTGGTTTCCCCCGCAGGATCAACATAAGGACTAGATCATGACCACGCCCCCCGCCCGGATCGTCAACTTTGCCACCGCCCACCGGACGAAGAAGGCCGCCGCTAGGCGCGCCGAGTTCGGACGACTGCCTCATGGACCGGATAGCGAGCGGCTCTACCGTATCCGCGAAATTGAAGAAGTCCTGCCCCAGCTCTGCGGTGAGCTGACGGCGCACCATCTCGAACACCTCCGCGAGTCCGACATCCCGGCCATGAACGCGATGCTCACGGGCTTCGCGGCGGAAGGGCGAGCCATGGGCTTCACGGCGCGACAGTGGCTTTCCGCGGGGCACCTCCCCTCGTGGGTCGCTCGGCGGCTTGAGCCCGCCCTCGTGGGGCTGGAACGGATCGCAGGCAGGAATGCGGAAATCGCCGCTAGCTATACGCGGTGGTGCGCCAAGGCGGACAACTTGCGAAAGCGTGCGAAGGCGGTCCCGCCGGGACCGGCGATGAAGCAGCGGGTCACCATGGCACCCGAGATTGCGCGGGCGGAAGCCATGCTGCGCGAGGTGCTTGATATCATCGATGCCGGTGAGCGCAAGCTGTCGGCGTCCAGAATGGATGATGAGAGGTAACTAGGTGGTACCTGAGGCGCCTTCACCGGGCGCCTGTAGCGGCTCCTCAATCCGCATGCCAGCCTTACCGAGACCGGGCCCCGTTTCTCGCTCCGTGGGAGCTGCCCCGTACTTCTCGCGCATCCGTTCTTGAAAGTCACGTTTGATCCTTGCCCACGCTTCGTCCTTCTCGCGTTGTTCACCTCTTGACAGGGCCATGTGGACATCCTCCTTTCACTCGTCGAAATCGTCATGCGACGGGTAGGAACCGAACTGCCCATGATCGCGAAGTCGCCAATAATCGCGCGTCGCGTCTAGCTCCCGCTCGCTCTGGCCTGGATGTGTGGCCGCTTGGCGTACCGCATCGGCGGGAGACTCTGTCGACGCCGCTCGGTCGCGACCAAACCGGCCGCGCTCCCCCACATCCTTCCCCCGGCGCTTCGACTTAGCCTGCGATACCGCGGAGCGGACGATGCCGACCCGGCGCGGAATCCCATTTCGCGTCAGGGCGTACTTCACGACATCACCAGTCCGATCCACGACGAAGAGATCTGCAGTGGCGGGTGTGAGAATGGAGAGCTTTCTTAGCGTGCGTGTTTCAAGGAAGCGCCCCCGCTCCAGCAAGAAAAGGCGCGCGAGGAACTCGGCCGCAACCTCAGTGTCCTGGGCTCCTTGGAGACTGGTAGGATCGTACGTGCACGCGAACTCGATGTCCTTGTAGATCAGCACAACATGCCTGACCGCACCCTTTCGTGGCCTCTCATCGGCGGGGCGCGCATAGGCACGGAGCCGCTTCGGCATCCGCTCGGGAGGTATGAGCGGTGGAGGGAGGGGGTTATCAAGCACGATCCGGCGGCGCTTCGGTGTCGACACCGTGTGCGGCATCGTCGCCACAACGGATGCATTCGAGTTCTTGGGCTGCGTCGAACTGCTCGGCTTTTTCGTCCGTTTCGCGGCTCTTGGCTTGCGCGTTGATGGCGCAGGCAGCGGTGCCAACGAGAGCCGGAGCGGGCTATCGGGATCCCGATCCTCGTACCATCCGCGCCCGTCGCACTTGTAACAGCGCTCGTTCTCTCCGCCACACGAACATGGGATTCGCTCCATCGGACCGCGCTCCACCGTAAGTGCGTCCTTCAGCACGACGCCTTGCGAGCATGATAGCCCCGAAATGGACCGCGTGCATGTCAAACATTTAACAGGATGGAATTCTTCTGCCCCATCGTGAGAGCACTACCTCGAACCCCACCCACCCCGGCGTGGGGCTTGGTCCACCCCCGTCAAGCCGCACGGGCTTTCACTAGTGGCGAGGCGTCAAGGGGCGGCAGGCGATGTGTTTATGCGTATGCAAGTATATGATTTGCATAGATATTACTTGACACCGGAATGCCTGATGCACGACACTGGACGTACCTACCAAACGGTAGGAGCGGCGAGACGGAGTGCTGGCACACCCCGCCCGCCTGACCACGATGCCAACGACTAGGAGATGAACATCATGGCTACCGCACATCATACCGCTCGCACCCGCACCTCTCACACCCGCGCCGACCGCTTCGTATCGGCCCTCCTGCGGGCGGACGCCACCCAGCTAGACCAAGCCCTTGCCCGCAAGCGAATGACCGCCAGAGAGCGCCGTTTGATGCGCGAGGCGCACGCGATGTGCCACGGCGACGCGGAAGCCACCGACCGCTGGATGGCGGAGGTGGTGGAACTGCTCGCTGACGACACCCTGACCGACCGAGAATGGGAACTGGTCGAACTCGTGGATGCCGTAGCCGAGACGGTCTGAACGAACCGGAAAGAGGAACGACGAGGCCGGGGCAACCCGGCTTCTTTGTGCCAAGGACCGCCGCGGCGACGGTACAAACGACGGCATATCGCCAAACAGCAAACGCTACGCCCTCATACCTACTGGCCTATGCCGCCAACTTCGATTCCCGGCGGGGGACCAAAGCCGGAGCGGGCAGCCCTTCCGGGGTGGGCGCGCCCCTCGCCACCGCTCAGAGACTGCGCGAGTCGTAGGCCCAGTGCAGGAGCGCCTGGCGTTGCCGGCGGCGGCAGTCCGTGTCGCCCGGCGCGCAGTGCTTCCGGATCTGCGCGGCATGCCGCCTGACCGCCACCCATCTCGCAATCTGGCGTTCGTCATCGGGACTGCGGCGGCCCAGGTAGTAGCGGCAATACCACTGGAACCAGCCACGCGGATCATCCTCGTAGATCCAGCCCTTCTCGCGCCATACCGAAAGCGGCTGAGAGGCGTTCACCCCGAAGCAGTTGAGCCCGGGAGCGTGCCGCTCGGGACACAGCTTCGCCTTCTCGAACCAGTCTTCCGGGAATTCCCCGCGGCAGTCGGTCATGTACTTGCCGCCGAACACCCCGAGCTCGAGCATCTGTCGGGGCGTCAGCTCGGGCCGGAAATCGGCGTGGAAGTTCCTTCCAATGGGCTCGCTCAGCAGGTAAACGTAGCCCTTCTGCATCTTGTCGTTGACGACGACTTCCCTGGCGCTCACTGGATCACCCTCCGCGAGATCTCGTAGCCCGGATGGAACCCCCGCGGAATCCGGGGACGACGGCGAAACGACCGCGGCCGACCCCGGACTCCGTTGCACTCCATCCGGGCCACACGGCGGCGCCGAAAAAACGGCACTGGGTTGTCGCAGGATGTCTCATTACTCCTCGTTCGGATGGGCTCCCGCACAAGGGCGAGTGGAAGCGGCATTCTACCGTCCGCAGCTTCGAGGCCCGGGGATCGCTTTTCCAGCGAGCTCGCGACCCTACTGCAGGCGCTCGAGCATCGCCCGCAGATAGCGGGCGGGAATCGCGTAGGCGATGCCGGAAGGGTCGCTCAGGATGTTCTCCTTGGTGGACTTCACGAACACCATGTTGAGCACGCCGAGCACCCGACCGCTTTCGGGATCGAAAAGGGGGCTGCCGCTGTTGCCCGGATAGGCGGTGGCATCCAGCTGATACACGCTGAACGGGTCGTTCGCCAGGCGCCGGATCAGCGTCGCGCTGAGCTCGCGCCCGCGCGCCTGCGGAATGCCGATCGGCGTTATGGCCGAGATGATGCCGCGGTGGGTGACGTGAAAGAGCCCGAGGGCACCGCCGATGGGGAAGCCGGTGAAAGCCACGCTCTGACCCTCCCTCACCTCCTCTCCGTCTTCCAGCGAAAGGGGCGGCAGAGCCGCGGCGCCCTCCAGGCGCAGGACCGCCAGGTCGCGCTCCTTGTCGCGGGCGAGCAGGACGACCTTGTGCACGACGCTCTGCCCCTCGCCGGGCACGGCGATGGCGAGCGCCTCCATCTTCTCCTCGGCAAGCGCCTCCGGCACCACGTGTGCATTGGTGGCGACCAGCCGCCCGTCGCCGACCACGAAGCCGGTGCCGAAGAAGCGAAAGGCGGGGTTGCGGCTGCGCTGGTAGGTGCCGACGGCCACCACCGAAGGCTTGATGCGTGGCAGGGCGTCGGCCAGATCTGCTGCGGCGGGCACCGGAAGGAGCGCCGCAGCCGTTGCGGCGAGCACCGCACCGAGCATGCGGCGGCGCCCCTGGCGTACGCCCGTAACGGTCATCATCGTCGATCTTTTCCAGCCTGGCGCACCATCCGGATGGCCGAGAACATCGCACTCGGCTGCGTGACGGCGCTGTCGAAGGGATGATCGGCCTGCCCCACGAAGGTCAGGATCCGATCGACATAGGCGCGGGTCTCCCGATAGGGCGGCACCCCGCGATAGCGGTCGACCGCGCCCTCGCCGGCATTGTAGCCGGCCGCGGCCAGGGCGACGTCGCCGCGGAAATAGGCGAGCAGCCAGCGCAGGTAAGACAGCCCGCCCTTGATGTTGTCGCGCGGGTCGAAGGGGTTGCGCACGTTGAAGCGGGCCGCGGTGTCCGGGATGAGCTGCATCACGCCCATCGCCTTCTTCGGCGAGACCGCGACCGGATTGAGGTTCGATTCGGTAATGGCGATGGCGAGCGCCAGGCGCGGCTCGATCCCGTAGCTCTCGGCGAGCTCCACCACCAGGCGCGCGACCGCCTGCCGCTCGGGCGGGAGCGAGCGGATGTGCTCGTCGGGACTCCACGAGGCATCCACCGCCCGCGCCATCATCCTGTTTCGCGGGTGCAGGCAGTCCGGCACCTCGCCGGTATAGGTGCCGGTGAAGCGCATCATCCGTAGCGCGTGGGCGTCGCCCAGGAACGCCGCCATCGCGAAGAGCGTGCCGGCATACCCGTCGTTGCGGGGCAGGCCGCGCCCGTTGGCGTACATCCAGCCAAGCGCGTACATCGCCTCGGGCTCGCCTAGACGCGCCGCCTGGCAGTAGAGGGCCGCGGCCTGCTCGGGATCGCGTGCGATCCCTTCGCCGTGCTCGAGGGCCCGGGCCCGTTCGATCAGCGGGTGCGCCGTGCCGCCCGGCGCGGTATCGGCTGCGCCTGCCGGGCCGACTGCGAGCGCCGCGGCAACGAGGCAGGGGGCAGCAAGGGCAGCGCGGCAGGCTGCCGGATCGAGCATCTCCATGGTCGTCCTCCTTGTTCTTCCGTTCTAGAAGTGCGGTGGGTTCCGACCGGTCCGGTGCCGGAGTTGGGGTAGTGGTGTTACATCATGGGGCTAGAGCCGCCAGACGGTGACGCCGGCAGCGGCGAGCGCCTGCGGGTCGTAGCACGACTTCACGTCGGTGAATACGCCGCCGGGAAGCAGCTTCCCGGTCAGCCGGGCGAGCGGCATGTCGAGATAGGCCTCGTGGGCAACCGCCGCAACCATGGCGGCAGCCTTCGGCAGCTCGTCCCAGCTCCGCAGTTGGACGCCGTACTCGTGCATGGCCTCGTGGGCGGCGGCGACGGGATCATGGACGTGCACCCGGCAACCGAAGCTCTCGAGCTCCCGGATCACGTCGATCACCCGGCTGTTGCGCAGGTCGGGGCAGTTTTCCTTGAAGGTCAGCCCGAGCACGATGACGTCGCAGCCTTTGATCGAATGCCCCGCCTGGATCATCTCCTTGACGGTCTGCTCGGCCACGTACTTGCCCATGCCGTCGTTGATGCGGCGGCCCGCCAGGATCACCTGAGGGTGATAGCCGATCATGTCGGCCTTGTAGGTGAGGTAATAGGGGTCGACGCCGATGCAGTGGCCGCCGACGAGCCCGGGGCGGAAGGGCAGGAAGTTCCACTTGGTGCCCGCGGCCTTGAGCACCTCGAGGGTGTCGATGCCGATGCGGTGGAAGATGAGCGAGAGCTCGTTCATGAGCGCGATGTTGAGGTCGCGCTGGGTATTCTCGATCACCTTGGCGGCCTCTGCGACCTTGATGGAGCTTGCGGCATAGACGCCGGCGGTGATGACCGAACCGTACACCTCCTTCACCTTCTCGAGGGTCTCCGGCGTGTCGCCGGAGACGACCTTGACGATGCGGGTGAGCGTGCGCTCGCGGTCGCCCGGGTTGATGCGCTCCGGCGAATAGCCGACGAAGAAGTCGCGCTTCCAGGTGAAACCCGATTCGCGCTCGATGATCGGGATGCACACCTCCTCGGTGGCGCCGGGGTAGACGGTCGATTCGAAGACCACGATCGCACCGCGCTTCATGTTGCGCCCGACCGTCCTGGACGCCCCGACGAGGGGGGTGAAATCGGGCTGGTGGGCCGCGTCGACCGGTGTGGGCACGGCCACGATGATGAAATCGGCCTCGGCGATCGCTTCCGGCTCGGTATGGCAACTGAGATGGCAGGCGGCGCGCAGGTCTTCGCTCGACACCTCGCCGGTGGGATCGACGAAATCGCGATAGGACGCCACCTTCTCCTGGGAAAGATCGAAGCCGATGGTGCGGAATTTCTTGCCAAATTCGACGGCGAGCGGCAGTCCGACATAGCCGAGGCCGATGACGGCGAGGGTGGTCATGTATCGGGTTCCTCTTTGTTGGGTTCGGGGTGAATGCGAGATCACAATCCCTGGCGCAGCGAAGTCGCCTCGGCATGCAGCGGCGTGCCTTCGCGCGCCTGCTTGAGCACGGCGTCGATTTCCTGGCGGGCGTCGTCCTTGCGCTCGACCTTGAGGTAGGCGCGCGCCAGGTTCAGCCGCAAGGCGCCGACGCCCGGTGCGAGCGAGACGGCCTTCTGCAGGTTGGCGAGACCTTCTTCGCGGGCACCGCGCTCGATCTGCAGCATGCCGATGGTGTCGAGAATGGCGGGGCTGTCGGGCGCCAGCGCGAGGGCGCGCTCGGCGATCGCGATCGCTTCCGGGTCCTTGCGCTGTCCGGCGACCCAGGCGAGATTGTTGAGGACAAGCGGGTTGTCGGGGCGGACCTCGATCATTTCCCGATAGAGCTTTTCGGCGTCGTCGAGGCGCTTCTCCGCCAGGGCGCGCTCGGCCAGGTAGCCGCGCATCACGAGGTCGCGCGGCTGCGCGCGCAGCCAGCTCGCGGCGAGCTTGTCGGCTTCGGCGCGCTTGCCCGCGCCCATCTGCGCCGAGTGCAGCTTGACGGCGATGTTGCCCGCCTCGGGCGACTTGTCGAGCGCCTTGCGGAGCGCCGGCACGGCGTCGCCGGGCTTGCCCGCCGTCAGATGGATGTCGCCCTCGAAGACGAAGCCGGTGACCTCGTCTGGGCGCTGCTTCTGCACGGTGCGCGCCACTTCCACTGCGTCCTCGATGCGCCTGTCCTCGACCATCAGGGAGATCAGGCGCTGCTGCGCATCGATCTGGTCCGCCTTGAGGCTCAGCGCACGGCGCAGACTCTGCTCGGCCCCGGCGCGGTCCTTGACCAGGCGCTGCACGTCGGAGAGCTCGACGAGGGGCCTGGTCGCCTTCGGCTGCAGGCTGACCAGCTTGTTGAAGGAGGAGATCGCCTGCTGATGGTCACCGACGGCGGCCTGGACCCGTGCGAGCGTGCCGATCGCGAGGGGATCGTTGGGATTGGCGCTGGCGATCTCCTGCGCCAGGGTGAGCGCCTTCTTGTTGTCCTTGGTGGTCAGGTGATGCCGCGCGAGCGCGACCTTGGGCGCGACGGCCGCGGGACTCGCGCTCACCGCGCGCTCGAGCACGGCCTGCACGTCCTCGGCCTTCGCCCCGCTGCGGGCGAGCAGATCCGCGAGCACGAGGTGTCCGTCCACGCTGCGCGGATTGTTCGAGATGAAGCGCTCCAGGCGTTTGCGGGCGTCTTCCGGGCGCTTCTCGGACAGGTCGATCCGCACGAGATTGATCGCCGCGGCCAGCAGATCGGGCTTGAGCTCGAGCGCCTTCTCGAAGGCCGCCCGCGCGCCGGCGACGTCCTTCTTCGCCATCAGGACGCCGCCCTTCAGGTTGTAGGTCTGCGGATTGTCCGGCTGCTTCTGCTCGAGTTGCTGCTGGGCAGCCAGTGCCTGATCGAATTCACCGCGGCGCAGGTGCGCGAGAATCAGCGCGGTCTCCGCCTGCCCGGTATTGCCCTCCAGCTCGGAGGCGGCCTCCAGGTCGGAGAAGGCGCGGGTCGCATCACCGCCGATGAGGCGTGACACGCCGAGGCGGGTGCGCGCCACCGCGTCGTCCGGATCTCCGGCCGACGCCTTTTCGAGATACTCGGAGGCGCGCGCGAAATCGCCGTTCGCGAGATGGATCTGGCCGGCCAGGGTCAGCGTCGCCTTGTCGCTCACGCCCTCGTCGAGCATCGGCTCCAGGGTCTGCAGGGCGCGTGCGGGCTCCCCGGAGGCGAGCTGGGAGAAGGCGAGCAGGCGCCGGGTGAGCGGCTGAGCCGGCACGCGCGCGAGGACCAGTCCGAGATGCTGCTGCGCCCGCACGTGGTCCTTGAGACGCACGTAGACGGCGCCCGCGAGCACCTGGGCGGGCAGAAAGTCGGGCGCGACGGCCAGCGCCGCCTCCAGCCCGTCACGGGCCTCGGGAAGACGGTTCTTCCGGAAGTCGATGAAGGCCTGCAGGTAGAGGGTGAGCGGATGCTTCGGCGCGGCCTTCTTCATCTCGGCCAACCGCTGCTCGGCCGCATCGAGCTTGTTCTCCCGCAGCAGGAGGGAAACCAGCGCGAAATGGTAGTTGACCGCACCCGGCTTCTCGCGCACCGCGTTTTCGAGGGCGGCAGCCGCGTCGTCCGCCTGGTCGCGGGCGATCAGCACGTCTCCCCGCAGCGCATGGCCGTCGGCGACGTCGGGCTGCTTCGCGACGGCGGCATCGGCTTCGCGCATCGCACCGTCCAGGTCTCCGCGCACCAGCTTGGCACGGCCCAGTCCGATCCGCGCCCACACGTCCTCCGGATTGGCGGCGAGCGCCGCCTCGTAGGCGAGACGCGCCTTGTCGATCTCGGACTTGCTCAGATGGGCGTCGCCCACCGCGGCCAGGAGACGGCCCTGAGCGACCGGATCGTCCAGCTTGCGCCCCGCGAAATCCTTCAGAACCTGATCGAACTCGCCTGCCTGGACGAGCACCCGCGCGAGAGCCGGCGCCACCTCCTTCTCGGGGTAGCCGAGCTCGGCGGCGCGCCGGAACTCCTTGATCGCGCCCTGGATGTCGCCCTGGCGCTGGTTCACGGTGCCGAGCAGGTAGCGCGCCTCGGCGATGGAGCCGTCCTTCTGCAGCGCGTTCTTGAGCTGGATGCCGGCAGCGCTGATATCGTCCTTGGCCAGATACTCCTTTGCCGACGCCAGCATGGCATCCGGACTGTCGTTGCAGCCGGCGAGCAGGCCGGCACAGATGGCAACCGTGGCGAGCGGGCGGGTGAAGCGCAGCCGGCGCGCAGCTGCGGTGGATACCTTCGACTCGGGCACGTTCAACTCTCCTTCTTCAATGCGAAGCGATTCATCAGGTCGTACAGCGAGGGGCGGCTGATGCCCAGGATGTCGGCCGCGCGGGCGATGTTGCCGTTGGTGCGGGCGAGCACGCGCACCAGCGCACGCCGCTCCGCCTCCTCGCGGACGTGGCGCAGGTTGAGGTGCTCCAGCTCGGTGTCGCCGGGATCGAGACCGAGATCCTCGGCGGTCAAACGGTTGGCGTCGGCCATGATCACCGCGCGCTTGAGACAGTTCTCGAGCTCGCGCACGTTGCCGGGCCAGGGGTGCGACTCGATCGCGCCCAGCGCGTCCTCGCTGAGATGCATCGTCCCGCGCCCGTTCTCCTTGGCGAAGCGCTGCACGAAAGCGTGGGCGAGCAGCACCGCATCTCCCTCACGCTCGCGCAGCGGCGGGATGTCGATCACGATCTCGGCCAGCCGATAGTAGAGATCCTCGCGGAAAAGGCTTGCCCGGATCTGGGCCTTCAGGTCGCGGTGGGTGGCGCACACGATGCGCACGTCGACCGGGATCTCCTCGCGGCCGCCGATCCGCTCGACCACCCGCTCCTGCAGGAAACGCAGGAGCTTGGCCTGGAGCTGCATGGGCAGATCGCCGATCTCGTCGAGGAAGAGCGTCCCCTTGTTGGCGGTCTCGATCTTGCCTTGGGTCTGCTTGACCGCCCCCGTGAAGGCGCCCTTCTCGTAACCGAAGAGCTCGCTCTCGAGCAGCGTCTCGGGAATGGCCGCGCAGTTGATGGCCACGAAGCGCTCCTTGGCGCGCGGCGACAGCGTGTGCAGTCCGCGTGCGAGCACCTCCTTGCCCGTGCCGCTCTCGCCCAGCAACGCCACGGTGACGTTGGCGGTGGCGACCTTCTCCACCGTGCGGCAGACGCGCAGCATTGCCGGATCGCGGGTGAGCACGCCCGACAAGCCGCTGCCCTGCATCTCCTTGAGGCGCTGGTTCTCCATCTGGAGGTCGTGCAGACGGAAGGCGCGATCGATGGTGAGGCTGAGCAGTTCGGGCTCGAACGGCTTGGCGAAGAAATCGTATGCCCCCATGGCGACCGCCTTGACCGCGTTCTCGCGGTCGTGCTGGCCGGTCAGGACGATCACCTTCGTGTCGGGCGCAAGCGCCAGGATCTCGCCGAGCAGCAGAAACCCCTCGGTGGGTTCGCCCGGTTCCGGGGGCAAACCGAGGTCCATCGTAACCACGGCCGGCTCGTAGCGGCGGATCTGCGCGACGGCGCTCTTGCGATCGTCCGCCACGATCGTCTCGAAGGAATCGAACGCCCACCGCATCTGTTTCTGCAGCGTCGGGTCGTCTTCCACGATGAGGAGCGTTCGCCTCTTGTCATTCATGATGTTCGCCAATCTGTTGGAGTGCTGTCTGGAGCGCCGGGACTCGCGCCCCGTGCGCATCGGTGCGCACCAGGCGCGGCAGGGTCACGGTCACGGTTGTGCCGTGGCCGACCCGGCTGTCGAACTCGATGGTGCCCGCGAGCTCCCGTATGTACTGCTGCGTCTCATATACGCCGATGCCCATGCCGCTCGACTTGCTGCTGTGGAACGGCTTGAACAGGCGTTCGCGCATGAATTCGGCAGTCATCCCGCATCCGCGGTCCTCGACCATGATACGCACCGAAGCGCCATCGGGACTACCCACATGTACTGCCACCTTGCCGCCCTCGGGGCTCGCATCGATCGCATTCTGCACCAGATGGCCGATGACCCGCTCGAGCCGTTCGGGGTGACCGAGGACCTCCAGCGGCCCCCTGGCCAAATGCGGTTCGATTATGCACCTATGGTGTCGCCTCGCGGTACAGACCCGCTCGACGAGGGCGGCGACGTCGACCGCGCGCGGCGGATCGACCGGTTTCTTTTCCTGGAGCTGTGCCATCAGCTCTCGCATGCGAGTCTCGACGTGGGCGACTGTCTCAAGCATGTCGGCCTGGAAGGCGGGATTGTGCTTGTGACGCTCGGCGTTCTTGAGCATCAGGGAGAGTTGCGCCACGAGGTTCTTCAGGTCGTGCACGACGAAGGCAGACATGCGGTTGAACGAATCGAATTTCCGCGATTCGAGCAAGGCCTCGGTCGCCTGCATGCGCGCGAGATAGCTCGCGGCCTGGCGCTCGGCCGTCTTGAGGAGATCGAGAACCTCCCAGTTCACTTCGAGCGGAGCGCGTGGGACGTTCAGCACCACGAAGCCCACCAGCGTGCCATCCGTCTTGAGCGGCACCACCAGCCATGCGTCGGCCATGGAAGAGAGCCACAGCGGCAGTTCCAGATCGCCGTAGTGCGCCCTTCGGGCACGATACTCCTCGAGGTTGAGGACCCATTCGCGCTCGTCCAGGAAGCGGCAGAAGGGGCTTCCCGCCTCCTCCACGCCGTCGCACGGCGGGTGATTCAAGCGGGCATGCATGGTGTAGCGCCCGCTGCCGTCGTTGAGCCAGATCGCTCCACCGGAGCTTTCCACCAGATCGGAGAGCGCCTTGATCACCGACTGGCCGAGATCCAGCGGACCGTCGGCCATCGAGAGCGCCTGGGTGAAGCGCAGCCATTCGGTGCGGTAATCGTACCGGTAGGGGAAAAGGTGCTTGCTGAGGAACACCCGCAGTCTCGCCCGCAGCGAGCCGGAGATCACGAACACTCCCAGCAGGAGCAATCCGCCGAACAGCAGGGTCAGCTGCAGCGCACGCCCCCAGTCCCCGCCGAAATAGCGCACGTAGTAGCCGGCGCCGGCGATGACCAGCAGGTAGGCGCCCGAGACGGCGAGCGCCGTGGAATGGAACACCATCTCTCGAGAGACGGCAATCTTGATCGTCCACGCGGGGTTGCGTGCCGCCGAAATTGCGACCAGGGGCACCACCAGAGAGTGCGCGACTCCGCGGACGCTCCAGACGTGAACATCGAGGCGGCCGAAGAGGAATCCGTCCGCGAACATGTAGAGCTCGAAAATATAGCCGGCAGCCAGTCCCAGGCAGAGGGGCTTCAGGCCCCAGCGGAATTCCTCGGGGAGACCGCGAAACAGTTGTTCGACGAGCACCAGCCCGAAAACGGCGCTGGCGAGGAAGGTGACGAGCAGAAGGCGCGCAGGCGTCACGCCGATCGAGACCTCGAATCCTGCGAGCACGACGGCGGCCATCTGAGCGAGAACCACCACGGTGGCAACCACCAGAGGCCAGCGGACGCGCCGTGCGCCGAGCGGCTGAAGCAGGACGAAGAGGAACGCGAACCAGCAGCCGCTTCGCACGACATCCAGCACGCCGGCGAGCTGGCTCAGCCACCCGCTCGGAAAGAGGATGAACAGCGTGCTCGCGATTGCCCAGACCGCGCTGCTCGCCACTGCCAGCAGCAGCGCCCCCCCGGGAACACCGCCACGCCAAGCGCGCAGGAGGTAGAGACCGAACAGCACGTAAACCGCGGATGCAATGGCATAGCCCCACACCGCGACGTCGGTTGCATCACCCTCCATGCTCACCTCCCACGCGGCATTCTCGCATCCGACTCCGCAACTCGGGATCCCCCGACCCGGGTATTCTCCCCGGGTGGAGTCCCCACAGCGGTCAGTGCGCCCCCTCGCCGGTGAGCACCACCCGCACGGTCTCGAAGAGCACCAGGGTATCGAGCACCAGGGAATGGTTCTTCACGTAGTAGAGGTCGTATTGCAGCTTCTGGATCGCGTCATCGACCGACGAGCCGTACTGATAGCGAACCTGCGCCCACCCGGTCACACCCGGCTTCACCGAATGGCGGACCGAGTAGAACGGAATTTCGCGCGCCAGCTGGTCGACGAAATAGGGCCGCTCGGGCCGCGGCCCGACCAGGCTCATGTCTCCCTTGAGCACGTTGAAGAGCTGCGGAAGCTCGTCGATCCTGAGCTTGCGGATCACGGCACCCACACGGGTCACCCGATCATCGTCCGAGGACGCCCAGCGGGGCTTGCCGTCGCGCTCGGCGTCGCGGCGCATGCTTCGGAACTTGATCACTCGAAAGACGCGGCCGCCGAGTCCGACGCGCTCCTGGAAATAGAAGATCGGAGCGCCATCCTCGAACAGGATGCACAACGCGGTGACGAGCATCACGGGCAACGCCACCACGATGAGGACGGCCGAGACCAGCAGGTCGAAACAGCGCTTGACCAGCGTACGAGCCCAGCCCTGCCGAAACCCGTCCCCGAAGATCAGCCAGCTCGCCTTGAGCGAATCGATCCGGACCTGGCCAAGCACGCGTTCGAAGAACGAGGAAAGCTCGATGACGCGGACACCCCGTAGCTTGCAGTCGAGCAGCTCACGAATCGGCAACACTCCGCCCCGGCGCTGGCGAACGGCGACGATGATCTCGTTGATGCGGTGCTCCCGGACCAGATCGAGCAAGCCGCCGCTCGGGCAGAGCACCCGGCGCGGATCCGCTTCCGGCGAGTCCTCGCCCGCCGGCAGATAGCATCCCACGATATCGAGCCCGCTCTGCGGATGCACCGGATGGCTGAGCGCCTCCTCGACCGCTGCGGCATCCGCTCCGGTTCCGATGATCAACACACGCGGGGCGAAAAGCGAGCCGGCACGCCGCCTGTTCACGAAACCCCGCATGAGCAGCACGAGGCCGAGCAGCAGCAGCACCGAGATCTGCATCGCCTCCGAAGCGAAGTGATTCCAGGGCAGCGTACTGAACACTCCGTAAGCGACGGGAATGCTGACCAGCACCGAGAAGGCGACGCGGACCACAGCGTCCCGGCTGGACACACGTCCGGCAGGAAGCCGATAGAGCCCCATCGCGCCGTTGAGAAGAATCATCGCGATCGCGAAAAGCAGCGCTGAGGGCACGATAAGCCGCCAGTCGGGCGTCGCGGTCCCATGGAGCTGGAGCACGACCGCAAGGACGACGGCAATGAACAGCACCAGGGCGTCGAAGACGACCTGCTGGAGCACGTGCAGCGGGAAGAAGTGGCTGAACACCTTCAACATGGCGGCACCCCGATTTCTCGTTCAGACCGGCACAAAGCCGCCGCGCGCCTCATTCGATGAAAGCATTGCCGGCGCGACCGCAGTGCCTCCGGCATACGCGGTTGGAAGTTCTGAGGACGATAGCGCAGGTCGGCTCGAACGCCCGTGAAGTGCGTCACAGGCCGACGCATGTCGGCCGAGGAGCGTTCTGCCAGACTTGCCTAGGACATTTTCGCTTGCCGTCGTCATTATGCCTCCGGATTTTTTTCGGCGCCAGCCCGGCCGGTGACGAAAGGCGCGAAGTGAGAAGCGCGGGCGCCACGGCGCCCTCCTTGGGCAACGTCACGCGTCGTTGCGCAGCGCCGCCTTCAATGCCCCGGCGGCATGCCGAACCGTCCTGCCAGCCTCGGGAAAATACTTCCCGAGTGTGACGAAACCGTGAATCATTCCCATGACATTGAGATGCTCCACCGTACCCCCCTCCGATCGCACCCGCTCCGCGAACGCGAAGCAGTCGTCCACGAGCGGATCGTATTCGGCGGTGACGAGCAGCATCGGCGGAAGCTCCGCCAACGAGGCGGCGCGCATGGGCGACGCACGCCAGTCAGAGTACTCACCCGTCGGAAGGTAGCGCGTGAAGAACCAATGCAGGCTCTCCCGATCCAGGAAGTACCCGTCCGCGTAGCGTTCCCGCGATGCCCGGGTGCTCACGATCTCCGTACACGGATAGATCAGCAGCAGGAAAGCCGCATTCATCGTGCCGCGCTCTCGCATGAGCAGGCTTGCGACGATCGCCAGCGTCCCACCCGCGCTATCGCCGCCCAGGGCGATGCGGGCCGTATCGACCCCGAGGAGCCCGCCGTTGCCGGCGCACCACCCCGCCGCGAGGACCGCGTCGTCGATCGCTGCGGGAAAGGGGTGCTCAGGAGCGAGGCGGTAGTCGACCGAGAGCACCGCGCACTTGGAGCCGTTCGCGAGTTCCCTGCAAAACACGTCGTAACTCTCGATGTCGCCGACGCACCAGCCGCCCCCATGAAAGTACACAAGCAAGGGCAAGAGTTCATCCGGCGGACACTCCAGCGGCCGGTACAGGCGCGCGAGAAGCGTCGTCCCGTCCGGACGCGGGATCGGAACCTCCATCGTCGCAGCCACCGGCGGTCGTTCCGGGCGAAACGCGTACAGCAGCTTCTGGAACGAGTGCCGAGCCTGGGCCACCGACAACTCGTGAAAGCGTGGGGCCCCCACGCGATAGACCATTTCCAGAAGGGCGACGGCTTGTGCAGTGGGCGGCATCAGGACCTTGCGGGAAGAGCTCGTTCATCGAAAGCGGAGCCCTGGATGCTAAATGAAACGAGCGACTCATTCTAGCTGCGAGCCGACTCGAATGGGATACCCGCCGACAGGTACGCTCCTGCCGTGATCCGGGGAGCAGCGGCGAGGCCGTAAACGCACAAAGCCGCCCGAATTGGGCGGCTTTGTGTTGGGTGTAGGTAGTCTGACGATGACCTACTTTCGCACCC
>DYFV01000039.1 GCA_020725025.1 Azoarcus sp.
GCTTCGGTCTGCCCGCCCTGGCCGGTCTGGCCAGCCTGCGGCCGCGTCGCGCCCGATGCCTGCTGCTGCTGCGAAGACCCGGATTGCCCCTCGCCGGCGCCCCACTGCTGCTGCGCCCCCAGGGACTGTTGCTGCTGGGGAGACGAGCCGGTGGTGGTGTGCTGCCCGCCCGGCTGCGAGATGCCGCAGACGGCCTGGCCGCTCGGGCGCGGCCCTTCGGTCCGGGCGATGTCGGCGAGCGCCACGATGCCGACCAGCCGCTTGTCGCGGCTGACCACCGGCAGGCGGTGCAACTGGATGTCGCCCATGTTCTGCGCGACGCTGCCGATGTCCTCGTCCTCGAAACAATACTTCACCTCGGCGCTCATCACGTCGCGCACTTTCGTGTCCGGCGAGCGCCCCTGGGCCACCGCCCGCACCGCGATGTCGCGGTCGGTGATCATCCCCACCAGGCGGTCGTTCTCGCCCACGGGGAGCGAGCCGATCTCGCACTCGGCCATCACCTTGGCAACGTCGGCAATGGTTTCGTCCGGGTTTGCGACGCGCACGTCGCGGGTCATAGCTTCGCTGACTTGCATGCTTCTCCTCCTTCACGTTTGCCTGCAGCAAAGCTGCTGCAGGTCGCTTCAAGCAACGCCTATTCCCGGATGCAGCAGGCGATGGCGCTTCGCCGCGAGGAGGCTCGATGCTGTGGCTGCTGAGCCTGCACATCGGCGCCCTGATAGCGTGGTGCGGCCTCCTCCTCTACCTGCCGGCGCTCCTCGCCACGGCCGGCAACCCCACAACGGACGGCGCCGCGCTCGCGCGGGAACCGATCGCGCTCGCCCGGCCGCTTTTCAACCAGGTGGCGACCCCGGCGGCCCTGCTTGCCATCGCGAGCGGAACCGCGCTCTTCCTGGTGGAGCAGATCGTCGGCACCTGGCTCATCATGAAGCTCACCGCGGTGTCGGGGATGGCGGCCTGCCACGTGCTGTGCGGCGCCCTCATCATGCGGCGCGAACGGCAGCCGGCCGCCCCCGTCACCGGACCCGGCCTGGCGCTCGCGGCGCTGGCGGCGTTCTTCATGGCGGCGGTGCTGTGGCTGGTGCTCGCCAAGCCTTTCGCCTGATGCGCCCGTCGCGCTCAATCGACCTCGACCCCCACCGCGTGCTCGTACACCAGCAGCCCGCCGAGCCAGCCGGTTACCGCGATGAGCGCCGCGGTCAGCAGGGAGATGTAAAGGCCCCAGGGAAAGACGGCCTCGCTGGCGATGTAGCGCTGCAGCCAGTTGAGCGAGGCCAGCGAGAGCATCATCACCGCCAGCAGCGCATGGCACCAGCCGGTCATGAGGCGGCGGATGCGGCGCACCGTGAAGAGGTCCACCAGGCCGAAGAGGCTCGCCAGCCAGCCGCCGAATGTCCCCACCCCGGAGAGCCACAGGCCGGCGCGCGCCCAGAAGATGTCGCCGGTGAGGACGAAGGCGACGTCGGTGGCGACCAGCCCGAAAAGCGCCGCCACCGGGAAATGCACCATGGCCGGATGGAGCGGATGGCCGCCCAGCGCGGCACGGCTGCGTATGGTCTCTTCGGGCATCGAAATTCCTCCTCGGGCGGCATGCGAAGTTCCCGGTCTCCCACCTGGCCGCTCCTTGCGGCGGCCACCGCCCAGCTCGTCGCCTGCGCCGGCCCCCAATCGACTCTCGATCCGGTCGGCCCCTCGGCGCAGGTGGTAGCGGCCCTGTGGTGGGGCATGCTCGCGCTCTTCACCCTGGTGTTCGCGGTGGTGGTTGCACTGTGGCTCTACGCCATGCGCCGCAAGCCGCGCGCCCGGGACAGGGAGACCGAGCGTCGGACGGGGATGCGCTGGATCGTGGGCGGCGGCGTGATGCTCCCTGTCGCCAGCATCTCGGTTCTGCTCGCCTTCGGCATGCCGGCGGGTCAGCACATACGCGCGCTGCCCGGGAGTGGGCCGCCGCTGGTGGTGGACGTGATCGGCCACCAGTGGTGGTGGGAGGTCCGCTATCCCCAGTCGGGCGTGGTGACCGCCAACCAGCTCCTGCTGCCGGCGGGCCGGCCGGTGGACCTGCGGGTGACCAGCGCCGACGTGATCCACAGCTTCTGGGTGCCGCGCCTGGCGGGCAAGATCGACATGCTCCCGGGCACGGTCAATGTGCTGCGCCTCGTCGCCGACCGGCCGGCGGTGCTGCGCGGGCAGTGCGCCGAGTTCTGCGGTGCGCAGCACGCACTGATGGTGCTCGCGGTCGAGGCGGTGAGCGCGGAGCGCTTCGAGGGGTGGCTCGCCGCGCGGCGCGCGCCGGCACCGCCTCCGTTGTCGGAGCACGCCGCCGCGGTCGAGGCCTTCCGGCCGTACTGCGGCCGCTGCCACCGGGTGGCGGGGGTGAGCGAGGGCCGCGCCGGTCCGGACCTCACCGACGTGGGCGCGCGCCCGACCCTCGGCGCGGGCGCCCTGCCGAACCGGCCCGGCGCCCTGCGCCGCTGGCTGCACGATCACCAGGAGCTCAAGCCCGGCAACAAGATGCCGGTGCACGACCGGCTCGCCCCCGGCGAGCTCGACGCGATCGCGGACTGGCTGGAGACCCTCGCGCCATGAGCGACAGCGACGCGCGCCATCCGGACGTGCTCCACGAGGAGTTCAACGAGGTCTGGGGCAACCCGCGCGGCTGGCGGGCGCTCACCATCGTGAATCACAGCACCATCGGGCTGCGCTTCCTGTACACCGGGCTCGCCTTCTTCCTCGTCGGGGGGCTCCTCGCGATGCTGATGCGGGCCCAGCTCGCGCTGCCGGCGCAGACGCTCCTCGACCACCATTTCTACAACCAGGCGTTCACCATGCACGGCACGGTGATGATGTTCCTCTTCGCCGTGCCGGTGCTGGAGGGGCTGGCGGTCTACCTCGTGCCCAAGATGCTGGGCGCGCGCGACCTGGTCTTCCCGCGGCTGTCCGCCCTCGGCTACTGGTGCTATCTCTTCGGCGGCCTGATCCTGCTCGCCAGCCTGCCCCTCGGGCTCGCTCCGGACGCCGGCTGGTTCATGTACGTGCCGCTGTCGGGCAAGGCCTTCACGCCCGGGGTCAGCGCCGACTTCTGGCTGCTCGGGATCACCTTCGTGGAGATCTCGGCGGTGTCGGCCGGGGTGGAGCTGGTGGTGTCCATCCTGCGCGGGCGCACCTCGGGCATGGCCCTCGACCGCATGCCGATCTTCGCCTGGTACATCCTGGTGACCTCGCTGATGATCGTGGTGGGCTTTCCGCCGCTCATCCTCGGCTCCGTCCTGCTCGAGCTCGAGCGCGCCGCCGGGCTGCCCTTCTTCGACGTCACCCGGGGCGGCGACCCGGTGCTGTGGCAGCACCTGTTCTGGCTCTTCGGCCACCCGGAGGTCTACATCATCTTCCTGCCCGCGGCCGGCATCGTGAGCACGGTGCTGCCGGTGTTCGCGCGCCGCCCCCTGGTGGGCTACCGGTGGGTGGTGGCGGCGATCATCGGCACCGGCTTCATCAGCTTCGGCCTGTGGGTGCATCACATGTTCACCGTGGGCATCCCCTTTCTCGCCCAGGCCTTCTTCTCCGCCGCCAGCATGCTGGTGGCGGTGCCAACCGGGATCCAGGTGTTCGCCTGGCTCGCCACCCTGTGGACCGGACGGCCGGTGTTCCATTTGCCCATGCTGTGGGTGACGGGTTTCCTGGTGATCTTCGTCCTCGGGGGACTCACCGGCGTGATGCTCGCGCTGGCACCCTTCGACTGGCAGGTGCACGACACCCATTTCGTGGTGGCCCACCTGCACTACGTACTGGTGGGCGGCATGCTGTTCCCCCTGATCGCGGGGCTCTACTACTGGCTACCCCACGTCTGCGGCCGCATGCCTTCCGAACGGCTGGGGCGCTGGGGCTTCTGGCTGGTGTTCGGCGGCTTCAACCTCACCTTCCTGGTGATGCACTGGACGGGCCTCCTGGGCATGCCGCGGCGGATCTACACCTACGAGCCGGACCTCGGCTGGGACCTGCCCAACCTCGTCTCCTCGATCGGCGGCTTCGTGATGGCTATCGGCCTCGCCATGGTGACGGCCGACCTGGCCCTGCATTTCCGCTTCGGGCGCCGCGCGGCGACGAATCCCTGGCACGCCGACACCCTCGAATGGGCCACCGCCATGCCGCCCAGCCCCTACAACTTCGGGAGCCTGCCGCACACGACCACGCGCCACCCCCTGTGGGAGCAGCCCGAGCTCCCGACCACCATCGCCGAGGGTCGCCACGCCCTGTCCACCGCCGACCACGGGCGGCGGGAAACCTGGGGCAGCGACCCGGTCACCGGTCAGGTGCGCGAGATCATCCACCTGCCGGGCAACACCTGGCTGCCCTTCTGGGTCGCGGCCGCGATCGCGGTGGTGTGCGTGGCGCTGCTCGCAAGCGCCTACCCGCTCGCCGCGCTGGCGACCGGCGTGGTCCTCGTTCTGGTGCTGCGCTGGTCCTGGGAGAACGGCGCGCACCCGCTGGCGGCGCCGGATGCGCGCACCGCCCCCGGCGACCCGCCCCTGCACTCGCGCACCTTCGACGGCCCGGGTCTTTGGGGCATGGGCGTGACGCTGCTCGCCGACGCCGCCCTCTATCTGTCGCTGCTCTTCGGCTGGTTCTACCTGTGGACGGTGGCGCCGCTGTGGCGGATGCCGCCGAGCCCGCCGGTGGGCGCCTGGCCTCTTTTCGCCGACGGGGTACTGCTCACTGCCGCCGCATTGGGGTTCCGGAACACGGCGCGGAGCCTGCGCGGCGGCGCCATCGCGGCCCTGGAGCACCGCCTGTGGGCCGTCGCCGGGCTGGGCCTGGTGCAGAGCGCGGGCCTCGCTTGGCTCCTCCTCGCCGCGCCGCTCGCCCCGCGGGCCGGCGCCCACGACGCGGTGATCGCGGTGACGCTGACCTACGTGCTCTTGCACTGCGTGCTCGCCGTCGTGCTGACCGCCCTGCAGGCGCTGCGGGTGCGGCGCGGCTACGTGGGGCATCTCGCGCCCTACGAGCCGGCGGTGCTCGCCCAGTGGTGGTGGTACTGCGTGGGGGCGTTCTGGACCAGTTGGCTCGCCCTGGCCGTGCTGCCGCAGTTCTGGGGCGCGCCATGAGACCGGCACCGGCTCACCCCCTGCATCTCGCACTCGGCTTCACCGTGTGGAGCGCCTGGCTCGTTGCGGCCTACGGCGGGCTCACCGTGGGCTGCGTCCTCGCTCCGCCCCCGCCTGCGGACGGCCCCATCAACTGGATCAATGGCGTGCTGGGCCTGCTCACCGTGCTGACCGTCGCCGGGCTGCTGTACCTGGCGTGGCGCTGCGCGCGGGCGGCCGTGGAAGGCGACGCGCGGCCCAGCCGCTTCGTGCCGGCGGTGGGGGCGGTGCTGCACGGGGCGGCGGCGTTCTCGACCGTCTTCACGGGGCTACCGCTGGCGGTGTTGGCGCCGTGTGTCTAGGAGTGCCGAGCGAGCGCGCGGTCGCCACTCCCCGGATTCCGCTGCGCTGCATCCGGGACGGGCGTCGCCGCCCGCCCCGCCGCCGGACTCACCCCGCCAGAGCCTTCGCCACGATCTCCGACACTCCCGCCGACAGACCGGAGTAGGCCGCCACCCGCTCGAGCTGCGGGCGGATGCTGGCCTGCAGGGCCGGGGTGAAGCGGCGCCAGTTCTCGAGGGCACGTGCCATGCGGGCGGCCACCTGGGGATTGCGCGCGTCGAGGGCGATCACCTGCTCGGCCCAGAAGGCGTGGCCACTGCCGTCCGGTGCGTGGAACTCGGCCGGGTTGGCGCGGAAGAAGCCGCCGAGGAGCGCATACACCTTGTTCGGGTTGGCGAGGCTGAAGGCGGCGTCGTCCATGAGCGCCCGCACCCGCTCAAGCACCGGCGGCTCGGCGGGATCCCAGCGCCATGCGCTCGCCTGCAGCGCGAACCACTTGTCGAGCACCAGCGCGTCCTGGCGGAAGCGCGCATGGAAGGCCTCGAGCGCCTCGCGGCGGGACGGGCTCGCGCTGTTGGTCAGGGCGGCGAGCGCACCGAAACCCTCGGTCATGTTCGCGAAGCGGGCGAACCGGGTCTGGGCTTGGGCGAGCCCGTCTTCCACGCCCGCAGCGGCCAGGTAGCGCAGGGCGAGGTTGGCCAGGGCGCGCCGGCCGGCGTCCGCGGGGTGGTAGCGGTAAGGACCGTGGACGGCCAGCTCGCTCACCAGCGCGAGCCAGTCGGCGGCCAGCCGCGTGCCGAGCTCGCTCATCAGGTGCATGAGCGCCGCGCGCAGCGGGCCCGGATCGGCCGGGCTCATGCGCTCGAGCAGGAAGGCTTCGCCGGGAAGGGTGGCCGCCTGGGCACGGAAGGCCGGGTCGAGGGCGCCGTTCATCAGCACCGCGCGGAAGGCGTCGACGAAGGCGTCCGGCACGGCGAGCGGCCGGCCGGCGCCGGCATCCGCGGCCAGAGCCAGCACGACCCGCTCGGTGTAGCGCTGGGCGGCGTCCCAGCGGTTGAAGGCGTCGGCGTCGTGGGCCATGCGGAAGGCGAGCGTGGCGTCGTCCTCCGCGAGCTCCAGGATCACCGGGGCCGAGAAGCCGCGCAGCAGCGAGGGGACCGGCGCGACGTCCACCTCGACGAAGCGGAAGGTCTGCTCCGCCTCGCGGAGCGCGAGCACCTTGGTGGTGGCGCCGCCGTGGTTCTCGCCCTCCAGGTGCAGCGGCAGGTCGGCGCCGTCCGGCCCCAGGAGGCCTACCGCCACCGGGATCACCAGCGGCAGCTTCTCCGGCTGGCCCGGCGTGGGCGGCGTGTGCTGAGCGAGCGTCAGGGTGAAGGTCCGCTCGGCGGCGTCGTAGCGGCCTTCGGCGCGCACCCGCGGCGTGCCCGCCTGGGAGTACCAGCGCATGAACTGGTCCAGGTCGCGGCCGTTGGCCTCGGCCATGGCGTCGACGAAGTCGTCGCAGGTCACCGCCTGGCCGTCGTAGTAGCTGAAGTACTGGTCCATGCCGTTGCGGAAACCCTCGTGGCCCAGCAGGGTGTGCAGCATGCGGATGACCTCGGCCCCCTTCTCGTACACCGTCGCGGTGTAGAAGTTGTCGATCTCCTGGTAGCTGTCCGGGCGGATGGGGTGGGCCATGGGGCCGGCGTCCTCGGCGAACTGGGCGGCGCGCAGCACCCGCACGTCGTCGATGCGCTTGACCGCGCGGGCCGAGGCCGCGCCCTCGGGACCGGCCGCGCGGGCGAGCATGTCGGCCGAGAACTGCTGGTCGCGGAACACCGTGAGGCCTTCCTTGAGGGTGAGCTGGAACCAGTCGCGGCAGGTGACGCGGTTGCCGGTCCAGTTGTGGAAGTACTCGTGGGCGACCACGCTCTCGATGTGCTCGTAGTCCACGTCGGTGGCGGTGTCGGGCTTGGCGAGCACGTACTTGGCGTTGAAGAGGTTGAGCCCCTTGTTCTCCATCGCCCCCATGTTGAAGTCGGAGACCGCGACGATCATGAAGCGGTCCAGATCCAGCTCCAGGCCGAAGGCCTCCTCGTCCCAGCGCAGGGAATGCACCAGGGAATCCATGGCGTGGTGGGTGCGGTCGAGGTTGCCGTCCTCCACCCACACCTGCAGCAGCACCTCGCGGCCCGAGGAGGTGGTCACGGTGCGCTCGAGGGCCACGAGCTTCGCCGCGACCAGGGCGAACAGGTAGGACGGCTTCGGGAAGGGGTCCTCCCACTTCGCGTAGTGGCGGCCGTCCTCGCGGCGGCCCTGCTCGATCAGGTTGCCGTTGGAGAGCAGCACCGGGCAGGCGGCGGCATCGGCCTCGAGGGTGACGGTGTAGCGCGCCATCACGTCGGGGCGGTCGGGGAAGAAGGTGATGCGCCGGAAGCCTTCCGCCTCGCACTGGGTGAAGAAACCACCGCGCGACAGGTAGAGCCCGGAGAGGGTGGTGTTGGCAGAGGGATTCACCCGGCTCACCACCTCGATCTCGGCGGCGTCGCCCACGAGGCGAACTTCCAGCCCGTCCTCGGAGGGGGTGACCTGCCCGGGGGCGGGGTCCGCGCCGTCGATGGCGATCCGCATCAGCTGGATGTCCTCGCCGAAAAGCGTGAGCGGCGCGGGCAGCACCTCCGGGTTGCGCACGCAGCGCATGCGGCTGGTGACGACGGTGACCTCCGGGTCGAGGTCGAAATGCAGGTCGATGGTCTCGACGCGCCAGGCGAGGGGCCGGTAGTCGGCGCGATGGATGGTTGGGGCTTGCTCGGTCTTCATTGTTGTGGACTCCGGGTTTCCCGCGCGGCGCGGGAAGAAACGGCAAGAGTATACGGGTGGGGACCCTTACGCGGGCCGGTCGGCCACCAGCACATCGGCCGCCGACTGGGCCAACACGTGTTTGGTGACGCTGCCGATCAGGAGTTCTTCGAGCGGGCTCTGGCCGTGCTTGCCCATCACGATGAGATCGCAGTCCTGTTCCTGCTCCTGCTCGAGGATGCGCAGCGACGGGTCGCCATGGACGATCACGCGTCTCGCCGTTCCGCCGGTCATGCCGGCATCGGCGATCAGTGCGTTCATGCGGTCCGTCGCCTCGCTCTTGGCGGCCACCCGGTAGCCGTTGATGGCGTCGTCGTCCACGCCGGCGAAACGCAGCTTGCCCTCGAACGGGACCTCGAAGGCGTGCATCAGGACGAGCTCGGCCTGTGGCGCGACGGCGCGGGCGAGCTGCACCGTCGGCAGCGAGCGCGGCGAGAAGTCCACCGGCACCAGCACCCGGCGGTATCCCCCGCGGGGGATCTGCTTGACGGCGAGCAGCGGGCGCGTGCTCTTGCGCAGCACGCGCTCGGTGGTCGAGCCGACCAGCAGCTCGCGCAGGTAGTCGGCCCCACGCGCCCCCAGCACCAGCAGGCCGGCATCGGCGGCGTCGGCCTGGGCCAGGATCTCCTCCAGCACCTGCCCCGCCACCACGTGCACACCGGCACTGACGCCCGCCCGCTCGCCGGCTTCCGCCGCGACGCGGCGCACCTCCTCCCGCGCTTCGTCGATGAGCCGCTCCTCCACCGGCTCGGGCGCGTTTCCAAGGTAGTGCCGCAGCTCGTCGAGCGCACTGCGGCTTACCACGTGGGTCACCGCCAGCCGCGCGCCGCACTCTGCGGCGATCAGCACGGCGCGCTGCAGGGCGTGGCGCGCGTGGGCGGAGAGATCGGTGCCGGCCAGGATCGACTGGATGCGCGTCATGCGTGTATCTCCTTTTCGTTGCGGACCTGCAGCTCTGCGGCGAAGGCGCGGGCCGCGTAATCGGCGGCATCGGCGAAGGGGTTGAGCACGCGCTCCACGCCAGCCGCGCCGAGCGCCTGGCCGTGCATGTCGTCGCGCACCACGCCGGCGATATGCCCCTCGAAGCCGGCCGCCCGCAGTGCGTGCAGGAAGGCCCGGTTGGACTCCCACTGGGGAAAGGTGGTCACGACCCAGGCCGCCCCGGCCAGCGGCAGCGATTCCAGGAAGCTCGGGTCTTCCCCGTCGCCGTAGCGCACCGGCAGGCTCTTGCGCCGCAGCGCGCGAATGGCCTCCGGATCGAAGTCGACCCCCAGCACGTTGACGCCGGCGGCGCGCAATTGGCTCAGGAGGCGGCTGCCGTAGCGCCCCAGTCCGAACACGATGATGTCGGGCTGGCCGGCAGCGCGTCCCTGCCGCTCCACCGCGAGCTCGCGGAACGGATGACGCCGCTCGAACACGCCCAACATCGGCGCGAGCCGCTCGTAGAGGTCTTGCGAGTAGAGAATCATGTAGGTCGACAGGGTGATGGTGACCAGGCCGACCAGGGTGGTGAGGCCCAGCGCCTCGACCCCGATGTGCCCCAGGCTGATGCCCATCGCCACGAACACGATGGAGAACTCGCTGATCTGGGCCACGGTGAGTCCCGCGAGAAAGCCCGTGCGTTTTCGGTAGCCCATGTAGCCCATGATCGCCATGACGATGAGCGGGTTGCCGATCAGGACGAAGAGCGACAGCGCTACCGCCGGCCACAGCTCGCCGCCGAGGGTGGAGAAGTCGAGCTTGGCGCCGAGATCGATGAAGAAGAAGAGCAGCAGGAAGTCCCGGATGCCGGTCAGCCGCGCGCTCATCGCCTCCCGGTAGCTGGTCGACGCGAGTGAGAAGCCGGCCAGGAAAGCGCCCGCTTCCTTGCTGAACCCGGCCCATTCGCCCAGTGCGGCGAGCCCGGTGCCCCAGGCGATGGCGAACACCAGCAGCAGCTCCTGGGAGCGCGCCATGGCCGCCACCAGTCGCGGCAGCACATAGCGCATCAGGAGGTACATGAGCGCAGCCGCGCCCACCAGCCTGCCCACCAGCGAGACGAGCAACACGCCCAGCGCTTCGCCCTCGGCCCCGCGCAGCGCGCTCATGGCCATCATCGCCAGGACCACCGCCACGTCCTGCACGATGAGGAAGCCTACCGCGATGCGCCCGTGCAGGGAATCGAGCTCGCGCTTGTCGGACAGGAGCTTGACGATGATGATGGTGCTGGAGAAGGTGAGCGCCACCGCCACGTAGAGTGCCTCCATCATCCCCTTGCCGAGCAGCAGGATGAGGACGAATCCGAAGGCGATGGTGAAGGCGAGCTGCCCCAGGCCGGTGGCGAGCGCGACCGCGCCGATGTGGCGGACGTGGTGCAGGTCGAGCTTGAGACCCACCACGAAGAGCAGCACGGTCACGCCCACCTGCGCGAGCAGGTCGATCTGGTCGTGGGCGGTCACCAGCCCGAAGGCGGCAGGCCCCACCAGGATGCCGACCACGATGTAGGCGATCAGCACGGGCTGGCGCAGACGCACCGCGAAGGCACCGACGAGCGCCGACACGAGCAACAGGAGCGCGAACTCCGCGTAGGGCCCGTAGGCCGGAACCGCTTCGCTACTCACGCTCATGCTCCGCCCCCAGCTCGCCGCGCCGCCACTTCACGAGCGCCTTCTCGGCCTCCACCACCAACAATACGCCCCCGCCGAAGGCGACGATGCGGCCCCAGGTCGCCGCATCCAGCCCTTCGGTACCGAACAGCGTCTGCATCGCCGGTGCGTAGGTGAAGAGAAGCTGGCAGACGATGAGCAACCCGATCGCCAGCAGCACGTAGCGGTTTCCGAAGAAGCCCTCGCGGTTGAGGATGGAGTCGGTGAAGCTCCTCACGTTGAAGAGGTAGAACACCTCGCCCATCAGTACCGCGTTGACCGCCGCGGTGCGCGCGAAGTCCACGCTCATGCCGCGTTCGAGTTCCCACAGGAAGAAGCCGAGCGCACCGGCCACCAGCAGCAGGCCGACGAAGACCACGCGCCAGATCAGGAAGCGGGTGAGCAGCGGCTCGGCGGGGTCGCGCGGCGCGCGCGCCATGATATTGCGCTCCGGACACTCGAAGGCGAGGGCGAGCGCGAGCGTCACCGCGGTGACCATGTTCACCCACAGGATCTGGGCGGGCGTGATGGGGAGCGTCAGCCCCAGCAGGATCGCCGCCACCAGCACTCCGGCCTGCCCCAGGTTGGTGGGCAGGATGAAGGCGATGGCCTTGCGCAGGTTGTCGTAGACCGTCCGCCCCTCCTCCACCGCCGCGGCCACCGAGGCGAAGTTGTCGTCGGCGAGCACCATCTCGGCCGCCTCCTTGGCCGCCTCGGTGCCGTTCCTGCCCATCGCCACGCCGACGTCTGCACGCTTCAGGGCCGGCGCATCGTTCACCCCGTCGCCGGTCATCGCCACCACCTCGCCGCGGGCCTGCAGCGCGCGCACCAGGCGCAGCTTGTGCTCGGGGCTGGCCCGGGCGAAGATGTCCGTCCGCGCGGCCACGTCGACCAGGCGGGCGTCGTCCAGGGCCTCGATCTCGGCGCCGGTGATGGCGCGCACCTCCTGGGCCAGTCCGAGCTCCCGGCCGATGGCGCAGGCGGTGGCGATGTGGTCGCCGGTGATCATCTTCACCCGGATGCCCGCGCTGCGGCAGCGCGCCACGGCGCGGATCGCCTCCTCCCGCGGCGGGTCGGTGAGCCCCAGCACGCCCAGCAGGATGAAACCGCCGCCCTCGATGTCGGCGAAGTCGAGCCCGGCGAGCGCGTCCTCCCCCGGCCGCAGTGCCACGGCCAGCAGCCGCATGCCCTCCCCGGCCGCTTCGTCCATCGCCCGCTGCCACCCCTCGCGCTGCAGCGGGCGGGGCTCACCCTCCTGCCACTGGGTCGCGCACAGCTCGAAGACCCGCTCGGGCGCGCCCTTCAGATAGATCAGGCCGTGCCCTGCGTGGTCGTGATGCAGGGTCGCCATGAAGCGGTGCTCGGACTCGAAGGGGATCACGTCGGTGCGCGGCAGCGCATCGCGCTCGTAGCGCTCGTCCAGGCCCGCCTTCCAGGCCAGGGTGACGAGCGCGCCCTCGGTGGGATCGCCCGCCACCCGCCACTCCTCGTCCTCCTGGCGCAGGGCGGCGTCGTTGCACAGGAGCACGGCGCGACCGATCTCGGCGATGAGCGGCTCGTCGTCCACCGGCAGCTCCGTGCCGTCCCGGGAGAAGCCGCCGCGCGGCGCATAGCCCGCCCCCGATACGTCGATCGCTCCCGCCGCGGCGATCACCCGGCGCACGGTCATCTCGTTGCGGGTGAGGGTGCCGGTCTTGTCCGTGCAGATCACGGTCACCGAGCCCAGCGTCTCCACCGCCGGAAGGCGCCGGATGATGGCGTTGCGCCGCGCCATGCGCTGCACGCCGATGGCGAGCGTGATGGTCATGATGGCCGGCAGCCCCTCGGGAATGGCCGCGACCGCGAGGCCCACCGCGGCCAGGAACATCTCCCCCGCCGAGTAGTCGCGGGCGAGCGTACCGAAGGCGAAGGCGCCGCCGGCCACGGCGAGGATGACCCAGGTGAGGAAGCGACCGAAACCGGCGAGCTTGCGCAGCAGCGGCGTGGTCAGCGCCTCCACCGTGCTCAGCATGGCGCTGATGCGTCCGATCTCGGTTTCGGCGCCGGTGGCGACCACCACCCCGACGCCCTGGCCGTAGGATACGAGCGTGCCCGAATAGGCCATGGAGCTGCGGTCCCCCAGGGCGGCCCCGGAGCCGACCGGCGCCACCCGCTTCTCCACCGGCACCGACTCGCCGGTGAGGGCGGCCTCCTCGATGCGCAGGCTTCTCACCTCCACCAGCCGCAGGTCGGCCGGCACCTTGTCGCCGGAGACGAGGAACACGATGTCGCCGGGCACCAGTTCCTCGGCGGGGATTTCCCGCCGCCGGCCGCCGCGCAAGACCTGGGCGTGGGGCGAGAGCATGTTGCGGATGGCGTCGAGCGCCTTCTCCGCCTTGCCCTCCTGGATGAAGCCGATGACGGCGTTGATCACCACCACGCCGAAGATGACCCCGCTGTCGATCCAGTGCCCGAGCAGCGCGGTGATCGCACCGGCCGCGAGCAGCACGTAGATCAGCACGTTGTGGAACTGCAGCAGGAAGCGGGCGACCGATCCGCGCCGGGGCGGCTGCGGCAGAGTGTTGGGGCCGTGGCGCTCGCGCCGCGCAGAGGCCTCCGCCTCGGCGAGCCCGTCGCGGCGCGCCACCCGCTGGGCCTGCATGACCTCGTCGGCGTCGCGGGTATGCCAGCCGGTCTTGTCCGTGTGCCGATCGGCTTCGCTCATGATGTGCGTGGTGATGGAGGGGCAGCGGAAGCGCGGGCGATGCCGTGACGCCCGCGGGAGAGACGGTGCCCGTGCGCATAAGTTCAGCGCGACCGGGTCCGGCCGCGCGATGATAGCAGCGCTGCGGAAATGCCGCCCGAATCAGCCCTTGGCGGCGCGGGAATCCGGCAACAGGACGACGCGCGTCCCGGCGAGGCGGTCGTGCAGGAACTGGCGGTCGCGATCGATAAGCGCCCAGGCGAGCCCCAGGCCGAAACACAGCACCGAGGGCCAGGCGAGGGTGTAGCGCAGCCAGCTCGCCGCGAGGGAAGGCGTGCCGCCTTCGGTCGTCACCAGCCGCAGGCGCCAGGTCTGCATGGCCAGCGTCTGTCCCTGGTGCCGCCAGTACCAGACAAAATAGGCGCCGAGGACGAGATAGATGTGTACCCAGGCCACCCAGCCCGCCGGCGCGATGCCCCAGCCCATGCCCAGCAGCAGGTAGGGCACGAGGAAGGTGAGCGCGAGCACGCCCAGCAGCAGCAGCGACTCGTAGAGCAGGCTCGCCAGGCGACGGCGCAGGCCGGCGAGTTCGACGACGACGCGGGATTCGGTGGTGATGGGGGCGGCGGCGGCCGGCCGGGAGCGGGTTGCGGTCTTTGCGTTCATTCCGATGGGCCGCGCGGAGGCGGTCGTGAGACGGGGCGCTGCGGGCGCGCCTCGGGGCGGAGCCGGCGTTCCTCGGGGGTGAGGCTGCGGTAGCGCAGCCACTGCTCGCGCATGGCCTCGCGCTGTTCGGGTGGCGCGTTGCGCAGCGCCCGATACTGGTCGCGCGCCCGCTGGCGCTCCTCCGGGGTGAGATCGGCCCAGGACTTCATCCGGGCGCGGATGCGAATCTGCTCCTCCGGCGTGAGCCGGTGGTAGCGGCCGGCAATCCCTATCCACTTCTGGCGCCGCTCCTCGCTCATTTCGTTCCAGCTTTCGGAAAGCGGCGCGAGCACCTCGCGCTGCGCGGGCGAGAGCTCGTGCCAGCGGGGCGCCCCGATGGGTGCGACCGCCGCGGCGACCCCGGCGAAGGCGAGCGCGACGATCAGGATTGCGAGTCGCGCTGCAGCCATTCCCTGAATTCCGAGTCCAGATAGGCGTCGATGGGCAGGTCGTCCGCGAGCAGCGCCATATCCACGTCCTGCATGGCGGCCACCCGTGACAAGGTGGTCCAGTAGTCCCCGACCAGCAGCACGGCGAGCACGACCGCGATCGCGGCGGCCGAGCGCACCACCGGCGGGAACATCAGGCGCAGCCACTCCCGCGAGGCGAGGCGCGCGAACCGCCCGGGACGGCGCTGCACCGCAAGCGCCTGCTCCCGGGCGGCGCGCAGCCGGGCGGCCAGATCGCCGTCGATGGCGCGGGCGGATGCCGAAAGGTGTCCCGCGAGCCTGCGGGCGAACTCCTGTTCGTTCATGGCACGATCCCCTTGGCTTTCAGGGCCGCCGCCAGCGTCTGCGTGGCGCGCGAGCAGTGAGTCTTGACGCTGCCTTCCGAGCAGCCCATGGCCGCGGCCGTCTCGGCAATGTCGAGTTCTTCCCAGTAACGCAAAAGAAAGGCCTCCCGTTGACGCTGGGGCAGCCGCGCGATCTCCCGCTCGATGGCTGCCATGATGCTCGCCTGCTCGTAGAGCCCATGCGGCGTGTCCGCACGAACCGCGTCGCAATCGGCGGTGAGCACGTCCAGCGGATCGCTGTCGTCGTCATCGTCCGTGCGCAGCGCCGACAGCAGCGTCACCCAGGTGTTGCGCACCTTGCGGCGACGCATCGCGTCGAGGATGACGTTCTGCAGGATGCGCTGGAACAGCATCGGGAACTCGCCCGCGGGCCGATCCCCGTAGCTCGCCGACAGCTTCAGCATCGCGTCCTGCACCGCATCGAGGGCCGCCTCGTCGTTGCGCAGGGCATACGCCGCGTGCTTGAACGCACGCTTTTCGACGCTTTCGAGGAAGGCCGACAGTTCTGCCCGGGAAGCCAGCGATTGATCCTTCAGAAGGCCGCCCATTCGGTGCCTTGCCGCAATGCCGCGGCAGCCTTGACCAAATGGCGAGTGACACGGTAACGTTCGCCGTTTCGAACGTAATAATGAGCGAACTTGCGATGGTGCTGACGGGAGCGGAAATTGTAATCAGGTGCCTTCAGGAAGAAAAGGTCGAATATGTCTTCGGCTATCCCGGCGGCGCCGTCCTGTTCATCTATGACGCTCTGTTCAACCAGGATCAGGTACGCCACGTCCTCGTTCGCCACGAGCAGGCCGCGGTGCACGCGGCGGACGGCTTCGCCCGCTCCACGGAGAAGGTCGGCGTCGCGCTGGTGACCTCCGGCCCGGGCGCGACCAACGCGGTCACCGGCATCGCCACCGCCTACTGCGACTCCATCCCGATGGTCATCATCAGCGGCCAGGTTCCGACCGCCGCCATCGGCCAGGACGCCTTCCAGGAAGTGGACACGGTCGGCATCACCCGCCCCTGCGTCAAGCACAACTTCCTGGTGAAGGACGTGCGGGACATCGCCCCCACCATCAAGAAGGCCTTCTACCTGGCCAAGAGCGGCCGCCCCGGCCCCGTGCTGGTCGACATCCCCAAGGACGTCACCATGCACAAGTGCGAATTCGAGTATCCGAAAGAGATCTCGATGCGCTCCTACAACCCGGTGGTCAAGGGGCACCAGGGGCAGATCCGCAAGGCCGTGCAGCTCCTGCTCGAGGCCAAGCGGCCGATGATCTACACCGGCGGCGGCGTGGTGCTGTCCGACGCCGCGGAGCAGCTCACCAAGCTCACCCGGCTCTTGGGCTTCCCGATCACCAACACCCTGATGGGCCTGGGCGGCTACCCGGCCAGCGACCGCCAGTACCTCGGCATGCCGGGCATGCACGGCACCTACGAGGCGAACATGGCGATGCACTTCTGCGACGTGCTGCTCGCCGTCGGCGCCCGCTTCGACGACCGAGTGATCGGCAACCCGGCGCACTTCGCCGAGGAGCCGCGCAAGATCATCCACGTGGACATCGACCCCTCCTCCATCTCCAAGCGGGTGAAGGTGGACGTGCCCATCGTCGGCGACGTGAAGGACGTGCTCGACGAGATGATCCGCCAGCTCGAGGCCGGCAGCGCCCGCCCGGACGCCGACTCGCTCGCCGGCTGGTGGCGCCAGGTGGACGAGTGGCGCCGCCGCGACTGCATGAAGTTCAAGAACTCGGACGAGATCATCAAGCCCCAGTTCGTCATCCAGAAGCTGTGGGAGGTGACCGGGGGCGACGCCTTCGTCACCTCCGACGTGGGCCAGCACCAGATGTGGGCCGCCCAGTACTACCGCTTCGACAAGCCGCGCCGCTGGCTGAACTCCGGCGGCCTGGGGACGATGGGTGTGGGCCTGCCCTACGCCATGGGCGCGGCCCTCGCCCACCCGGGCAGCCCGGTCGCCTGCGTGACCGGCGAGGCGTCGATCCAGATGAACATCCAGGAGCTGTCCACCTGCAAGCAGTTCCGCCTGCCGATCAAGATCTGCAACCTGAACAACCGCTACCTCGGCATGGTGCGCCAGTGGCAGGAGCTCTTCCACGGCGGGCGCTACTCCGAGTCCTACATGGACTCCCTGCCCGACTTCGCCAAGCTCGCCGAGTCCTACGGCCACGTCGGGCTGCGCGTGGAGAAACCTTCCGACGTCGAAGGCGCCCTGCGCGAGGCCTTCGCGCGCAAGAACGATCTGGTGTTCCTGGACTTCCAGGTGGACCAGACCGAGAACGTGTATCCGATGGTCCAGGGCGGCAAGGGTCTCACCGAGATGATCCTGTCGGCCGAGGACCTGTAACACCTGCGTCACTCGCGGGGCGCGGCGTGACCCTCGCCGCGTCGCGCGGCGGGCGCTTACCGGCGCCCGTCGCCGCGGATGCCGGCCCCCGGCAGTCCGAGTCCGCGGGTCCGCGGTTCAACCGTCGACCTCGAAAGAGCACAACATGAGACACGTCATCTCCCTCTTGATCGAGAACGAATCGGGCGCGCTGTCGCGCGTGTCCGGCCTGTTCTCCGCGCGCGGCTACAACATCGAGTCGCTCACCGTGGCGCCCACCGAGGACGCCTCGATGTCGCGCATGACCATCGTCACCACCGGCTCGGACGACATCATCGAGCAGATCACCAAGCAGCTGAACAAGCTGGTGGAGGTCGTGAAGGTGGTGGACATCTCCGAAGCCGCCCACATCGAGCGCGAGCTGATGCTCGCCAAGGTCCGCGCCACCGGCAAGGACCGGGAGGAGATGAAGCGCATGGCCGACATCTTCCGCGCGCGCATCATCGACGTGACCGACGTCTCCTACGTCATCGAGCTCACCGGCGACCAGTCCAAGCTCGACGCCTTCATCGGCGCGATCGATCCGGCGCTGGTGCTGGAGACGGTCCGCTCGGGCGTGTGCGGCGTCGGCCGCGGCGACCGCATCCTGAAAGTCTGACGGCCGGGGCCCTCCCCGATCCCTGAACCCCTAGTGCCACCGCAACAAACCGAGGAAACCATGAAAGTCTATTACGACAAGGACGCCGACCTTTCCCTCATCAAGGGCAAGAAGATCACCATCGTCGGCTACGGCTCCCAGGGCCACGCCCACGCCCAGAACCTGAAGGATTCGGGCTGCAACGTGACTGTCGGCCTGCGCAAGAGCGGCGCGTCGTGGAAGAAGGCCGAAGCGGCCGGGCTGAACGTCCAGGAAGTCGCCGCCGCCGTCCAGGGCGCCGACGTCGTGATGATCCTCCTGCCGGACGAGAACATCCCCGCCGTCTACAAGAACGACGTGGAGCCGAACATCAAGCAGGGCGCCGCGCTGGCCTTCGCCCACGGCTTCAACGTGCACTACAACCAGGTCGTGCCCCGCGACGACCTCGACGTCATCATGGTCGCCCCCAAGGGCCCCGGCCACACCGTGCGCTCCGAGTACCTCAAGGGCGGCGGCGTGCCCTCCCTGATCGCGGTGCACCAGGACCGCTCGGGCAAGGCCCGCGACATCGCCCTCTCCTATGCGGCTGCCAACGGCGGCACCAAGGGCGGCGTGATCGAGACCAACTTCCGTGAAGAGACCGAGACCGACCTCTTCGGCGAGCAGGCCGTGCTGTGCGGCGGCGCGGTCGAGCTGGTGAAGATGGGCTTCGAGACCCTGACCGAAGCCGGCTACGCGCCCGAGATGGCCTACTTCGAGTGCCTGCACGAGCTCAAGCTGATCGTCGACCTGATGTACGAGGGCGGCATCGCCAACATGAACTACTCGATCTCGAACAACGCCGAGTACGGCGAGTACGTGACCGGTCCGGAAGTGATCAACGAGAAGTCGCGTGAAGCCATGCGCGCCGCGCTGAAGCGCATCCAGACCGGCGAGTACGCCAAGATGTTCATCCAGGAAGGCAAGACCAACTATCCCTCGATGACCGCCCGCCGCCGTCTCAACGCCGCCCACCCGATCGAGCAGGTCGGCGCCCAGCTGCGCGACATGATGCCGTGGATCAAGGCGAACAAGCTGGTGGATCAGTCGAAGAACTGATCTCAAGAGGGGCTAGGGACTAGGGACCAGGGACCAGGGGCCAGGGAAAGCGGAAACGCTGCGCCCTCCCCGGCCCCTGCCCTTCCCCCTGCCTCCCTCTCCTGCTCCGGCTCCGGAGCAACCACCCCTCTAGCCCCTAATCCCTCGCCCCTAGTCCCTGATGTCCAACTACCCCCATCCCATCCTCGCCCGCGAAGGCTGGCCCTTCATCGCGATCGCGCTCGCTCTGGCGCTGGTGGTCACCGGCGCGGCCGGTCTGGGCTGGGCGCTGCCGTTCTGGCTGCTCTTCGTTTTCGTGGTGCAGTTCTTCCGCGATCCGCCGCGCCACATCCCGCAGGCGCCCAAGGCAGTGCTCGCGCCGGCCGACGGGCGCATCGTCGCCATCGAGCCCACCCGCGACCCCTACCTGAACCGCGACTGCATGAAGATCAGCGTGTTCATGAACGTCTTCAACGTGCACTCCAACCGTAGCCCGGTGGACGGCGAGGTGGTGCAGCGCTGGTACAACGCCGGCAGCTTCCTGAACGCCGCGCTCGACAAGGCTTCGGTCGAGAACGAGCGCAACGCCCTGCATCTGCGCACCCAGGACGGCCAGGACGTCACCTGCGTGCAGGTGGCCGGCCTCGTCGCACGCCGCATCCTGTGCTACGTGGAAGCCGGCGCGAAGCTCGCCCGCGGCCAGCGCTACGGCTTCATCCGCTTCGGCTCCCGGGTCGACGTGTACCTTCCTCCGGGTACCCGCGCGCGGGTGACCATCGGCGACAAGGTATCCGCTTCCAGCACGGTGCTGGCCGAGCTGCCCTGATGCGGGGCGGTTAACCCCGCCCCCGCGCCGCTGCGCTAGAATGGCCCGCTACCGAAGAACCACGCGCCTCCAGCAATGGCGGAACAGCCTCGTCCCATGCCCCTGATCTCCCTGGAAAAGCGTCGCCGCGGCATCTACATCCTGCCCAACCTCTTCACCACCGCGGCGCTCTTCGCCGGCTTCTACGCCATCGTGCAGGCGATGAACCAGCGCTACGAGTTCGCCGCCGTGGCGATCTTCATCGCGATGGTGCTCGACGGGCTGGACGGCCGCGTGGCACGCCTCACCCACACCCAGAGCGCCTTCGGTGCCGAGTACGACTCGCTCTCCGACATGGTGTCCTTCGGCGCAGCGCCCGCGCTGGTGATGTACGAGTGGGCACTGCGCGACCTGGGCAAGCTCGGGTGGATCGCCGCCTTCATCTACTGCGCGGGCGCCGCGCTGCGGCTGGCGCGCTTCAACACCAACATCGACGTGGTCGACAAGCGCTACTTCCAGGGCCTGCCGAGCCCGGCCGCGGCGGCGCTCATCGCCGGCATGGTATGGGTGGTGATCGACAACGGCCTCACCGGCGACGACGTGAGCTGGCTCGCCTGCTTCCTCACCATCTTCGCCGGCGTCTCCATGGTGAGCAACGTGCTGTTCTGGAGCGGCAAGGACATCAACCTGCGCCGCAGCGTGCCCTTCATCGTGGTGATCGCCCTGGTGATGGCTTTCGCCCTGGTGTCCACCTACCCGCCCGGCGTCCTCTTCGCGCTCTTCCTCGCTTATGCCGCGTCGGGCTACGTGATGTGGATCTGGCGCTGGCACAAGCGGCGCGAGCGCGCCGCGGCGCCGCAGGAGGCGCGCAGCGAACCGGGCGAGCTCGGGGAGTGATCGCGCACTGAGGCCACGCGTCCCGCGCCGGCCGCAGCGTCTCACAACATCGGCATTTCGGCGTATCCTCTCGGCCGGGAGGAAAATCGCATGCGATTACTGGTCGTCGAGGACAACCGCGACATCCTGGCGAACCTGGTCGAGTACCTGGAACTGGCCGGCTTTCAGGTCGATTGCGCCGAGGACGGCCTCACGGGGCTGCATCTGGCGGCCACGGTCGATTACGACCTGATCGTCCTCGACGTGATGCTCCCCGGCATCGACGGCTACACGCTGTGCGAGCGCCTGCGCGAGATCATGCGCAGCGACACCCCAATCATCATGCTGACTGCGCGCGACGCGCTGAGCGATCGCCTCCAGGGTTTCCGGCTGGGTGCGGACGACTATCTCACCAAGCCGTTTTCCCTCGCCGAGCTCGTCGCGCGCATCGAGGCGGTGCTCAAGCGCACCCGCGGCGGCGGACGGCGTGTGCTCGCCGTCGGCGACCTGCGCTACGACCTCGAAACGCTCGAGGTGCGCCGCGGCGAGCAGGAGGTGCACGTCGGGCCGATCGGATTGAAGCTGCTCACCGTCCTCATGCAGAGAAGCCCGGGCGTGGTGCGGCGCGAGACGCTCGAGAACGCGCTTTGGGGCGACTCCCCGCCCGATAGCGACAGCCTGCGCAGCCACATCCACAGCCTGCGGCAGCAGATCGACAAACCGTTCGCGAGGCCGCTGCTGCACACCGTCCATGGCATCGGCTATCGCCTGAGCGAGGTCTGATGCGCAGGCCCAGTCTCGCCGCGCGCATCGTCATCACCTTCGTGCTGACGACCGCGGTGGTCGCCGGCGCCTTCTCGCTTTCGCTGCATTTCGCGATCGACTATGTCGAGGTGCGGCTAGTCACGGGGTCCATGAACCGGCACATGGATTTCATCCTCGACGAACTGGCCGACGGCGTGCCGCCGCGGCTCGGTCCGGATCTGCAGCTTCACGTCGCAGCGGTGGACGCGCCCGCCGCCCTCCCCTCCTGGCTGGCCCGGCTGCCCGAGGGGCTCCATGAGGAAGTGCGCGAGGACGAGGCCTACCACGTGCTCGTGCGCGACCATGACGGCCAGCGCTACGTGCTGGTGCTCGACCAGCAGGAGTTCGAGCAGCGCGAAAATCTGATGCAGCAGGTCGTCGGCATGGGCTTCCTGTTGTCGCTGGCGCTGGCCTGGGCGCTCGGCCGGACGGTCGCCCGCACCGCCATCGCGCCCGTGGTGCGGCTTTCCGCCCAGGTGCGCGAGCGCGATCAGTTGCTCCCGCTGGCCCCTCCGCTTGCTCCCGACTACGCCGACGACGAGGTGGGCAAGCTCGCGGCGGCCTTCGATGCCACCCTGGACCGGCTGCGCCAGGCACTGCGACGGGAGCAGATGTTCACCAGCGACGTGAGCCACGAGCTGCGCACACCGCTGATGGTGATCGCAAGCTCGTGCGAGCTCATGCTGGCCCGCCGGGACGCCGATCCGGCCGGCCGCGCGCAGGTCGAGCGCATCGCCCGCGCCTGCTCGGAGATGCAGGAGCTGGTCGAGACCTTCCTCGGGCTCGCGCGCGCCTCCCAGGCGGCCGAGCAAAGGGTCGCGGCGACCTCCCTCGTCCATGCGGCCGAGGAGCAGCTGCGGCGTTGGCAGCCCGAGGCGGACCGGCGCGGTCTGGCGCTCTCCCTCGCGGTCGAGGGCGAGGACGAGGGGAGCTATCCGGCCGCCCTGCTGCGCGCCGTCATGTCGAATCTCCTGCGCAACGCGGTGCACTATACCGACCGCGGCTTCGTCCGCCTGGTGCTGCGCACCGGCGGCTTCAGCGTGGTGGACTCGGGCGTCGGAATCCCGAGTGACCAGCGCAGCCGCGTGTTCGAGCCCTTCGCCCGGGGCGATGCGAGCCGCGGCGACGGCAGCGGCATCGGCCTGTCGCTGGTGCAACGCATCTGCGAGCGTCAGGGATGGAAGGTCGAGCTCGACGAACGGGCCGGCGGCGGCTGCATTTTCCGGGTGAGCCTGCAGCGCGCGTAGCCGCGGCGGTGACGCCCCCGCGCCTCATCACGTTTTCTTGACGCGGACACGACATCCGCATCACATGCCGCCGAGCACGATACGGGCCTCCCCACCCACTGGAGCCCCGGATGGCCGATTCCACCACACGACACGTCAGCCTGCCCTTCTCGGACAAGTACGACCGGCAGCAGGCCATCGCCTACCTGGAGAAGCACCGCAGCGGCCCGTCGCGGCGCCTGTCGCACTGGCGCGACGAGCAACTCGCCCGCAAGGCGCTTGCCCTCGCGGGCCACCCCACCCTGGTGCTGGACCTGCCCTGCGGCGCGGGCCGCTTCTGGCCGATCCTCGCCGAGCAGTCGAACCGCGTCATCATCGGTGCCGACAACTCGCCGAACATGCTGGAGGTGGCGAGCGCGGCCCATCCCCCAAAGCTGCTCGCGCGGGTGCGCACGCTGCAGACCTCCGCCTTCGCCATCGACCTCCCGGATCGCTGTGTCGACAGCGTGTTCTGCATGCGCCTGCTGCATCACATAGGGGCCGCGGAGCATCGCCTGACGATGCTGCGCGAGTTCCATCGCGTCACCCGCGACACGGTCATCGTTTCGCTATGGGTCGACGGCAACTACAAGGCCTGGAAGCGCGCCCGGCTCGAACGCGACACCGCCCGCCGGAAACACCGCGCCTTCCAGAACCGCTTCGTCGTCCCGGCGAGGACCGCCGAGGCGGAATTCCGCGCCAGCGGCTTCGACATCCTCGGCCACTACGACTTCCTGCCGCTCTACGCCATGTGGCGGGTCTACGTCCTGCGCAGGGCGGAAGCATGAGCAGCGTCAGCATCGTCCAGGGAGGGTGGCCCCCGGGGACACCCGAAGGCGACTTCGCTTACTGGTGGCGGCTCGCCGGAGAATGGGTGGAACCCCCCAACGAGCGGCGCAACGGCTGGAGCGGGATGCTGCGCACCCGCCACGAAGGTCGTACGGTGTACGTCAAGCGCCAGCGCAACCACCTCTGCCGCAGCCTGCGCCACCCGTTCGGCTGGCCCACCGCGAGCCGTGAGTGGTACTTCCTGTACACCCTGCGGGCGCTCGGCGTGCGCGTCCCGGCGCCGCTCTTCCATGCCACGCGGCAGGGCGACGGCGCGGTGGAGTCGCTCCTCGTCACCGAGGAGCTCACCGGCTTCGCGCCGCTCTCCGCCCAGCACGAGCTATCGGCCGACCGGCGCCGCCGTCTTGCGGTGCAGGTCGGCGCCGCCCTCGCGCCCATGCACCGCGCCCGCCTCCAGCACAGCTGCCTCTACGACAAGCACATCATGGTGCGCTGGTCGGACGATGGGGCGGAGATCGCCCTGCTCGACCTGGAGAAGATGCGGCGGCGCCTCAGCCGGCGTGCCGCGGCGAGGCACGACCTGGACCAGCTGTGCCGTCATCAGCGGCTTTGGCCGCAGGACGAGTGGCACCTGCTCGTCGCCAGTCATGCCGCCGGGCTGGCGGACATCGGCCCTCACCGCGGCTGAGGGGCGCTCGCGTCAGGGCTCGCTCCACGCCACCAGGTCCAGTTGCCAGGTGACCAGCACGAGGAGCCCGAACACGATCCGGTACCAGGCGAAAACGATGAAGGTGTGGTTGGAGATGAAGCGGATGAAGGCCTTCACCGCGACCATCGCGGCGAAGAAGGACGCCACGAAGCCCACCGCGAACACCGGCAGGTCGCCCATGTCGAGCAGCGCCCGGTTCTTGTAGAGATCGTAGGCGGTCGCGGCGAACATGGTCGGGATGGCGAGGAAGAAGGAGAACTCCGCCGCCGCCTTGCGCGACAGGCCGAACACCAGCCCGCCCATGATGGTCGCCCCCGAGCGCGAGGTGCCGGGAATCATCGCCAGCGCCTGGGCGAAGCCCACCTTCAGCGCGTCGGGCCAGCGCATCTCGTCCACCGACGGGATGTGCGGGTGATAGGCGCGCTTTTCCAGGTAAAGGATGACGATGCCACCCACCACCAGGGCGGTCGCCACCGTGAGCGGATTGAAGAGCACCGACTTGATCGTGGAGTGGAACATCAACCCGAGCACGGCCGCGGGCAGGAAACCCACGAAGAGCAGCGCGACGAAGCGCTGAGACGCCCGATCGCTCGCGAGCCCCGCGGCCACCCGGGTGAGCCGTTCGCGGTAGTCCCAGCACACCGCGAGGATGGCCGCCAGCTGGATGACGATCTTGAATACCTTGCTGGTCTCGTCGTTGTAGCCCACCAAGTCTCCCACGATGATGAGGTGGCCGGTCGAGGAGATGGGCAGGAACTCGGTGAGCCCTTCGACGATGCCGAGCAGGAGGGCGATGAGGAGGAGGGAGACATCCATGCGGAGTCGGTCCGGGGCCTGAAGACGAAAAGCCGCGATTATACCGGCGGGTTGGTGCGGCGCCGTGTACCGGATTACGACGGCGGTCGGATGCTCACGCCGCTGGCAGATCGAGCCGCACGCGCAGCCCCCCCGCCGGTGACGCATCCAGGGTCGCATCCCCGCCGTACAATTGTGCGAGCTCGCGCACGATGGCGAGCCCCAGTCCGGAGCCCGGCATCCGCTCGTCGGCGCGCGCACCGCGGGCGAACACCGCCTCGCGCTCGGCCGGCCCCAATCCGGGGCCGTCGTCGTCCACGACCACCTCGAGCCGCCCACCCGCAACCGCAGCGCCGACCGAGACGCGGCTCGAAGCCCACTTGCAGGCGTTGTCCAGGATGTTGCCGAGCATCTCCTGCAGATCCTGCTCCTCTCCGCGGAAGGCCGCGTCGTCGCTCACGTCGCGCACCTCGACGCGTATGCCGCGCTCGGCATGCACCCGCTGCATCACGCGCACCAGCCCCGCCAGCGCGGGTCCCACCGGCGTGGCGAGCCCGGGCGCCTGCACCGCCGCCGCGGCGCGCGCCCGCGCGAGATGGTGGTCGACCTGCCTTCGCGCGCTGGCCACCTGCTCGAGGACCAGCCGGCCGAGTCGGCTGTCGTCCAGCGCAGCGGCGTTGGCCAGCACGGCGAGTGGCGTCTTGACCGCGTGTGCCAGGTTCCCCGCCTGGGTGCGCGCCCGCGCCACGACCTCCTCGTCACGCTGCAGCAGGGTGTTGAGCTCGTCGACGAGGGGCTGCACCTCCTGTGGGTACGCCCCGGCGAGCCGGCGAGCGCGTCCGTCACGGATCTCGGCGAGCGCCTTGCGCAGGCGCCGAAGCGGCGCGAGGCCGACCGACACGAGGAGCCCCATGGCGACCACGAGGCCGAGCGCGAGCACGGCCAGCGCGGTGGCGAGCAGACCGTTGAACTCGCGCACCGGCTCTGCCATGTCGCGCTCGTCCGCTGCCACGATGAGGCGCAGCGAGGCCTCCGGCTGCTCCGCAGGATGGATCATGCGCTCGACGGCCATCAGGCGCGAGTCGTCGGGCCCGTCGATGCTGTGAACGTGTACCTGGCCATCCGCGAGGATGTCGGCAGGCACCGTCAGCACCGCGTCCCACAGCGAGCGCGAGCGCAGGAGGCCCTTCCGGTCCGCGGCGTCCACCTGCCAGTACAGGCCCGAGTAGGGTTTTCGCAGCCGCGGGTCGCTCAGCTCGGCCCGCAGCCGCGGTGCTCCGCCCGCGTCGATCTCGAGGTTGGCCGTGAGCTGCTCCAGGTGCGTCTGCAACTCCGACTGAAAGCGCCGTGCCACGTGTTGCCGGAAAAGATCCGCCAACACCAGGTCGGTGACCGTGAGCGCCGCCAGGATCCATATCAGGCTCCCCGCGAGCAGCCGCACGCGAAGCGAGCCGCGCCACGGAAGCGCCGATCTCATCGCACCTCGGCCAGGCGGTAGCCCAGACCCCGCACCGTCTCGATCAGTCCCGCCGGCAGCTTCTTGCGCAACCGGCCGATGAAGACCTCGATGGTGTTGGAGTCGCGATCGAAATCCTGGGCGTAGATGTGCTCGACGAGAGTCGCGCGCGAGACCACCTCGCCCTGGTGGTGCATCAGATAGCCGAGGATGCGGAACTCATGGCTGGTCAGCGGGACGGCTCGGCCGTCGACAGTCAACCGGCCGCTGCGGGTGTCGAGCGCGAGGGATCCGCAGCGCAGGATCGCGTCGGCATGGCCGCCGGCGCGCCGGATGAGCGCACGCAGGCGCGCAAGCAGCTCCTCCATGTGGAAGGGCTTGGTCAGGTAGTCGTCGGCGCCGGCGTCGATGCCGGCCACCTTCTGATGCCAGTCGTCGCGGGCGGTGAGGATCAGCACGGGCATCGTCCGGCCGACACCACGCCACTTGCCGAGCACGCTGAGCCCGTCCATGAGCGGCAGGCCGAGGTCGAGCACCGCGGCGTCGAACGGCTCGACCTCGCCGAGATAGTATGCGTCGCGCCCGTTGTCGGCTACGTCGACCGCATAACCGGCGTCGGAGAGCGCCTGCCTCAGCTGCCCGGCGAGTATCGGCTCGTCCTCCACCACCAGAATGCGCATCAGCGCGCCCTCCCGTCGCGACGGGCTTCGGCGCGTTCGCGCCCCTTTACCGACAACACTCCAGCATCCTCGGCATCGACCTCGAGCTTGAGCACGCGCCCGCCGGCCTGCAACAGCTTGACCTCGTAGCGCCAGCCGCCGTGCTCCCGCTCGAGCTCGACTTCCACGACTCGTCCCGGATAGTCACGCTCGACGCGCTCGAGGATACGTGCAAGCGGCAGGATTTCGCCCGCCTCCAGCGCACGGCGAGCACGCTCGTGGTCCGATTCGTCGGCCTGCACGACAGCCGGCCCCACCAGGGCACCGAGCACGAGTGCCGCGCAGATCCAGTTTCCGGCCCACCTCGCAGCGCTCACCGCGTCCTCATCTGTTCGTGATGCTCACGGCGGCCCCGTTCGCGCGCCTCCGGAGTCGTCGCCTGGCGCATGCGGTTACGGTACTCGATTCGCTCCGTGTTCGTCATGAGCTGGCTGCCGAAGATCGGCTCCTGGCCGGGGTCGGGATCGGCAGCGAGGGCGCCGTCGAGCGGCAGCGACAGCGCGGCGGCGAGCATGGCCGCAAGAATCGTCCTGTTCGACATGATGACCTCCACGAGTTGCGGGAATCGGCCGGCAGGGTCGCGGCCGCTCCCCTCCGCTGAATATATCCGCATCCACTTATACACCTGGGGATATGAACGCAGGATGAACAAGCGCTTCAGGCTCCATTCAGGCCCGCTCGCGCACCATGGCGCCAGTCCGGATTCTTCGCCGGCACCACACCGTTCCAGGAGCCAAGTCGATGATTCGTTTCACCCGTCTCGCCATGCCGCTCGCTCTCGCCGGTCTCGCCGGTCTCGCCTCGGCGAGCCTCGCCGGGCCGCGCGAGGATCTGCTGGCCCGCTATGCCGCGGAGGCACGCGCCGCCGACCCCGCCTTCACCGCCTTTGCCGCCTCGCGCGGCGAGACCCTGCACCGCAACCGCCATGCCGGCGGCAAGGCCGACACGCCGGCGTGCACCAGTTGCCACGGCGAGGATGCGCGCCGCGCCGGCCGCACCCGCAGCGGCAAGGCGATCGAGCCCATGGCCGCCTCGGCCACGCCCGCCCGCTATACCGATCCGGCCAAGGTGGAGAAGTGGTTCAAGCGCAACTGCAACGAAGTGCTCGGGCGCGAATGCACCCCGCGCGAAAAGGGCGACTGGCTCGCCTGGATGACCACGCAGTAAGCGAACAGGAGGCGCACACCATGGTGTTTCCCATCCGTCCCATCGCCCTCGGGCTCGCTGCGCTCGTGTTCGGCGCCCTCGCCTTCGAGCGCGCCCGCGCCGGCGCCGATCACTACTACCCGCCCGTCACCGATGCCGTCACCCAACAGGAATGCGGCAGCTGCCACATGGCCTTCCCGCCGGCCATGCTCCCGGCCGCCTCATGGCGGCGCATGATGGGCGACCTCGCCAACCACTTCGGCGACGACGCGAGCCTGGATGCCGCGACGGCCGAGCGCATCACCCGCTACCTGGTGGCCAGCGCCGGCGACGCCGGCGGCCACCGCTACGTGGGCAAGATGCTGCGGGGCGTCTCTGCGGACGCTGCTCCGCTGCGCATCACCGAGCTGCCCAAGTGGATCCGCGAGCACGACGAGGTCCCCCGGCGCGAGTGGACCAGCAAGGAGGTCGGCTCCAAGGCGAACTGCCCGGCCTGCCACGTGGACGCGGATCGAGGCTACTTCGAGGACGACTGAGATGAGGACGCCGATCGCCGCCGTCCTCGTCCTCGCCACCGCTGCGTGGGGATGGGACGCTCTCGACGCCGCTCCGGACGGCGCCATGAACGCCTGGGGCATCCGCCAGCACGCCCTGCACCTCACCGGGCTGTGGTCCGTCGCGCTCATGTCCCTGGCGATGGTGCTCGCCACCCGCCCAGTGTGGCTCGAGACGCCGCTCGGCGGCATGGACCGCGTCTATCGCACCCACAAATGGACCGGCATCCTGGCCGTGAGCTTCGCGGCGCTGCACTGGCTCGTCGAGATGTCCGACGACGTGGTCAAGGCGCTCTTCGGCCGCGCAGGCCGCCTGTCCAGGGAGCACGGCGACGGCGTCCTCGAGGCGATGCGCGACTTCGGCGAGGATCTCGGCGAGTGGGCGATCTACGCGCTGCTGGCGATGCTCGTCGTGACCCTGTGGAAGCGCCTCCCCTTCCACCTGTGGCGCCACGTGCATCGGGTGATGCCGGTGCTGTACCTGATGCTCGCCGTGCATGCCGCCTTTCTCGCGCCGCTCCATTGGTGGGTAAGTCCCGCCGGCGCCCTGCTGGCGATCCTGCTCGCCGCCGGCTCGTCCGCGGCAGTCGTCGCGCTGCGCGGACGGATCGGCCGTTCGCGCGCGGTGAGCGGCGTCGTCGAAGCGGTCAGCGAGCCGGGTCCGGGGGTCACCGAGGTCGTCTGCCGGCTGGACGAGGGGTGGGTCGGGCACCACCCGGGGCAGTTCGCCTTCGTCACCTTCGACCGCCTGGAGGGCGCGCATCCCTTCACCATCGCCAGCGCCGATCGCGGCGACCGGCGGCTGAGCTTCCAGATCAAGGCCCTGGGCGACTACACCCGCGGCCTCGCCGGCAAGCTGCGCCGGGGCCAGGCAGTGCGGATCGAAGGCCCCTACGGGCGCTTCCAGCCTCCGAAAGGCCGGCGGCTCGCCGAGCAGGTATGGATCGCCGGCGGCATCGGCGTCACGCCCTTCCTGGCGTGGCTCGAGTCGCTGCAAGCCGGCCCCGAGGCCGCTCCCGATGCCGATCTCCACTACTGCACGCGCAAGAGCGACGGAGACCCTTTCATCCCGCGCCTGGAAGCGCTGTGCGCCGGCCTGCCTTCCGTGCGCCTGCATGTGCACGCGAGCGACCGCGGCCAGGCCCTCACCGCCGCGACCCTCGCAGGGCAGTTGCGCGGACGCAGGCCCGAGATCTGGTTCTGCGGCCCGCGCGGTTTCGGGGAGGCGCTGAACACCGGCCTGCGCGAGCGGGGTCTGCACCCCGCCTTCCACCAGGAGGCGTTCGAGATGCGCTGAGCGGCGCGCGCGATAGCCGCAAACGATCGGCATCCCGCTTGCGCATTCTTCGCGGCCTGCTTTATAGTCCTGCGCATGACTCTCGAACGCGACCTCTCCCTCCTGTCGCTTCGCCCCCTGCCGGCGGGTCTGCTGCTGCTCGGCCCGCTGCTGCGCCCCGCGCGCTGAATACCCCCCTCCCCCTTCCTGTCGAGTTTTATGTGCCGCCGGCGTGAAAGCGCGGGCTGCTCGTCATATCCGGATCTCGCGTCCAACCCCTGCATGGAGCCGACCATGAAAGACCAGTTGATCATCTTCGATACCACCTTGCGCGACGGCGAACAGAGTCCCGGCGCCTCGATGACCCGCGAGGAGAAGCTGCGCATCGCCCGTCAGCTGGAGCGCATGCGTGTCGACGTGATCGAGGCGGGCTTCGCGGCGGCCTCCAACGGGGACTTCGAGTCGGTGCGCGCCATCGCCGAGGCGATCAAGGAATCGACGGTCTGCTCCCTCGCCCGCGCCAACGAGCACGACATCCGCCGCGCCGGCGAGGCGATCCGCCCCGCCGCGCTCGGTCGCATCCACACCTTCATCGCGACGAGCCCGATCCACATGGAGAAGAAGCTCCGCATGACGCCGGACCAGGTGGTGGAGCAGGCGGTGAAGGCCATCGGCTGGGCGCGCGAGTACACCGACGACATCGAGTTCTCCGCCGAGGACGCCGGCCGCTCGGAGCTCGACTTCCTGTGCCGCATCTTCGAGGCGGTGATCAAGGCGGGCGCGACCACCATCAACGTACCCGACACCGTGGGCTACAACGTTCCGCAGCAGTTCGCGGCGACCCTCGCGCAGTTGATCGAGCGCGTGCCCAACTCCGACAAGGTGGTGTGGTCGGTCCATTGCCACAACGACCTGGGCCTCGCCGTGGCCAACTCGCTGGCCGCCGTGATGGCCGGTGCACGCCAGGTGGAGTGCACCATCAACGGCCTGGGCGAGCGCGCCGGCAACGCGGCGCTCGAGGAGATCGTGATGGCGGTGCGCACCCGGCGTGACATCTTCCAGTGCGACACGCGCATCGACACCACCCAGATCGTGCCCGCCTCCAAGCTCGTGTCCGGCGTCACCGGCTTCCCGGTGCAGCCCAACAAGGCCATCGTCGGCGCCAACGCCTTCGCCCACGAGTCGGGCTCAAGCACCGCGAGACCTACGAGATCATGCGCGCCGAGGACGTGGGCTGGGGGGCGAACAAGCTGGTGCTCGGCAAGCACTCCGGGCGCAACGCGTTCCGCACCCGGCTGCAGGAGATCGGCATCGTGGTCGAGTCCGAGGAGCACCTGAACCACGCCTTCGCGCGCTTCAAGGAGCTCGCCGACAAGAAGCACGAGATCTTCGACGAGGATCTCCACGCCCTCATGAGCGACGAGGTGGTCACGCCCGAGTCGGAGCACTTCCGCCTGGTGTCCTCGCGCTTCCACTCCGAGACCGGCGAGACGCCGCAGGCCGAGATCACGCTGGCGGTGGGCGGCGAGGAACAGCGCACCCGCGCCGAAGGCTCGGGCCCGGTGGATGCCGCCTTCAAGGCGATCGAGGCGGTGGCCAACAGCGGGACGGAGCTTCTGCTCTACTCGGTGAACGCCATCACCACCGGCACCGACGCCCAGGGCGAGGTGACGGTGCGGCTGGCCAAGGACGGCAAGGTGGTGAACGGCCAGGGCGCGGACACGGACATCATCGTGGCCTCGGCCAAGGCCTACCTCAACGCGCTGAACAAGCTCCACGGCAAGTTCGAGCGGCTGAACCCGCAGGTGTAAACGGCGCGCGGCGGACGGCCGGGCGCCGGCCCCGGATTCCGTTACACGCCATCCGGGCTACGGGAGCGTCGAGGGCGGATCGGCCCCGCGCGCGCCGTGTAGCCCGGATGGAGCCCCGGCGGAATCCGGGACCGTTCTACGCGTCGCGCCGGCGGGAGGGGGCGCTCAGCCGGGCGTACCAGACGGCGCAGGCAAACAGCGCCGCCGCGAGCAGCGCCTCGGCGAGCGCGAGCGTGCCGGCGAGCCCAGGGTCGGTCGCCCGCACCACCCCCTCGGTGAAATAGAGCAGCACCAGCATCGACAGCCATTGGTAGGTGTAGCGGCGCCCCTTCAGCACCCCGAAGAGCGCCCCCATCAGCGGCAGCCCCTTGAGCACCAGCCACGAGCCACCCGGACGCAGCGGCGCGAGCCAGCCTTCCCACAGCACGCACAAGGCGATCAGCGCGACGAGCAGCACGCTCGCCGCCTGCGACAGGGCCCGCGGACTCATCGCGCCCCCGCGAGCGCGAGCGCGGTCGTCGCGAGCCGCCGGCCGAGCGCCGCGGCGAGCTCCCGCTCGTCCTCGGTCAGCCGCGCGTCGCCCTCGGCTCCGGCCACGTGGCTCGCCCCGTAGGGCGTGCCGCCGCCTTTCGTGGCGTTGAGCCGCGGCTCGGTGTACGGAATCCCCATGAGCAGCATGCCGTGATGGAAGAGCGGAATCATCATGGAGAGCAGCGTCGCCTCCTGCCCGCCGTGCTGGCTCGCGGTGGAGGTGAACACCGCCGCGGGCTTGCCCGCCAGGGTGCCGTTCACCCACGGGCCGGCCAGGCCGTCCAGGAAATACTTCATCGGCGCCGCCATGTTGCCGAAGCGCGTGGGGCTGCCGAGCGCCAGCCCGACACACTCTTCCAGGTCGCGCACTTCCACGTAGGGCGGACCTTCCGCCGGGATGTCGTCCTCGACCGCTTCGCACACGGTGGAGACCCGCGGCACGGTGCGCACGCGGGCGGCCGCCCCGGGCACCTGATGGATGCCGCGCGCGACCTGCTCGGCGAGCGCGCGCACGGAGCCGCGATGGCTGTAGTAGAGGACCAGGATTTCTTTCATGGGGAGTCGCTTCGTTAGAATGACCGCATTATAACGGCCAGGGCGAAGGGCCCCGGAACGCCACCCATGAAGCTCACCGCCGCACGCGACTTCGTGCGCCTGCTCTCCGAGCGCTTCGTCGCCACCCGCTGCCCGCAGGTGGCCGGGAGCCTCGCCTTCACCACCCTGCTGGCCATCGTGCCGCTGGTGACGGTGACCATCGCGCTCTTCAGCAACTTCCCCGCGTTCTCCCGGGTGGGCCTGTCGCTGCGCCAGTTCCTCCTGGACAACCTGCTGCCGGAGCGGGCCGGGCGCATCATCGCCACCTACGCCGTGCAGTTCTCCGAGCAGGCCGCCGAGCTCACCGTGCTCGGCACCGCCATGCTGGTGGTGACCGCGCTGATGCTGCTGCTCACCATCGACCAGGTGTTCAACCGCATCTGGGGCGTGCGCCGCGCCAGGCCGCTTCTCACCCGCCTGGCAGTGCACTGGTTCGCCCTCACCATCGGCCCGCTCGCGCTGGGCGCCGGCATCCTTTCCTCCGCCCAGCTCGTGGCGAGCTCGGTGGCGCTCGCCGGAGCCGGCGCCTGGCTCGGCGACGCGGCGGCGCGGGCACTGCCGCCGGCGCTCCTCGCCGTCGTCTTCAGCTTCCTCTACTACGCCGTCCCCAACCATCCGGTACGTGCGCTTCACGCGCTGGCGGGCGGGGTCGCGGCGGCAGTGGTGTTCGTGCTGATGCAGCGCCTGTTCGGCGTGTTCATCGTGCGCTTCCCGAGCTACACGCTCATCTACGGCACCTTCGCCGCCCTGCCGATCTTTCTCGTGTGGCTCTACCTTTCGTGGGTGGTGATCCTGCTAGGAGCGATCCTGTCGGCCACCCTGCCCGCCTTCTTCGAGCGCCACACCGTGGTGAAGCGCTTCCCGGGCGACCGCGCCTGGGGCGCGCTCGCCATGTTGCTCGCGCTCGCCGAGGCGCAACGGGAGGGACATGCCCGGCCCTTCGAGGAGCTGCGCGAGCGCGCCGGCGTGTCCAGCACCGACGGCGAGGCCCTGCTCGGCGAGATGCAGGGGGCGGGCTGGGTGATACGCACCGAGGAAGGCCAATGGGTGCTGAGCCGCGATGCGGATCGGCTGGGCCTCGCGGAGGTGATCGACCGCTTCGCCCTGAGCCCCGCCGCATGGCAGGCGGCGAGCAACCCCGGGGACGGCCCCGCGACCGCCGCGCAACGGCTCGCGACCGCGCTTCGCGCGTGCGACGTCCCGCTGGCAACGCTCATCGCGCCCCGCGAACGCGCCACGGCCGATCAGATGGGGTAGGCGTCGATCTCGTACTGGAAGAGCTCGACGCTGGCGGTCTGCATGTCGAGGCTCAGCACGCGCGCCTGCGCCACGTAGAGGTGCTCGCCCTCGTGGACCAGCATGAAGCGCCGCGAGGAATAGGTGCCGGCAGCCACCAGGATGGCCGGATTGCTGCGCACGCCGGCCATAGGCGGGAGGACCAGCGCGGGGGTGGTGGCACGCGCTTCGCCGCCTCGAAAGGCGATGGCGACCGGCGTACAGGCGTGCGCGATGACCTGCAGACCGACCTCCGCCTGGTCCGGCCGCTCGGCGCGGATCCAGCGCACGATGCAGATCGACCAGGGCTGGCTGGCATCGCGGCGCAAGGCGAGCGCCATGCCGGCGCTCAGGCCGCCGGCGATACCCTCGACCGACATGATCGCGAAGCCGCCCGGGCTCTCGTTGCAGACCATCCACTCGTCGAGCTTCACCGCCTCGCCGCCGTGGCGGCGCATCCGCCACATGTCGCGCAGGCCCGCGCATACCTGTACGGAGTATTGGTGGGCACGGCGTGCGTTGGTGCGCGCCGGCGGCGTAGACCAGCGGTCGCGCATGCGGCGCAGCAGCGACAGCGCCTCGAGCGCCGTCAGCCCGAGCGGCAGGCCGGACACGTCCGGCTCGAGGAGCGCGCCGGCACGCTCCTCGCCCGTGGTGTAGGCATCGGTGATGCGCGTCTCCAGCCACTCGATCTGCTCGCCGGCGCGGCGCGCCATGGCGAGCGCGGAGAAATGCAGCAGCCCGTCGCCGAGCGGCGGCAGGCGCCGCACCGCAGCGACGGGGGCGCCGTCCCCGCTGGTATCCATCCAGAACGCCGAGGATTCGGGCTGCACCGGCTCGCTCGCCAGGCGGCCGAGCGCGGCGACGATCTCCAGGTAGTCGTACACCCACGCGAGCTCCCGCGCGGTCAGGCTCTCGGGCTGCACTGCGGCGAGCGCCACCAGGCGCTTGAACTGGAACGAAGCGCCGCGTGCCAGCGCCTCGGGCGTCGCCTCCGTGCTCGCGTCCGGAAGCCCGGCCGCCATCATCAAGGCATAGGCGCGCCGCCACAGGCCGGCCGGGACGGCCGCTCCGCTCATGCACACGACGCGGTAGGACTCGTTCACCAGCCGCAAGGCGCGGCCTGCCAGACTCGCGACATCGCTGCGCGAGCCGAGCACCCAGCGATCGCGCAAGCTGTCGACGGCGGTCTGGAAGGCTGCGGACACGTCGAGCAGCGCCGCCACGAGCTCGACCGAAGCGACGTGCAGGTCGCGGGGCAAGGGCAGCGCCGCGGTGAGCAGATGCGGGATGAAACGCTCGCAGACGTCGAGGATGCGCGACTCGAACTGTTCGAGCCAGCCCTGGCGCGCAGCATCGGAAAGGCCCGGATCGGCGAGGACCGTGAAGTGGACGCGCCACTGCGCGAGATCCACGACCGGATCGTCGGCCGGCTCCGCTTCCAGCCATGTCTGGACAGAGTCGACCTGCGGGGAGACGGGCACTGGCGCGGACATTAAGGTGTGGATGTCGCCGTTCGTGGCTGGTGTCCCACATTCTATTCAGAAAACGCGAAAATCGGCGCTCCGCGCGCGTCCCCTGCCTCCCGTCACCGCCGCGCTTGTCCGGACGGCCCACTTGCCGTAAAATCATCGGCTTTTCGCAACCAACCTCAGGACACCCACATGGTCGTCATTCGCCTTGCCCGTGGTGGCGCCAAAAAGCGCCCGTTCTACAACATCGTCGCCACCGATTCCCGCAATCGCCGCGACGGCCGCTTCATCGAGCGCGTGGGTTTCTACAACCCGATGGCCGCCGAGTCCGAGAAGGGCCTGGTGATCAACGCCGAGCGCCTCGAGTACTGGAAGCAGAACGGCGCCCAGCTGTCGCCGACGGTCGAGCGTCTCGCCAAGCAGGCCGCCAAGGCCGCCTGAGTCGTTCAGGACAGCCCGCGATGATCGTGCTGGGGCGCATCGTCGCTCCTTTCGGCATCAAGGGCTGGGTAAAGGTTCATCCCTTCGGGGACGATCCGGCCGCCTGGGGCGAGATGCCGCAGTGGTGGCTGGCCGAGGCGGACGATGCCGCCGATGCCGAATGGCAGCCGGTGGCACTACGGGACATGAAGCCGCACGGCGCGGGCTGGGTCGCCGCTTTCGAGGGCGTCACCGACCGCGACGGCGCCGAAGCGCTCACCGGGCGCTTCATCGCGGCCCCGCGCGAAGCGCTGCCGCGAACCGAAGAGAACGAGTATTACTGGGCCGACCTGGTCGGCCTGGAGGTGCGCAACAAGGCCGACGAAGCACTCGGCACGGTGGCAGGCCTGCTCTCCACCGGCGCGCACGACGTGCTGCAGGTGAAGGACGGCGACGAGGAGCGGCTCATCCCCTTCGTCGCCGCCTACGTGCTGGACGTGGATATGCCGGCCCGGCTGATCCGGGTCGACTGGGAAAAGGACTGGTGAGCGCGGCCGCGAGGCGTTTCGACGTCGTGACGCTGTTTCCGGAGATGTTCTCCGCACTCACGGCGAGCGGCATCACGCGGCGGGCGAGCGAGCGCGGGCTGTACCAGATCGCGTTCCACAACCCGCGCGACTTCGTGTCCGACCCTCACCGTACGGTGGACGACCGCCCCTACGGCGGCGGCCCCGGGATGGTGATGATGCCCGAGCCGCTGGAGATGGCGATCGAGGCGGCGCGCGCGGCGCAGGAAGCGCAGCTGGGCGCGCCCGGACGTGTGATCTACCTGTCGCCCCAGGGGCGCCGGCTGGACCACGCGAAGGTGCTGGAGCTCACCGCCCTGCCCGCGCTCGTGCTGTTGTGCGGGCGCTACGAAGGGGTGGATCAGCGGTTGATCGACCGCTGCGTGGATGAGGAAGTGTCGCTCGGCGACTTCGTGCTGTCGGGCGGCGAGCTGCCGGCGATGGTGCTGCTCGACGCGATCGTGCGCCACCTGCCCGGGGCGCTGAACGACGCCGGCTCGGCGCAGGAGGACTCGTTCGTGGACGGGCTGCTCGACTGCCCGCACTACACGCGGCCCGAGACCTATCGCGGCGAGCGCGTGCCGCAGGTGCTGCTGTCGGGCAACCACGCCGCGATCCGCCGCTGGCGGCTGAAGCAGGCGCTGGGGCGCACCGCGCAGCGCCGGCCGGACCTGCTGGAAGGGCGCCGGTTGAGCAAGGAAGAATTGTCGCTGCTTGAGGAATTCAGGCAGGAGCAAGAAGGAGCCGAGGGCGGCGAAGCCGCCTGAAGGCTCGAATACAAACCGCATGCACCAGGCTACGGCCTGCTCTGCAAGCAAGGCCAAGAGCCAACGAAACGGAGTGTCAGATGAATCTGATCCAGCAACTCGAGCAGGAAGAGATCGCCCGCCTGAACAAGACCATCCCCGCGTTCGCCCCCGGCGACACCGTGGTGGTGCAGGTGAAGGTGAAGGAAGGCAACCGCGAGCGTCTCCAGGCCTACGAAGGCGTGGTGATCGCCAAGCGCAACCGTGGCCTCAACTCGAGCTTCATCGTGCGCAAGATCTCTTCGGGCGAAGGCGTGGAGCGTACGTTCCAGACCTACTCCCCGCTGGTGGAGAACATCGAGGTGAAGCGTCGCGGCGACGTGCGTCGTGCCAAGCTGTACTACCTGCGCGAGCGTTCCGGCAAGTCGGCGCGCATCAAGGAAAAGCTGAACTACAAGGCGAAGAAGCAGGACTGATCGGACGGTTTTCCGGCCGAGATACGAGACGGACCCCGCAGGGTCCGTTTTTTTTGCCCCTTACCCGGGCGACATCGCGGCGGTCAGGCCGCGGCCGTTTCCGCCTCGCCCGCCGTCGCCAGCCCCTTGGCCTGCCAGGCCTCGAACCCCCCTTCCATCTCCATCACCGGATAGCCCAGGGCGGCCAGCTCGAGCGCCGCGGCAGCCGCCAGATGGCAGGTCTGGGAATAGCAATAGAGTACGTTCAGCCGGTCGCGCGACAGGCCCGCGGCGGTATGCCACTTGCCGTTTGGCAGGTTCACGGCGCCCGGGATGTGCGCCGCGCGGTAGTCGCTCGGCTGGCGAACGTCCACCACCACGAGCGGCTCGCCCCGGCGCAGCATGCCGTCGAGCTCGAAGGGTCCGGTGGTATAGGCCATGCGCGCGGCGAAGAACCGGCGTGCGCCCTCTGCATCGAAATTTGTCATCATGGGATCTCCCGAATGTCCCGCGGCGGGATGCCGCGAGCACGTGGTCCCATGCTAGGGAATCGTCCGTCCGTGATCATCGGGGTTGCGGGAATCGCATTCATGACGAAAAGGGGGGAATCGCGCGTGAACAGGCTGGACGACGTGGCCGTCTTCGTGCGGGTCGTGGAGGCAGCGAGCTTTACCGCGGCGGCCGAGGCGCTGGCGCTGTCCCAGTCGGCGGTGAGCAAGGCGGTGTCGCGCCTCGAGGACGAGCTGGGCGTGCGCCTGCTCACCCGCAGCACGCGCCGGCTCACCCTCACCGAGTCGGGCGCGGTGCTCTACGAGCGGGCTGCCCGCGCCCTCGGGGAGCTCGACGAGGCCTGTCTGGCGGTGACCGCCCTGCAGCAGGAGCCCCGCGGCAGGCTGCGCGTGAGCGCACCGATGTCCTTCGCCATCCTGCGCCTGACCGGCCTGGTCGCGGAATTCCTGGAGCGCTATCCCGGCGTCACCGTCGATCTGCGCCTGGACGACCGCCGGGTCGACCTGGTGGCCGAAGGCTTCGACCTGGCCCTGCGCATCGGCGATCTGAACGACTCCTCCCTGGTGGCGAGGCGCCTGGCCACCTGCCACCAGCGGGCGCTCGCCGCTCCGGCCTATCTGGAGCGCCACGGCACTCCGCGCCATCCGGACGAGCTGCGCCACCACAACTGCCTCATCTACAGCTACGCCGAGACCGCCAAGCTGTGGCGGTTCATCGGATCCGACGGAGAAGAGCTGACGGTGCCGGTGCGCGGCAACCTCGAAGCGAACAACGGACTGGCGGGGCGCGAGGCGGCGCTCGCCGGTCTCGGCGTGCTCCTCACGCCGGACTTCTATGTGGCCGACGCGGTGCGGGCCGGCACCCTCGTGCCCATTCTGGAAGACTGGCGCCTGCCCGAGCGCGGGATCTATGCGCTGTATCCGGAGCGGCGTCTGCTCGCACCCAAGGTGCGCGCCTTCGTGGACTTTCTCGCCGAGCGCATGGGAACCGGTCGGACCTGAGGGATCGCCGCCGCGGAGCGGCCTTCAGCCCGCAAGGCTGCCCGGCGTCAGCGCCGCTCCACCCGGTACAGCATGATCGCAGCGGCGGCGAGGAAAAGCAGGCTCGGCGTGAGCGCGGCGAGCGCCGGCTGCCAGGCATTGATCACGCCCAGGTTGGAGAAGAGTCCGTTCAGCAGATGGAAGCCCACGCCGAGCATCACACCCAGGAAGACCTTCATGCTCACCCCGCCCATCCGATCGTGCACCAGCGAGAACGGCAGCGCCAGCGCCATCATGACCAGCGCGGCGAAGGGGTAGACGAGCTTCTTCCACAGGGCGATCTCGTAGCGGTCCGCGTTCTGCTGGTTCTCGCGCAGGTGCGAGATGTAGGTGAACAGGGTCGCCACCGACATGCGCTCGGGCACCACCATGAGCACCGACAGCACTTCGGGTGTGAGATCCGAGCGCCAGCTGAGCTCGGGCAGATCGACCACCTCGGTGCGATCGCCGTGGAAGCGCGTCTGCACCACCCGGGTCAGGCGCCAGCCCTGCTCCGCCGGCACGTAGTGCCCGTGGGCGGCCTCGCTCACCGAGAGCAGCACATGGCGGGCGTCGAACTCGTAGATGCGCACGTTCTCCATGCTGCGATCGGGCTGCAGGGTGCGCACGTTCACCACCCGCGGCCCATCCTTGACCCACAGCCCGGAGCGCAGCTGCTGGGAGATCGTGGAGCTCGTCGCCGTGAGCCGGAACTGCTGCGCCGCCCGCTCCGCCGGGGGCGCGATGTACTCACCGAAGACGAAGGTGAGCACCACGAACACGATCCCCACCGCACTCAGGGTGCGCAGCATGTGCATCGTCGACATGCCCGAAGCCCGCATGACGGTGATCTCGGAATGGCGCGAGAGCGTGGTGAGCGCGTAAAGCGTGCCGATCAGCACCGCCACCGGCAGCAGCTCGTAGACCCGGCCCGGCAGGATCATCGCCACGTAGGCGAGCGCCTGGTGGATCTGGTAGCCGTCCTTGCCCACGGAATCGAGCTGATCCACGAAGTCGAAGAAGGCGAACAGACCGAGGAAGGCGACGAGCACCACCGCGGTGGTGGCGAAGATCTCCCGCGCGAGGTAGCGCGTCAGCGTCCGGCTCATGCGCGCGCCCGCCAGAAAGGCGACACCGCCAGGCGTCGGTAGAACATCAGCGCGAGCACCCCCAGCACCACCAGGTGCGGCAGCCATACCGCAAGCTCGAACCCCACCCGCCCCTGGGACACCCACGCCTGGAAGACGCTGATCGCGTTGCTGTAGATGAGATAGGTGAGGACCGCGAAAAGCAGGTTGGACGCCCGCCCGGCCCGCGGATTCACGAAGGACAGGGGAATCGCCAGGAGGGCGAGCAGCAGCGCCGCCACCGGCACGCCGATGCGTCCGACGAGCTCGCCCAGGTGGCGATCGGTCGGCTCGGCGATGAGCTCCGCCGTGGGACGGGTGCGCGTCTTCGCCGAAGCCCCTTCGGCCTTGCGCTCCTCGATCAGCACCGAGTAGCGCTCGAATTCCATCACCCGGTACTGCGGACTCCCCGGCGTACCTTCGTAGCGGCGCCCCTTCTCGAGCACCACGAAGCGGTCGCCGTTGGCATCGGTGACGAGCGAGCCTTCGGCCGCCACCAGCACGCCCAGGCGCCCCCCCTCCTCCGAGCTCACGAACACGTTGCGCACCTTGCCGTCCTCGCCCGCCCCCACCTCGACGAAGAACACCCGCTGCGCCCCGGCCGACTCGCGGAAAACACCAGGCGCCACCCGCGAAGCGTCATCCCGGGTATCGAGCCGCGCCTGGTATTCGGCGCTTTTCTGATGCGCCCACGGCGCGATGTACAGCGTCACCGCGCCGATGACGAGCACGAGGGGCAGCGCGAAGCGCAGCACCGGCCGGATGAAGGCGGTGAGCGGCACGCCGGAGGCGAACCACACCACCATTTCCGAGTCGCGGTACCAGCGCGACAGGGACAGCAGCACCGCGATGAACACGGTGAGCGAGAGCACGATGGGCAGCTCGGTGAGCGCGCCGAAGCCGATCAGCGCGGCCACGGCGTCGGGCGGCACGCGCCCGCCGGCGGCCTGCCCGAGCAGGCGGATCAGCACGGTGGTGATGAGGATCGCGAACAGGGCGACGAACACGCCCGCCGCCGCCTGGGAGAACTCGCGCTGTAAGGCGCGGTTGAAGATCATCGCGCGAAGAATCGGAAATGCGTTTGGGGAGCGGTTTTTGACGGGCTCGCAACGAACGGGCCATAATCGGCAGCCTTCGGAACGAAGCCTCACAACAAGGAGCAGCCGTGGAATTTACCATAAAGACCGGGACCCCGGAGAAGCTCAAGACCGGCACGCTGGTGGTCGGCGTGTTTGCCGATGGCAAGCTCACCGAGGCCGCGGCGGCGCTCGACAAGGCCTCGAAGGGCAGACTCGCGGCGATCCTCAAGCGCGGCGAGCTCGACGACAAGGCCGGCTCGGTCGCCACCATCCACGATCTGTCCGGCAGCGCCTGCGAACGCGTGCTGCTGGTGAGCCTGGGCAAGGCCGACGAGTTCGGCGACAAGGCCTGGCGCGACGCGATCGGCGCCTGCGCCAAGGCGCTCGCCAACGGACCGGCAGACGAAGCGGCGGTGTGTCTCGCCGACGCGGACGTCCCCGGGCGCGCTTTCGAGCGCCGCCTGCAGCAGCTCACCTGCGCGATCGCCGACGCCACCTACCGCTACGACGCGACCAAGGGCCTGCGCAAGGACAAGTCTCCCCGGCGCGGCGCGCGCAAGGTCGTGCTGCTCACCGCCAACAAGATCAGCGCCGCGATGGAATCGGCCATCAAACGCGGCCAGGCGGTGGCCGAAGGCATGGCGCTGGCGAAGGAGCTCGGCAACCTGCCTGCCAACATCTGCACCCCGACCCATCTCGCGGACACGGCGAAGGAGCTGGGCAAGCAGTTCAAGATCAAGGTCGAGGTGCTCGAGCGCGACGACATGGAGAAGCTGGGCATGGGCTCGCTGATCTCCGTCACCCGCGGCTCGCACCAGCCGCCCAAGTTCATCGTGATGCACTACAAGGGCGCCAAGGGCAAGGAGAAGCCCGTGGTGCTGGTAGGCAAGGGCATCACTTTCGACACCGGCGGCATCTCGCTCAAGCCCGCGGCCGAGATGGACGAGATGAAGTACGACATGTGCGGCGCGGCGAGCGTGCTGGGCACCTTCAAGGCGGTGGCCCGCATGGCCCTTCCGATCAACGTCGTGGGCATCATCCCGGCCACCGAGAACATGCCGGGCGGCGGCGCCACCAAGCCGGGGGACGTGGTGACCTCGATGAGCGGCCAGACCATCGAGATCCTCAACACCGACGCCGAGGGTCGCCTCATCCTGTGCGACGCGCTGACCTACGCGGAGCGCTTCAAGCCCGCCTGCGTGATCGACATCGCCACGCTCACCGGCGCCTGCGTGGTGGCCCTGGGCAAGATCCCGAGCGGGCTCCTCGCCAACGACGACGGGCTCGCACGCGAGCTGCTCGACTGCGGCACCGCCTCGGGCGACCGCGCCTGGCAGCTGCCCCTGTGGGAGGAGTACCAGGAGCTGCTCAAGAGCAACTTCGCCGACATGGGCAACATCGGCGGACGCTACGCCGGCACCATTACCGCCGCCTGCTTCCTCTCGCGCTTCACCAAGGCCTACAAGTGGGCGCACCTGGACATCGCCGGCACCGCCTGGGTATCGGGAGAGGCCAAGGGCGCGACCGGCCGGCCGGTGCCGCTGCTCTCGGAGTTCCTCATCGCCCGCAGCGAGGCGGCGGGGAGCTAGGAACCCGTGACGACCAGGGTGCAGTTCTACCACAACGCCGAGAACCCGCTCGCCCTCGCCTGCGAGCTCACCCAGCGGGCGTGGACCGGCGGACGCCAGGTGGCACTGCGCCTGCCCGATGCGGCGAGCGCCCGCGCTCTCGATCAGCTCCTGTGGAGCTTCGATCAGCTCGCCTTCATCCCGCACGTGATGACCGACTCGCCGCTCGCCGGCGAGACCCCGGTCGTCATCGGCAGGGCCGAATCCGCCGCCTGGCCGCACGAGGACGTGCTGGTGAACCTCGCCGACGACGTGCCCGCCGGCTTCGAGCGCTTCCGCATCCTGGTCGAGATCGTCGGCCAGGACGAGGCGCGCAAGCTTCCCGCCCGCGCCCGCTGGAAGCACTACAAGGAACGTCAATTGCCTCTCCAAGCCTTTGACGCCGTGCGCCGGGAGGCAATATGAGCAGCTGGTTCCCATCCCGCCCCGATCCCGACGAAGAGCTCAAGGCCGCCGACGACCTGCTGCACAAGGCCGACGCCCTGCTGCGGCGGCACAAGGGCACCGATCGCGAGCCCGAGGTCGAGGTCTCGCTCGAGGACGAGGAGCTCCCGCTGCTCACCGAGGTGGTGGAAGACCTCGAGGACGATCTGCCGATCCTCACCGAGGAGGTCGAGGCATCGGCGCTGCAGGCACCCGAGCCGGAGCCCGCCCCGCCGCCCCCCGAGGCGCCCGAACCGGCCCAGGACGTCGCGCTCGCCGAGTTCCTGATCGACCTCGACACCGAGATCGCCCGAGAAGTGGAGACATGGTTTTCGTCCGAGCTCCCGCAGCTGCTCTCGCGGGAGCTCGACCGGCTCGCCGAGCGGCTGCGTGCCGAGGCGGTCGCCCACCTGCGCGCCACCCTGCTGCCGGCGCTGTCGGAGCATGTCTCGCGCCGGCTCGAGGAGCTCTCCAAGCCGAAGGGCTGACGGCCGTCGGAGGCCGCAACCCCGTAGCCCGGATGGAGCGCAGCGGAATCCGGGGCCGGCCGTGCGAGGCCGGACGCCAATCCCGGATTCCGGCCTGCGGCCTGCATCCGGGCTACGAGCTGGCACCCCGGCCCGGAGCGCACAGGTGCATCCGGTATAATCCGCGTTTTGCCTTCACAGCCCCGAGCACACCATGGAACTGGCCAAGAGTTTTGAGCCGGCCGCGATCGAGGCCCGCTGGTACCCCGAATGGGAGAACCGCGGCTACTTCGCAGCCGGACTCGACAAGTCCAACCCCGAAGCCTTCTGCATCCTGCTGCCGCCGCCCAACGTCACCGGCACGCTGCACATGGGCCACGGCTTCAACCAGACCATCATGGACGGGCTCACCCGCTACCATCGCATGCGCGGGGCCAACACCCTGTGGCAGCCCGGCACCGACCACGCCGGCATCGCCACCCAGATCGTGGTCGAGCGCCAGCTCGACGCCCAGGGCATCAGCCGCCACCAGCTCGGGCGCGAGAAGTTCATCGAGAAGGTGTGGGAGTGGAAGGAATATTCCGGCGGCACCATTACCCGCCAGATGCGCCGGCTCGGCACCTCGCCCGACTGGAAGCGCGAGCGCTTCACCATGGACGAGGGCTTGTCGAAGATCGTCACCGAGACCTTCGTGCGCCTCTACAACGAGGGCCTCATCTACCGCGGCAAGCGGCTGGTGAACTGGGACCCGAAGCTCGGCACCGCGGTTTCCGACCTGGAAGTGGTCTCCGAAGAGGAGGACGGCTTCCTGTGGCACATCACCTACCCCTTCAGCGAAGGGCCGATCGGTGACCTCGCCGGCCTCACCGTGGCCACCACCCGCCCCGAGACCATGCTCGGCGACGTGGCGGTGATGGTCCACCCGGAGGACGAGCGCTACGCCCACCTCATCGGCAAGACGGTGCGCCTGCCCCTGTGCGACCGGGACATCCCCATCATCGCCGACGAGTATGTGGATCGCGAGTTCGGCACCGGCTGCGTGAAGGTCACCCCGGCCCACGACTTCAACGACTACGCGGTGGGCCTGCGCCACAACCTGCCGATGATCAGCATCCTGCGCCTGGACGCCCACGTGAACGATGCCGCCCCCGAGAAGTACCGCGGGCTGGACCGCTACGTGGCGCGCGAGCTCATCGTGCAGGACCTGGAAGCCCAGGGCCTCCTGGCCGGCGTGAAGCCCCACAAGCTGATGGTGCCCCGCGGCGACCGCACCAGCGCGGTCATCGAGCCCATGCTCACCGACCAGTGGTTCGTCGCCATGACGAAACCGGGCGCCGACGGCAGGAGCATCACCGAGAAGGCGCTCGAATGCGTCGCCTCGGGCGAGATCCGCTTCTTCCCCGAGAACTGGGTGAACACCTACAACCAGTGGCTCAACAACATCCAGGACTGG
>DYFV01000040.1 GCA_020725025.1 Azoarcus sp.
CAGTGGAGCGGGCGATGGGAATCGAACCCACGGCTCTAGCTTGGGAAGCTAGGGTATTACCATTATACGACGCCCGCTCTGGTCACCTTCCCGAACCCGGAAGGCGCCGCCTATTCTAATGAGCGCGGCGTTCCTGTGCAACGTCGCGCGGCCGGGCGCCGGGGAAAGGCGCCCGGCCGGCGTGCTAGACTTTCGCCTTCGTCCCGGACGCCGAACACCCATGATTCAGGTCACGATCAACGGTCGCAACGAACAGCTCGCCGAGGGCAGCACGCTGCTGGCGCTGCTCGAGGCGCGCGCGCTCGCGGGCAAGCGCATCGCGGTCGAGCGCAACGGCGAGATCGTGCCCAAGGGGCGCCACGCCGAGACCGAGCTCGCCGACGGCGACCGGCTGGAGATCGTGGTCGCCGTGGGCGGCGGCTGAGCCCGGCGCGAACCGAACACCCAACCCCATTCCCTACAGGTCGAAGATGAGCGATTCCCTGGTCATTGCAGGCAAGTCCTACCGTTCCCGCCTGCTGGTGGGTACCGGCAAGTACAAGGATTTCGACGAGACGCGCGCCGCCATCGACGCGAGCGGCGCCGAGATCGTCACCGTGGCGATCCGCCGCACCAACATCGGACAGAACCCGGGCGAGCCCAACCTGCTCGACGTGCTGCCGCCCGAGCGCTACACCATCCTGCCGAACACCGCCGGCTGCTACACCGCCGAGGACGCGGTGCGCACCCTGCGGCTCGCTCGCGAGCTGCTGGACGGCCACGCCCTGGTGAAGCTCGAGGTGCTGGGCGACCCGAAGACCCTCTTCCCCAACATGCCCGAGACGCTGAAGGCGGCCGAGACCCTGGTGAAGGACGGCTTCCAGGTGATGGTCTACTGCTCGGACGACCCGATCCAGGCGAAGATGCTGGAGGAGATCGGCTGCGTGGCGGTGATGCCGCTGGCCTCGCTCATCGGCTCCGGCATGGGCATCCTCAACCCCTGGAACCTGCGCCTGATCATCGACCAGTCGAAGGTGCCGGTGCTGGTGGACGCGGGCGTGGGCACCGCGTCGGACGCGGCCATCGCCATGGAGCTCGGCTGCGACGGCGTGCTGATGAACACCGCCATCGCCGCGGCCGGCCAGCCGGTGCTGATGGCCGGCGCCATGAGGAAGGCGGTGGAGGCCGGCCGCGAGGCCTACCTCGCCGGCCGCATGCCGCGCAAGCATTACTCGGCCGACCCGAGCTCGCCCACCCAGGGCCTGATCGGCTCCTGATCCGCCGTCTCGCGGGCGACGTCCCGCGCCGTTTCGTTTTCGGCGCCCCGCTCCGTGCGGGGCGCAGCATTCTCGCTCTCCTGCACCATGACCGACACCACCCGCCCCGCCGCCGAACCTGACGTCCACGACCCGGAGGCGCGCTTTTCCAGCCGTTCGATCCGCAGCTTCGTGCTGCGCCAGGGGCGCATGTCGGTCGCCCAGCAGCGCCACTACGAGGAGACCCTGCCCAGGATCGGCATCCCCTACCGGGTGGCGCCCCTCGACCTCGACGTGGCCTTCGGCCGCAGTGCGCCGAAGATCGTCGAGATCGGCTTCGGCATGGGCGAGACCACGGCCAAGATCGCCGCGGCGCTCCCGGACCGCGACTTCCTCGGCATCGAGGTGCACGGCCCCGGCGTGGGCAGCCTGTGCAAGCTCGTCGCCGACGAAGAGCTCGGCAACGTGCGCATCATCCAGCACGACGCCGTAGAGGTGCTGCGCGACATGATCGGCGAGGGCTCCCTCGCCGGCGTGCATGTGTTCTTCCCCGATCCCTGGCCGAAAAAGCGTCACCACAAGCGCCGCATCATCCAGCCCGACTTCGTGTCGCTGATCGCCTCGCGGCTCGCGCCGGGCGGTTACCTGCATTGCGCGACCGATTGGGAGGAATACGCATACTGGATGTTGGAGGTGTTGCGCGGCGAGCCTCTGCTGCAGAATACGGCAGAAGACTACGCCCCCCGTCCCGGCTACCGCCCGCTCACCAAGTTCGAGCAGCGCGGCCTGAGGCTCGGCCACGGGGTCTGGGATCTGGTGTTCACGCGCCGCGAGTAGGCCACGGCCGACGCGCGCGGGATGCCTCGAAAATGGAGTAAGGGCAACCCATGAATCGCGTGTTCCGCTTCATCGGCGGCGTCTTCGTCGCCTTCTGGCGTGGCCTCGACACGGCGCGCCGCATCGTCATCAACCTCGTCTTCCTGGCTCTGGTGATCCTCGTCCTGGGGCTGCTGTTCCCACGTGCGCCACAGGTGCCGGATGGGTCGGCGCTGGTGCTGCGCCCGGCCGGCACGCTGGTCGAGGAGCAGACCCTGGACGACCCGCTGTCGCTGCTGCGCGCCGGACAGGTCCCCGCCGCCGAGGCGAGCATGGGCGAGCTGCTGGAGGCGATCGACGCCGCACGGCAGGACCCACGCATCAAGGCCCTGGTGCTGGAGACCGACGACCTGCAACAGGCGGGCGTCGCCAAGCTCGCCGAGCTGCGCGCCGCGCTGCAGGACTTCAAGGCGAGCGGCAAGCCGGTGTACGCGCGCGGCGAGCGCTTCACCCAGGGCCAGTACTACCTCGCCAGCGTCGCCAGCGAGGTCCACCTCGCCCCCGACGGCTTCGTGCTGCTGCAGGGGCTCGCCCGCTACGTCACCTACTTCAAGGGCGCCCTCGACAAGCTGGGGGTGAAGGTCCACGTGTTCCGGGTCGGGGAGTACAAGTCTTTCAGCGAGCCCTTCACCCGCGAGGACATGTCGGAGAAGGACCGTGAGGCCACCCGCGACCTGCTGGAGGCGCTGTGGAACCGCATCCGTGACGACGTCGCGGACAGCCGCCCCAAGGCCGCGCCGCATCTCGGAGAGTACATCAACGCCTACCCCGCCGTGCTGGAGAAGGTCGGCGGCGATCCGTCCCGCGCCGCGCTCGAAGCGGCCCTCGTCGACCGCCTCACCACCCGCGACGAGTGGCGCGACTACCTGAGGGAGCACGTGGGCGCCAACGGCGACGGCAAGGAGTACCGGCGCGTGAGTCTGGCGAACTACCTCGGCGCGGTACGCGCCGAGCGCGAGCACGAGCCCGACAAGGTGGCCGTGCTGGTGGCCCAGGGCGCCATCGTGGACGGCATCGGCGGCCCCGGAACGGTGGGCGGCGACAGCTTCGCGCGGCTGATCCGCGAGGCGCGCGAGGACGAGCGGGTCAAGGCACTGGTGATCCGCATCGACAGCCCCGGCGGCAGCGCCTGGGCCTCGGAGGTGATCCGACGCGAGCTGGAAGTCACCCGCGAGGCCGGCAAGCCGGTGATCGCCTCGATGAGCTCGGTAGCCGCCTCGGGCGGGTACTGGATCGCCACCGGCGCCGAGAAGATCTGGGCCGCGCCCTCCACGCTCACCGGCTCGATCGGCATCTTCGCGATGTTCCCGGTGCTGGCGGAGCCGCTGGACCGGCTCGGCCTCAGCGTGGACGGCGTCGCCACCGCCCCGCTCGCGGGCGCCTTCGATCCCCGCCGCCCGCTCCCGCCGACCGCGGAGGCGACACTGGAACAGGGCATCGAGTTCGGCTACCGGCGCTTCCTGCAGGTGGTCGCACAGGCCCGCGGCATGACGCCAGCGGAGGTAAACACGGTGGCCCAGGGACGCGTATGGACCGGCGAGGCGGCCGCCAAGCTGGGTCTGGTGGACGAGCTGGGCGGCCTGGAGGAGGCGGTGGTGGCGGCCGCCGAGCGCGCCGGCCTCGAGCGCTACGAGGTGGTGTGGCCGCGGGCCGGCCTGCCGCCCGTGGAGCGGCTGCTGCGCAGCGTGGCCGAGACGGCGGCCGGCACGCTGGCGCCTGCCGCGGGCACGGACGCGCCGCTCGCGCGGGCACTGGGCGCACTGCGCGCCGAGGTGGAGGAGCTGATGCGCCTGAACGACCCGGGGCACATCTACGCGCATTGCCTGTGCGGGGCGCCGTAGTCGCGGCGGAAGCCGCGAACGTCCGGGCTTCCGCCGCGACTGCGACCCGTAGCCCGGATGCAGCCGAAGGCGGAATCCGGGGCGGCCCGGCGCGTCCGTTTCAGGCGTCCCCGGATTCCGTTTCACTCCATCCGGGCTACGAGAGAAATTGCGTCAGCAGGTCGTTCAGGAAATGCCGCCCGCGCTCGGTCGGGCGGATCGCCTCCGCCGTGATCTCCACCAGCCCCTGGCGGCGCGCCTCGGCGAGTTGGGGCTCGATCGCCGCCAGCGGCAGGCCGGTGCGGGCGGCGAAGAGCTCCCGCGGAAAACCGTCGGTGAGCCGCAGCGCGTTCATCATGAACTCGAAGGGGATCTCTTCGGCGGTCACCTCGCGCCGCTCCTGCACGAAATCCCGGGTACGCGCCGCCTCCAGGTAGCGCACGGGATGTTTGTGGCGCATCTCGCGCACCACCCCCTCGTGGCTGGAGAGCTTGCCGTGGGCGCCGGCGCCGATGCCCAGGTAATCCCCGAAGGTCCAGTAGTTGAGGTTGTGGCGGCACTCCTGGCCGGGCCGGGCGAAGGCGGAGGTCTCGTAGTGGCGGAAGCCCGCCGCGGCGAGCCGCGCCTCGATGGCGTCCTGCATGTCGGCCGCGGTGTCCGGATCGGGGATGGGCGGTGGCGCGTGGTGGAAGGGCGTGTTGGGCTCGAGGGTGAGGTGGTAGCAGGAGAGATGGCTCACCCCGAAGCCGAGCGCGCGCTCCAGGTCGGCGAGTGCCTCGCCGGGCGTCTGCTGCGGCAGCGCGTACATCAGATCGAGGTTCACCCGCTCGAAGTGGGCGAGCGCGGTCTCGATCGCGGCGCAAGCCTGGGCCGAATCGTGCACCCGCCCCAGGCGCAGGAGCTGGCGGTCGTCGAAGCTCTGGATGCCGAGGGAGAGGCGGTTCACCCCTGCCGCCCGATAGTCGCGGAAGCGGCCGGCCTCCACGGTGCCGGGATTGGCCTCGAGGGTGATCTCGGCAAGCGGATCGAGCGGCAGCAGGCTGCGGATCGCGGTGAGCAGCCGGTCCAGCCCTTGGGCCGACATGAGGCTGGGGGTGCCGCCGCCGATGAACACCGAATGCACGCGGCGGCCCCACACCTGCGGCAGGGCGCCCTCCAGGTCGGCCACCAGTGCGTCGAGGTAGGCCTCCTCGGGAATCGCGTCCTCGCTCTCGCGCAGCGCGTGGGAGTTGAAGTCGCAGTAGGGGCACTTCCTCACGCACCACGGGAAGTGCACGTAGAGGGCGAGCGGCGGCGGCGCGGCGAGCTCGATGCGGCGCTCGCCCGCCGCGGCGACCGGTGCCGCCGGGGTGAGCGGGATGACGCGCCGACCGCTCACAACGGATCGCGCGCGAGCCGGTCGAGCAGGTGGCGCATGGCCGCGCCGCGATGACTCAGCGTGTTCTTGAGCCTGGCCTCGAGCTCGGCCGCGGTCTGCTCCAGCTCGGGCAGCCAGAATAGCGGGTCGTAGCCGAAGCCCTGCTCGCCGCGCGGCGCCTCGAGGATCTCCCCGTGCCACTCGCCGTCGGCGATGAGCGGGCGCGGGTCGGTGGGCGAGCGCACCAGGGCGACGGCCGAGTAGAAGAAGGCGCGCCGGTCGGTCAGGCCCGCCATGCGCTCGAGCAGCAGCGCGTTGTTGCGCGCGTCGGACTTCGGCTCGCCGGCGAAGCGCGCCGAGCGCACCCCGGGTTCGCCACCGAGCGCGGCCACGCACAGTCCGGAGTCGTCGGCCACCGCCGGCAGGCCCGTATGGGCCGCGGCGTGGCGCGCCTTGGCGAGGGCATTCTCCACGAAGGTGGCGTGGGGCTCCTCCGCCTCGGGCACGCCGAAGGCCGACTGGGGGACCACCTCGATGCCCAGCGGGCCGAGCAGCGCCGCCATCTCGGCGGCCTTCTTGACGTTGTTGCTGGCGAGCACGAGCCGCTTGGTCATGCCGTGACTCCCGCAATGGCGGCCTGCTGCGCGGCCAGCAGGCGGCGGATGCCGCCCTCGGCAAGCTCCAGCAGGACATCGAGCTCGCGCCGGGTGAAGGGCGCGCCCTCGGCGGTGCCCTGCACCTCCACGAAGCCGCCGGCGTTGGTCATCACCACGTTCATGTCGGTGTCGCAGCCGGAATCCTCGGCGTAGTCGAGATCGAGCACCGGCACGCCGTCGTACACGCCCACCGACACGGCGGCCACCCAGGCGCGCAGCGGGCTTTCCATCAGCGCACCGTCGGCGACCAGCCCGGCCAGCGCGTCGTGCAGGGCCACACAGGCGCCGGTGATGGCGGCAGTGCGGGTGCCGCCGTCGGCCTGCAGCACGTCGCAGTCGACGATGATCTGGCGCTCGCCCAGCGCCGCCAGGTCGATCACCGCCCGCAGGCTGCGCCCGATCAGGCGCTGGATCTCCTGGGTGCGCCCGGTTTGCTTGCCCTTGGCCGCCTCGCGCGCGCCGCGGGTGTGGGTGGCGCGCGGCAGCATTCCGTACTCGGCGGTGACCCAGCCCTGACCCTTGCCGCGCAGGAAGGGGGGCACGTTCTCCTCCACGCTGGCGGTGCACAGCACCCGGGTGTCGCCGAACTCGACGAGCACCGAGCCTTCGGCGTGGCGGGTGTAGTTGCGGGTGATGCGGACGGGACGGAGCTCGTCGGGAGCGCGTTGGCTGGGACGCATGGGTTCTTCCTATTTGCTGAACTTCTGGATGGCGGCGTTGATCTCGGCGATGGCCTTCTCGATCTCGTCGTCGGTGAGATCGTACTTGTTGCCGGCGCCGCCGCCCCGGGCGTTGTCGAAGGTGTCCAGGCGGGTGGTGAAGCTGTCCAGCGCCAGGGTCTCGGTGGACACCGACTCGGTCCCGACGGCGGTGACGTCGGTCTCCCAGTGCATGGCGATCATCGAGAGGTTGTCGCAGGAAGGGCCGGCCATTTGCTCGGCCAGATTCATCAGCTTCGGCACGGCATCCATCACGTTCGTTCCGGCAAGCCCGCTCACCAGCGCCTCGTTGCCGAGCGGACCCCACACGCCGTCGGTACACAGAACCAGGATGTCGCCGTCGCGCAGCGCGGTGCGGCGGGAGAACTCGATCTGCGGCGGGTGGCTGCCGCCGAGACAGCTGTAGATGCGGTTGCGCCCCGGGTGGCGCGCCGCGCCCTCGGCGTCGAGCAGGCCCTGGTCCATCATCAGCTGCACGCGCGAATGGTCGCGCGTCTGCACCGCGACGCGCCCCTGGCGCAGCAGATAGAGCCGCGAATCGCCGGCGTGGGCCCAGTGCGCGAAGCCCTCCTGCACCACGCAGGCCACCACGGTGGTGCGCGGCGCCTCGGGCAGCTGCTTGTCGAAGGCATAGTCGAGGATGGCGTTATGGGCATTGCCGAGCGCGCGCGACAGGAACAGCGACGGGTCGGCGAGCATCGGCCGCGCTTCGCGCTGGAAGGCGTGGGTGATGAACTGCACCGCGATCTGCGCCGCCACCTCGCCGTGCAGGTGCCCGCCCATGCCGTCGGCAATGACCATGAGCAGCGCATCGCTGGAGTAGCAGTAGGCGAGGCGGTCCTGGTTGTTCTTGCGCCGGCCGACGCGGCTTTCCTGGAATATGGTGAATTTCATCGAGGGGCGCCTCAGGCTAGGAGCGTCCGATAAACGATTTGAGCCGGGTGCCCAGGTCGGTGAACCAGGTGGCCGGCATGGGTTCGCCCGCATCCTTGCGGGCGAGCGCCTTCTGAAGCGAATACACGCTCTGGGGCCGCTCCAGCGGATCGAGCTTGAGGCACCACTCCACCGTCTGCAGCAGCTGCTCGGAATAGCGTGCGGAATGGGTCCGGGTGACCGGATCGAGAGAGTCCTGGCGCACGCGCTCGTCCGAGCGCGGGGGCGCGGAGCCGGTGATACAGGCGTACATGCTCGCGCCCACGCTGTAGATGTCGCTCCAGGGTCCGAGCGCCTCGCGGTCGGCGAACTGCTCGGGCGAGGCGAAGCCGGGCGTGTACATCGGCTTGAGCATCGGCTGGTCGGCCACCAGGGTCTGGCGCGCGGCGCCGAAGTCGAGCAGAACCGGAGTGCCGTCGTTGCGCAGGTAGATGTTGGAGGGCTTGATGTCGAGATGCAGCAGCTTGTGGGCATGCACCTCCCGCAGCCCGTTCAGCATGCGGGTGAACACCGCGCGGATGAAGCGCTCGCGCACCTCGCCGCGGTGGGTGTGGATGTACTCGTGCAGCGTCCGCCCGCGTTCGAACTGCATCACCATGTAGACGGTGCCGTTGGCGCGGAAGAAGTTGAGCACGCGCACCACATTCGGATGCATCAGCTTGGCCAGCGCCCGGCCTTCCTCGAAAAAGCACTTCATGCCGTAGCGAAAGGCCGGCTGGTTGTCGAGGTCCACCTGCGGCTCGATCTCGCCTTCCTTGCGCAACGCGAGGGAGTTGGGCAGGTACTCCTTGATCGCCACCGGCGTCCCATCCTTGTCCATCGCCAGGTATACGATGGAGAAACCGCCGAGCGAGAGCTGGCGCTCGATCCGGTACTGATCGAGCTGGAAGCCTTGCGGCAGGGGGCAGTTGGCTTGAGCCGGCATCTGTAGGAAGGCTAAGATTCAGCTTTCCCGGAAGCTGACCGGTCCGGCGGGGGCGCCGCAGCGCACAGGGGAGAGCGGTCCGCCATCACCGCCTCGCTCGTTCCGATCGCCCAAGTCCGCCTGGCTCCTGCAAATTCGTGTTTGGGACCCGAAGTTTAAATGATCGCGGGTTCCCGGAGACCATCATTCATGATCCATAGCATGACGGGCTTCGCAGTCCAGAGCTGCGACCTCGGCAGTGTCAGCCTCAATCTCGAGCTGCGCAGCGTCAATTCCCGCTACCTCGACCTGTTCTTCCGCGTGGGCGAGGAGCTTCGCCAGGCCGAGCCGGTACTGCGCGAGCGTATCACCGCGGCGCTCACCCGCGGGAAGGTCGAATGCCGCCTGTCCATCCATCCGAACGACTCCGCGCCGAGGAGCCTCGCCCTCAACACGGCACTCCTGGAACAGCTGCGCGAAGCCGAGGCGCAGGTGCGCGCGCGGCTGCCCGAGGCGGCGCACCTGTCGGTGGCCGAGGTGCTGCGCTGGCCCGGCATGCTGGCGGACGATTCGGTGAGCTTCGAGGAGATGCAACCGGCCATCCTCGCCCTGGCGACCTCGGCGCTCGACGAGCTCATCGCCACTCGCCGCCGCGAGGGCGGGAAGCTCGCCGCCATGATCGGCGAGCGCGTGACGCGCATGCGCTCCCTGGTGGCGCAGGCACAGCCGCGCATGCCCGAGGTGGTGGCCGAGTACCAGGAGAAGCTCAGCACGCGCCTGCGCGAGGCGGTCGCTTCGCTGGACGAGGATCGCATCCGCCAGGAGGTGGCACTCTACGCCCAGCGCATCGACGTCGCCGAGGAGCTGTCGCGGCTCGCCACCCATCTCGACGAGGTGGAGCGCATCCTCAAGGCGGGCGGCGCGGCGGGCAAGCGCCTCGACTTCCTGATGCAGGAGCTCAACCGCGAGGCCAACACCCTCGCCTCCAAGTCCAGCGCCACCGATCTCACCTCCATGGCGATGGAGATGAAGGTGCTCATCGAGCAGATGCGCGAGCAGGTGCAGAACATCGAGTAGCGCGCGCCGCGGCGCCGATCGTGACAAAGCCCGCGGCAATGCCGCGGGCTTTTTCGTTCACCGGTCATCCGGTTGCGGCGTGCGGCGTTCCCGCGACGCGACCTCAGGCCGTCTGCGCCGCCGCATGGGTCCGGCGCGCCGCGCCGCGACGGCCGAGCGCCGCGCCGCCGACCGCTGCGGCGAGCGAGAGCAGGAGCGAGAAGAACATCACCCAGGCCGAGGTCTGCCCCGCCTGCTCGATCCTTTCCACCGGCTGCGCCCGGGACATGAGGTCGGCGATGCTGCGGCGGACCTCCGCTACCGCCTGTGCCGGGTTGTCGCGCGCCGCCTGCACCGCCTGGGCGGTCTGGTCGAGCTGGGTGCGGACCTCCTCGACCGGCAGCCCGGTGGCGGTCGAGATCTGCTGGGCCGTCTGCGGGTCCTGCAGCTGCGCGACGATCTGGTCGATGTTCTGCTCGGACAGGTTCATGTCGGCACCGCCGGTGACCGCGGCGACGGTCCTGCCCGCGCCTCCCACCAGATTGAACACGCCCCCGGCGAGCATGCCGATGCCGCTGCCCGCGAGGTACATGATCAGGATCACGCTCAGCACCCACACCAGTCCGCCCTCGTAGAGACTGGTGGATCGGTCGGTGATCAGGCTCAGGCGGGTCGACAGCATGCCGCCGACGAAGAGCGCGATCAGCAGGGACAGCGCGCCCCAGATCGCCGCACCCGTGCCGACGGTGCCGGGATCGGCGTTCTGCAGATCCACCGCCGAGATGCCGACCGCGATGCCCAGGGTGGCGAGAAGCAGCATGATGCCCAGCGCCGCGAACACGCCGGCCCAGATCCCGCTCCAGGACACGCGGAAAGGATTGGCGAACCAGGTGGCGGCCTGGGCCGGATAGCGGCGCCGCTCGGCGATACGACGGTCCTGGAAGGGCGTTTCATTGACGGTTGTAGCCATAGGGGTCCTCCGTTAGACGACGAATGCAATCGCCCTCTTGCTGCGCAATGGCGATCCCGTATCGCCCTGCATCGTGCGTGCCCCGCCCCGGCACCCCATATGCCGCGGATGCGCGCGCGCAGCCGCCGGGTCCGAGGAAGGAATTTCAAGGGCGCGACAACAATTACACGGGGCCGGGCGCCGCCCGCGGCGCCCCGCTACCCTTCCCGCCGCCGCGTCGTGACCGGCCCTGGCGTTGCGGCGATACCCATGAAGCAAGATCGTGCCCCGGGTCGGATCCGCGGCAGGGCGGAGCACGGGCCGAGCTTGCCGGTGCGCAATGCCGCAAGCCCCGTCGCGGTTACGGCCACCCGGGTATTGAAGTGCCCGGGACAGCGCACATATATGGGACGTGGGCGGCAGGGGGAGCGCCTCCCTGCCGGCCGGCCGGATCCGAGCGGTCCGACCTATGTGCATCCTTGGTATCAACGGAGGTTTGCCATGTACGAATCCCTCTTGAACTTTCCCGGCAGTCTCTTCGCCGAGCTCGACAGGCTCCAGCGCGACATGGAGCAGGCCTTTGGCGTATTGGCGCCGCCGAGCAGCATCCGCGCCGTCGCGACCGGCGCCTTCCCGGCCATCAACGTGGGCAGCACGCCGACATCGGTCGAGGTGTACGCCTTCGCACCCGGCGTCGCCCCGTCCGGCCTCGACGTCCAGGTCGATCGCGGGGTGCTGACCGTTTCCGGCGAGCGCGCCCCGGCACGCGCCGAAGGCGAGGAGCGCCCCGCCTACTACGCCAACGAGCGCTTCGCCGGGCGTTTCAAGCGCACCGTGAGCCTGCCCGAGGACGTCGATCCGGACCGTGTGGAAGCCCACTACCGCGACGGGGTGCTGTGCATCTCGATCGCGCGGCGCCAGTCGGCCCAGCCCAAGCGTATCGAGATCAAGTGATCGGAACGATCGGAGGAGAAGATCATGGACGACAGGCAACAAGTGACCAAGGTCGAGCAACAGAAGCGGCCCGCCGAGACGCCGGCCCTGCTGCCGCGTGTCGACGTGTTCGAGGACGATACCGGCATCACGCTGATGGCCGATCTGCCGGGGGTGCCCAAGGACAAGCTGTCCCTGCGCGTCGAGGGCGACACCCTGACGATCGAGGGCGACATCTCCCCGCCGACGCCGGAGAACATGGAGGCGGTCTATGCCGAGCTGCGATTGCCGCGCTACCGGCGCGCCTTCACTTTGAGCGGCGAGCTCGACACCGAGAAGATCGCCGCCCAGTTCCGCGACGGCGTGCTGAACCTGCGCATCCCGAAACACGCGCATGCGCAGCCGCGCCGCATCGAGGTCAAGGTGGCGTGAGGCCGGCATCCGCATGCATCAGGAGGTGATCGATCCATGACCAGAATGTCGGATTGGAGACAGGGCCTGGAAGAGGCCTGGCACTCCGTGGCCGAGGGCTGGCGCCAGCTGCGCGACCGTGCCGCCGGGGCCTTGACCCACTTCACCCCCGGCAGCGGCTCGACCGCGCCCACCGCCGAGCCGTCCGAACCGGGCTACTTCCCCGCGGCGAGCTGGGCACTGCTCGCGGGCGACGTGTTCGAGGACGACGACAAGGTGGTGGTGCGCCTGGAGGCCCCGGGCATGGAGAAGGAGGACTTCGATCTCGAGGTGCGCAGCGACGCGCTGATCGTGCGCGGCGAGAAGCGCTTCGAGCGCGAGCAGGCCGAAGGCCGCTACCGGGTGCGCCAGTGCGCCTACGGCAGCTTCCACCGCGCCATCCCCCTGCCCGCGCCGGTGCAGGCGGAAAAGGCGAAGGCGAGCTACCGCAACGGCGTGCTGCGAATCGAGCTGCCCAAGACCGAGCGCGCGCGCGCGCGGCGCATCGAGATCAAGGCCGGCTGAAGCCCGGGCCCAGCCCTGCGCAGCCCGGATGGAGCGTGCGCTTCATCCGGGCTGCGTTCGTCTGCGGGTAACATGACGACCTGTATGAATTTCCACACGGCTCGATCGGAATGGCCCGCATAAACCCCTCAGGATGGCGCCAGATGCCCGCAACGGGCCCGCTGGCGCGGGAGATCCAGACCCTCGCCGCACTGGAGGAAGGCCTCTCCGACGACTACGTCGTCTACCACGGCATCCACTGGACGCGCGCGGAGCACGGCCACGCGCTCTTCGGCGAGATCGACTTCGTGGTGGTCGGCCCGTCGGGGCGGCTGCTGCTCATGGAGCAGAAGTCGGGCTTCCTGGACGAGACGCCCGAAGGGCTGGTGAAGGCCTATCCCACCGCCCGCCGCAACGTCACTGCCCAGATGGCGCGCAGCGCCGACAATCTGCGCAGCCGCCTCACGACCTATCTCAGGGGCGCGCAGGTCGAGGTGGACACCCTGCTCTACTGCCCCGACTATCGAGTGCGCCAGCCCGGCAGCGCCGGAGTGGATCCGGCCCGCATCGTGGACGCGAGCCGCCGCGAGTCGTTGCCCCTCATCGTGTCGAGCCTGCTGCAGGGCGGGGGCCGCAACGAGACGCTCACCGCCGCGATCGACCGCTTCCTCGCCGACCAGCTCGAGCTCGTGCCCGATGCGAGCGCGCTCGCCGGCCGAGCCGAGGCGCTCTATACCCGGCTCTCCGGCGGCCTTGCGGAGTGGGCGCGGCGCATCGAAACCGAGCCGTTCCGCCTGCGCGTCAGCGGCACCGCCGGCAGCGGCAAGACCCAGCTCGCCCTCGCGGTGCTCGCCGACGCGGTCGCGGCCGGGCGCCGGCCGCTGTACGTCTGCTACAACCGCCCGCTCGCCGACCACGTCGCCCGCGTGGCCGCAACCGGCGCCCAGGTGGCGACCTACCACCAGCTCGCCGACCGCATCCTGCGCGCCCACGGCCGGCCGCCCGACTTCTCGCAGCCGGACGCCTTTGCTCGCCTGGAAGCGGCCTTCGAGACGATGGAGCCGGACCCGAGCTGGCGCTTCGACGAGATCGTCATCGACGAGGGGCAGGATTTCCGCCCGGCCTGGCGCGACACCCTGCTGCGCCTGCTGACCCCGGAAGGGCGCGCCTGGTGGCTGGAGGACCCGCTGCAGAACCTCTACGACCGGGAGCCGGCCCATCCGCGCGGCTGGGTCACGCTCACCAGCGACCGCAACTACCGTACGCCGGCGGACATCGTGGCGGCCCTGAACCGCATGCTGCCGTTGCCCAAGCCCCTGGAGGCGGGCAGTCCGATCACCGCCTCGGAGCTCGAGATCCTCACCTGGGAGAGCGCCGACGAGCTGATGGAGCAGACCCGCCGTGCCATCACGCGGGCGATCGGGCTCGGATTCAAGCGGGAGATGACGGCGCTGGTGACCTATCGCGGACGCGAGAACTCGCGCTTCACGCCCCTGGAGCGCCTCGGCGCGCACCGGCTGAGGGCATTCACCGGGCACTACGACCTGCTCGGCAGCCCGCTCTACACCGAGGGCGACATCCTCATCGACTCGGTGTACCGCTTCAAGGGACAGGCCGCCCCCTGCGTGATCTTCACCGAGATCGACTTCGAGGCTCTCGACCCGCTCACCGTACGCAAGCTCTTCGTAGGCGCCACCCGGGCGAGCATGAAGCTCATCCTGGTGGCCTCCCGGCGCGCCGCGCGGCAGCTTTCGGGATAGTGCGGGCTCCGTAGCCCGGATGGAGCCCCGGCGGAATCCGGGAACAGTGGCGCCACGACCGCCTCCGACCCCGGATTCCGTTGCACTCCATCCGGGCTACGAAAAAGCGGTCGGGGCGCTCAGCGCTTCGAGAACTTTCCGACGAGCTGCTGAAGCTTCTGGGACTTGCGGCGCTCGGCCTCTTCCGCCTCGCGCTTGGCCTTCTCGGCCTGCTCCGCGGCCTTCCTGCGCTTGGCGGCCTCGGCGAAGCGCTCCTTCAGGGTCTGGCGGGCATGCTCGCGCTGCTCGTCGGTGACCGTGCCGTCTTCCTTGCCGTCGAGGTCGAAACGCGCCCCGCCCTTCTCCATGGCCTTCAGGTAGCGGGTGGAGGCGGTGTGGATGCGCATGGCGTTGCGCACGACCTTGCGCTCGACCTCCGGAAAGCGCTCGCCCACCGCCTTGTCGATGCGGATCGCGAGGGGCTTGCAGTCACGGAAGGTGGGAGAGACCTGCTGCAGGGCCTGCAGCAGGCCGCGCGCGTCGAGGGCAGGCGCCTTGGCGGGAGCCGCTTCGTCGCGCTGCACGTCGGGTTCGAGTTCGCTGATCATTGCTTGTAACGTCTGGCACGGCACTAAAGGCGGCATGATCGCACGATTTTCCGGCCGCGTGCCGCCTATGCGCGGGCCGATCCCTCGGTTCCGTAGCCCGGATGGAGTGCAACGGAATCCGGGTCGGCCGTCGATCCGGCAGCGCCTGAAATCCCGTCGCGGCCGCTTACCGGATTCCGCCGGGGCTCCATCCGGGCTACACGGGGGCACTCGCGACGGACATTGACCCCGCCGCCTCGACGCGCAGCGCGCAATACTTGAACTCCGGGATCTTGCCGAAGGGATCGAGGGCGGGCTGGGTGAGCAGGTTGGCCGCCGCTTCCACGTAGCAGAAGGGCATGAAGGCGGCGCCGCGCTGCATCCCCGGGTCGGCGCGCGCCTCGAGCTCGATCGCGCCGCGCCGCGTCGTGAGCCGCACCCGCGACCCGCTCGGCAAGCCCAGCGCGGCGAGCTCCTCCGGATGCATGGCGCACCAGGGCGCGGGCTCGAGGGCGTCGAGCACGTCGGCGCGGCGGGTCATCGAGCCGGTGTGCCAGTGTTCGAGCACGCGGCCGGTGATGAGCACGAGCGGATAGTCGGCATCGGGAAGCTCGGCCGCCGGCAGGGGCGCGACCGGGACGAAGCGTCCGCGCCCAGAGGGCGTCGGGAAGTGGTCGGTGAAGAGCACCGGCTGGGAAGGCTCGCCCTCCTTGAATCGCGGCGCCACCGCCGCGCCCTCGCGCTCCAGCTCGGCCCAGGAGATGCCGGCATAGCTCGGCAGCGCGTGCCTGAGCTCCTCGAAGACCTCGTGGGGCCCGGCGTAATCCCAGGCGAGCCCGAGCCGGCGCGCCATCTCCTGCACGATCCACCAGTCGGGCCGGGCCTCGCCGGGCAGCGGCAGCACGGGACGGGCGAGCTGCACCAGGCGGTCGGTGTTGGTGAAGCTGCCGGTCTTCTCCATGAGGCTGGAGGCGGGCAGGATCACGTCGGCGAGCATTGCGGTCTCGGTGAGGAAGAGGTCCTGCACCACCAGATGCTCCAGTCCGGCGAGCGCGTCGCGGGCGTGGGCGAGATCGGGGTCGGACATGGCCGGGTTCTCGCCCAGGATGTACATGCCGCGTATCTTTCCGGCGGCCGCGGCGTCCATGATCTCGACCACCGTGAGGCCGGCGACGTCCGAGAGCGGCGCCTGCCACAGCGCCTCGAAGTGCGCCCGCACCGCCGGGTCGGCGACCCGCTGGTAGTCGGGGAACATCATGGGTATGAGACCGGCGTCCGAGGCGCCCTGCACGTTGTTCTGCCCGCGCAGCGGATGCAGGCCCGTGCCGCGCCGCCCCACCTGGCCGGTCATGAGCGCGAGCGCGATGAGGCAGCGCGAGTTGTCGGTGCCGTGGACGTGCTGGGAGATGCCCATGCCCCAGAAGATCATGCTGTCGGGTCCGCGGGCGTAGGCGCGCGCGACCTCGCGCACCGTTGCGGCGTCGATGCCGGTGACGGCCGCGGTCTTCTCCGGCGGGAAAGCGAGCGCGGTTTCGCGGAAGGCCTCGAAGCCCTCGGTGCGCTCGGCGATGAAGGCGGGATCGGTGAGCCCCTCCTCGATGATGACGCATGCCATCGAGAGCAGCAGCGTCACGTCCGCGTCGGGCCGGAACTGGAGGAAGCGCCAGGCGTGGCGCGCCAGCGGAGTCTCGCGCGGGTCCATCAGCACCAGCCGGGTGCCGCGCGCCGCCGCATTCTTCATGAAGGCGGCCGCCACCGGATGGTTGGCTGCGGGGTTGGCCCCGATGATGATCGCCACGTCGGCGTAGGCGATGTCGCGCACCGGGTTGGACACCGCCCCCGAGCCGATGCCTTCGAGCAGCGCCGCCACCGAGGAGGCGTGGCAGAGCCGCGTGCAGTGGTCCACGTTGTGGGTGCCGAAGCCCACCCGCACCAGCTTCTGGAAGAGATAGGCCTCTTCGTTGCTGCCCTTGGCCGAGCCGAAGCCCGCCAGGGCGTGGGGTCCGTGCGCCGCCTTGATGCGGGCGAGCCCGCCGGCGGCGAAGTCGAGCGCCTCCTCCCAGCTCGCCTCGCGGAAGGCGGCGAGGGGGTTCGACGGATCCAGGTCCACGCCCTTGGGCACGCCCGGCCGGCGGATGAGCGGCATGGTGAGACGCTCGGCGTTGCGACCGTAGCCGAAGCCGTAGCGCCCCTTCACGCACAGCCGCCCGGCGTTGGCCGGCCCGTCGCGGCCCTCCACGTGCACGATCTTCGCCGCGGCGCCCTCGCCCGCCACATGGTAGGTGACCTGGCAGCCCACGCCGCAGTAGGGGCAAAGCGAGTCGACGCTCCTGGTGACCGGCGCCTGGGCCGCGGGGCGCAAGGCCCCGGTCGGACAGGCCTGCACGCACTCGCCGCAACCGACGCAGGTGGAGGTCCCCATCGGGTCGTCGAAGTCGAACACGATGGCGGTGTCCGCCCCGCGCCGGGCCAGTCCGATCACGTCGTTCACCTGCTCCTCGCGGCAGGCGCGCACGCAGCGGGTGCACTGGATGCAGGCGGAGAGATCGACCGCGATGGCGGGGTGGCTGCGGTCCGGCGCGGGTTGCGCGCGCGGGGCGAAGCGGCTCTCCCTCACGCCCAGCCGCTCGCACCACACGGCGAGCTCCGAATCCGGCTTCTCCGCCGCCGCCGGCACCTCGGCGCGCAGGAGCTCCAGCACCATGCGCTGGGCGGCGCGGGCGCGGGCGCTTTCGGCCCGGACCTTCATGCCGTCCTTCGGCGCGCGGCAGCAGGACGGGGCGAGCACGCGCTCGCCGTCGATCTCGACCACGCAGGCGCGGCAGTTGCCGTCGGCCCGCAGGCCGTCCGTGTAGCACAGGTGCGGGATGTCGACCCCGGCACGGCGTGCGGCGACGAGGATGGTCTCGCCCGGCTGGGCCTCCACGGCGCGGCCATCGAGCTCGAAGCGGACGGGTTCGATCCGGCTCATGCTTCACCTCCTTCGGCGCCCACTTCCTGCGGGAAGTAGCGCAGGACCGAGCGCATCGGATTGGGCGCGGCCTGGCCCAGGCCGCAGATCGAGGCGTCCATCATTGCCTGCCCCAGCTCGGTGAGCAGCGCCGCGTCCCATTGGGGCGCACGCATGAGCTCGGCCGCCTTGGCGGTGCCCACCCGGCAGGGCGTGCACTGGCCGCAGGACTCGTGGGCGAAGAAGTCCATCGCGTTCTCGGCGAGGAGCCGCGCGCGGTCGTGCTGCGAGAACACCACGATCGCCGCCGAGCCGATGAAGCAGCCATGGGGCGCCAGCGTGTCGAAGTCGAGCGGCACGTCGGCGAGGCTCGCCGGCAGGATGCCGCCCGAGGCGCCGCCCGGGAAGTAGCCGTAGAGCTGGTGACCGGGGAGCATGCCGCCGCAATGCTCGTCGACGAGCTCGCGCAGGGTGATGCCGGCGTCGGTCACCACCACGCCGGGCTTCGCCACACGCCCGCTCACCGAGAAGCTGCGCAGCCCCTTGCGGCCATTGCGCCCGTGTCCGGCGAACCACCCGGCGCCGCGCTCCACGATGTCGCGCACCCACCACAGGGTCTCGAGGTTGTGCTCCAGCGTCGGCCGCCCGAACAGCCCCACCTGCGCCACGAAGGGCGGGCGCAGGCGCGGCATGCCGCGCTTGCCCTCGATGGACTCGATCATGGCCGACTCCTCGCCGCACACGTAGGCGCCGGCGCCGCGGCGCAGCTCGATGGGCGGCAAGTCCGACCATGCCTCGCGCACCCGGGCGAGCTCCTCGGCGAGGAGCTGGCGCAGCGCCGGGTACTCGTCGCGCACGTAGATCCAGACGGCCTCTATTCCCACCACGCGGGTGGCGACGAGCATGCCCTCGATGAAGCGGTGCGGGTCGGTCTCCAGGTAGTGGCGGTCCTTGAAGGTGCCCGGCTCGCCCTCGTCCACGTTCACCGCGAGGTAGCGCGGCGCGGGCTCGGCCGCCACCGCGCGCCACTTGCGGGCGGCCGGGAAACCGGCCCCCCCCAGGCCTCGCAGGCCGGCCGCGTCGAGGGCGGCGAGCACGTCTGCCGCGGCGCAGGCGCCGCTCGCGACCGCCTCCCACAGGCGATAGCCGCCGGCGGCCCGGTAGGCGTCGAAGCGGACCGCATCGGGGAGCGGCTCCTGGCGCTCGACCTTCGCGACGACCGCCGCGACGCGCTCGGGGTCGGCGTGGGGCACCGGGTTGCGGCCCACCACGGCCACCGGCGCGCTGTCGCAGCGTCCCACGCAGGGCACGCGCTGCACGCGCACCTCGGCCCCGAGGCGCTGCGCCAGATCCGCCGCGAGCTCGGCCCCGCCCGCCATGGCACAGGAGAGGGAGTCGCATACACGCACGGTGAGCGCGGGCGGCGCCGCTTCACCCTGCTTCACCACGTCGAAGTGGTGATAGAAGGTGGCGACCTCGTACACCTCGGCGCGCGCGAGCTTCATCGCCTCGGCCAGCGCGGCGAGATGGTCGGCATGCAGCGCGCCGTGGGTATCCTGCAGCCGGTGCAGGTACTCGATGAGACGCTCGCGGCGCGGTTCCTCTCCGGCGAGCGCGGCAGCGGCCGCGGCACGCGCCGCCTCGGGCAGCGGCGCGGGGCGGCGTCCGATTCTTGCGGACATCTTGTAGTCTCCTCGCGGCATCCCCGGCGGCCAGCCGGCCGCCGTTCCTCACCCTGCGTGGAAGCGCCGTCCGGGCTGCAGCGCGAGGCGCTGCAGGAGCGGCGACACGCGGTAACGCTCCTCGCCGTAATGCTCGCACAGATTGCGCAGCACGGCGGCGACGAAGGCGGGTCCCAGCGCGTCGGCCCAGGCGAGCGGCCCCTGCGGGTAATTGGTACCGTAGCGCATCGCGGTGTCGATGTCTGCCGCGCTGCCGATCCCCTGCAGGACGGCGTCCGCCGCCTCGTTGGCGAGCATCGCCACCGTGCGCAGGCACACCAGGCCCGCCACATCGTCGATGCGCGACACGACCAGCCCCGCGCGCTGCAGGGTGCCGACCACCGCAGCCCAGGCGCCGTGGCCGCACTTGTCGGCGCGGGCGAGGACCACCCGCGGCGTGGCGGCGTAGTCGCGGGCGAGGTCGAGGAGCACCAGGTTGGCCACGCCCTCTTCGGCCGCGCGCCGGGTGGCGGTGCGCCCATCGGAGAGGGCCAGGCGGGCCGCGCCGATCTCGATCCAGCCCTGGCCGGCGCCTTCGCCCGGAGCGCGGCGCACCTCCACGCCGGCCGCCTCCAGCCGGGCGACGAGCGGGACGGCTGCGGCGAGGTCACCCACCACCGTCAGGCGCGACTCGCCCGCATGCGCCGGCTCGGCCTCCGGCTCGGGACGCGCCGCGGCCTCGGCGTAGTCGTAGAAGCCGCGCCCGCTCTTTCTCCCCAGCCGCCCGGCCGCCACCAGCTCCTGCTGGATCAGGCTGGGGGTGAAGCGGCGGTCGCCGAAGTACGCGTCGAACACCGAGCGGGTCACCGCGAAGTTCACGTCGTGGCCGATGAGGTCCATCAGCTCGAAGGGGCCCATGGGGAAGCCGCAGCCCTCGCGCAGGGCGGCGTCGAGGGTGGCCGGGGCGGCGGCATCCTCCGCCAGCACCCGCAGCGCCTCGGCGTAGTAGGGACGCGCGACCCGGTTCACGATGAAGCCCGGCGTGGACTTCGCGTACACCGGCACCTTGCCCCAGGCGCGCGCAGTGGCGTGCAGGCACTCGGCCACCGCCGGCTCGGTGGCGAGTCCGGACACGATCTCGACGAGCTTCATGCGCGGCGCAGGATTGAAGAAGTGCAGTCCGGCGAGCCTTCCGGGGCGCACGAGCGCGGCCCCCATGGCGGTGACCGAGAGCGAGGAGGTGTTGGTGGCGAGGATGGCCTCGGGCGCGAGCAGGGCCTCCAGCTCGCGCAGCAGGGACTGCTTGACCTCCAGGTTCTCCACGATCGCCTCGATGGCGAGACCCGCGTCGGCCGCCGGGGCGAGCTCGGTCACCGGGGTGAGCCGGGCGATCGCCGCCGCCCGCTCGGCCTCGGCGAGCTTGCCCCTGGAGACCAGGAAGGCGAGGTCCTTGGCGATGGCCGCCATCCCGCGCTCCACCGCCTCCCAGCGGGTGTCGAAGAGGTACACCGGGTGGCCGGCCAGCGCGGCGACGTGGGCGATGCCGCTGCCCATGGCGCCGGCGCCGATCACCAGCACCTTCACCCGCTTATCGAGCGCCTGCGTCGTCATCGACCCCGCCCTCACTCTTCCAGGCCGATGAAGTTGTCCTTGGGGGTGCCGCAGTCGGGGCACACCCAGTCGGCGGGCACGTCCTCCCACACGGTGCCGGCGGCGATGCCTTCCTCGGGGAGGCCCTGGGTCTCGTCGTAGGGGAAGAAGCAGGCGCTGCACTGGTATTTGGCCATGATGGCTCTCCTCGTCTCTCTGTTGTGCCGTGGGTCGGGGGTATCAGTCGTTATCGTTCTTCTCGCCCGGCAGCACGACCAGCTTGCCGGGCGCCTCGCGCCGCGCCAGCGCGAAGAGCGCTTCGCGGGAGCGTGAGAGCGGGTAGGTGCCGGTGACGCGGGGGACCAGCGAGCCGTCGGCGAAACCGGCCAGGATCGCGCCGACCTGAGCAGCGGCGGCCTCGGGCTCGCGGCGCATGAGCTCGTCCCAGAACACGCCCATGGCCTCGCAGCCTTTCAGGAGCAGCAGGTTCGCGGGGATGCGCGGGATCTCGCCGGCGGCGAAGCCGATGATCAGGACGCGCCCGCGCCAGGCGGTGGCGCGCAGGGCCGCCTCGGTGAAGGCGCCGCCCACCACGTCCACCACGACGTCGGCGCCGCGCCCGCCGGTGGCGGCCTTCACCGCCTCCTTCAGGTCCTCGTGGACATAGTCGATGAGCACCTCGGCGCCCGCCTCGCGGCACAGAGCGAGCCGCTCGGGCGAGCCGGCCGCGGCGATCACGCGGGCCCCGGCGGCGCGGGCGATCTGCACCGCGGCGAGCCCCACGCCGCCGGCGGCCCCCAGCACCAGCACGGTCTCGCCGGCCTTCATGCGGGCACGGTCGTGCAGGCCGAACCAGGCGGTGCCGTAAGCGACCAGGCCTGCCGCCGCGGCCTCGAAGCCCACCGCGTCGGGCAGCCGCCAGGTCTGGCTCGCCTTGGCGCGGCAGGTCTCCGCGTAGCCGCCGTAGGAGGTGAAGGCGCATACGCGCTCGCCCACCCGCAGGTGGTCCACGCCCTCGCCCACCGCCACCACCGTGCCGGCGATCTCGCCGCCGGGCGAGAAGGGCGCGGGCGGACGGACCTGGTATTTCCCCTGCACGATGAGCGTGTCGTAGAAGTTCACGCCGGCCGCGGACACTCGGATCACCACCTCGCCCGGGCCGGGCGCCGGATCGGGGAGCTCGCCCACGCGCAGGGCGTCGATCGGGCCGAAGGCGTCGCAGATCAGGGCTCTCACGGCGGCTCCCTCAGAACGGCGCCGAGGGCGGGAAGACCGGCGTGCGTCGCTCCCGCACCGCGGCGAGCCCCTCGCGCACCTCGGGCCCGGTGAAGCCCAGCATCTCCAGGGCCACCGAGTTGTCGAAGATGGGCCCGGCCTGGCGCAGCCAGTTGTTGAGGCTGTGCTTGGTCCAGCGTAGTGCCGTCTGCGGGCCGGCGGCGAGCCGGCCGGCGATCTCCCGCGCGGTCTCGAGGAGCTTGTCGCCCTCCACCGCCATAGATACCAGCCCGATGCGCTCGGCCTCCTCGCCGCTCACCTCGTCGGAGAGCAGCAGGTGGAGCTTGGCCTTGGCCATGCCGCACAGGAGCGGCCAGATGATGGCCGCGTGGTCGCCCGCCGCCACGCCCAGACGCGTGTGCCCGTCGATGAGCCGTGCGTCCTTGGCCGCGATGGAGATGTCGGCGAGCAGGGCCACCGCCAGTCCGCCGCCCACCGCCGGGCCGTTGATGGCCGAGACGATGAGCTTGGAGCAATTGACCATGTTGTAGACGATGTCCCGCGCCTCCTTCCACACGCGGGCCCGGTGCTCGAAGGAGTCGGCCATGTCGGCCACCAGATCCAGCGTACCGCCGCCGGAAAAGCCTTTCGCCTGGCCGCGCACGATGACGACCGAGATGGCCGGGTCGCGCTCGATGTCGCGCCAGATGTCGGCCAGCTCGCCGTGTCCGGCGCGGTCGGCGACGGGGAGCTTGCCGTCGCGGCCCATGACGAGCTCGGCGACGCCGTTGCCGAGGGGGTGGAGGGTGAGGCTGGTGTAGCGGGTGTAGTCCATGTGTGATCCTGTTCGATAGGCGGGAGCGCGGGCCCGTAGCCCGGATGGAGCGAAGCGGAATCCGGGGAGCGGCCACGCACCGCCGCCGGCTGTTCCCGGATTCCGGCCTGCGGCCTGCATCCGGGCTACGGTGTCGGGGAGACCCCGGCTTCAATCCACGAAATACCGCCCGAACCGCTCCCGCCACTCCGGCTCGATCGGGACCGGGCGCGGGGCGCCGTCCAGCGCCGCCCACACCACGGTCTGCTTCGCCGCGAAGCGCACTTTCCCGTCCTTCATCGCCGAGATCGCCAGCCGCATGGAGCTCCCGCCCAGGTGCTCCACCGCCAGGGAGAAGGTCAGCTCGTCCCCATGCACGCTCGGCGCCAGGAAGTCCGCCTCCAGGTGGCGCATCGGTACGCCGCGCTTGATCTCGGAGTGCAGGGTGAAGAAGTTCACCCCCAGCCCCTCGTCGAACCAGTCCTCGACGAGTTCGTTGCACAGCACAAGGTACTGGGGGTAGAAGACGATGCCTGCGGGGTCGCAGTGGTGGAAACGAATGAGTTTGGTGCGTTCGAAGACCATGGGTCTGCCTCTCAATCCAGAATGCGTTCGACGAAGCCGGTGACCGCCTCGATCACCGCCTGGGGCTGGTCCTTGTGGGGGGAATGGCGGCAGTCGGCGAGCTTTACCAGCTCCACGTCGCGCGCCTGGCGGGCGATGCGGTCGATCTGCTCCATGGTGCCGTACTCGTCGTCCTCGCCCTGGATGGCCAGGATGGGGCAGACGATGCGCGGCAGGTATTCCTCGATGTTCCAGGCGAGGAATTCCGGGTGGAGCCAGATGTCGTTCCAGCCGCGGAAGGCGCCCTCCACGTCGGCGTGGTACTTGCCCAGCCGATGGCGCAGGTCGGTGGTCTGCCAGGCGACCTCGGCCTGGGCGATGCTCTTCACCGAGACGTCCTCCACCATGACATGGGGCGCCATCACGATCACTCCGGAAAGCCGGGTATCCGTGCCGCCGGCGCACACGAGCGAGATCGAGCCCCCGTCGGAGTGGCCGAAGAGGATGGGGCGATCGAGCTCCAGCGCGGTCAGGAGCGCCGGGAGCACCTCGAGGCCCTCGTCGTGCATGTAGCGCACTTCGCGCGGCAGCCTGGCCGGGTCGGAGCGGCCATAGCCGGCGCGGGAGTACACCACCGCCTCGCAGCCGGTGGCGTCGGCCACCTTCTGCGGGAAGTCGCGCCACATGGCGACCGACCCGAGGCCCTCGTGCAGGAATACGATGGCGGGCGCGTCCTCGCGCGGGTGCGCCGAGGGCAGGCGGACGTATTCGAGGCGGGTTCCGCCCACGGTCACTTGCTTCGACATTCAGACTCCCAGGTGTTTCTGGATCGTCTCCGGGTCGTGGCGCAGGGTCTCGCTCGGCCCGTCGAACACCACCTGGCCCTTCACGAGGATCATGGAGCGGTCGGTGAGCGAGGTCACCGCCGCGTGGTTCTTGTCCACGATCACGGTGGCGATGCCGGTATCTCGGATCTCGCGGATCACCCGCCAGATCTCCCGCACGATGAGCGGCGCCAGGCCCTCGGTGGCCTCGTCGAGGATGAGGAGGTCCGGGTTGGTCATCAGCGCCCGGCCGATGGTGAGCATCTGCTGCTCGCCGCCGGAGAGCTGCCCGCCGCCATGGGAGAGCCGCTCGGAGAGCCGCGGGAAGGTGGTCATGACCCGGTCGAACGTCCACTCGCGCTGTCCCTCGACGCCGGCGCGCGCGGCCATGAGCAGGTTCTCCTTCACCGACAGGTTGGGGAAGATGCCGCGCCCCTCGGGCACGTAGGCGATGCCGCGGCGGGCGATCTTCCAGGTGGGCCCGCCGGTCATGTCCTCGCCGCGCACTGCGACCGTGCCGGCGGCCGGCTTCACGAAGCCCAGCATGGTGCGGATCAGGGTGGTCTTGCCCATGCCGTTGCGGCCCATCAGGCCCAGGGCCTCGCCCTTGCCGATGCGGAAGTCGACCCCGTGCAGGATGTGGCTGGAGCCGTAGTAGGTGTGGAGCCCCCGCGCCTCGAGCAGCGTGCCCCCCTGGGCGGCGCCGCGCTCGCGGGTCCCGGCGGCGGCCGCCTCCTCCACCCCGGCGGGCGCCGTGGCCCCGGTACGCAGGGCGATCGCGCGGGCCGCCAGCCCGCCTTGCAGAGCCGCTTCAGTCATGCGCTCCCTCCTGTCCCAGATAGGCCTGCTGGACGTCCGGGCTGTTGCGGATCTGGTCGGGCGGACCCGACTCCAGCACCTGGCCGTTGACCATCACGGTGATGCGGTCGGCGACCGCGAACACCGCGTCCATGTCGTGCTCCACCAGCAGGATCGCCCGGGTCTCCTTGAGGCGGTTCAGCAGCGTCACCATCTGCGCCGACTCCTCGGAGCCCATGCCCGCCAGCGGCTCGTCGAGGAGCAGCACTTCGGCGTCGGTGGCGAGCACCATGGCGATCTCGAGCTGGCGCTGCTCGCCGTGGGAGAGGGTGCCGGCGACCCGGTCCTCGCGCCCGGCAAGACCCGCTTCGGCGATGGCGGAGCGGGCCCGCTCGACCGTGTCGGTGAGCCCCAGCGCGTCGGTGAAGATGCGCCAGGCGCGCTGGTTGCGCGACTGGGCGGCGAGCCGGCAGTTCTCCAGCACGGTAAAGCCCGGGAAGATATTGGTGCGCTGGTAGCTGCGGCCGATACCGATGCGCGAGCGCTCGTGGGCGGCCAGCCCGGTGATGTCGTCGCCCTTGAAGCGGATCGCGCCTTCGGACGGCGGCAGGTCGCCGGAGAGCATGTTGATGCAGGTGGACTTGCCGGCGCCGTTGGGCCCGAGCAGCGCGTGGAGCACCCCGCGCTCCAGCACCAGGTTCACATCCTGGTTGGCGGCCAGTCCCCCGAAGCGGCGGGTGAGCCCTTCGGCGGCGAGAAGCGCTTCAGCCATGTTGCGATTCCCCCTTGAAGCGGTTCACGAGGCGCCCCGGCACCGCGGCCATCCCGCCCGGCATGAAGAGCACCGCGGCGACGATGACCGCGCCCATGATGAGCTGCCAGTGCTTGGTCCACTCTGTGAAGATCTCCTGCATCCCCACCAGGGCGAAAGCGCCGGCGATGGCGCCCGCGAGGTTGCCCATGCCGCCCAGGATCACCATCAGCAGCACGTCCCCCGACTTGTGCCAGGAGAGGTACTCCGGGGTGACGAAGCCGAAGAGCACCGCGTACAGGAAGCCCGCCAGCCCGGCCAGGCCGCCGGCCAGGGTGAAGGCGGCGAGCTTGTAGCGGAAGGTGGCGTAGCCCAGGGACTTCATGCGGTGCTCGTTGCTGCGGATGCCCACCAGCACCCGGCCGAAGGGCGAGCGCAGCACGAGCTTGAGGAAGACGTACACCGCCACCATCGCCGCCACGATGAAGTAGTAGAGGTGGTTGGTGTCGGACAGGTCGAAGGGCACGAAGCCGCCGATCGCCGCGCTCGGCTTGTGGTCCAGGTAGATGCCGTCCGAGCCGCCGCCGATCTTGGTGTCGTGGAAGACGTAGTAGGCCATCTGGGCGAAGGCCAGCGTCACCATGATGAAGTAGATGCCCTTGGTGCGCAGCACGAAGAGCCCGATGGCGAACGCCGCCAGCGCCGCGCCGAACACCGACAGCGGCAGCACCACCCACAAGGCCGCCGGGTTGTCGGTGGGCGTGAGCAGCGCCACCGCGTAGGCCGCCACGCCGAAGTAGGCGGCGTGGCCGAAGCTCACGAGCCCGGTGAAGCCCACCAGCAGGTCGAGGCTCATGGCGAAGATCCCCAGGATCAGGATCTTGGCCACCAGCTCGGTGTAGAAGGGCTCGTCGGCCAGCGGGAAGGCCAGCAGCGCCGCGAGGGCGGCGGCCTTGAAGGCCATGGTCAGCTTGTCGTTCATCGCCTCACCCTTTCTTGAAGATGCCTTCCGGCCGCCACAGGAGCACCACGGCCATCACCAGATAGACCATGAGACCGGCGATGTCGGGCACGAGGACCTTGCCGAAGGTGTCGGCGAAGCCGATCACCAGGGCCGCCACCAGCGCCCCCCATACCGAGCCGATGCCGCCGATCACCACGATCACGAAGGAGATGATGAGCACCGAGGAGCCCATGCCCGGATACACGGAGGAGATCGGCGCGGCCAGCATGCCGGCGAGCGCGGCGAGTGCCACGCCGAGGGCGAAGACGATGCGGTAGAGGCTGTCGATGTTGATGCCGAGCGCCTGCACCATGTCCCGGTCGTGGCTGCCGGCACGGATCATCATCCCCAGGCGGGTGCGCTGGATGAGGAAGTACAGGCCCACTGCGAGCGCGAGGCACACCACCGAGATCACCAGCCGGTAGACCGGGTAGCTCAGGGTGTCCGAGAGCGGAATGGACGCGGAGAAGAGCGCCGGGATCGCCACCCCGTGCACGTCGTCGCCGACCGCGAGGCTTCGCAGTTCCTCGAAGATGAGGATGAGTCCGTAGGTGAGGAGCACCTGCTCGAGGTGCTCGCGCTTGTAGAGGTAGGTGAAGAGGAAGCGCTCGAGCAGCGCCCCCAGGGCGAAGGCGAGGGGAATCCCCAGCAGGATCGTGAGCAGCAGATTGCCCGTCATGCCGGTCAGCACGAAGGCCATGTAGGCGCCGATCATGTAGAAGCTGCCGTGCGCCAGGTTGATGATGCCCATGATGCCGAACACGAGGGTGAGTCCGCTCGCCACCAGGAACAGCAGCAGCCCGTACTGCAGGGCGTTGAGCACCTGGATCAGGAAGGAGATGAAGTCCATGAGGCCGTCCTGCCGGGCGCCCTGAGGCGCCCGGACTCGTTCGATGCGTGGAGCGGGGACGGGCGCGGCCCGTCCCCCGGCGGGTGTTACATGGCGCAGCCGGCGGCCGGGTCGGCGAGCGCCTTGGCGGCGACGCCGATCACCTTGTTCTCTTCGCCCTCGGCCTTGCGCAGGTACATGTCCTGCACCGGGTTGTGGGCCGGCGACAGGGTGAAGGCGCCGCGCGGGCTGTCGATCCTGGCCGCCGCCATGGCCTTGCGCATCTCGGCCTTCTTCTTGACGTCGCCGTTCACCGCCTTGAGGCCCGCGTGCAGGATCTGCGCCGCGTCGTAGCCCTGCACCGCGTACACGTCGGGCTGCATGCCGTACTTGGCCGCGTAGGCGCTGCGGAAGGCCTTGTCCTTGGGGTTGTCCAGGCCGTCGGCGTAGTGCAGGGCGGTGATCAGGCCCTCGCCCGCGCCGCCCATGGCCTTCAGGGTGCCGTCGGTCAGGAAGCCGCTGGAGTAGAGGGGGACGCTGTCCTTCAGGCCCGCCGCGGCGTAGTCGCGCACGAACTTGGCCGCGCCGCCGCCGGCGAAGAAGACGTACACCGCGTCCGGCTTGAGCGCGGCGATCTCGGTCAGGAAGGGCTGGAACTCCACGTTGGGGAAGGGCAGCGCCATGTCCTTCAGCACCTTGCCGCCGGCCTCGGTGAAGGCCTGGTTGAAGCCCTTCACCGCCTCCTGGCCCGCGGCGTAGTTCCAGGTGAGCGTCACGACCGTCTTGTGGCCGCGCTCGGCCGCGGCCTTGCCCATGGCGTAGGCGGGCTGCCAGTTGCTGAAGGAGCTGCGGAAGAGGTTCTGGGAGCACAGGGAGCCGGTGAGGTCGTCGGCGCCCGCGTTGGGCACGATGAAGGTGGTGTCGCGGCTCTTGGCCACCCGCGCCATGGCCAGCGCCACGCCCGAGTGAACCGTGCCGACCAGCACGTCGACCCGGTCGCGGGTGACCAGGCGGTTGGCGTTCTCGGTGGCCTTGGACGGATCCGACTCGTCGTCCACCGTGGCGTACTCCACGGTCGCGCCGGCGAGCTTGCCGCCCTGCTCGTCCACGTAGAGCTTGAAGCCGTTGGTGATCGCCGTGCCCAGCGCGGCGAAGGTGCCGGTGGCGGGCAGCATCAGGCCGACCTTGACCTTGTCGGCGGCCTGGGCGGCGGACAGCGGCACCAGGGCGCCCAGGGTCAGGGCGGCGATGGTGCGCATCACGGTGCGACGGGTGCGTTGCGTTTGGTGCATGGTTGTCTCCTCGTATCGTTCTCTGGGGTGCTGCTCGACTGCGTGGTCTTGCTGCTTATGTGTCGCGAGGGGTCGGCGATTACCACCCCGCATTGCTCCGATTCGCCTCGAAAGCCGTATCGATCGCCCGCCAATCCTCCTCCGTGAGCGCCTCTTCCGCCAGAGGCAGCACGATCTCCTCCTCCTTGCGCATGTGGTCCCAAAGGAAGTCGGCGTAGGCGTCGAGACTCCTGCGGAAGGGCGCCAGCTCCCCGTCCTCCCGGTAGCGGGCGAGCGCCTTGCGCACCGCCTTGAGGAGCTCGGCGCAGGCGGCGTGCTGGCCCTCCAGCTCGTCCAGGATGCCCTTGGCCTCGTCGCTGCGCATGCGCAGGAAGCGGAACAGGTAGTCGTCCTCCTTGGGGTGGTGCACCCGGTCGGGCACCGCCTCGATGTAGTCGAACATGGCCGAAAACAGCGCGTAGTCGGGCTCCTCCGTGCCGGCGACTACCGCCGCGAGGCGCGCCTGCAGCCCCTTGATCACCGCCCCCATGGAGCGGTGCTCGTCCTTGATGATCTCGATCGCGGAATGCATGGTGTCCTCTCCGGGCTCAGCGGGCGCGCAGCTTGAAGCGCTGGATCTTGCCGGTGGCGGTCTTGGGCAGCTCCTCGACGAACTCCATCCAGCGCGGGTACTTGTAGGGTGCGAGATGCGCCTTTACGTGCTGCTTGATCTGCTCGGCGAGGGCCTCGGACGCGGTGACGCCGGGCTTGAGGACCACGAAGGCGCGGGGCTTCACCAGCTTGTCGTCGTCCTCGTGGCCCACCACCGCGGCCTCCAGCACCGCCTCGTGCTGGATCAGGCAGGACTCCACCTCGATGGGCGAGACGTAGATGCCGCTCACTTTGAGCATGTCGTCGTTGCGGCCGGCGTAGACGTAGTAGCCCTCCGCGTTCATCGAGTATTTGTCGCCGCTGCGGGTCCAGGGACCGCGGAAGGTATCGCGGCTCTTGGCGCGGTTGTTCCAGTAGCCCATGGCGGCGCTCGGGCCCGCGATCTGCAGCTCGCCCGGCTCGTTCGGGCGGTCGATCACGTTGCCCTCGTCGTCCACCAGGCGCACTTCGTAGCCGGGCACCGGCTTGCCGGTGGTGCCGTAGTGCACGTCGCCGGGACGGTTGGAGAGGAAGATGTGGAGCATCTCGGTGGAGCCGATGCCGTCGAGGATGTCCACCCCCAGGCGCTCGCGCCAGCGCCGCGCGATCTCCTCGGGCAGGGCCTCGCCCGCGGAGGTACAGGCGCGCAGCGGGAGTTCCGCCCGCGTGGGGCACTCGGGGCTCGCCAGCATCCCGGCGTAGAGGGTGGGCACGCCGTAGAAGATGTCCGGCTTGTGCTCGCGAAGGCGCTGGAACACCGCCGCCGGCGTGGGCCGCTCGGCCATCAGCACGGTGGTGGCGCCCACCGACAACGGGAAGGTGAGCCCGTTGCCCAGCCCGTAGGCGAAGAACAGCTTGGCCGCGGAGAAGACCACGTCCGACTCGCGGATGCCCAGCACCGGCTTCGCATAGAGCTCGGCGGTCTGGATGAGGCTCGCTTGCACGTGCACCGTGCCCTTGGGCGCGCCGGTGGAGCCCGAGGAGTAGAGCCAGAAGCAGGCGTCGTCGCAGGTAGTCGCGACCGCCTCGAACTCGGGCGAGGCCTCCGCCATGAGGCCGGCGAGCGCGTCCCCTGAACCGGCCGGTCCGCCGGCGACGACGATGCGCTCCAGGGTGGGCACCTTGTCCAGCAGCGGCTCGAAGAGCGGCAGCAGCGCCGCCGAGACCACCGCGACGCGGGCACGGCTGTCGGCCAGCATGTAGGCGTAGTCGCCCTGGGTGAGGAGGGTGTTCACCGCGATCGGCACCACGCCCGCCTTGATGGCGCCGAGGAACACCGTCGGGAAGTCGATGGTGTCGTGCACACACATCAGGACGCGTTGCTCGCGCATGAGCCCGAGCTTGCCGAGCACGCTGGCGAAGCGGTTGGCCCGCGCCGCGAGCTCGTCGTAGGTGTAGCGGCCGGCGTCGTCGATGTAGGCGATCTTGCCGCCACGCCCGGCGGCGAGGTTGCGGCCGATGAGGTCGTCGGCCGCGTTGTACTGGCGCGGTATCTCGATCCTGGGCGGGCTCACGCTGTGATCCGCCGTGCTCAGGGTGGACATCTTGTCGTCTCCTCCTCCGTTAGTCTCTTCCGGCCTTCGTCCGGTACCGCTGCCGGTCTAGCCGCCGGCGTGGCGGTGTGCCCGCCCTACTGGCGGGTGAATTCGATCGCGCCCTGGGGCAGCAGGTACAGCACGTAGGCGCGCCCGCCCGAGACGGTCGGCCGGTGCGCGCTGCCGGGGCCGTACACCAGCCAGCCCGCGGGACGCCCGTCGAAGCGGGCGTCGCCCTCCAGCGGCATGATGAGGTCGATCTCGCCGTTGGGGTGTGCATGATGCGGCCCGACGACGTCGGCCATCTCGACGACGTCGACCGAAAAGCCGTGGATTTCGGGACAGGGCTTGATGACCCGCCCGAACTTGATCCCGCCGTGCTCGCGCTCGCACATCCAGCCGTCCTTCACGGCCTGGGCACAGGCGGCGGCGACGGCCTTGAAGTCCTCGCCGCCGGCCGGGAAGCGCTCGTTGAGGAAGGCCTCGAGGTTCTTGTCGACGGGCATGCCGGCGATGGTGGCGGTGATCTTGGCGATGAGGGTCTGGAAGGTTTCGGGGGTCATGAATCTCTCCGTTGAGGTCGTTGTCCTGCGAGCGGACCGCGAAGTTGGCAAAGGGCGGCTTAGCAGGTCCCTTCCCCTTTAAGGGGAAGGACAGGATGGGGATGGGTGGAGGGAGACGAGGTCGATCGGCGCTCACGCCGTCCCCCCACCCCCTCCCTCCCCCTGAAGGGAAGGGAGCAAAACCCTCCTCTCAACCGCCGAGCAATGCTGCGTCGGCCGCCTCACGCCCGAGCACATCGAGTAGCGCCCCCCCGCCCTGCACCACGAACCGCCGGTGATACAACCCGAGCGCCCGCAGCCCGCCCAGCTCCTCGCCCCCACCGGCACGCCCCGGGCCGCCGTGCAGGCAGCTCGGCATCACGTTGCCATGCCCGGTGTGCTGCGCCCCGACCACGCCATCCACCACCAGGATCCGCCCGTGCAGATCCGCGATGGCCGGCACCAGCGTCGTCAGGAAATCCGCGTCGGCCGAATACACCGAGGCGACCAGCGAACCCCGCCCGCGGCGCGCCAGCGCGACCGCCTCGGCGGTGTCGGCGTAGGGGATCACGGTCGCGACCGGCCCGAACACCTCCACGTCGTGCACATGTTGCGCGGCGAGGCCCTTTCCACAATAGAGCAGCGTCGGCTGGACGAAGGCGGAGACGGCCGGATCGGCATCCACCGGCGCGAACTCCGTGCCGCCGCCGAACACCGTCTCGCATTCGGACTTCAGGAGCGCCAGGCCTTCCAGGGCGGCGACCTGCTGGGCGCGGCTCACCAGCGGCCCGACGCGCACGCCGGGATTCCTCGGGTTGCCCACCTGGTAGCCGGCGAGCTTGCCGGCCACCGCATCGGCCAGGGCCCGCGCCGTGCCCACCGGCGCGAGGACGCGGCGGATGGCGGTGCATTTCTGGCCGGCCTTGATCGTCATCTCGCGCACGATCTCCTTCACCGCGAGCTCGAACTCGGCACTGCCGGGCTGCGCGTCCGGGCCGAGGATGGCGGCATTCACGCTGTCGGCCTCCACGTTCACCCGCACCGACTTCGCCACCACCCGGGGATGGGTGCGGATGCGCGCGGCGGTCTCGGCCGAGCCGGTGAAGGACACCACGTCGCACTCGCCCACGTGGTCCAGGAGCTCGCGCGCGCCGCCGCACACGATGGACAGCGCCCCTTCCGGGAGGATGCCGGCGGCGACCACGTCCGCCACCATGCGCTGGGTGAGCCAGGCGGTGGGAGTGGCGGGCTTCACCAGCACCGGCACGCCGGAGAGCAGCGCCGGGGCGGCCTTCTCCCACAGGCCCCAGGCGGGGAAGTTGAAGGCGTTGATGAAGACCGCCACGCCGGTGAGCGGGGTGAGGAAGTGCTGGCCCTGGAAGACGTCGGTCTTCGCCAGCGGCACCCGGGCGCCCTCGCGCAGATGGCGGGTCGCGCCCAGCGCCTTGCCGGCGCGCGCGTAGCTCTTCAGCGTGAAGATCGCGCCGTCCACGTCGAAGGCCGCGTCGGCCTCGGTGGCGCCGGAGTTGCGCAGCGAGATGTCGAAGTATTCCGCGCGGTGGGCGGCGAGCACCTCGGCGATCTTGCCGAGAAGGGCCGCCCGGTCTTCGTAGGTGAGGGCACGCAGGGCGGTACCGCCCTGCTCGCGGGCGAAGGCCAGCGCCTTGCCCAGGTCGATGCCTTCCGAGGACACCGTGACCAGGCGCTCACCCGTCACCGGATCGACGAGGGACGTCCCCTCGCCGGCGCCTTCGATCCACTGCCCGTATACATGATTGGCGAGCTTCACTTTGTCTCCTGTGGGTTTGCCTGCCGCGTCTTCAGCGCAGCTCGTTGGATATAGAATACACCCGACCCGACCTTCGTCAAGCAGTTTATTGCATGTATCTCAGGCAGTAGCTATTCCGCACTGCAGCATTTTGCGTTTTTCTGGGGAATATCCCCCATCTCGGCTATATTGACATGCAATCCACTGCACTTCGTCGGTGAAACAAACTGCACTATACCTCTTGACTCCAAAAATCGACTGCACTATTGTTCAGCCAACACGCGCAGTCACCTGAACCAAGGAACCGCCGATGAGCCTCGAAAACCATTCCGAACAGAACACCCTGGAAGCGCCCGTCGCCGACCAGCGTGACGACGCGGAATTCCTCCAGTCGCTGGGCAAGCGTGTGCGCGAGATCCGCGACCGCCGCGGCGTCACCCGCAAGCTGGTGGCGCGCGAGGCGGGTGTGTCGGAACGGCACCTGGCCCACCTGGAGGCGGGCGAAGGCAACGTCTCCATCGTTCTCCTGCGCCACATCGCCCAGGCGCTGGACGTGTCGCTGGTGGAGCTGCTCGCACCGGAAGCCGAGGACACGGTGGAAAAGCGGCTCATCCGCCGCTTCCTGGAGCGCCTGCCCCAGCACCGCCTGGAGGAAGTGGTGTTCCGCCTGATGCGCGACTTCGGCCACGAGGAGGCGGTGCGCAGGAAGCGGATCGCACTCATCGGCCTGCGCGGCGCGGGCAAGTCCACCCTGGGCGGACGCCTCGCCCGCGAGCTGGGCGTGCCCTTCATCGAGCTCGACGGCGAGATCGAGCGCGACACCGGCATGCCGGCGAGCGAGCTCTTCGCCCTCTATGGCCAGTCGGGCTACCGGCGCATCGAGCAGCGCACGCTGGAGCGGGTGATCCGCGACAACGAGCGCGCGGTGATCTCCGTGGGCGGCGGGGTGGTCTCGCAACCGGACACCTACGACATGCTCCTCTCGAACTGCCTCACCGTGTGGGTGAAGGCCAGACCCGAGGAGCACATGGCCCGCGTCATGGCCCAGGGCGACCTGCGGCCGATGGCGGGCAACGACGAGGCGATGGAGGACCTGAAGCGCATCCTCGCCGCCCGCGAGCCGCTCTACGCCAAGGCGGACAGCGTGCTCGACACCTCTGGCGAGTCGGTGGAAGAGAGCTTCATGAAGATGCGCCAGCTCGTCATGAGCTGAGCGGGCAACACAAGACCCCAATACAAGGAGAGAGACAGTGGAAGCGGTCGCAATCAAGCAGGAATCGGCAGTCGAACCCGTGGATTACCGCACGGAGCCCTCGCGCTACCGCCATTGGACGCTCGCGTGCGACGGCCCGGTGGCCACGCTGACCCTCGACATCGACGAGGACGGCGGCATCCGCCCCGGCTACAAGCTGAAGCTCAACTCCTACGACCTGGGCGTGGACATCGAGCTGCACGACGCCCTGCAGCGCATCCGCTTCGAGCATCCCGAGGTGAAGACGGTGGTGTTCACCTCCGGCAAGCCCAAGATCTTCTGCTCGGGCGCCAACATCTACATGCTGGGCCTGTCGTCCCACGCCTGGAAGGTGAACTTCTGCAAGTTCACCAACGAGACCCGCAACGGCATCGAGGACGCGAGCCAGTACTCGGGCCTGAAGTTCCTCGCCGCCTGCAACGGCACCACCGCCGGCGGCGGCTACGAGCTGGCGCTCGCCTGCGACGAGATCGTGCTGGTGGACGACCGCAACTCCGCGGTGAGCCTGCCCGAGGTGCCGCTGCTGGGCGTGCTGCCCGGCACCGGCGGCCTCACCCGCGTCACCGACAAGCGCCGCGTGCGCCGCGACCACGCCGACATCTTCTGCACCATCTCGGAGGGCGTGCGCGGCAACCGCGCCAAGGAGTGGCGCCTGGTGGACGAGGTGGTGAAGCAGCAGCAGTTCGCCGACTACATCGCCAAGCGCGCCCAGGAGCTGGCGCAGCAGTCCGACCGTCCGGCCAACGCCAAGGGCGTCGCCCTGCCGCGCGTCGAGCGCACGGACGACGCCAAGGGCTACCACTACGAGTTCGTGGACGTCGCCATCGACTACGCCGGCCGCCACGCCACCCTCACCGTGCGCGCCCCCGCGTCGGTGACGGCGAGGACCGCCGCCGAGATCGAGGCCCAGGGGGCCGCCTGGTGGCCGCTCAAGATGGCCCGCGAGCTCGACGACGCCATCCTCACCCTGCGCACCAACCACCTGGACATCGGCCTGTGGCAGCTGCGCACCGAGGGCGACGCCCGGACCGTGCTCGACATGGACGCCACCATCGCCGCCAACCTGGACAACTGGTTCGTGCGCGAGACCTTGGGGATGCTCCGCCGCACCCTGGCCCGCATCGACGTGTCTTCGCGCAGCCTCTACGCGCTGATCGAGCCGGGCTCGTGCTTCGCCGGGACGCTGCTCGAGATCGCGCTGGCCGCCGACCGCAGCTACATGCTGGACACCACCGAGGCGGAGAACCGCATCGGGCTGTCGGCGATGAACTTCGGCCCGCTGCCCATGGTGAACGGCCTGTCGCGCATCGCCGCCCGCTTCTACCAGGAAGAGGCGCCCATCGCCGCGGTGAAGGCGCGCGAAGGCAGCCTCGTGGATCCCGCCGACGCCTATGCGCTGGGCCTGGTCACGGCGATCCCCGACGATCTCGACTGGGCCGACGAGATCCGCATCGCCATCGAGGAACGGGCCGCGCTCTCGCCCGACGCGCTTACCGGCCTGGAGGCGAACCTGCGCTTCGGCATCACCGAGACCATGAACACCCGCATCTTCGGCCGCCTGTCGGCCTGGCAGAACTGGATCTTCAACCGTCCGAACGCGGTCGGCGCCACCGGTGCGCTCAAGCTCTTCGGCTCGGGGAAGAAGGCCCAGTTCGACTGGGACCGGGTGTAAGCCCCGGTTCCCGCAAGCAACACCCGATCGAAGCGCGCGACAAGCCGTCCCCCTGCCGTTGCAGCCGGCGCCTTGGCGTGGTTCGGGAGGTCCGTGGCAAGAGTGGGCGGCATGGCCGCCCGTTCATAAAAAATTGGAGGAGTAGCGAGACATGATCAACTACAGCGAACGGATTCCGAACAACGTCAACCTGTCGGAGAACAAGACCCTGCAGCGCGCCCTGGAGCACTGGCAGCCGTCCTACCTGAACTGGTGGAACGAGATGGGCCCGGACGGCTCGATCGACTACGACGTCTATCTGCGTACCGCCATCAGCGTCGATCCCAAGGGCTGGGCCCACTTCGACTACGTGAAGATGCCCGACTACCGCTGGGGCATCTTCCTCACCCCGCCGGAGCAGGACAAGAAGATCAACTTCGGCGAGCACAAGGGCGAGGACGTGTGGCAGGAGGTGCCGGGCGAGTACCGCTCCACCCTGCGCCGCATCATCGTGACCCAGGGCGACACCGAGCCGGCGTCGGTCGAGCAGCAGCGCCACCTGGGCCTGACCGCGCCGTCGCTCTACGACCTGCGCAACCTCTTCCAGGTGAACGTCGAGGAAGGCCGCCACCTGTGGGCCATGGTGTATCTGCTCCACGCCCACTTCGGCCGCGACGGGCGCGAGGAAGGCGAGGCCCTGCTCGAGCGCCGCTCGGGCGACGAGGACAATCCGCGCATCCTCACCGCCTTCAACGAGAAGACGCCCGACTGGCTGTCCTTCTTCATGTTCACCTTCATCACCGACCGCGACGGCAAATACCAGCTCGCCTCCCTGGCCGAATCGGCCTTCGACCCGCTGGCGCGCACCTGCAAGTTCATGCTGACCGAGGAGGCCCACCACCTGTTCGTGGGCGAGTCGGGCATCGCGCGCGTGATCCAGCGCACCTGCGAGGTGATGAAGGAGCTCAAGACCGACGACCCGGCCAAGCTGCGCGCCGCCGGCGTGATCGATCTGCCGACGCTGCAGAAGTACCTCAACTTCCACTACTCGGTGACCAGCGACCTGTACGGCGCCGAGGTGTCGTCGAACGCCGCCACCTACTACACGACCGGCCTCAAGGGTCGCTTCGAGGAAACCAAGATCGACGACGACCACAAGCTGCAGGACTCGGACTACGAGGTGATGGACGTGGCCGGCGACAAGATCCAGACCCGCCGCGTGGCGGCCCTGTCCGCGCTCAACGAGCGCCTGCGCGACGACTGGATCGCCGACGTGCAGGCCGGCGTGGACCGCTGGAACCGCGTGCCCGAGAAGTTCGGCATCAACTTCCGCTTCACCCTGCCGCACAAGGGCTTCCACCGCAAGATCGGCATGTTCAACGGCCTGCACGTGAGCCCCGACGGCCGCCTGATGTCGGAAGCCGAGTGGGCGCAGCAGGAGAAGCACTGGCTGCCGACCGACGAGGACCGCCTCTACGTGCACTCGCTCATGGGTCGCTGCATCGAGCCCGGCAAGTTCGCCAACTGGATCGCCCCCCCGGGACGCGGCATCAACAACCAGCCGGTGAATTTCGAGTACGTGAGATTCAACTGATCCGCCGAAGGCGGGTGACTTCTCCCTCCCCCTTCAAGGGGGAGGAGCGAACCACCTTCCTCTCAGCCGCATCGCGGGGGGCGATTGCCCCCTGGCCCCCGACACCAAGGACGAGAGAGACCATGAACGCGCCGACAGAGCACGCCGCCATCGCCCGACAGCACCTGATCGACCCGGAGATCTGCATCCGCTGCAATACCTGCGAGGAGATCTGCCCGATCGATGCCATCACCCACGACTCGCGCAACTACGTCGTGAAGTTCGACGTGTGCAACGGCTGCCTCGCCTGTGTGCCGCCGTGTCCCACCGGCGCGATCGACTCCTGGCGCAACGTGGAGCCGGTGCGCCACTACCCGATCGACGAGCAGCTGAAGTGGGACGTGCTCCCCGACACCACCGAGCTCGACAACTTCGACGCCACTACCGGCGCCACCGGCGCGGGCGAGACGCCGGCCGAGGTGAAGGAGATCACCGAGGTCGCCACCGCCGGACACGGCGGACCGGCGCTGGCACCGTGGTCGGCCGCCCACCCCTATGTGAACCTCTACTCGCCCGCCACCCCGGTGACCGCCACCGTGACGGGCAACTTCCGGCTCACCGCCGACGATGCGTCGAGCGACATCCACCACGTGGTGCTCGACTTCGGCGCCACCCCCTTCCCGGTGCTCGAGGGCCAGTCGATCGGCATCATCCCGCCGGGCACCGACGCGAACGGCAAGCCGCACCTCTTGCGCATGTACTCGGTGGCGAGTCCGCGCGAGGGCGAACGGCCCCACTATAACAACGTCGCCCTCACGGTGAAGCGGGTCACCGAGGACCACGAGGGCAGGCCCGCCAAGGGCGTCGCGTCGAACTACGTGTGCGATCTCAAGAAAGGCGACAAGGTGCAGGTGACCGGCCCCTACGGCTCGACCTTCCTGATGCCCAACAACCCCGGCTCGTCGATCATGATGATCTGCACCGGCACCGGCTCAGCGCCCATGCGCGCGATGACCGAGCGGCGGCGCCGGCGCATGCACCTCAAGGAAGGCGGCGAGCTGCTGCTCTTCTTCGGCGCGCGCACGCCGGGCGAGCTGCCCTACTTCGGACCGCTGCAGAAGCTCCCCAAGGACTTCATCGACATCAACCTGGCTTTCTCGCGGCTGCCCGACCAGCCGAAGCAGTACGTGCAGGACCTCATCCGCGAGCGCGCGGACAAGGTCTTCCGCATGCTCACGGACGACAACAGCTACATCTACATCTGCGGCCTGAAGGGCATGGAAGCCGGGGTGATCGAGGCCTTCCGCGACATCTGCCGCGCCAACGGCACCGACTGGGACGCGCTGCGGCCCCAACTCCTGGCCAAGGGCCGCTTCCACATCGAGACCTACTGATGAGGGCGCCCGTCTACCTCTGCGACGCGATCCGCACCCCCTTCGGGCGCTACGGCGGCGCGCTGGCCGCCGTGCGCGCCGACGACCTGGCGGCCCTGCCGCTGCGCGCGCTCGTCGCCCGCAACCTAGGCGTCGACTGGGCTGCCGTCGACGACGTGATCCTCGGCTGCGCCAACCAGGCGGGCGAGGACAACCGCAACGTGGCGCGCATGGCGGCACTCCTCGCCGGCCTGCCGGTGGAGGTCCCCGGCACGACGGTGAACCGCCTGTGCGGCTCCAGCCTCGACGCGATCGGCATCGCGGCGCGAGCGATTGCCGCGGGCGAGGCGGAGCTGATGATCGCCGGCGGCGTGGAGAGCATGAGCCGCGCCCCCTTCGTCATGGGCAAGGCCGAGACCGCCTTTTCCCGCGCGGCCAGGATCGAGGACACCACCATCGGCTGGCGCTTCGTGAATCCCCTGATGAAAGCCCGGCACGGTATCGACTCCATGCCGGAAACCGCCGAGAACGTGGCCGCCGACTTCGGGGTGAACCGCGCCGATCAGGACGCCTTCGCGCTGAGGAGCCAACGCCGCTGGGCGGCCGCGGCCGAGCGCGGCTTCTTCGAGCGCGAGCTCGTGCCGGTGGAGATCCCGCGCAATAAGGGCGAGCCGCTCCTGGTCGCCGCCGACGAGCATCCGCGCCCGGACACCACACTCGAAGCGCTCGCCAGGCTCAAGGGCGTGGTGCGCCCGGACGGCACCGTCACCGCCGGCAACGCCTCGGGCGTGAACGACGGCGCCGCGGCGGTGCTGCTCGCCTCCGAGGCCGCGGTCGCACGCCACGGCCTCACTCCCCGCGCGCGCATCCTGGGCGCCGCCGCGGCCGGCGTGCCGCCGCGCATCATGGGCATCGGCCCGGCACCCGCCACGGGGAAGCTTCTCGCCCGGCTCGGCATGAAGATCGGCGACTTCGATACCATCGAGCTCAACGAAGCCTTCGCCGCCCAGGCGCTGGCGGTGCTGCGCGAGCTGGGTGTGGCGGACGACGACGCGCGGGTGAATCCCAACGGCGGCGCGATCGCCATCGGCCACCCCCTGGGGGCCTCGGGCGCGCGCCTGGTGACGACGGCGCTCAACCAGCTGGAAACCAGCGGCGGCCGCTACGGGCTCGCCACCATGTGCATCGGCGTGGGACAAGGCATCGCGCTCGCCTTCGAGCGCGTTTGAGGGACGACCAGGAGACGAACGTGAGACCCGAGGCCATTCAGATCATCAAGGACGAGCATCTCGCGATCAGCGCCGTGCTCTATTCGCTGCGCTACCTGGTGCGCGCCATGAAGAAGGGCGAGAAGCCGAACTTCCCGCTGCTGCGGGCGATCCTGGACTACATCGTCTCCTACCCGGACCGCTGGCATCACCCCAAGGAGGACAAGTACCTCTTCGCCGCGGTGAAGCGGCGCACCAGCGAGGCGGACGGGCTCATCGCCAAGCTCGAGCGCGAGCACGCCCTGGGCTACCCGATGATGGAAGACCTCAAGAAGCAGCTGGTGGCCTTCCAGGCCGGCGACGAGACGGCGCGCGAAGCCTTCTTCAAGACGGCCGAGCACTACGCCGAGCTGGAGTGGGAGCACCTGCGCACCGAGGAGGACGTCTTCATGCCGATCGCCGAGCGGGTGCTGACGCCGGCCGACTGGGCCGAGATCGCCGAGGCCTTCCGCGAGAACGACAACCCGCTCTTCGGCATCAAGCCCAAGGAGGAGGCGGAGACGCTCTACCAGCGCATCCTCAGCCTGGCGCCCCCGCCGATGGGGTTCGGGGCGGAGGCGGGGCGCTGAGGGCGATGGGCGCGGCACCAGCCGCGCCCTCCCTCACAGACTGACGAGGTATCCCCCGTCCGCCCGCTCCACCCCCGGCGCCCCTTCCATGAACCTGCCGATGACCGCGAGGTTGGTCGTCAGGTGGCTGGAGCACGCCGTGGCCGTGAAACGCCCCCCGCCGGCCAGGGCGAGGGGCAGCACCAGCTGGTCGGCGAGGTGCTCGCCCACCGCCGCGCCGCCGGCGAGGTAGCCGGCCGCCTCGTCGGCCGCCGCCGCGGCCACGCGCTCCGCGAGCCGCCCCTTCTCCCCGAAGCCCGTGAACAGCTCGGTCACGTGCTCGTGCTCGGCCTCGATCATCACCGCGTTGCCCGGCCCCTCGCGCTGTGGCAGCTCCCGTACGCGGCCGTCGATCTGCGGAAAGGTCCGTGACAACTGCTCCAGCTCGCGCTGGGCCACGCGGGTCGGCACGCCGGCCACCAGCGCCTCGGCTCGCAGCGCGACGAGGCGCCCCCGCTCGGTGAGCGCCAGCGGCACCAGCCGTGACGGCGCCACGCGCGCCCGCAGCTCGCCGCCGCCGGCCGGGTAGAAGCCGTGGCGAACCAGCTCGATCTCGGTGTGCGCGCCCATGCGGCGCACCAGCGGCAGCCAGGCGCGGACCAGGAAGTCCGCCGGCGGCGCGGCCGGGTTGTGGGTGCCGCCGGTGACGGCCAGGGTGCTCGGCCCGTCGGCATGCCACAGCGCCGGCAGCACCGTCTGCAGCACCAGGGTGCAGCTGCCGGCGGTGCCGACGGCGAAGCGGTAGTCGCCGCCACGCACCGGACCGGGCACGAAGTGCAGGCTCTGGGAGCCGGGCTCGGCCCCGGTGACGCGGGCGCCGCAGATCTCGGCCGCGGCGCCGACCGCGGTGAGGTGCTGGCGCAGCAGGCCCGGCCGGCTGCGTCTGGCGCGGATGCGCGCGATGCGGAAGGGCCGGCCGGTGATCATGGCCAGCGTCAGCGCGCTGCGCAGGATCTGTCCGCCGCCCTCGCCCTGGGCGCCGTCGAGCTCGATGGTTTCCACGTTCTTCTCCTTTCCTCCCTCAACCCTTCACGCACACCACCTGGCGCAGCGTGTGCACCACCTCCACCAGCGCGCGCTGGGCGTTCATCACCGCGTCGATGTCCTTGTAGGCCATCGGGATCTCGTCGATCACGTCCTTGTCCTTGCGGCACTCCACGTGGCGCGTCGCGCGCACCTGGTCCTCCACGGTGAAGCGGCGCCTGGCCTCGTTGCGGCTCATGGTGCGCCCGGCCCCGTGGCTGCAGGAGCAGAAGGCCTCCGCGTTGCCCAGGCCGCGCACGATGAAGCTCTTGGCTCCCATGGAGCCGGGGATGATGCCGAGCTCGCCCTTCTTCGCCGACACCGCGCCCTTGCGGGTCACCAGGACTTCCGCGCCGAAGTGGGTCTCCTTCTGCACGTAGTTGTGGTGGCAGTTCACCGCCTCCACGTCCGCGGCGAAGGGCTTCCCGATCGCCCGGCGGGCGGCGGCGACGACGTTCTCCATCATCAGCGCGCGGTTGCGCCGGGCGAAGTCCTGGGCCCAGCCGACCGCCTCCACGTAGTCGTCGAAGTGGGCGCTGCCCTCCTCGAAGTAGGCCAGGTCGCGGTCCGGCAGGTTCGCGATATGGCTGCGCATGTCCGCCTGGGCGAGCTCGATGAAGGTGTTGCCGATGGCGTTGCCCACCCCGCGCGAGCCCGAATGCAGCATGAACCAGACGCGGTCCGCCTCGTCGAGGCAGACCTCGATGAAGTGGTTGCCGGTGCCCAGCGTGCCCAGGTGCTTGTGATTGTTGGTGTTCTTCAGGCGCGGGTACTTCTCCGTGATGCGCGCGAAGGCCGGCAGCAAGGCCGCCCAGGCGGCGTCCACCCCGGCCGGCGGGGTCTCCCACGCGCCCTGGTCGCGCTTTCCCGGAGTGCGCCCGTGGGGCACCGCGCGCTCGATCGCCGAACGCAGGCCGTGCAGGTTGTCCGGCAGGTCGGCGGCGGTGAGGGTGGTGCGCGCGGCCATCATGCCGCAGCCGATATCCACCCCGACGGCGGCCGGAATGATGGCGCCGCGGGTGGGGATCACGCTGCCGATGGTCGAGCCCTTGCCCAGATGCACGTCCGGCATCACCGCCAGGTGGCGGTAGATGAAGGGCATCCTGGCGGTGTTCATGAGCTGGCGGCGGGCGTCGTCCTCGACCGGGACGCCCTCGGTCCACAGCTTGATCGGCTTGCCGTTTTCGACTTCCAGAACCTGGTATTTCATCTCTCTTTCCTCTGTCGCGGGGCTTTTCCCGCCCCCCGCCCCGCTACCCGAATGGTAGCGGGGCCAATCGATGCTTCGCGGCCCTCTTCGCGAGCAGGCCTTCCTGATGCGCGCGCCGCGCCGCTTCCTTGCGCAGGCGCTCCTTCGCCCGGCAGGCCGCGCAGCGCAGCGCGGTGGTGAACACGTCGCCCTTGGCGACCTCGTACCACCATTTCTGGCGCACCGCGGTCCATACGCCTTCCGCGCCGCAATCGACGCAGCGGAAAGGCAGGTCCTCGTAGTAGCCGCGGCGCACGAAGTCCGGCTCGCCGTAGCTGTTGTGCGGCCGCAGCTGCCCGGGCGCCACCGGCGCGGTGCCGCGGGGACGCGGCGCCTGCACCGGTTGCGCCGCGGGCGCCGGGCGCCGCAGCCGCTTGGCCGCCCGCGCCGCGCAGATCTCCGCCCGGCGCTGTTTCCCGCTCTTGTACGCTTTCATCGCGGCTCTCCATTCGGCCGGCGCGGGCGCCTCGGCACCTGCGCCGGCCGCTCACTCGGCCTTGATCGTCACCAGGCCGTTCAGCACCTGGTCCAGTCCTCCGAACACCGAGATGCGGTCGATGCGCTCGGCCACGCGCTCCAGGGTCTCCAGCTCCTTCAGGCGCAGCGCGGTCGGGCTGTCTTCCATCACCTTGGCGGTGTTGAGGAGCGAGCGGGTCGCCGCGGTCTCCTCGCGGCGGCGGATCACGTTCGACTCGGCCGCCTTCTGGGCTTCGACCACCTGGGCGAGGATGGTCTTCATCTCGCCCGGCAGCACGATGTCCTTCACGCCGACGCCGCTCACCTCGATGCCGAAGCCGGCGAGCTTGCGGGCGACGTGGGCACCGACCACCTCGTCGATCACCTGCTTGTTCTCCAGCAGCTCGTCCAGGGAGCGGGTACCCACCGCCGCGCGCAGCCCGAACTGCAGCTCCCGGTAGAGGTGCTCGGCCGGCTTGGCGAGCGCCTCGTGGGCGCGCAGCACGTCGGTGTAGCGCCAGGTGGCGGCGAGGTTCAGGCGCAGCCCGACCTTGTCGCGAGTGAGGATCTCCTGGCCGCTCACCTCCATGCTCTGGAGGCGGGTGTCCACCAGCTCCACCTGCACGTCCCGGTTGAAGCGCCAGAAGGCCTCCACCCCCGGCGCCATCAGCCGCTCGACCTTGCCGTCCACCTTCAGCACGCCCACGTGCCAGGCCGGCACCTGCACCACCAGCACGCCCGCGAGGCCCGCCAGGGCGCGGCCGCGCAGGGCCGGCTGCAGCAGGTGGGCGGCGAGCGCCGGCGCCACGGCCGGACCGGCACGCAGGTCGATCCGCTCGAGGCGATGGGCGACGAGCCCCTTCCAGAAGAAGCGGCGCGAGCCCGGCGCGAGCACCTCCACCAGCACCTCGTTCTCGTAGCGCAGCCCCGCCTCGTCCTCTCCGAGCGTCATCACCTCGAAGTGCTCGGCGGCGGTCTTCGGGTCGTGCTGCAGGAGGTAATCCACCAGCGCCGCGTCGTGCATCGGCGCGTCGAGCTTCCACAACTGCACCGACAGCCGCCCGAACGGGTCGAGGAAACGGTAGCGCCCGGCGCCGAGGATGCGCTCGAAGTCGCCGTCCTTCTGCAGCACGCCGCGTTCGTTCTTCTTCACCACGAAGCGCTTCAACATTTCGATTCTCCTTGTCGTTTTCGGTGCCGGCCTGCGCCGGTCCGGCCGGGCTCGCCTTTCGGCGCCGGCGGGGGGGCGGGCGGCGGGCTTCCGCGACGGTCGCCGCGCGCCGCAGCGCCCGACGCCCGCCCCTTCCGCCGCGCCGGCCGCCCTGCCGCCTGCGCGGGCCGGGAGCCGGACCGGACCGGCGGCGGGTGCTTGCGCAGTCCGCGGCCGGCGGGTGTTGCTTGGTCTTGCCAACTGTCTGATGAGGACAGGTTTGGAGGGTAGTGTTCTGAACAGTGTGCAAAAGCCCGGAGGGGCTTGCAGAGAGGGG